>CAZCQL010000050.1:0-38520 GCA_964500835.1 uncultured Bacteroides sp.
CTCAATTCATCCACTCAATTCATCCACTCAATTCATCCGCTCAATTCATCCACTCAATTCATCCACTCAATTCATCCGCTCAATTCATCCACTCTGTTCATCCATTAAATTCCTCTAATCAGTTTTGTCAACTATGTTTGTCCAACTGGGCATTGGCCTGATTGGAGGTCGGCGGCCGTAAAAAATATCGTCCAATTTAATGGCCAGACGCCGGAAAACCAAATTATTTTTGATGGCCCATCTGATAAAGCGGTGAAACAGGTTGTGGTGATGACTGAAAGGACAGGCAGCCATGCACCTGCCACAATCAGTACCCGAGAGGACCCAAAAATGGTAACATTTTTCAGAGTTTATTTTCCACCGCTTTATTCCATCTATAGCCATGCGGGGTCCTTCCGGGATGGCTGCGGCGGGACATACGCGGGCACATTTTTTACAATGATGACAAAAGTGAAGGGTGGTTAAATCGGGCTTTGAAATTGAATATGATACGGGCATGTTGGTAGTAACAACGGATATTCTGACACGCGGACCCAGTTTTGGAGTCATTAACAACCCCATTCGACCCACAACACCCAGACCGGCATCCATAGCAACCAGGGGACAAATAACTTCATAGTTTCCATCAATGTGTGCCGTGGCCCCATATCCCAGCTCTCTGATATAAGCGGCCGTTTTCATGGCAAGTACACCCGATCGGAGGTATTGTTCTGATGATTCCATCACAGATGAGCCTGCAGGAGCAGAGCGCAACATGGTATGATCCATTTCAACTGTGATGGCAATTGCATGTTCATAGATTTTCTTAATGGGTTCCCCGGCCCTATTACCGCGACCTTTATGTGAATAGAGATGGTATTCCTCCAGTCGGGTAAACCCAATGCTGTGGGCTCCCGTTTTTTTTAGCCATTCGGAAATAAACAAAGTCACTTTTTCAGGCTGAATGCTTTTCCTGGTTGGGTTAATCCCTCCCCTCTCGGAATAGAGGGATTCGACGATTTCAAAATTAGCTTTGGCAGCTGCAAATGTTCCCGAATCATAATGAGAAGCCAGACCTGATAATAGTCCGGGGGCCTTCCGGGACTGGTCGTCAGCTTGTTTGTGCTCTGGATGACGGCTGTAGTAATCCGCATACGCCTCAGATCCTGGTTTGAGAAGTCTTCGGGAAAGTACAGCGTCCGCTTCGTGAAACCTTTTTACGGGTGGTATAATGTCGAATGTCTGGGCTCCTTTTATTGGAAGAAAAAGGATCAGTCCGAGCATTCCGGTGATAATGAGAATAAGGACGACCAGTTCCATGGAGAGAGCAGTATCTGCTGCAATAGTAAAAAAAAATCCTTAGAATCAAGGATTGAAGTTCCTCTCCGTAAGCCGCGAGGGAACTTCAGCTCGACGAAGTCAACCGAGCCTGCGAGCTCACGGAAGCTAATGCGCTCTTCAGATAAATGCTATTTGCAGACCCAGTAGATAAGTTTGCCATCAACCTCAACCGTTCCAGCATCTTTCTTATCGGCAAGCTCATCGGCGCAAAATATGGTTGGAGTACTATTTGTTAATGATCCATCAAGCTCCACAGTGACCATTTCACAGGTTCCACATTCCTCAAGTAAATCACAAGCAGGTATAATTCCCAGGCACAGAGCTAAAAATGCAGCACGTATAATATTTCTTTTTTTCATGATCATTCTCACGTTTCAGTTCAAAAATAATACAAGATGAAGGGATTAACAATAGGTGTATACGAGGCTTATCAACAAAAGTTTTAGGTAAACTTGCCAGCATATTGTTACTTTCGAAGTAAGTTTCTTCAATACAATGGCCCGCCGGAAATACAGAGCATTAAGAATTGGAGGCTGGATTCTGCTTGGTTTTTTTTCACTGATCCTGCTTGTGACTCTTGTATTTTATCTTGGCCGTGGGTTGATAATGGACAAGGCCGTAGCCTATCTCAATGAACAGCAACCCGGTGAGGTACAAATGGAAAAAATGAACCTCATCCCATTCATAAATTTCCCCAATGTGTCTCTCCAGCTCGTCAATGTCACGTACTTTGAGAGGAAGGCCGGGGTTGATACACTTCCGGACGCTGAATCCCATCAGGGTGAACCTCTTCTTTCATTGGGAGAGGTATCTGTTACGCTGGACATTATTGATCTCATCAGAGGTGACATTCAGGTGTCACAGGCAGTCATGGAGGACGGGTTTATCCTGCTTGAGATTTACGAGGATTCAGTCACCAACCTGGAACATGCACTGGGCTTGCGATTTAATGACAAGCCTGGGAAAGAAACTCCTTCAGGATTACCCGCCTTGAAGGTTGATTTGGAGAAGATCGGCCTTACAAATATAGAGGTTAATATACTGGATCGGACCAGAGATAACCATGTAACTATCACAATTAATCTCTTGGAGAGTAATTTTAGTTTCTTGCCGGCTCACATTGAGGCTGGTCTTAATCTCGACCTTACTATACACAATCTTAAATACCTAACTTATAGATCTGAAACTGATCGAAATATTGTTATTGACAGTGAAGTTCAAATGAATCCTTTATCAAGAGAGGTTGTGGTAAAACCAAGTTTGATGAGAATATCAGGCTTGGAACTGGAAACCTGGGGTACGTATGATTTTCTTGGGAAACCTCATCTGGATTTTGCGTTTAAAGCCAGAAACGAAGGACTTGAAGTGCTGAATTATTTGTTCCGGGGTATCCTCGATCTTGACGAGATTGAACAGATCGGATCGGGAAGTATCTCTATGAATGGGAATATTACAGGTTTTCTTGGAGATCAGCTTCCGGTAATACGCATTAACGGGGAAGCAGATCAGATAGGATTTAGGATAAAGTCTATAAAGAAGGATGTGACCGATATCTCTTTCAAGGTATTTGCCACAAATGGGGCGATGCTTGATTTTAGTGGGGGCATTATTCAATTGGACGGGTTCAAAGCAACTTTTCCAGAGGGGACTATAAAAGCTAATATATCAGCAAGTAACATGAGAGCACCTAATGTAAATATTGATCTTAAGGGTGACATTAATCTTACGGGACTGGAGAAGATGTTAAAAGATGATCTGGTAAAAGATTTAAAGGGTTTTGTATCCCTGAAGGGAAGTGTGAGTGGAGTCATCAACAAGAAAACCGGAGAGTTTCTTAATGATGCTGGCTCTTTGCGGGCTCAATTGAGGGATGTAGGTTTTGTAATCCAGCAGGATAGTGTGGTACAGGATAGCATTCAAGAATTGAACGGGGAAATATTTGTTCAGGAAAATATAATAGGCACAAGCGGTCTTGCATTAAAATTTAATGGAAATCATATATCAGCCGGTGCAAATATTGAAAACCTATTGGTTTATTTAATGGATTTTGAAACGGACGTAAAGGCTGATATCTCCATTTCATCGGAGATCCTTCATCCGGCCACTTTTATTAGAGATACTTCAGTCTCCGGCCTGTTGGGAGAGGAGATCAAAGGATTACATTTTAGAGCAGGAGCCGTTGTCTCCAGTGGTGATCTTGATGCTTTTTTCGGAGATGACTCAATTCCGTCCATCGAGCTTTCTTTGGATAGTTTTGGCGTAGAGCTCCCGGTTTTTAGTGATATTTCAAATATGAATGCTGCATTAACTTTTGGCCCAGACTCTATCACGCTTCATCAATTAACGGGGACAATTGGGGAAAGCGAATTCAGCTTGGCGGGAAAAGTCGGGAATTATTCGGCATTAATAATAAAAGATTCAGCCGCTGCAGTCGATCTGCATTACCAGGTCTCTTCCGATCGCATGAGGGCGGAAGATTTCTTTACTTTAAACGATGTGTTTGTACTTCCGGAAACCTTCAGAACAGAATATCTTGAGGATTTTAGTCTCGCTGGTTCTATCGCGCTGCCAGCAGCTGGGTTACTTTATGACAGCGTTTCTCTTGATTTTGGTTTGAAGGTCGAGGAACTGGGATGGAAATTCAGGTATTATCCTTTTACATTCGAGCAATTCTTAATTCAGATCAGGCGGAAAGGAGATCAATTGTATATCGACAACCTGCAGGGAAAGGTTGGCGAGAGCAATCTGAAAATGTCCGCTACGATTGGTAATTTCACAGATTCATTGATCGAAAACCTATATGGAAGCCTTGTCTTAGAATCAGATCTGCTCGATTTTAATGAGCTGCTAAACTATCAGTTACCCGAGGAACTGTTGGACACTACTGCTTTGGATACTGCGGAAGTTCGGGAACCACCCCGATTGGATCAAATAGCTTATCCAGAGTTTAACTTTCAGGTCAATATTGGTGAAGTACGTTATGGTGATTATAAGATATTTGGTATGAATGGCAAGTTCAGGTCTACGAGGGATAAAATTTTTTATCTGGATAGTTTAATTACCTCGGCAGAAAGTGGAGGGAGCATGGAATTCAACGGGCAATTCAATGTGGCCAGTTCCTGGATGTACACTTTCAGCACAAAATTTGATGTGAAAGATGTAGATATCAGTGACCTCAATCTGGAGATGCAGTCCGGAGAAGATGTGATCGCATTAAATGAGAAATTTAATGGAGTTGTAAGTACCAATGGCATTGCAGAAATCTTTATTACACCCGATCTGAAAATTGATATGTCAACAACAACTGCGGTTTTCAATGCAATGCTTAAAGATGGCGCAATCATCAATTTTCTCCCTTTGCAGGCGGCTGCAAAATACCTGGATAATAAGGATCTTAACCATGTGAAATTTGCCACATTATCAAATGGCATGCGTAGTTTTACCCTTGTTGATTCGCGGATCACAATTCCATTGATGAGTATTGAATCAACCATTGGTCAACTTTTGATCGAGGGCGAACAAGGACTAGACAATAGTTATCTCTATCTGCTGCGGCTTCCAACCTGGTTGGTAAAAGGGGCTGCAAAAAGCAGATTGTCGAATTCAGAGGGAGAAGAACAGGAGGATCAGATTCAAGAGATGAAAAATAATGAAAAATTCCTGAAAATGACTGCATGGGGAGATGGAGTTGAATCGGAAGTAAAGCTGGGTGATAAACGTGATAAGTATCAGGAATGAGAGAAGTGCGATTTGCGTTGGGGTACATGCCACACCGGCTTTGGGGAAGTATTCTTCAAGCTCAATTTCTTGAAAAGGAAAATGGAAGGGAGTTTTTTTTCCCGAGAGAGTACATCCAGAATAATGAAAATACTGAGGCATATCAACGGTTAACTCCCATGCAAAAGGAGGTTATCCAACTACTGGATAACTACAGCGATCGCAACCTACACCGGCTATTTTCCAAAAAGAGGACTGTGAAGGAGTTTCAGGATACCGTAGAAAAGGAGACCATCAGGGATCATATTCGACCTTTCATTGAAAAATATATGTATAAGGTGCTCGAGATAGTAAGGGACAATAGGATCACTCTCTTTATCAAAGACAAGAGCAACAGAAATGTATTTCCGGAAGATTTCCTTCAGGTTGAAAAAGTTGCTGCCGATCCGGTATTCAGTTTTTCATACGGGGATCACCTGACCTATTCTCTGAACCTGAATCATGGCCAACGGGAAATAAATCTTCGCGCTGACGTTGTCGAGATTATCAGCAATTCTCCCTGCGTCCTGCTTCTGAATGATTCTCTCTACTTTGTAAATGAGATCGACGGGAAGAAAATAATGCCATTCCTGAAGAAGGACGTGGTAATTATCCCTAAAGAGGTTGAGAAGAAGTATTTCTCTACCTATGTAAAAAATACTTTACGGAATTTTAATGCCATTACTGACGGATTTCCAGTGGTTGAATTGGCCCCATCCAAGGAGGCAGAACTTGTGTTGGAGATGGGGATGAATAATAAACCGGTATGGATCCTATCTTATCATTACAATAAGCAGATCATCCGTCCAGACAGTAAATTTAAGAAGATCGTGACCTACACAGGCGATGGCACGGCACATAGTTTTGAGAGAATTATAAGGAATTACGAATGGGAAGAGCAGGTAGTAAATAGCCTGAATGAACTGGGCCTTCGTACCAGAGACCAGAAAAACTTTCATTTGAACGATAAGACTCTTCGGGGAATAAAGAATGATTTGTATTCAGCAATAAATTTTATGAATGAGGTAAGATCTGCGATTATTGAATCGGGGATAGAGCTGCGACAAAGATTGCCACAGGATTTTTACCTCGGTGAGATTCATCTCGACCTGGAATCAAAGGAGAAGGAGGATTGGTTTGATGTGTATGCTGTGGTAAGGTTTGGGGAATACGCCGTTTCTTTTCTATCCTTACGCGACCACATACTGGATGGAAAAAGGGAGTATGAATTGCCTGATGGTAAAATAGCGGTTCTGCCTGAAGAATGGCTGGTGCGCTACAAGTCAATGTTCGATTTTGGAAAGGCCGAAGGAGAACACATAAGGATTCATAAACAACACTTTTCTTTGGTAGAGAGCCTTCTTCGGGATCTTCATGCCGAGACTCTGGCAAGGTTGCAGAAACTCAACGAAGTGGAATCGCTTCCTGCTTTTGCCATCCCTGCCGGCCTGAACGCACAATTGCGTTCCTATCAGGAAGAAGGATACAAGTGGCTTTGCTTCTTACAGCAAAATGGATTCGGAGGGTGTCTGGCCGATGATATGGGTCTGGGGAAAACATTACAGGCTATTGCAGTTTTACAACGCACTAAAGAAAATCATCAACCTTCTCATGGCCTGGATAATGAAGCTAATAGGAACCGGGAGGTATTTGGACAGCTTTCCATTTTTGGAGAAAACAAAAAAAAACGCACCTCTTTGGTGGTTGTCCCAGCATCATTATTGCACAACTGGATGAGTGAATGCAGAAGGTTTGCTCCCGGGTTGAAAATTTATGCACACGTAGGAAATCAACGGAACAGGGAACTGACCAACTTGCCCTACTATGATGTGGTGCTCTCAACCTACCATACGGTGCGTCAGGATATCGACGTGCTCGACACCTTTCAGTTCCACTATATCATCTTGGACGAAAGCCAGATGATAAAGAATCCTTCCTCGAAGCTTTACCAGGCTATCATTGAACTCCGGTCGGATCATAGACTTGTATTAACTGGCACACCTGTGGAAAACTCTCTTACTGATCTGTGGTCACAGATAAATTTCGTAAATCCGGGGCTTTTAGGGACACTTAATTTTTTCAAAAAGAGCTTTGTTCAACCCATTGAAAAAAAGAAGAATGAGGATCGTGGGGAGAAACTGAAAGAGCTGATCAATCCCTTTATTCTCAGGCGTACCAAGCAGGAGGTTGTACAGGAATTGCCACCGGTCTCCGAACAGGTCAGGTACTGCAGCATGACCGAGGAGCAAAGGAGGCTATATGACGAAGAAAAGTCGATTGCAAGGAATTCAATTCTTGAAAACCTGGAAGAAAAAGGGCTGGGCAAAACCTCCATTATCGTGCTCCAGGCATTAACACGGCTCCGTCAGATAGCCAATCACCCTGCAATGCTGGAAGATTTCTTAGGAGTTGATTCGGGTAAATTTACTGAAGTCTATCGAGATATTGAAAGTGTCATTGCGGAAGGTCACAAAGTGCTCATCTTTTCCTCCTTTGTGAAACATCTCGATCTGTTCAGGAAGAAACTTGATGGAGACCATACTACGTATGCCTACCTGACCGGATCTGTGAATCAGTCTCAAAGGGAAGCAGCAGTTTTCGATTTTCAAAGGAAAAAAAATTGCCTCGTATTTCTTATCTCCTTGAAAGCGGGAGGAGTTGGTTTGAATCTAACTGCAGCAGATTATGTGTTCATACTTGATCCCTGGTGGAATCCGGCCGCAGAAATGCAGGCACTCAGTAGGGCCCACAGGATTGGACAAAAGAAAAATGTATTTGTATTCCGGTTTATTTCAAAAGACACCATTGAAGAGAAAATCCAGCACCTCCAGGAACGGAAGCGTGAATTGGCCAAGGCATTTATTACCCCAAATAATCCTCTAAAAAACCTGTCTGAGAATGAAGTTCTGGAGCTTTTCAGCTAGAATTTTTCCATTTTATATCTTTAGTCAATGCGGGAGTGTTTGAAAAGAGAAATAAGTTATAAGACGAGTCGTTCCTCGGGCCCTGGGGGACAGCATGTGAATAAGAGTGAGTCGCGCGTGGAGTTAGCCTGGAGCCTGGTGACATCCGAATGCTTAAACGAAAGTCAGAAGCTATTGGTTAAGAAGAAATTAGCAGCCAGGTTAACTCAGAACGGGGCATTGCTCATCACAAGTCAAAGGTACCGCTCACAATTCCGGAACAAGGAAGAGGTTACCGAAAGGTTCCTGTTGCTGATTTCAGGAAGCCTGGTCCCGGAAAAAAAGCGTACCCTTTCCCGGCCTACCCGCGCCAGTGTTGAGAAACGCATCAAAAACAAGAAGATCAAGGGGGAAATCAAGAGGTCCAGAAGGCACAAGCCTGATGACTGAGGTATAACAATCTGGTATCATTCTTATCTTTACAGGCTTAAGTACAGGTAATGCCTGATCAACCAAAAATATCGGTAATCCTTCCTTTCTTTAATGCAGAGCAAACCCTGGACCGTGCAATTTCCAGTATTTACCAGCAGGATTTTAAAGATTTTGAATGCATTCTAGTAGATAATAATTCAACGGATAACAGCAGGACGATAGCAATGGATTGGCAAAGCAGGGATACCAGGTTCAAAGTTTTCAACGAGGAGATTCAGGGTGTAATGTTTGCCTCCAATAAAGGATTTGAGCAGGCAGTTGGAGTGTATGTAGCCCGCATGGATGCGGATGACCGGGCTTATCCTGAAAGATTGAGGCTTCAGGCAATTTTCCTGGACGATCATCCGGCAGTTGAGGCGGTAGCCGGATTAGTGAAACACGTTGGGGATCCGGATACAACAGCTGGTTTCCGGAGGTTCGTTGAATGGAGCAATTCCTTGCAAACCTATTCAGAGATTTATAGTCGCCGGTTTATTGAATCTCCCATTGTGAATCCAACAGCTATGTGGAAAAAGGAAACTATGGAACGATGCGGTGGATATCTGGCTGGAGATTTCCCAGAGGACTATGAAATGTGGTTGAGATGGTTAGACATGGGTGTTAAAATAGAAAAGATACCCGAAGTGTTATTGGACTGGCATGATTCAGAAAAGCGGCTTACCCGGACAGATTCAATCTATAGCGACAGATCATTTTATGAAATCAAAAGCCGGTACCTGGCTAAATGGTTATCGGAAAAAAATCCGTTTCACCCTTTGGTTTCCGTATGGGGCGCCAGCAGGATATCCCGCAGGAGGGCCCGGATCCTTGAACAGCATGGAGTGGAAGTAGGAACTTACATAGATACAAAAACCAGCCGTCAGTTTCACAATGAACTCCTCTACTACGAAGATCTTCCGGAAGCCGGGGAATGTTTTATACTCACCTACATCCGCCAGATGGATAACCGGGAGCGTATCCAGGAATTCCTTGAAAAGAGAGGGTATGAAGAAGGGATCAACTACCTGATGGTTTCCTGAAGTCATTTTGTTGTACAACAGGCCAAAGAGAGTGCTGACTTATACAAGGTTTTCTAAAACTCTATTATTTTTGTGACTTAACCTCGCACTGGATGACACCCAAGACCCTCAAAGAACTCTTGCTTATATTAGCAGTCCTTCCTTTTGCATCAATTCAAGGTCAGAACCTTGATTCGCTGCTCAATAATAAACGGGTGTATCAGACAGAAAACATTGGGGACCTTCCTCATCCCAAAATTGACGGACTGCTGGATGACGAAATATGGGAATTAGGTGATTGGCACGGAGATTTTACGCAACAACAACCCTATGGAGGTGCCAGCGGAACTGAAAACACCTCTATAAAAGTTTTATATGACAGGTCCAATCTGTTTGTAGCCATTATTTGTCAGGACAGTGAGCCTGACAAAATCAGAGATATATTCGATCGCCGGGATGCCCTGAACGGGGATATGACCGGCATAGCAATTGACAGTTACTATGATAAAAGGACTGCCTTTGAGTTCAATTTAAGTGCCGCGGGCCAAAAAATGGACCTAAAGCATTTGGGTGATTATTTGTGGGACTTTAACTGGGATGCGGTATGGGACGGAGCTACCTCACAGAGTGATACAGGGTGGATAGCCGAAATGAAAATCCCTTTCAGCCAGATACGGTATGACAACCAGGAAGAACATCTCTGGGGGATGCATGTATGGCGATGGATATCACGGAAATTTGAAGAGGATCAGTGGCAATACATCCCAAAAGAAGCACCGGCGATGGTCTATCTTTTTGGCGAATTGAAGGGTATAGAGCACATTCAGAGTTCCCGTCAGGTGGAATTCCTACCCTATGTCCTTAGTTCATCTGAACGGTTTGCCGCCGCCGGGGGATTCGCCCCCTTGAAATTTAATGGAGGGATTGATGCCAAGGTTGGCATAAGCAGTGACTATACGCTTGACCTGTCCATAAATCCTGATTTTGGGCAAGTGGAGGCCGATCCATCAGTTCTGAATCTGACGTCATTTGAGACTTTTTATGAGGAAAAACGTCCTTTTTTCCTTGAGGGCAATGAAATCTTTGATTTCGAACTGGACGGTGATATTCCTTATTATTCAAGAAGGATTGGAAGTGCCCCAACCTTTCCGGACATGTACAAGTTAATGGATATCTCGGAGGTACCCAACCGCACTACAATATTAGGGGCTGCAAAGATTACAGGGAAGAGCAATAAAGGATTGTCTGTGGGAGTTGTAAACGGATTAACCGCAGAAGAATATGGCGTTGCTACAGATACCTCAGGCAGGGAGAAGGAGATTCAGGTGACCCCGCTGAGTAATTACTTTTCTTCCAGAATAAAACGGGAATTCAAGGAAGGGAATACAATTATGGGAGGCATGTTCAGTCTCGTAAAGCGTTTCTCGCCCGATTCGGCCATATATGATCTGATGCCTTCCAGTGCTGTAACCGGAGGATTGGACCTGCTCCACTACTGGAATAATAAGAATTATTTCTTCGAAATTAAATCAATTGCAAGTCAATTGAATGGAAGTCCTGAAGCTATCCTGAGGAAGCAATTGGCACATACACATCGTTTTCAACGCGCAGATGCCGATTACCTGGAGGTAGATAGTCTGAGTGAACATCTGTGGGGACATGGCGCCTTGGTACAGGCAGGGAAAAAAGGCGGCACAGTGAATTATAACCTGATGGGACAATACCGGAGTCCGGGACTAAATCTGAATGATATGGGCTACATCAGGCAGGCTGATTTTATTGGTCAGGGAACCAGGTTAACCTTTGAAATGAATGATCCTGGTGAGTGGGTCAGGAACTATACCATCTCGTTGGAGCAGGAGGCCCGATGGAGTATGGGGGGAGAAAATACAATGAATCAAATAGGGGTAAGTTTTGCCCTGATGAGTAAAAAATTATGGAGCTTCAATTTATCATACGTGTATAATTTCACCCATTTAGACACACGGGAATTAAGAGGAGGACCTGCATTTAGAAACGATAGCGAACATTTGTTGGGAGGATTTATCTCGACCAATAGTTCGAAAGATTTGTCAGGAACTCTGGGGATTCATTATTCAAGCTATAATTCGGTGGATTCTCACAGAGAGTACTTCTTCTCTGGTATTACCTGGCTACCCTTCCGGAAACTGAAGCTAAGCGGCAGGGCTAGTATTGAGAACAACAGGTACCACCAGCAGTATGTCAACACATTGCCAGGGAATAGCGAATCCCATTTCATAGTTGGGACGATCAACCAGCAATCGGCCTCCTTTATTTTTAGGGGAGAATTATTTTTAAATCCGGAACTGTCCATCCAATACTATGGCAGTCCCTTCTATTCGGTGGGAGACTATTCCGGCTATCGAATTGTAGACCAGTCTAATGCAAAAGATTTGGATCAGCGATTGGACCCTTTGATGGTGCAATATGATGATGCGATAAAAGAATACTCTTTTATGCGAAATTCGGAGGCCTTGCGGTTTGGGAATCCGGATTTTAGTTTCATGCAGTTTAGGTCAAACCTGGTATTTCGATGGGAGTACAACCTGGGATCCACACTTTATCTTGTGTGGGCACACGATCGTTCGGGTTGGGAGAGCATGTACAATCCTGTGTCGGAAATAACCGGTGATTTGTTTGGAGTAAAGGGGAATCATGTGTTCATGTTCAAGTTGAATTTCTGGTTTTCAATTTAATTGCCCGGAGCTGAACCCCTGGTTTTCAATATATTTGTTTGTATTTTATTAATTTAGGTAGCTGAAGTAACACCAAATCTTATAAACCTCATCCTATGCAACGTAGATCTTTTCTTAGAAGTAGCGCCTTCGCATCCGGAGTGTTGATGTCCGGAGGTATTGTCCATGCTTCGGCTCGTTCAGCCAGTAAGGTGCCCGCCGAAAAACACAACTTTAATCTAAAATATGCTCCCCATTTTGGGATGTTTAAAAATTCGGCCGGGGATGATTTGCTTGACCAGCTCCAGTTTATGGCTGATGCAGGGTTCACTGCTATGGAGGATAATGGAATGAAGACGCGGGAGGTGGTGATGCAGGAAAAGATCGCCGCCAAAATGGCAAACCTGGGGATGGAAATGGGGGTTTTCGTGGCCCACACCATTCACTGGAAAGATCCCGATCTTACTAGCGGGGACAAGAACAAACTGGAATCCTTCTTAAAAGAGATCGAGGAATCTGTCGAAGTGGCCAGACGGGTCAATGCCACCTGGATGACTGTTGTCCCGGGATACGTTGATTTGAAGGCAGATTTAAATTACCAGACCAGCAATGTGATAGAAGCGCTAAAACATGCCAGCGAGATATTAGAACCTCACAAACTGACCATGGTCCTTGAACCACTTAATTTTTATAACCATCCCGGGCTATTCCTTAAAGATGTACCACAAGCCTACATGATTTGTCAATCAGTGGGCAGTCCTTCATGTAAAATCCTTGATGACCTTTACCATCAGCAAATTCAAGTGGGTAATCTAATTCCCAATATGGATCATGCCTGGGAGGAAATAGCATATTTTCAGGTGGGCGATAACCCGGGTAGAAAGGAACCTACCACAGGAGAAATTAATTACCTGAACGTATTCAGGCACATCCATGAAAAAGGATTTAAGGGCATTGTGGGAATGGAACATGGCAATTCCATGCAGGGAAAAGAGGGTGAACTGGCTGTCATTGAAGCTTATGCCCGTGTCGACCAGTTCTAATCAACCATTCTAATAACAAGAGGCCGCCTCAAAAATTTTGAGATGGCCTCTTGTTATTTCAGGCAGGGGTGCCTCTATGCGGGTGCTGATCCGGCTATCGGTACGGTTTTATCCATATCTACAGGGCCCAGTTTTATTTCACCTTCAGGACCGAGTTTCAGACCCGATCCCATCATCTCTTCCCAAGTCACTTTCTTGCCAGTGTAGGCAGCCTGCCTTCCCATGATGGCAGTCAGTATGGATTTAGCTGTCTCTTCGGCTTCAACAATCTGGATGCCGGAACGAATGGCTGCCACAAGATCGATGTGCTCCTGCACATAAGGATCGTTTTCTATAGGTTCTCCCTGTTCATCTACCGGAGAAGTGTACTCATAAAGGAGGTTACCTTCCAAATCGTAAATGTGATGAAGTTTTCTGCTGTCAGTGAGGGAATACCCTTTTGCTCCCATGATCTGCTCACTGACATTGTTGGCACAGTCATTGATCTGCCGGCACATGCTGTTCATATGCTTCTTCTTGTCATAAATAAAATCGATACTGAAATTGTCATAACAATCCCCCGTAGGTCTTCTTAACCTGGAACCCATTCCTACAGCTTCCACAGGAGCGTCACCCACAAACCAGTTACTTACATCAATGTTGTGGACATGCTGTTCCACGATATGATCCCCAGATAGCCAGGTCCAGTTTACCCAGTCACGAATCATCCATTCCATTTCGGTCCAGCCTGATTGTTGCACACGGTGCCATAATTTGGACTGGTTCCAGTAGACATTGGTGGCAACGATATCACCCATCATTCCTGCACGTACACGCGCAAGTATATTATTGTAGGACCACTGGTGACGCCGCTGGGTACCGGTTACCACGTTCAATCCGGCAGCTTCGGCCTGTTTGGAGGCAGCCATAACAGCACGGGCTCCAACCGGGTCGACAGCCACAGGCTTTTCCATAAAGATATGCTTCCTGGCTTCCACACATGCCTGGAAATGCTCCGGCCGGAAATAGGGAGGTGTTGCCAGGATCACTATGTCTACATCGGTATCGATCAACCTTTTAAAGGCATCAAACCCGGTAAAGCACATTGAATCATCCAGTTCCACATTTTTTTTATCCTTCAATTTCTTGCGAAAGCCATCAATACGATCTTGAAATACATCGGCTGCAGCTACGATACTTAGGCCCTGACCGGCATCAAGATGATTCAGTGCCGCCCCGGTTCCGCGTCCTCCGCAGCCTACCACACCCGCCTTAAGCGGTTTTCCTTCAGGAGCGGTTTTAAGAAATTCAGGGATAGCCACCGAAGCGGTTTTCTCTTCTGAAGAACATGCACTGATCAGCTGGCTTGCACCAATGACGCCAAGAGCACCTAAGGCTGCTGAGTTGCCTAAAAAATTACGTCGACTCGTTTTGTTAGTTGGTTTCATGTTTTACAATCTTAATTTATTTAAATATTGCTGAGGTAAGTTAGCATTTATTCGTTTATGGATGGTTCATTATAATCACAAACTACCCTGAATCCTACATAAAAACAATCTGAATACCACCACACGCTTTTTGGGATCTGCGGATCGGTATTAAGCCAGGCTTCGGTCCTCGTAAAGTCACGGGAAGCACTTCGCACGTTTTCGGCACCATCTCGGTAGGAGCCACCCCGGATTACATGCTCCACACCGGAATCTGGTCCGGTGGGGTCTTTTAGTGTCTTTGCATGGTATAGTGAATATGCATCGGCAGCATACCAGTCGGCACAAAATTCGACCACATTCCCCAACATATTGACAAGGCCAAACGGATTTTCACGTGTGGCATCAGGACCGGCAGATCGGGCTCCACTGTTTTCGGTGTAGATGATATAGCTGTTGATTCCGGTAGTATCAACGCCAAAAAGTTTGTTTCTGATCCCTTTCCCTACAAATCGTTTCGGGTCACCCTCAAAAAAATAAGGTGTGGTGGTCCCGCCCCTGGCTGCATATTCCCATTCGGCTTCAGAAGGAAGCCTGTATGATTTCCCTGTGATTTCCGTGAGCCATTGACAATAGACCTCGGCTGCCTGATGTGTCATGGATATAGCGGGCATTTTACCTTTTCCCCAGCCCTGGTCCGGTGCCCCATAGGGAGGTGTGGGTCCTGATATTCCGTCTAAATCTCCTTGATCCTGGTTTAGGTAAGTATCTGTAGTTTTTCCCTGAGCACCGGTCTGTTTAAAAAAGGCCAGGTATTCATTCCAGGAGACTTCAATTTTCGCCATGAAAAAGGGACTAATCTCAACCTCGTTCAAAGGGCCTTCATTCTCCTTTCTAAAGGGTTCATTTTCCGGGCTACCCATCTCAAAGATACCTCCTGGAATGGCCACCATTTCAAAACTTACAATCGATCCGGGGATATATTCAGTAAAATCGGTAAAGCCATCTATCACACCCGGCTCGAAATAGAATTCGGTTTCGGTTACCTCTCCGATCCCGAAATCAGAATTTTGCGCATGCTGCCTGCCGGGATCGTAATGTCCTACGGTTATATGGCAATTGATGCAATGAAGCTCCTCCTTCTTTTGCTCATAATAGAGGTGTGCTTCCCGACCCTCCTTGGATAGGCCCAACGGAAAATTATTTTGATGGCAGTGGGTACAGGAAACTTTAAAAGTATGATTTTTAGCGTATTCGATCTGGGACTTGGCTTCCCAGTTGAAACTTTCGGGATCTTTAACCAGCTTGCCCCAGACATCGCGAATGCCTGTACGGGTCTTTTCTATCAGGTACCCTTCGCTGTGCGGAGGCAAGTGACAATCCACACAATGCACCTGTATACCCCTCTTATTGTCAAAATGTGTAGAAAGTTTCCAGCTATCGGTGGCCTGAGGATGGATATGACAGGATGCGCAATAATCATCCGTAGATGTTTTTATAACCACTTTGTTCCCCAGAAAAATCAAAAGCATCGCCAAGACCATTCCGGAAAGAATCAGAATCCGACCAGGTTTCATTCTTTTTCGTCTCATAATCAGGAAGGTTAAAGAAAGCAAATATTCCATTTAGATTCAAACAGGAGATCAGAGGCAGACTTATTTAAACAAATTCTAATATGTCCACCGGTGGCCGTGGATTGAAACATATATATACCACTCCTCGTATAGAGATGTGGAATGTAGGTGCGAGAACCCGCTAAAATCAAGTTATATTTTATAGCAATACTCCAATTATTAATTTAATGCATAAGAGACTATGTCCTCAACAGTAACCCTTAAACAGCTCTCCAGGGATGAAAGCCAGTTCCTAAATAAATTGGTTCGCAATGGTGGCCCCGAACCAGGTGAATACAAAGAATTTACTGCAATCGTAAATAACCTGGAGAATGAAGAACTGGAGTTTTTCAGAGAGGTCATAAGAGATTCTTTAAATTTGAATACCCTGATAGGACACGGTTATGTAAAGCCCTTTGGTTATCCCGGTGATTTTACCCTTATCCATAATATATACAAGCAATATGTGAATCCTGACCTGAAATATAGCAATTGGGACAGGTTCTTCCAGGACCAGGCAGGTGCGCACGCCGTTCGCAACAGAAAGGATTATTTTCTAAAACGCTGCTCCGAACTTGAAAATCAAGATAAAATTGAAAAACGAATCCTTATACTGGGATCTGGTCCTGCAACCGATGTACATGAATACCTAAAAAATAACCCGGACAGCACGATACACTTTGACCTGGTTGATTTTGATCAGAATGCCATCGATTTTGCAAAATCTCAAAATGAGATTTATAAGGAATTAATAGATTATTTTAAAATAAATGTATTGAGATTTAAGCCATACCAGTGGTATGATCTGATATGGAGTGCAGGTCTATTCGATTACTTCAAGGACAAACACTTCGTATATATGGTGAATAAGTATTACAAGTACCTCACCGAAGGTGGTGAGTTTATCATTGGAAATTTCTCTAACAGCAATCCTACCAGGCGGCTTATGGAGGTGCTTTCGGATTGGTACCTGAACCACCGGTCAAAATTTGACCTGGTTAGAATGGCAGTTGAGGCAGAAGCAACTGAGGACAATGTGGAGGTTGAGATGGAAGAATTGGGAGTAAACCTGTTTCTAAGAATTAAAGCTGCATAAGATATGAATTGGAGGAAGTTGTTGAAAGGGAACCTTTTTGGGTTACCCACCACAGGTCAGGACGACTGGAGCCTGAATGGACTTACGCTGACCTTTAGCGGAAAGATCAAGAAGTATGAAAGCGACTTCAGAAAAGACTATTTTACGCGATCACTCAATCCTTTCAGGTTCTCTCTGATTCTTGCTATTTTCTTCTTTGGGATTTTCGCATTCCTGGATGCCGTACTCCTGCCTGAACTTCGGCATCTTTTCTGGTTAATCCGCTTTGGGATCATTTCCCCCGTACTGGTTTCCGTGATAATTTTCTCTTTCTCTTCGTCATTTAAAAAATACATGCAGCCAATTATTTCTGCCATTATGTATTTGACGGGACTGGCAATCATTGTTATGATCATTTTTGCTGCAAATATTGCAAATCATTATACCTACTACGCCGGACTGATCCTGATCTTCGTATTTGGTTACACGTTTATTAAGGCCAGGTTTATTTATGCCACCATTGCGGGATGGTCCATTGTGGCTTCTTATGAGATTGCGGCGGTTTTTCTATCCGATACGCCCATTCAGATATTGATAAATAATAACTTTTTCTTTATCAGTGCCAATGTAATCGGGATGTTTATTAATTATTTTATGGAGCATACCACCCGACGGGATTTTTATATGAGAATCCTTCTTGAAAAAGAACAGGATAAAGTGAAAGCGGCCAACAATGCCCTGGAAAGAAGGGTACAGGAGAGAACGCTTCAGCTCACCTTTGCCAACAAAGACCTCAAGAAAGAGATAGAGATTCGAAAGCACCACGAAAAAGAGAAGACAAAACTTGAGGATCAATTGCTTCAATTGCAGAAAATGGAGACCATAGGGACGCTGGCAGGGGGAATTGCACATGACTTCAACAATATATTAACCCCTATTTTGGGCTATACAGAAATGGCAATTGAAGAGCTATCCGATGAGAGTGTATTAAAGTATGATATTGAGCAAATCAACAGCGCAGCCACTCGTGGAAAAGACCTGGTACAACAAATCCTCACGTTCAGTCGCCAGGTGGATTTTGATAAGAAATCGTTAAAACTGGATGATATTGTGAGGGAGGTATTGAAGCTAATCAGGGCCTCATTCCCTTCCAATATCGAAATCAGGCAGGAACTTGACACTAATTGTGGAACCGTGCTGGCCGATGCCACACAAATGCACCAGATCATCATGAATTTATGCACCAATTCCTACCATGCAATGATGAATAACGGAGGGGTGTTGACCATTAAGTTGGATAAGGTAAATGTAGGCACCAGACAAATCAATGGATCCGCGAAGATCCAGAAAGGGACCTATGTGAGGTTAGCCATTTCCGACACCGGTCATGGAATGGACAAAAGGACTATGGAGAGGATATTCGAACCATTTTTTACTAAAAAGGAAGTGGGATCCGGATCGGGACTTGGATTGTCAGTGGTTCACGGAATTGTGAGCAACAACCAGGGTAGCATAGTAGTGGAAAGTGAGCCTGGGGAGGGAGCCACGTTTATGATCTATCTCCCGCAGCATTCGGAAGAATTCATTGCTGAAAAAGATGTACCTAAAAAAGTGAAAAAGGGGAAGGGCAGTATCCTTTTTGTAGATGATGAAAAAGAAATTACGTTTATGGGCAAAAGAATGCTGGAGAGCCTCGGTTACTCGGTGGATATTAAAACGAACAGTCAAACAGCACTCCGGGATTTTGAAATAGATCCATACAAATATGATTTACTTGTAACCGATCAGGCTATGCCAAACATGATGGGGACAGAGCTAATTGGAAAAATCAAGCAGATTCGCCCCGATTTGAAATCGATTATTATCACGGGATATCAGGATTCTATCCCAAAGAACGCCATGGAGCAATATGATATCGCTGATATTATTTCAAAGCCTCTCATTTTAAGTGAATTCAGTGAGTTAATAAGAAAAGTATTGAGTCAAAAAACTATTAAAAAAGCTTCATAATGCGAAGAATCCTGGTTATTGACGATGAGCCGCACATTCTATTGATGCTAAAGAAAATGCTTGAAAAAGCCGGTTACGAAGTGGACCTGGCATCCAACGGGAATGAAGGCTTGAAATTGTTCAGTGAAGTTCCTGCCGACCTGGTAATCACTGATATCATCATGCCGGAAAAAGAAGGATTGGAGACGATCAGGGAAATGAAGCGTATGCAATCCGGGCTTAAGATCATTGCCATGTCGGGAGGGGGCAAGATATCTGCAGAAAATTATCTGGGGACAGCAAAAATTTTTGGCGCTTCCAGAATCCTGGAAAAACCTTTTTCTCAACGCCAGATTGTTTCTGCCGTGAAGGAGTTGTTGAGTGATGAATCAGAGAAGAAATAATTAGAATAAAAGAATGGCAGAAAGCAGCGTCGTTGCAATGATGATCAGGCGAAAAACTTTCTCAGGCAGGAGACGTACCAACCCGATACCCAGAAATGCCCCTACTGCAATGGCAGGTATCATAAAAAGATCCAGCAGAAATGAATCAGTAGTAATGGTTCTCCACGACCAGATATGTAATGGGACCTTGGAAATATTTACAATAAAGAAGAACCAGGCTCCCGTACCGATGTACCTGTTTTTTGGCAACCTCATTGAGAGGAGGTAAAGTGCCATAACGGGTCCGGCAGCATTTCCGATCATTGTAGCAAATCCACCCATAAGTCCCAGCCCTGTGGCAAAAAGCCTGGATTTGGGAATTTTAATTTTCCCACTTCTCAGGTCGCGCAATACAAGGATGGCAATACCTGCGATAACAATTCCTGCTAAAAGTTGATTAAACCTGGAGTCGGAGATCGATTTTCCTACCAGGGCTGCCACAATGATGCCAATAAAAGCCCACGGGATTAAACGAAGGATATGTTTCCATTCGGCATGACGATTGTACCAGGCTACAGCAAAAATATCAGCAAAAATCAGGATAGGTAATAACAATCCCACAGATGGTCTTCCTCCAAAAGCATTGGCGAGCAGAGGGACCACCATTAACCCCACTCCTGAAAGGCCAGTCTTCGACATACCGATCAGCAAACCAGAAAGACCGAGTAGGATCCACTGGGTGGTTGAGTAGTTATATGCCAGGAGGAGATCCGACAAAATGGATTATAGTCGGGCTGAATATTCCAGGAGGCTTTTCCACCTGGCTGAATAGGGGGACTTGGTATTCCCTGCTTCAGCCTCAGCAAAAGCATAAATGTTGTCTGCCGAACACCCGGCGTGTTCACTCATCCATTCCTTCCAGTTACAGGCGAGTGCTTTTTGCCCGTTAATTTCAGTTTCAACAATCATGTTGGAAAGGATGGTTACATCGGCAATTTTATCTTTCATTTGCTCTGTTGGCATGAATATTCCAACGGACTCCATGGCCTCAATATCTGCAATTGATTTGCAGATACTCTCTCCGAAATGAAAGGGCATTTCCGCAGCTGGAATTAATCCTTCAGAAAAACCATTGGGAAAGATCTCCCCAATAGAAAAAACCTTTAAAAGGTCGGATAAGATCAAAGGATCCTTGCCTGTAACCACGGCAGGTTTTCTTGATTTTACTGTCCCACGGTAGGTATCCCCAATTCGAATCACACCCCTGACAGGAATGTGCATATGAAGAGCTGTAGCCAGAATGATGTTGTTGAATTCTGTAAACAGCTTAAATATTACGCTGTTTAGCTCTGCCAGATTTTCTTCCTTGTAGAGTTTTGAGAAAAGTATAATACGATCGGAAAAGTTTTGAAATTCTGGTTCAATCACACGGAATCCCCAAGAGTAGTTTTTTTTGCGGGTATCGTATATTTCCTGTGTAATGCGCTCAAATAAGAGCTGAATTGTGGAAATTCCACCACTTGTAACCATTTGGTCGAATCCGGGCAATTGAATACAGGAAAATACCTGGGAGTGTGGTATAATAGGCTCGTTTACAGGCTGATACACATATTTATCTGACTTACTCATTTGCTGAAGTTTTGAAATGGCACCAACTTATATTTTGATAAAGATCTTTTTTCTGTACATGATCAGTACCGGAATAAATATGATGAGCATATAAATCACCGCATAAAGCATCGAAACAAATTTTGGATCCAATCCAAGCGGAGTCAGGCTGCTCATGAACCATTCGTTTAGGGAGGCCCCGCTAATTTTTTTTGTATAAAATACCAGTGTAAGCATTCCGGCCAACACATAGGAGGTGATGGCATTTGCTCCGTAAACCCTTCCCAGGAACGTCCACTTTTTGTATCCCCAAATATCGACTATCAGGATGCAGCTTGCAAGAGCCAATGTTCCAATCCCGGACGTATAAAGGACGTATGAACTGGTCCATAGGTTCTTGTTGATTGGGAATACCCAGTTCCAGGCCCCTCCTGCAGCGAACATGGCAAAGCCAATAAAAAATAACCAGACCAATCGTTTGTTTTCGTCCTTAATTGTGAGGTAGAGTTTTCCGGCTAGCATACCAGTGATCCCCGACACAATCGCAGGAAAAGTACTGAGAAGTCCCTCAGGATCCCATGTTTTTTGCCACATCACCCCTGGTAGTATCAGGGTATCCAGGTAGTTGGCCCAGTTCATCTCAGGAACGGAAAGATCGGGTTTCCCAATACCAGGGACAGGTAAATAGGCCACAATGATCCAATAGAGAAGAAGAATGAAAACTCCGATTCTCACCTGCTGTTTCCAACTCGTATTCAAAAACAGGAGAGCACATGCCAGATAAACCAAGGATATTCGCGGAAGTACTCCCACCCATCTTATGGAACTGAAATCAAACTGAGGCCATAACCAGAGAAAAATTCCTAGCAGATAAATGTTGATGGCCCGAATGATAATCTTTCTGTAAAGGCTTTTCCTGGGAACATTGGCTTGAAGTCGTTTTGAGTATGCCAATGAGATTGAAACACCCACAATGAAAAGGAAAAATGGAAAAATGAGGTCAGTAATCGTGAGGCCATTCCACGCTGCATGTTCAAGCGGCCTATACACGTGACTCCATGATCCCGGATCGTTCACTATAACCATGGCTGCAATCGTAAATCCCCTCAGTGCATCCAGGGAAATTACTCGTTTGGATGGTGCAGGTGTTGAATTCTCAGCCATGATAATTTTTTAATGGATGATTTAGTAGTTTTGCTGGTGTACTAATCTACTAAAGAAAAGCATAATAAAAAACTCGTTGGTAATGAAAAATCCCCTCAACTTCATGCTTGCTTCACTATTTGTTTTATCCTGTAACGATATGACAAGAAAAGACTATCCCAACAACAATGAGATTGCTCTTGAATGGGAATTTATCGGAAATAATGCTATCGAAGGGTATTATAGTTCTGTTTTCACCCTGATAAACAGAAGTCCCAATACATTGGGTAACAGTGGTTGGGCGCTCTATTACAACCAGATGGGACAGGGAGTAATCCAGGAATCCGTAACCGGGGATGTGGCCATTGATCATATCAATGGAGACCTTACTAGAATTACGCCCATGAAAGTTTTTCAATTGGAGCCCGGCCATTCTATAAAAATAAGATTTAATAAACCGGGTAAGTTGATTAAAGAGAATGAATCGCCCACGGGGCCCTATATGGTTTACAATGACAGGGATGGAAATCCACTCGCTTCGGTGGGAATTCAGGATTACACCATTCTGCCCTTTCCTTCCCTTGATGCCATCTTTCCCCCGGAGGCCTCTGTACCATTGCCAGATGCAGGCTGGGTATATGAACAAAATTTACACCAGACTCTTTTGGCGCAGGAAAACCTTAACAGCATCATTCCATCCCCGGCCAGTCAGACCCGTTCCGGAGAGATTGTCTTCCTTGAGGAGGGATTAATGATCCACTACAACGAAAACCTTAAAATGGAGGCAGAATATCTTGCAGAAATGATAGAAGCTATCATGGGATTTTCATTAAAAGTGATGGAAGGGACCCATGGCGGACCTAACATTATAAGGCTAAGTTATAATCAAGAGATAAAAAACATGGGACCGGAAGCGTATCTACTTAATGTGGAGCCGGCGAAAGGGATTACCATTACAGGTGGAAGCGCTGCGGGAGTATTTTATGGTATACAAAGTCTGCTTTCCATGCTACCGGTAAAGGCTTGGAAGAAGTCGCAATCAAAAATTGAACTTGAGGCAGTTTCTATCACAGATAAACCTGCCTTCAAATACAGGGGTATGCATCTGGATATTGCCCGGAATTTTATTGAACCTCCTGCCATTAAGAAATTAATCCAGGCCATGGCCTACTACAAACTGAATAAGTTGCACCTGCACCTGACAGATGATGAGAGCTGGCGACTGGAAATTCCTTCATTGCCTGAATTGACGTGGGTAGGTGGTCGCAGGGGACATACCCTGGATGACAAAAATTACCAGAGTCCAGCCTATGGCTCAGGTCCGGATCCTGATCCCGGGGCTAGCCATGGCAGTGGTTTTCTTTCCAGAGAGTCTTTTATTGAGATTCTTCGATTTGCCAGCGAGCACCACATTGAAGTAATCCCGGAAATCAATTTTCCCGGCCATGCCCGTGCTGCAATTTATGCCATGGAATCAAGGTACGACCGCCACATGAATGAAGGGAAGGAAGATGAAGCATTATTCTACAGGCTTATTGATCCGGAAGATAATTCGGACTATAATTCGGCTCAGAATTTTACTGATAATGTGATCTGTGTCTGTCAGGAGGCCCCTTATCGTTTTTTCGAAACGGTAGTTGACGAAGTGATTGAAATGTATAAAGAAGCCGGGCTAACACTGAAAGTGTTTCATACAGGTGGAGATGAAGTCCCGCATGGTTCTTGGACCGGATCGCCGGTTTGCCACAACTTTCTTAAAAATCACCCGAAAATAGGAGAGGTGGAAAACCTTCAGCCTTACCTGGAAGGACGGTTATTTGAGATTTTGCAGAGGAAGAACTTGGTTATGGCTGGTTGGGAAGAGATTGGGATGAAGAAAAATGAAAAGGGTAAATGGATCCCGAATCCGGAATTTGTTGGAGGGAAAATGGTGCCCTATGTATGGAACAGCGAAGGGGATTATCTCGACCTGGGGAACCGGATGGCCAACGCCGGATTCCCGATAGTCCTGTGTAATGTTACAAACTTTTACTTCGACCTTGCCTACAATCATCATCCCATGGAACCCGGACACTATTGGGGTGGATTTGTAAATACCCGAAGGGCTTTTGAATTCATCCCTTTTAATGTCTTTAATTCAACCCTGAACGACCGGTATTGGAGGGCCATTGAAACGGAAGGGGCATTCAGTGGGTTGGAAGAATTGAAACCAGAGGCTCAGAAGAATATCTTAGGAATTCAGGGTGAGTTGTGGAGCGAATTCGTAAAAGGAGGTGAAATGATGGAGTACTTTTACATGCCCAAATTGATTGGATTAGCCGAGAGAGCATGGGTGGGTCAACAGAGCTGGGGATCGGTTGAAAACATTGAAAAAAGAGTTGAAGCCATGAATCTGGCATGGAATGATTTTGCGAATGTGGTAGGGCAACGCGAAATGCCCCGTTTGGATTACCTGTTTGGGGGGTTTAATTACAGGCTTCCGCCCCCGGGTGCCATGATTATGGATGGTCAGATCTATGCCAACACCGATTTCCCCGGCCTGACTATCCGGTATACCATGGATGGATCGGAACCGGGACCGGATTCGCCTGTCTATGAGTCTCCGGTGAAAGCGCTCGGGAAAGTTCAGCTTAGGACGTTTGATACCAGGGGCCGTGGCAGCCGGGTAACATGGGTAGAAAATTATTCCTCGAATTGAATCCCGCGAGCGCATTCCCTTCGCTGGGCTAGCGGGCTCGCTTGGCTCCCATGTGCTAATTATACATTGCATTTACTGCCAGCACCAGGAACATAAAATTGGTCGCTCCTCCGCCCATTACATACTCGGTTTGTTGCCATAGGAACGGCCAGGTTTTTAGTTCCGGAAAGTCAGGCCTGATCAGAGCCGTACCTGATACCACGCCACCAGGGATGAAGGACCAATCAGCCCTGTTGACTCCATAGGCTACTTTGACGGATCTGGATCCTATCCCCGATGCAAACGATGCATTGTTGGATCCCGGATGGACCCCAAGCACAAAATTTAACGAGTTTTCGGTAAATTCAGTATGAGTTAATCCGGGCCATCCCGTGTGAAAGAAATACTGCTCGACTCCAAAGCGTTGAATATTCCATCCTGCTCCCCAGATGTTGGGTTTATAAGGTACGCCATACGGAGAATCGGTGGACTGGGCTTGTTGTAGTTCCAGCTGATATTTTTTCACTGCTTCCGCAATTTCCTCCTTAAATCCGGTATCTTCAATGGCATGTATCACATGGCCTACGGCCCAGCCACACTTATCCAGATTCTCGATAATTTCTTCCTTCATCTCAACTAGGATACTCTTTAAGTTCGGATCGCCTGTTGCCAGGATAAGTTCTGAGAGTGCAATAATTTTGTGTGAATAGAGTCCGTAAGATTTCAAAGCACTTCTCCAAAGGGTCATCGAAGTGACCAATGATTCTTCAGCCAGTTCCGGATTATAGCCATCCAAAACCCTTGACGCAGCAGCAAGAGCTGCTGCAACCTGCAACTCCCTTCTTGGATTTTCCTCGGTAAAAACCCACCTGTTATCATCCGTCCTGGCAACATTGTCAGTCATAGACGCTGCATCTCCCAGCATGACATACTGTCTGAGATCCGAACAGATGATCCCCCGGTATAGTCTTCCCAGTGACCGGTATCCACCAAGAATTGCAGCCAGTCCGTGTTCAATCTGTTGAAGTGCGTCTGACTTTCCATCGGGCTGATGTATTTCCACCAACTTCTTCTCAAAATCAATCGTAGTGGCATCATGATCCAGACCAAACTCTTCGATCATCAATGCAAGCATCCATACAGTGCCGGCCTGGGATTCCACCCTTAGGTCATAATCCCCTGCGTCGTGCCACCCACCCTGGTTTAGCCCGGTGATAAATTCACCTGCTTTAAAGGGGGTCAGGTTATTTTCACCCTGACGGTATCCATCGAAATGGTAGGGCACAGGTTGAGCCATTAATGCATCGTCCAAATGACACAGATCATGCCACACCCTGTATTTTTCGTTTACCCGCATATGGCACATCTGAACCGGTAAGTAATAGTCCAGTGTAGGTTGCCAGGCCTGGTCACCATATACATCCCAGGCTATCCTGAACGGGTGAGATAATTCAGTCCCATAGGAGATCTGGTAGATTCCCGGACCTGATACGGATGTAAAGTCAAGCATGGCGTATTGATACCTCAGAAAGGATCCCCAGACAACTGGTTTTCCCTGGAGGACCCTGCTTCGGCCAGTCTTATCAAATTTGTAGATGATGAACTCTTCTTCCGGGGTGTCGTTTACATCTATCTCAACCAGGGCAGTTTTATTCTGATCTGGATGGTACCCCAGTTGGGACGCCTGAATCTTTGGAGTGTATTTCCAGCCTGGCACTATCGAAGGTGTTACAATCCAGTCAATTGCGGAAGTAGTTGCTCCGTTGGGGATGGTGCTTCGTACAATAAACCAACCATTGTTGTGATTGGTCCGCCCATCCCACAACTCCACAGGATCACCGTTTGATTGAATAACCATGCGCTGGAGCTCTTCCTCTGGAGCTATAACCAGCTTGGAACCTGTGTCCAGAGGCTTAATAATTGACTCTCCCCGGAAATCAATCATGGGTCCTGATGGTTGGTCAGGAAAGAGCCCGAAAGAATCATCCATCAGGTATGATTTTCCGAAAAGATCTCCAGGGAAAAGTTCAAGATTAAAACCCACCTTCCCAATCCATTCCACGGGCAATGGCTTCTCCAGATCCACAGTTATTCTGAAGCTGTTTCCTTCCAACGCTGTGACGTTCACGTGATACCTAAACGTCAGATCAGGGTAAATGATGGGATTAAATCCTATGCGATTCTTGCTGCTGTCTGGATACCAAAGAGTCTGGGTAATACGCTGATTCTTGAGATCAACCAACCTGGAGCCACCTTTTGGTACAGGAGACCATTGACCCGGTGCAGGTTCCAGTCTGAGATCCCCATTGGCGGCCAGGCGGTTTCCATGTTGGATTAAGGTGACCCCGGACTGATGCCCTTCGGGATAATAATCGCTGAACACCATCACATCCAGGCCATTTGTGTGAAAGTATCCTTTATCATTCAATTTTAGTTGCGGCTGTCCGGTTAGGTTGACTGCTAAAAGTAATATGCAAATAATCAATGGTTTTTTCATGTGGTAATGTTAATTTCTTGGATGTGATATGTGTTATCTCTGTGAAGTGATGTGTGCTGAAGTATTACTATTCGTATCATCCGAACCGGGCCCACGAGCTCAACGGAAGCTAATGCGCGGGCAGGATTCAACGTGTCTTTCACAGGTGGTTACCGTCTCTCCCGAGGGAGAGAAAATCACCGCAATCAAGGTTGCCTCTGAATCATTTACTTGTGGCGATGTGATTGCGAGGCGCCATACATCCGCATGTGTTGGATTTAATATTTAGTGTATTTATCATTTAGTCCAATACCTTCTACTATCATAGGCACGATTTTTTCAAGCCGGGCCACTTTGGTCTCTTCCTTCTTGGCGGACCGTATATGTTCTGCATAATCCCGGCGCTTTGCCAGTGAAAGGGCATTGAAACTATCTTTGAGATTTGGGTTTTCTAAAAATGCTTTTTCGAGTTCCCTGGGTAAGTTGAGGGGTTTGTTTCGCTCAGGCTTCATCTCCTTCCCCTCTTTTTGATTTTGAATAGCCTCGGCCAGATAAGCCAGAATAGAATCTTTATTATGAAGAATCTCATCTGCCGATAGAAAACGCCATTGCCGCAATGCTTTGGTAACTCCCTCCTGGGCATTAATTAATTTCTTTTGAGGATCTTTCAAATATACTCCCTGGAAGAACCAGATACCCACGTAGGATTTGAATGCGCTGAACCCTGCCACATTTTTATTTTGTAAGGTATAAACTGGCATACCCCATTTGATTGTCTCATTCAGTTCAGTACTTAGGAGGAGCTGTCGAAGCAACTCGAGGGATGCTTTCCAGACACCCGCAGCTTTAATATACTCCTCAATTGTTCTGGTATTTTTCATCTTCGCAAAATGAATGCGATTCATTAGTTCAGAAGACTAAAATACGAAATAAAGCTTATGTTCATTTCATGACGGGGTTATTGATGAATTTTTACTGGTAGGACAGGTCAGATAGCGTATCAGGTGCACCAGGTCAGAATTATTTGGTTATCAGGCTAACGTTGCCTGATCACCAATCCGGCGTTCATCTTAGCCTTACCGAGGGGAGGTCGTACAGATTCTGGTTTACCATATTATTTAATGTTAATATGACGTTAAAAATTGAAATGAAATATTAACAGAGCTAACTTAATCGCTTCATGAGTTGTTTATATAGTTTGTTACCACATTTGATTCCTTTCATTTTCAGCGTCGCCTCCGGATTGTTTTATGAATAATTAGGTCTTATGATTTTCCTATCAATCATTGCCAGTATGCTCCTGAGCGGTTCTCTATCTGGCGGACTGGCCGGGTCACATGATAATATGGAGGAAGCTCAGACTAATATAGTATGGCACTGGGAGGATTATTTCACTTCAACCGAGCAGCAAAAAATTGAAAACTGGTTGCAGCGTGTTACGGAAGCTGTGGATGAAACTCTTGGAGCGTACCCATTTGATGTGCATTATCATATATACAGGCGAAATGAATCCAGAGAACCTGTCCCGTGGGCCAATACACGAAGACATTCACTACAGGGTGTTAATTTCCACATCGATCCAACCTATTCTTTGCAGGAATTTCTGGATGACTGGACTGCTCCTCATGAAATCAGTCATTTATCGATTCCCTATCTGGGTAGAAGCTATGCCTGGTTTGCGGAAGGATATGCCAGTTTCATGCAGTATCAGATTATGGAAACATTGGGAATTTATACCACAGACCAGGTAATTGATAAATATGCAGGCAGAATGGACAGAATAAAACCTTACTATGATCGAAATCAGGACTTTGTTACTGTTGCCAAAGAACTACAGAGCCGGAACCGTTATTCCGATATGTATTGGGGAGGGGCAAGTTTTTTCCTGCGCCTTAATGAATCACTGGGTGAGAAATACGGCATCTCTCTCACACAATTGATGCATGAGTACCTGGCATGTTGTAGAATGTCGGATGGGACCTTTGAAGAAGTAATTGCTTCATGGGACAGAATACTTGGGGGTTCTGCGTGCAGTGATTTATTGCATTCGTATACGACAAAGCCTTCTTCAGAGTTATTTGAAGGAATGTAATCTGTAAATCCTTTAGGTCCTACTTAAACGCATTTACATAATAACTGATACGCTCTGTGCTGGTTAAGGGAGGGGTGCAGCGATCGGGCGTGCAAATATAAAGAGCAGGGTGGCCCCTATCGGGATACCGGCCAGGAGTTTCATAATGCACAATTTTCCTGGGATTATAACTTTTTAGAGAAGCCGCATATAACTGTTTCGCTTCCGAATCAATTTTGTCGGAAACAATAGTGTACTCCATATAATTTGAAGTGAGCCATTCGACAGTTAGTACCAAATTTGAAATGACACGTCCTTCCCTTGCTAAAATGCCAGGATCACTTATAGCCCGTACACTTCTTTCAGCAGCTGATCTATATAAGTCGTTTTTGGTATATGCATACAACTTGTATAAGAACCTGGCAGCTACTCCATTATCTTCAACTGCCTTGCGTGGAGGAGCTACAAGCTCTGTTCCGTCTGGCTCAGAGGAAAAAAAGCCCCCCAGCTTTTGATCCTGGAGCCTGGTTAAAAGCGACGAGCCAATTTGATCTGCTTTACCTAAATATTCTTCAGTACCTGTGACTTTATACAGGTCCAACAGGGCCTCTCCAAAATATACCTGAGGTCTTAAAAGCAATTCATTTTCATTGAACTGGTCTCTCATTCTGAGATCCTGTAGCAGGTAGCTATTCCCGGTTGTGTGCACCATCCATCCGTCGCTTCGCCATCGTTCTTTTAATAAAGAAGTGGCCGCTTTTTCAGCTTTCCGCAAGTAATTCTGATCAAGTGTAGCTTCATAAAGCCTGGTGTAAGCGCTAATCATTCTTCCGTTCAGATCGGTATACACTGAGTGATCAATGGGAGGAATGCCATAAGCCCTTCGCTCAGGGTCTGTGGGTAATAAATAATAATCCCGTGCATCCATGTTTTCTGGTAAACCGGGCGCATCATCCTCCTGACTGGTAAAGAATGTGCCGTTGGGTGCCGTCATAAATTGATCCATGTATCGGATAATATTTTTTGCCGCATTCAAATACCTTTCTTCCCCGGTTAAATGATACCCTTCAGCAAAAGCAAACAGGGCAGCTGCCTGGTTTCCTGTCCTTTTTTCGGGAATGATGTTGCGCCATTCTCCAAAAGAAGACACAAAAATGCCGCCCCAAACGGGATCCAGCATTTGCGATAAACCATCCAGGGTTTTTAGTACCGATTTCTCCATGCGGATGTCACTATATAAATGTGCCCGAAGGAAAAAGTGTTCAAGATTTGACGCGTGATACAAACCGTTCCGGCGTCCCCAACCACCCATGTCCATATCGAAGTAGGGATCAATCTGTGATCGCAATTTTTCCCTGATAAGAATCAAATCACTTGTATCGGCAACCTCAGGTGCGGTATAGGGCTTGTCATCATCAATCGCCAGGGAGCCATTTTGAAAATTTTCAATCAGATCTTCCAGAATGGGAATAAACCCGGGGGGACGTTTGTTTCCGGCCATCGCAAGGACCTGTTGTCCATCCGGTCGCATGAATATGGTAGCCGGCCAGGCCCAGTCTGAATATCGTTCACCTATATCGGGCCTGGCTTCACTATCCACCTGTATGGCTATAAAATACTTATTAATGAGACCAATTACCCTTTTGTCTGCATAGGTAATTTCATCCATCCACCGGCAGGCAGTACAGCCTTCCATCCCCACATCCACAAGGATCATTTTATTTTCTGTCTTCGCTTTCTCGAAACTTGCGGCCTCCCATTGGCGCCATTCTATCTTGTCATTCCCTGCAAGGAACGGAAGTGATATCAGGAAGAGTAGGTAGTTCATGATACATGCAATTAACGTTCAAACCTTGCCCGGTTAGTCGGGTTTTATAGGAAACAATTACATGGTTCCGGAATGTTTTTTTCATTCCTGCATTTTTGTAGATTTAGGGCGTAAAGAAGGTAATCTAATTTCAAAAGAGGGCATCCAGGACAAGCGATGAGGCACCTAGAACCGCACTGTTCTTCAAATCTGAGATCTCAATAGTAAGGGATTGATAAAGCTGTTGATAGGGGAATTCATTTTCTAATACAGAATGCATCCCCCGCTCAAACAGAGGGAATGATTGACTGACCGAACCCCCCAGGATGATTGCTTCCGGTGCCAGTGCAAAAAGAACATTGGCGATGGCTCTCCCGATATGTTCCCCCAATTCATTAAATAACTGAAGTGCTGAAGCGTCTCCTTCCAGTGCCTTTTTTGACAAATCGGTGCCTTCAAGGTTCTGTTCCCTGAAGTAATTGCCGCTCGCATAGAATTCCACTGTATTATCCCGGTAGTACATGGGGCCGAATTCACCTGCGCCACAGAAACGTCCCGAATAGAGGTGGTCATTGATTATAATGCCGGCCCCTAATCCAGTGCCTAAGGTAATCCCTGCAAAATTCCTGAATGACTGCCCCTTACCGAAATGTTTTTCACCTAATGCGAAACAGTTGGCATCGTTATTTATATGCACCCGGGTTTGAAATCGATCTTCCAGCATTTTTTTTAGTGGAACACGTTTCCAGGAAGGTATATTCATGACATCGAGAACCTCATTGGTTTCAAGGTCAACCAAACCCGGAACTCCGATCCCAATACCTTCCACTGTTGGCTTCATCAACGTATCAATGGCGTTGCCAACAGCATTCATGACAGCCTCTTTCGGTTTGTCCGACGGGGTGGGACAGGAATGAGTCCGGATAATTTCTTTGTCAGCGATCAGGGCGGCATCTATTTTAGTACCCCCAATATCAACTCCGATTATTTTCATAGACTAAGGTTGATTCGATTAGCTTTTGTTTCTCTTTCCTAATTCGGTCCATTTCACTGTTTTGTTATTAACCAATGGTCTTGCCCAATAAGAAAGAGCCAGGATGTAACCGATAGTTATCAGTAAAAAAAGCATGGCAATGCGCAGCCCCACCTGGTCGCCAATCCATCCTATGATTAAAGGCACGAGTGCACCCCCAAAGATTCCGGAGCAGAGAATTCCTGAAAATGAACCGTGATGTTTTAGCTCCGAGTTTAGGGCAAGGGACATGATAATCGAATACATGACTGATATGAAAAAACCAGAGGCCGGAAAGGCCAAAAGTGAAAGCTGAGCTGGTCCGAATATGGCTACAAGGACTGCTGCAATCGCAAGCACTGAAAAAATCCTAAGCACCAGTTTTGAGTCAACTAGTTTTAAAATGAGGAGTCCTATAAAAGCACCAATAGACATCAGGCCCCAGAACCAGGCAATGGATGCAGCACCAATATCTTCAGGATTGAAACCGTGGTATGTGTTCAAGAACTTGCTCATCCAGTTTGCCAGTCCCTGTTCGGTTCCCACGTAAGCGACCATACCTAAAAAATAGAGAATGACCGTTTTCTTTTTCAATAACTCCCTGTAGATAGTGACTGTACCTGATTTCTCATCCTCCTTAAGTTCAACTCTTGGAAATTTTGCCAGGCTGATGACGATCAGTGTGATTAAGGTAATCAGAGAGAATATCCAGTACAGGGAACTCCAGGGAAGCTCATGAGGGGTGACCAGACTTAACATATGTATGATCATGTTTCCGCCTCCCTGGTAATCACCAAGTTCTCTCATAACATACGAAAACACGAATGGGCTTATAAATGAAGCAGCGCCAAACACAAGTTGAGCAAGCAATGTATTAAAAGCAAAATGTTCTTCGCCCCCTGTCTCACGCATCAATGGATTGATGATAACCTGCAGCATGGCCATCCCCGCTCCAATCGTGAAGAGCGAAGACAATGCAACCCCATAGGTTGGGAAAAAAGCAAATAGAGAAGATCCGGCGAATACAAGAATAAAGGCTGCCAGCATAGACTTTTTTTCGCCAAATCGTTCAATCATCATTCCAGCGGGAATTGACATTACGCCATACGCCAAAAAAAAAGAAAAAGGAAGGAATGCCGCCAGCGTAAGACTCAGTTTATAATTGTCAATGATGACCGGCATGATGGGGCCCAGAATGTTTGTAATAAAGGAAATGATAAACCAGATAAACAGGATCAGGATAATTAAAAGGAAGTTGCGCTTCATATGTGGCAGACTTAAAGGTTCAAATCTCCCCAGGATTCTCTGTATTCCCTCTTCACAAACTGATTAGCACTCTCAAAATTAGTTACTCTCATTGCATCCCCATCCCATTTAAAGTCGATGTACCGTCCAGGATATAGAGAACTTTCCATATCGCCATACACAGGATCAATTCTCTTCACTCTGTCACGGATATTAAAACTGCGCAATAAGAGGTTACCAAGGAGTACAGTTTCTGTGAGTGGTCCGGCGTATCCCTCAAAAGGAGAGCTAACTTCTTTCTTCCCATAACCGGCAATACATGCATCCACCCATTGCCAGTAATGTCCATCCATATCCCCCTCAACTCTCGGATATTTTTGTGGTATGTTGATCTCTTTATTTCTTGACAGGGGGAGTAAAATAGGATTTCGCCCGCCCCAACCGCAGGCTGCTTTTCCCTTACTCCCTATAAACAGAGTACTTCCTTCGTAGTCTCCTAAAGCAGGCCAGTCCCCCATGATTTCATTCATATTTTCACCTGTATTTATTTCATCAGGCCGTTCGGGCGTTATGCCTCCATCCATCCAGTATAAATCCAGGTTACGCCCATTGTTCAACTTGTATTTGAACTTTAGCGAGCAGGATATGGGTCCACTTTCGGGATAAACTGCTTCTGTGAAGATTCCATTGTAAAGAGTGCTTGCACTACCTGAAACTTCGCTTGGATAACCAAGATGTAAGAGTTTAAAAGGGGGGCCCATGATGTGGCACCCCATATCGCCCAATGCCCCGGTTCCGAATCTCCACCACCCACGCCAGTTAAACGGGACCAGGTTTTCGATATAGGGGGTATCCCTGGCAGTTCCAAGCCATAAATCCCAATTGAGTTCTGCAGGTATGGGAGGTTTTGAAGAAGGCCATGAAATTCCCTGGGGCCAGACAGGACGATCCGTCCAGCAATAAACTTTTTCAATCTCGCCAAGAAGATCAGCTTCGATCCATTCTCTCAAAGTTTGCATACCTCCTGAAGATGCCCCCTGATCCCCCATTTGAGTGACGACCTTATATTTTTTTGCAGCCCTGGTTAAGACTCTTGCCTCATAAATATCATGTGTCAAAGGCTTTTGCAGGTACAGGTGTTTATTCAATTGCATGGCACTATGTCCGACAAGGGCATGATTATGGTCGGGAATGGCTACGGTTACTGCATCAATTTTTTTACTTTCCTTATCAAACATCTCCCGCCAGTCATGGTAGAACGGTGCTTTCGGAAATTCCTTGCGGCGGGGTGCTGCCATGCGGTCATCCACGTCACAGAGACATGAGATCACTGCATTTTTTTTTGGAGCCCTGATAAATGTATGAATATCAGCTGCTCCTTCTCCTCCACATCCTACAGCTGCAATATAGAGTTTATCGCTGGGCACCACGTGGCCCAATCCACTAATTGTATGGCTTGGCAGAACTGTAACGGCAGTGATGCCGGAAGCAGTCAGGGAAACAAATTTTCTTCGTGAAACTTTTTTTGGATCATTCTTCGGAGTGACTGATTTTTCCATAATGAATTGGGTTAGTTGATATTTTTAACTGCAACTTCTTTAAAATAGACCACATCATTTTCCCCATGGTTTTGCAATCCAAAATATCCGGAATCGGGACGAGCACCCCGGTAAGGTTCAAAGTCGAATTTGCGTTCAGGGACATCATCTCCTTCTTTATAATCAGTTACTTTTTCATCATTCACATAGACAATTGTCCTGGATCCATCGAGGGTAATAACCATGGTGTTCCATTCAGGCCCCGGCCGGCCGGGCTTTGTCATTGGGTAAGAGAGAGAATAGATTGTTCCCGTGTAATGATAATCGTCCTCATCTGAAAGTTCAGGATGATTATCTATTTGAATCTCATGAGCGTAGTGCACAGGCATCCACTCTTCATAAGGTTCAATAGGGATCCGGGTAAAAATACCTGAATTGCTATTAGTATCACGCATTTTGTAAACCACACGAAACGTACAATTTCCGAATTTTTCACCAACCCGGTAGAGCAAACCCATTCCTCCATTACCCCTGATTAATCCATCCTCAACGGACATTGAACCCTCGCCCACATGTTTCCACCCATTGAGATCCCTGCCATTAAAAAGTTGTCTCCATTCAGCCTTGTCATCCATTTCAGAAAGGTTGGAGGTTCCGGATTTTTCCTTATCAGGTTTACCGTTTCCTTGCGGACTTGTACATGATGTGATTACCTGTCCCTGGAATAAAAAGCAGAGAGTCAATGCCAATACAATTTGTTTTTTCATGACGGATTTTATGTAGATATAAACGAATACCAACCCTTCCTTTTCGCACTATTCCCTGCTGGTCGATTAGTTATTCTTGATAAGAAGTATAAATTTGCTACAAACGAATGATAATAACAAGCATATGCGTGGTTCCTTTCTGGTTCTGACCCTGCTTCTTTTATTTGAAGTGCCTGCATGCCTTCAAACTCCGGTTGCGAATTCTCAAAAATTCGAGTGGAAAGCCGGACTGGATGGATTTCTGGATAACCGGGAGTACTTCAGCATTGATATACCCCAGACAATCTTTGGTTCGAGGGCATGGGGAGAGGTGGGAGCCAGTCTATCCGAAATGCACCATTTGAGCGTTGGAATGAATTATTTATACGAGTTTGGCCATGATCTGAGCGCCCACACTCCGGTTGCGACCATGTATTATACATATGATGACGAGAAAATTAATTTTCAAATAGGGTCTTTTCCCAGGAGAAACTTACTTGAGTATCCTATTGCGCTCCTATCTGATACCTTGCAGTATTACCGTCCCAATATTCAAGGAGCATACCTGGGATACAGGGGCATCTGGGGTTATCAAAATGTGTTTATCGACTGGACAAGCCGGCAGACAGATGAAAATCCGGAAACGTTTCTATTCGGTTTCTCCGGGAAGGTCCAAAAAGGAATCCTGTTTCTGAATCACCATCTTTTGATGGGGCATTTTGCAAGAAAAGGAATTCCGGATCCCGATTACCACCTGAGAGACAATGGGGGTTTCCATATAACTATAGGAACCAACCTATCGGATAGTTCTCCCCTGGACTCCCTCAGTTTTAGTATGGGAACCTTGGTTTCCCTTGACCGCATTCGCGGTGTGGATGACGGGTGGCAAACCCCTGCGGGTTTTTTGGGCAAGTTTACCGCCTTTTATAAATGGTGCGGAATCCACGGACTATATTACCGGGGAGAGGGACATACATTTCTATACGGGGATCCGTTTTATTCGTTGGAGAAGTATGGAAGGATTGACCTTTACTACATGCCGTTCAGAAGTGAAAATATAAACCTGAAGATCAATTTTGTGCTGCATTTTGCCAAAGGCCAGCTTGATTATTCCCAGCAAATACTTCTCTCAATGTCATTAAACGGAGCCAACTCCAGATAGCCTTCTTGCCGCTACCGGGTATGTAACAGCGAAAATTGAATAAAAAGGTAAAGTCCAGAATTCTATTCATCCTTCTTTAGCTCTATCTCCCAATTGGTCAATAGTGTTTGCAGGGGCATTAATTCCTCCTTGCTGGCACCGCTGTAAAACATTCTTTTCCACTCTTCAAACAAGATATCATGTTCATGGGTAGATTGGATCTTAGCTCTCTTCATTATTTCTGAAAATTCGTTCGCCACAATGGTATAACAAAAATAACCGCCAAAGAGTTGCATGGCATGATTCAGGCAAACCAAAGAACCAGTGAACATACTCTCAATCTGTTATAGCTCCACCAGTGCTACCTTAATAGCTTTGTAAATACCTATATATCAACACTTAAGATCATATTCTTAATTTAGAAAACAGAATTCTTAATTTAGAATATTTAATGAGTTGAATATCAATACAATAACCATAAATCTACGGTTCAAAAATCGTTCAAAATGTGTATCTTTGATTCAAAATGAGCTCAAAATAATTTGCATAAACACTGGAAATAAGTATGTGAAATCACTGGTGGTCGCCAACAGATGGATTTATCTTTAATGGAGGAATATGATTAAAACTACTTTAATCCTACCTTTCAATAATGCTAAAATCAGAGTACCATATATCGAAGATGGATTGCGCCTCTGAGGAAAATTTGATCCGTTTGAAATTAGATGGATTGCTGGAGATACGGAAACTTGAGTTTGATGTCGAAAACAGACAGTTACTTGTTTTTCATTCCGGGCAGAATCAGGAGATCACAGATCTATTACAGGAACTGAATTTAGGGAGCAAGCATGTTGAAACGATTGAATACAATGGGGAGATTGAAATGGAGAGTAATGATGTTCAGTCAAAGTTGCTATGGACGGTCTTGGCAATAAATCTTGGCTTTTTCCTGATCGAGAGCACTACTGGTTTGTTATCACGATCAATGGGTCTGGTGGCAGATTCGCTCGATATGCTGGCTGACGCTTCCGTATATGGTCTTAGTCTATGGGCACTAGGATCAACAGTAGCAAGAAAGAAATCCGTTGCCAAATTCAGTGGTATCATCCAGTTTGTTCTTGCTGGTCTCGGAATTATTGAAGTGATAAGGCGGTTTATCCTTGTTGATACCGTGCCTGATTTCAGGACGATGATTGTTGTATCCATTCTGGCACTTGTCGCCAATTCTATCTGCTTGTACCTTCTGCAAGGGTCAAAGAGTGACGAAGCACATATGAAAGCCAGTATGATCTTCACATCAAACGATGTCATCATCAACAGTGGGGTTATCTTAGCAGGTATTCTCGTTTTAGTAACTGAGTCAAAATATCCTGACCTGATAG
>CAZCQL010000051.1:0-37797 GCA_964500835.1 uncultured Bacteroides sp.
TGACCAGCTCGATGATTACAAATGCTGCTGAAGCATACACCGTAATTATGTGTACGACGCCTCGTCTCTTTAGCTCCTGCCAGAATTGGGATAACTTGCTGGGATTATCAGACATAGAAGGATTGTTGATTAATGCAAGTTAAGGTCTTATTGTTTATGTGTCAAATCAATGCATCAGCCAGGTTTTTATCTAAGTTTGAACCTGAAGGAATATAAACAACGATAATCTAAAATGTGATAGTAATAGGGGAAGCTGACAACACAGCCAAACCGCCAAAGCCCCCAAAGATAAAGTATCTGAGGGGGCTTTGCATTTTGTGTTGATGGAGGTGTTGATGGATTTGAAATTGAAGTGAGTTACTGCTTATTATTGGTTTCTATTGAAAGATCTTGTATTAGCAAGCAGCATTTACATTAGTTATTCACATATCGAATGTTACTGTAAGACGAAATTGATTGGAAACGTATAAAGCACATTAACGGCTTTTCCTCTTTGTTTTCCGGGTGTCCATCTGGGAGAAGAGTTAATTACACGTAATGCTTCTTTGTCAAGTGCCGGATCAATACTTCGCAGTACTGTAGCCCGTTCTATTGAGCCTTGGGAATTGACTACGAATTGGACCTGAACTTTTCCATGGATACCATTCTCAGCTGCGATTTCCGGATATTTCACATGGTTGTTGATATACCGGTAAAACTCAAGTTTAGGATCTCCTCCGTTAAATAATGGCATCTCTTCAACGATCACAAAATCAATATTTTCTATAACAACTTCGGTATCCTCGTTGTCAAAGTACTTGAAGATGTATTCGGTTCCTTCATCGGCTTCCCGGTCAAAGGAGAATTCGAATTCCACCTCATAGTCATCGTCAACAATTTCGATTACCTCATCTATGGGGGGTAATTCCTCCTTTGGCATGGGTTTAGGTTCCTCTCTCGGGATGCGCTCAATGAGTTCGATGTCATACTCGATGTCCCTGGCTGAGTTTATATTGTTCAGACTTGGAGATAGGACTGTCCATTCAAAACTGATCAAAATGATTGAAAGAGAGACGATGAGTCCCAGGATGAACCGGCCACCCTGTTTTTTTTCAAGGTTTGCATTGATTGATTTTTTAAGGTCCATGATTTTGTGGTTTTAAGTGGTCACAATGTAAAACCCACAAGAACAATGCCATCCAATTATAGAAGTTAGATTATTAAAGCAGGCGATGGAAAGAAATCACGTTGGGAGTGTTGGAAAACTTCCAAAGTAAGAAGAAAGCGTTATTCTGAGCGCATTGGATAAAGGAGAATTCTGCCCATTAGTCGGTAGCAGGTATGAAATATCGAGTAAGATCGGATTCAAACGCACACCTAAACCCAGCGTAAAGTATTTCCGGTTTCCTTTGGAAGCATGCTCATGAAATTCCTCAACGGCAACACTGTAGGTACCATCGGTCCGTGCAATACCAGGAGCATCATAGAAGGATCGTAGCATGCCCAGGATTACCGATTCGGATGGTGCATGTCCTCGCAGCAAGATTGGCTCGCCTGTTACCGTGTCTATGGTGTATACCGCAGGAGTTGGGACCATCAGTTTATTCAGATCGGCACTGATGGGCATTGATTTATGATCAGTAATATAATAGTTGAAACTGGTTCCCAGCCTCAGGTTTGTGGGTATGGGTACTTTTTCTGCATCACCAGTGTAAGAAATGGGGGTACCCACATTTGAGATGTTTAACCCGAATGCCCACAACGCATCCTTTTCTCCAACTTTGAATTCATATCGATAATAAAGACTAAGATCGCCTGCAAAAGAAGTACCTGGTTTTGTCATTTGTCCGCTGGGAGAAACGATTCTTTTAACGAGGTTCGAATGAATATATCTGAGGACTATTCCTCCCGAAACCTTGTCAGTAATCATGTGAGAGTATCCAGCATCGATCGCAAATTCTTTAGGGTGATACTGACTTAATACGGTTCCGCCTATGGTAGTTAAGGTGGTACTAGTACCCAAGGAGAAATAGCGGAATGAACCGCGTAAGGAATTTTTCCTGTTGATTTTATAGTAACTGCTTAGATAACCATGGTAAACCCCAGAAAATCTGTTTTTTAACCAGGGTGTATACGATCCTCCGAACCCACTTCTCTTTTTACTAAAAACATATTTTGCCGGATTCCAGTGTTGAGAATATGCATCTGCCCTGCTGGCTACTCCCAGATCTCCCATTCCAGCAGATCTTGCATCTGGAGCAATGGTTAAAAATGGGACGGAGGTATGGATTCCATTGAGTTGAGCCCAGGGTGGCAAAGGGACGATTAACTGCGCTTCGGCCACAGGAGCAGTCTGGATAATCAGTGCAGTAAAGAGTACCCTTTTCAGCGACTCCATAAGATATTGTACTGGAGTACACAACCGGTATACCTGTATATTGAGTACGGGCTCCCAGGTTATTTATTGCAATGCGCCCTCGCAACCTGCTTCTATTTCATTTTCAGAAAAAACAAATGCGTCTTCATCAATAATTAATTTGTTCTCACTTTTTTTGAGTAAACCACAGGACTGTCAGACAATTTCCCACCTAAATGATTATTATCCCTTCGGGCTGAATAGAGATTTTTCGTTGTTTGTAGAGCGCCCCGATGGATTTTTTAAAAGCCTTTTTACTTATCCCGAGCAGTGCATAAATTTCTTCAGGAGCGCTCTTATCTGTAATGGGCAAAGACCCGTTGTTTTCCAGCAGTTTATTGTAGATCAACTCGTTGTTGGTATCATTTGATTTTCGGTAGCCCAGGGGCTGAAGTACAATATCCAGTTTGTTGTCTTCACGGATCCTTTTCAGATATCCCACTAAATTTTCCCCTATCTTAATTTCTTTAAAAATCTCGCTTTCAAAGACCAGTCCCTTGTGAATATGATTTATGATAACCGAATATCCCAGGTCAGTCTTTTGCAAAACCAGGAGCTCAACCCTATCCCCTTCTTTCAACGTGATTTCATCATTTTGCAAATTTTTTTCAATCCTGTTGCTGGCATACAACCGGTCGGTTTTTTTATCAAGATCAAGGTAAACGATATACCACCGGCCCAACTCCAGCTTTTGTCTTTGTTCCCTGAACGGAACAATTAAATCCTTTTCCAGCCCCCAATCCAAAAATGCCCCAACTTCTGATACGGCTGTTACCTGCAACAAGGCAAATTCGTGTAATAAAATTCTTGGGGTTAAGGTGGTTGCCACTTTCGATTCCGAAGAATCACGGTAAATAAAAACCTTGATGGATTGCTCCAATTTCATTTTTTCGGAGCAGTATTTATTTGGTAATAACACTTCTTCGCCTGTATCATCTTCCAGGTATAAGCCAACGCTTGTCTGCCTGACAATCTTCAGATGATTATATTTTCCTAATTCTATCAATTCGTTTGGGGCTTATCTCCTGGATTGATCCTGGAGCAATTTAGCCCATTTGAACTTAAAAACCATGACGATCCCCAATTGTTGCCCCTACAAAGGAATTCAATATGTGGGTCATCTGGAAAACAATATCCACCCTTCCAATGTTTTGTAATAGACAGAATTTGTAATCTACAAAAATGACAATAAAATGAAAAGAAGACATTTCCTTCAGTACAGTCTTGCAGGTTCTGCGTTGTTATCAGCATTTCCATATGAACTTCTGGCCGGGGATAAGAAGCTTTACCCCTACGACAGGGTTAAGTTGGGTAATACCGGGATCGAGATGTCAAGGATGGCCATGGGGACTGGCACCAGTGGATATGGCGGGAGTTCGAATCAGACCAGGCAGCTTGGGATTAAGGGAGTATCCGATCTCCTTAGGGCAGCATTTGATGAGGGGATAAATTTTTGGGATACGGCTGATCAATATGGATCTCATCCTCATCTCAGGGAAGCTTTAAAGAAGGTCGACCGGGACAAGGTCGTTATTTTAACCAAAACAAATTCCAACACATACAAGGATGTCAAAAGTGACCTCGAAAGGTTCAAAAGTGAACTGGGCACCGATTATTTTGATATTGTACTTCTCCATGCGGTGACAGATCCTGTATGGAACACGCACATGGACGGGGCCATGGAGGCACTGTCTGAAGCCAAAGAACAAGGCACCATCCGTGCCCACGGAATTTCATGTCATTCACTCGGAGCTCTCGAAACTGCCGCAGACGAACCCTGGGTCGACGTGGACCTGGCGCGTTACAATCCAGGAGGTGTTGCCATGGATGCTGATGTACCCACTGTAACCAATGTGCTTACCAGAATGAAAAAAAATGGGAAGGCGATTATCGGAATGAAAGTTTACGGTGCGGGCAAGCTGACTGACAAGAAGGATGAGTGCCTGGAGTTCCATACAGGATCTGGGCTCTTTGATAACTTCACCCTGGGGATTGAAAGCTATGAACAGCTAAAAGATATAGAGAAGAGACTCCCCGAGGCAAGTGTCCGCGGTTGATGGAGATCGTGTGGCTTACAATCGCAATGGTAAAATTATCATAAAGGCTATGCGCCCAACGATTTTAATGCCTCATATACGAGAAATGCCGGCCAGACCAGGGCCTTCAGGAATCCTAGAACTCCCAGACTGAAACTTGTGGCCGTTGAAATATAATAGACCGCTGCACCAATAATTCCAACCCCGTAAACAGCACTTGCAGGCGCGTTGCTTTGCACATCTTTCTTCATGATATAGTTTTTTGTGTGGGTTTTATTGACTCTCCTGGTAGCTTGCTCTAAGGAATCATCGATTGATTGTTTATTTTAACTGTGCTTGCTAACCCCGAAGTAGACCTTCGGGGAACCGAGTTTACGAGCTCAGCGAAGCTAACCGGAGCGCAGCGAAGCTAATGCGCTCGGGTAATTTAAGCTAAAATACCTAATATTATATCGTAAATCCAAGATTATGGTGAAATTTTACTTCTGTGGATCCATCAGGGGGGGGAGAGAATTGGCTGCTACTTATCTAAGAATTATCAAAATGCTTCGGATTTATGGAGAGGTACTTACGGAACACCTCGGGGATGATGAGGTGATCCAAACCAAGGACAGGTTGCTCACCGACCGGGAGATCCATGACCGGGACCTGCAATGGGTTTTAGATTCAGATTTAGTTGTGGCGGAGGTGACTGTTCCAAGCCTTGGAGTGGGGTATGAATTGGGAAGAGCCATTGAGATGGGTAAACCTGTTCTTTGCCTTTTCAATAAAGGGTCACACCATACGCTTTCGGCAATGATTGCCGGATGTAAAGATTTTGAGATTCACTATTACAGTGACCCGGATGAACTAAAGGAAGTAATTGCGCGCTTTGCTTCTTAAATGAGATGAACATCTGTCATAATTTCAAGCAGAGCGGTGCCTTTGTGAGAGATTACCCGCTGCATCATTTCCGGTAGCTCTTCAGTTCTCGTAACTTTGAGCCCAAGAGCTCCGCAACCATTTGCAAATTCTGCAAAATCCGGGTTATGAAGGTCTGTTGCCCACACTTCAAGTTCGTCAGCTTGCTGTTCTTTTGATATTTTTCCCAGCTCCGAGTTATTTAGCAGGATCATCTTGATTTGCATATCGTATTTAACGGATGTGACCAACTCGGCCATATATTGGGCAAATCCGCCGTCTCCGGCAACAGCGATCACGGGTCGGTCACCCCTGGTGGCTGCCCAGGCACCCATTGCTGCTGGAAAGGCAAACCCTATTGATCCCAGGTATCCGGACATTAAAAAGGTATGCTGCTTACTTTCAAAGTACCTGCCAAGCGAATAGGCATTGTTCCCCACATCCACGCAGATAACTGCATTTTCAGGAGACATTTGTGACAAATTATCAAAAACGGCAACTGAGCTAATCCCTTTGCCACGGCCCTCCAAAAGCCTTTTTTTCTTTTCATTTTGCCATATCTTCCATTTCGCTCTAAGTTCTGGTCGCTGATCCACAGTGTGAGTCGAACCCTTTATTCCATTTGCAATCGCTTTCACACTTACAGAGATTTCACCCCAGACCGCTACGTCGATCTTGTGAAATTTGCTCAGGGCCAGGGGGTCAAAATCAACCTGGATAGTGGGTATTTTAGGTGTAATGCCTGTGTGGTTGCTGAAGGAAGCACCGAACACAACAATCAAATCACTTTCGTTCATAAAATGAGAGGCAATGGGAGTTCCGCTTCTGCCCAGTACTCCTGCCGCAAGCGGATGTGAATCAGGAATAAGCCCCTTTCCTTTAAAGGTCGTTAGTACAGGGGCGTGCAACATTTGTGCAAGGCTGACAATCGGATCCATATGGAATCTGGCACCATGTCCTACCACAATCACAGGCCTTTTTGATTTCTGAATGAGTCGCACCGCATTATCCAGGCTTTCTGCCGGAGGAGTAATTTCCAAAGAGGTAATTCTGCCCTCCGGTGTCTGGGGAGCCTCATCTACCACAGGAATTTTTTGAATTTCATCGGGAAATGTAAGGTGGGATACATCCCTGTTGAGAATAGAATGTTTCACGGCAAGCGACATCAGTTCAGAATGCTGGCTGTCACGCTGAACCCGGTGATTAAATTTAGCCACTGTATGAAAAGCATTGACAAGATCCACTTCCTGAAAATTCCCGGTTCCAACAACCTGCGTTGCTACCTGTCCTGTCAGGGCGAGCAAAGGAGATCGATCCACTTTGGCATCCCACAGTCCGGTATACATGTTGGTTGCACCCGGCCCTGCAATTGAGAGGCAGGCAGCGGGTCTCCCGGTGAGTTTGCCATAGGCACTGGCAGCGAAGGCTCCCGCACCTTCATGACGGATGGCAATATATTTTAATTTACCTTTTTGCTCCATTCTTCTGAACGCATCGGCCAGGCCCAGGTTTGAGTGTCCTACCATGCCAAAGACCGTATCAATTCCCCAGTTGGTCATGGTTTCTGCCATGAGATCAGATATGGTTGTACCATGCGGCACCTCTTCGGCGATGCCCACATAAATTCCGTCTTTCTTTTCAAGCACCGGATACGTGTCAACGCCATCATCAAATCCAGGAGCTTTCCCGGTGCAGGGATGATAATCCCACCCATGCCAGGGGCAACGCAAAATTCCATTTTCGATACTGCCTTCTCCAAGAGGCCCCCCCTGATGGGGACAGTGATTATCCAGAGCACTTATTTTTCCTTCAAAATGGGTCAGGCATATTTGTTTGCGACCTGCCACAACAGTCATTACCCTGTTTTCCTGGAGCTGATCTTTGCTCTGAAGAACCTGATGCCAGGTTAGGTTTGAGGAGTCATTCATATTTTAAGGATTTCTACGGGTGGTTACCTTTGCTATCTGTCATGGTTTAATAAATCCCTGAACGATCTCAATCCCTGATTTGAAGAATGATAAGACGCATTCGTATTGCTCTTCAGCTGTGCGGTAATTTATTATTTCTGAAAGTTTTAAAACAGCACCATTCCAGGCCGGCATCCTCCAGTTCCCTGTAATCAGGGGTTGTAGTGGTGTTGGAAATTCAACAGTGTCGCTGGACCAGATACTCAAATAGTAATAAGGCTCGTCCACCATTCCGTCCGGGATGGCCCATCCCAGACCCACCGACATGGCAAGCTCACCGCCTGGGCCATGTTTCAGGGGTATCAACGTACCTGTGTCGAAGTGATGGGGCCAAATCCTTACGCTTTCTGCCTGTTTGAATTGGGAGATTATTTCATTGAGAACGATTTCCGCATTGTGTCTGTAAGCGATGTTTTCAGAAATAAGTTCAGGTTGATCATAAAAAAACAGTGAACCTTTTAATAACTTATGGTCGGGCAAATCATAATGCAATTTATAAATTAAGTTATCACCTTTAATCCCTGCATTATCAAGCCCTTGTCGTAGTAGAGATAGGGCACTTTTCATATCCAGTCCGGGCAGGGAAATAATGGAAGGCAGCGGTGAATCGTCCCTAAGCAGGGCAAGCGAGAGATCCGATAAATTCAGTGAGGTACGAAGGTCCCCGGAAAGTAATTCTCCAACCAGAGATAATGTGTGGGGATTAAATACCATACTGGTGTTGCTGTCATCCTGGCGCTGCTTTATGAGGTGCCGGCCCGTCATGGCAATAAATTGTGCCGCAAAATATTGTTGGTAAAGTATTTCATTAAGTCCTGGATTAAATAATTTGGAGAGGACCTTCCAGTTGTTGTCAATAGTTTTCATACCGTATTTTATTTATAAGGATATTTTAAAATACCTGATTTGCCAAAATTGGGTTGCTCTATGCCTAAATCATTGTAGAGTGGACGAGGGATTCCGATATCTGCTACAAAGATATCAGATTCTAAATCCGATTGCAGCAATTCGCTTTTGGGAGCTGCCATTGTGAGGATGCAATTTGGATTAAACAGCGAATCCATGGTATTCTTATCAAATCCCGAAGGAATATCAAGCGATATAGTGAATGCATTTGAGATACCAGGTTTGTTTAGCGCCTGCAGAAAGATTTCGGGTAGAGGGATTCTTTGTGAAAAACCGAAAAATGCGTCAGCAAATATATCCGGATTATCAATTGATTTAATAACCGCTCCAAACGATATGGCTCTTTTCAGTTGAACTGAAGCTAATTTTTTCAGGTTTGGATCAGGAATATCCAGATTCACCCGGTAACCCCAACCCGACAGCCGTCTGGCTGCCACCAAACCACCACCACCATTGTTGCCGGTACCGACACCCACAAGAATAAGGCTTTCTGGTGACGCATGCCTGGTGATCATACGGGCAAGGTGAAGCCCGGCATTTTCCATCATCAATTCAATGGGCAGCGAATAACTATTGATCGCTTTATAATCCATTACTTTGAATTGATCGATAGTAAGAAAAGTCTGAAGCATATCTAGTTGTCGAACAAGTTGGGTCATCCTGACAATATAATTTCATTCATAGCACTATATTTATGAAAAAAAATTAACATGTTACATAAACAAATTATACTCGAAATAAATAACGTCTATACAGCCAATGCATTTCAAACCGGGACAGGATACCATGTCGGTGCCGGATCAGAGACGGACCCGGTGGTTCATCTTTACGATCTTAAGGATGGCAGAGACGAATTGGTGGATGATTGTCCCGGGGGCATGATGAGTTTTATTCCTATACCCGGTACACGAGCCTCTTTTGTAACCATTATGGGATTATATCCGCCATTCATTGGACATGAAGCAGGATTATTTCTACATCAAAAAGGTGAAGCCGGATGGACCTCTGTGAAAACCATGGACCTTCCATTTGCGCACCGCTGTGAATTTATGATGCACGAAGGAGTAAATTATTTGGTGGCAGCCACGGTGAGCAAACTCAAAGAGAATCCGGATGATTGGTCCAGACCGGGTGAATTGCATATCCTCTCCATGGCAACCAATGTGGTACCGCCCTGGAAATCAAAAATTATTGAATCGGGAATCACCCGCAACCATGGTATGACAAAGACCATCATCGATGGGAATCAAACCATTTGTATATCGGGGGCTGAAGGAATTTTTAAAATTATTCCTCGATTTGATGGACAGTGGGAGATAAAACCGGTATTTGAAAAAGAGGTAAGCGAGATGACCTTTATAGATCTGGATGGTGATGGAACGAATGAGTTGGTTACCATTGAGCCGTTTCATGGGGACACTCTGAACATATATAAGAAGAGAGGAAATGAGTGGGAACAAAAGTTCGAAGATTCTCTCTCGTTTGGACATGGGCTCAGCAGCGGCTTCTTTAATCATGTTCCTGTGATCCTGGCTGGTAACAGAAGTGGCACAAGAGCACTTGAAATTTTCACTGTAAATGACTTGGCCGAAGGAGTTGTAAACAGGAAGGTTATAGAAGAAGAAGCTGGTCCTACTCAGACCCAGGTTTTTTCATATAAATCAACAGATTTTCTTCTAAGCGCTAATCAGATAAAGAATGAAGTGGCTATTTATTCGGGAACTTTGGATTAATCCCCGGATTGCTTCAGGTAGGTTGTTTTCTTTTTACCCTCACCCCGGCTAATTTTTCATGGTATTGGATCAAACCTCCATGATCGTCTTCCGATTTCCCATCTGCTTTTAGGGCTTTCATAAATTCCATAACCTGAACGGTAAGTGGGATAGGGGCATCAATTTCAAGAGCAGTATCACGTACATTGATAAGGTCCTTGGTGTGCATTCTGATAGGTCCTCCCGGTTTGAAATTACGGTCAAGTACCAAGGGCATTTTGGCATCAAAAACAGTACTGCCTGCCAAGCCGCCTCTGATGGCATGATATACCTTTTCGGTATCCACCCCTGCTTTTTCGGCAAATACCATGGCCTCGGACATGGCTGCAAGGTGAAGGGCTACCATGATCTGGTTTGCCAGTTTTGTAATATTCCCGCTTCCAATTTTTCCTATAAGCATCACTGACGCACCCATGCAGAGCAGGATATCCTTTACCTTATTGAATACCCCTTCTTCTCCCCCAACCATTATGGAGAGTGTTCCGTCGATGGCCTTAGGTTCACCACCACTCACAGGGGCGTCAAGCATTTTGACTCCTCTCTCTGCTGCAGCTTTGCAGAGCTTAATAGCCACCAGGGGAGCGATCGAACTCAAATCAATGAGAATGCATCCTGGATTTGCTCCCAGTAAAATTCCTTCCGAACCAGCGAGAACTTCTTCCACCTGAGGGGAATCGGGTAGCATGGTGAATATAACGTCACATTGCTCAGCAACGTGCGCGGGAGAATTCCCTTTACGGGCTCCAGCACTAATAAGTTCACCGACCGGTTCCGGAGAAATATCATGCACTACCAGGGAATAGCCGGCCTTTATTAAATTGAGCGACATGGGTTTTCCCATGACACCCAGGCCAATAAATCCAATTGTCTGATTTGGTTTTCTCATGATGTAAGTATCCGGTAATTAGAAGCCACGATTCTAAGTTTAGCTTCGTTTCATTTTCATGATTTCGTTATGGTGATTCACCACAAGCTTTTCATATTTTTCGCGGGAAGATTTCTTGTACGATTCATATTCTTCTTGTATGTCAATGAATTCCTTCTTTGTTTGCGCCGTCACAACATGTGCCCGTTTGAAGAGAAGGAAAAGTATTGCCGCAAGTGTGGCTAATCCGAGTATAATGAACCACAAAATAGTGTTGTAAAGGGCCTTATTTAGCTGGATGCCAAGAAAGGAGAGGCTGTCTTTGGTTCTGATGGCCTCATCACGGTCATTTTTCATTCTGCTCAAATCGGTATTCAGGGTCTCAATTTGAAAATTCCTCTCTGTGAGTTTGCTATGTAATGTGGCTATCTCCAATTTGGTTGAATTGAGCGAATCAAGGGCATTTCCCTTCATCTTTTGGAAAATATCCTCTCTGATCGCCCTGAAATCATTATATATCCTTGTCCGCTCCTGGATATAATCCAATTGAACTTCAAGGCTGGCCGAATCCATGATGGCAGGAGTAACATATTGTGCTTCAGATGATTGAATTTTAATCATTAAAAAACACAATACGAGCAAATATGTGGAGGTTGAGGCAATGTGTATCTTCGTCATGCTGGATCTTCTGTTATGGGAACGAATTTAGGAAATATATATGATCCTGCCCCATACATTTTTTTAGATAACTATTTAAAAGGGGAGAGAAGGCTAATTCAAAACTGGTTGCCTGAGGGAAAAAGCCTTACCTGGATTGATGACAAGAAGCTGGTTAACTTCTTCCTGTGAAAAATCGCGCTCTTTTAACGCAGGAACCAGGCTGGTGAAAATATCTGTATAACCTCTGAAGTCTCCGCCATTCTCCAGGCCGGGAGAATACCAACCTGCATCATGGGAAACCAGCACCCTTGAAAGAAGATTCGCTTCTTTAAATGCCATAATCCTGTCCGCGTACCATTCAATACTAAAGGTTGTTCCCGGATCCCGTTGAAGAGACACATTATCGAGAGAAACCCACGCGCCTGATCGTGCCGCTCGAATATTGCCATTGAGCGTACCTCTTTGAGCGTGTACCCAAATGAAAGAAGAAGGATCTATCCCAAAGGACTTTAGTACGGAGAGCTGTTCATATGCTGGTTTATCGGGACCGGTATGTGAGGCAATCACAAGCCCGGTATGCAGATGAGTAAGGGCCGCCGCTGTGATGAGTTTTTTATGTTCCTGAGACAGTGTATCGCCGCCATCCACCCCAATTTTGATAAAACCAGGTTTGATCCCACTGCCTTCAATTCCGTTTTCGAACTCATCTATCCATAGAAACGATAGCTCTTCTGCAGACAGGCTGTAAAAGGATGCAGGCAGAAACAGGTTTTTACTGGCCCCGTAATACCCCGTATTGGTGATTAGATTCATGCCTGTTTCTTCGGAGAGTTTTTGAAGTAATTCAGGATCGCGCCCTACATAGGCAGGTGTGCATTCGATCAATGTCTGTACCTTCAGATCGTAAATTTCAGAAAGGTACGGAGCAACTCTTTCCACCACATCGTGCTTATCCCAACGGTGATACCCTGTACTATCCGCTCCAATAAAATCAACCAGTACATGTTCATGTACCAGGGTAATTCCCATGTCGGAAGTGGGAATAGGGCCATTTACGGTCATAACGATACCATCTTTTGCCGGATTACAGCTACTGATAATGAAAATAGTAAACAAAGTTATGCATGGTGACAGGTAATCGGGAAATCGTTTCATAAGAATAAAAATAAGATTTTATTCAATCCCTCAAAAACGTTCGAATCGTGTTCGAATGCGTACGTTTTTGAAATAGCTCATTGAGAGCCATAGTTCAGGAAACCACCCGTAATGCGGGTGAGCTGAGTGTTCGAATCAATCAGATTATAGATGGCCTGAAGCCGGCGGAGAGCAGCATTCAAATAGATTAATTGAACATCCCTGTAATTGAAAGAGTTAATTACGCCTGACCTGTATTTCTCCTCCGAAATAGTAAGATTCAACTGCGCTGCTTCAAGATTATCATTCGCTACATTAAGTAATTCGACCCTCACTCCATAGTAGTCATACAGGTTATAGAGCTCATTGGTGAGAGCATGCCGGATCTCTTCCATCTCAACCTGGGCTATTTTTTCATTAATCCGGGCCACTTCAATTGATCTTTTTCTTACACCCGAACTATAGATATTATAGGAAAGGCGAATATTTCCATAAGGGCTTACAGCCTGATTTCCGATTACCGGAGCACCGGATGCCTGGAGTTGGTTTGCGGAGTGGGTGTAATCCAACCCTGTACCTACAGATATGGTCGGATAATATGCAGCCTCCCTTAATGAAGTCTCATCCTGTTGAAGCAATAGGTTTGCATATTGATTTTTCAGAGTTTGATTGCCGCCTTTCATTTTTGTCAGGAGATCTCCAATATTATAATCGGTGGTGTCTGCTTCAAAAGGATCTAGGAAGTCCCAGGCCTTCACAGGATCATCCCCCATCATAAAATTCAGATTACGCACAGAATTTCTCAGCACAACCTCCTGATTCATAAAATTTGCTTTATCGGATAAGTAGACATTCTGAGCCTGGAGCACATTGTAGGTGACCGATCCACCGAGTGATTTACGTGTAAGCTCATACTGGTACCGGTCCATGGATAACTCCATAACAGTTCTTAGCACCCCAAGCTGCTGCTGCTGCAAGAGTACATTGTAATACCCAAGCATGATATCTTCTATGGTGTTTTCAATCAAAACTGTCAGCCTCCCTGATGAAAGATCTTCCAGGTTTTCCAGCTTCGATTTGGTAATACCCACTTTGAATCCATCAAACAAGATCCAGTTAAGCCCGACCCTTGACGATATCCTGCCCGAAAAATTGCTGCTGGTGAGATCATAGCTATTGTTATACGAAGCATCAAACCCAACCGTAGGATAGCGACCCGCATTCCCCCAGTCATTATTAATCCCTGCAATTTCAGAGGTGGATTTTGAGATGATCAGGCCATAATTATTCTCCAGGGCTCTCTCCAGGGCCAGAGAAATTGACAGGCCCTCTTCCTGACCTCTGACAGAGGCGAAAGTAAGAATAGTGATGAGTATGGATATGATTTTTTGCAAGGAGATCATGGGTCTAAGATTAATTGCTTGCGTCTCTATTTTTTTTAAGTCTGTTCTTTTCAAATCTGAGCTTCCTCTGTTGGCCAGTTATAGCTGTTTCAACTTCTTCCCTGGATGGCCTTATACCCGTCCAGAGGAATTTGGCATAAACCCTCGCATCGTTCAACAACATGATCAATACTGGAAAGAATATGAGAATAAATATGGTGCCCAGAGCAACTCCGTAAGCCAGGCTAATGGCCATAGGGATCAGGAACTGAGCCGAGATACTCTTTTCGAAAAGCATCGGGAAGAGGCCGATGGTGGTAGTAATGGAGGTAAGAATAATAGGCCGCAACCTAATTTTTCCAGCTTCCTTTACAGCGTCAGGGACCTTCCACCCCTCTAAAAGCAATAGATCAAATTTTGCATAGTAGACGATTGCATCATTGATTATCACACCGGTAAGAGCTACCGCACCCCACAAACTCATTATAGAGAGCGGCTGACCATGCAAACCGTGACCCCAGGCAACACCTAGAAGCGAAACCGGAATCATCAGAATGATGATGAACGCTTTGGGGACACTTTTAAAATGCAGCACAAGGATCAAAAATATAAGGAAAAATGCCATCAGATAATACTTTCCTGCCTGTCCCATGGCTTCACGGCTATACTTCTGCTGACCCTGGTACAAATAACGGATCCCGGAAAACCGTGCTTTCACCTCAGGCATGATCTCATATTCGATCTGATCGAGGATCTCAGGTACAGAAGCCAGCGGATCGACAGTCTCAGCCTCTACCCTGATTTCTCGTGAACCATTAAACCTGTTGATAGCTACCGGTCCTCGTTCCATATGATAATAAGCTAGTTCTGATAGCGGAAATAGACCGGCCGGGGTTTTAATCTTCATATCCTCCATCTGGCCCAGGGTAAGGCGGTCCGATTTGGGATAACGCACCCATACCCGCAGCTCGTCCCTTCCCACTTGCAGACGCTGGGCCTGGGCCCCATAAAATCCCTGTCTGACCTGCCTGGCGATTGTATTTTCATCCAATCCGAGGAAATATGCCCTGGGTTTCAGCTCCAGCCTTACCTCCTGCTTTCCCAGGGCAATGTTTTCATTCACATCCTTTAGCTGTGGCATTTCGTTGAGCTTGTCCAAAACGAACTCTTTGGCTTCTTCCAGTTCCTCCAGATTCTTGGACATTAATCCAATGGAAACAGGAGCACCCCAGCGGTTGCGGCCTCCTACGGTAAACTTTTGAGCTTCAGGCAACCGACCGATTTTCATGGAAACCCGGGTTGAAATATCCCTGCCAGACATTGGATACCCTTCCAGGTCGACCGGATAGACACTGATGCTGCCGGCATGGGCACCGCTCTCCTGACTGTCGAAAGCACTTCCCAACTGTTTGCTTGTACGCTCGATAATATTATTCTTGAGCCCAAGTTCCTCTACGATTTCATCATTGACTTCCCATATAGCCTTTTCGAACTTATCCAGATATTCCAATGTCTGTATCTCTCCATCGCCTGGGGTAAAAGCCACATTTAAAGTAAAACTGTCAAAATCGATCAATGGAAAAAAGGTATTCCGGATGTGCCCTCCCAAAAATAATCCCACGGTAATAAGGACCAGGGCGATGGGAAAACTCACGGCGATGTACCTCCATTTAACAAGCCAATTGAGAAAATAATGGTAAACCCGGTTCCTCAGCCAGTTGATGAATCTCTCAAAATACTTTTTAAGGCCCTTATTTTTTGCTTCCAGGCTTTTGCGGCTTAAGACATTTTCATTTCCTAAATGCGCTGGCAGAACCAGAAATGCTTCAAAGAGAGAGAATAACAGGGAGGCTATAACAACTATTGCTACATCCCACATCATCTCCATCCTTGTTCCCTTCAGAAATAAAAGCGGCATGAAGGCCACAATAGTGGTTGTAACCGAGGTAACCACAGCCGGCAGCACCTCAAGGGTGCCATCCACGGCAGCGTGCATGGGGGTTTTACCCTGTTCAAAATGGAGGTAAATATTCTCCGCAATAACAATTCCATCGTCCACGAGGATACCGATCACGAGGATCATGCCAAAAAGAGACTGAATGTTCATGGTCACTCCCATGAAGTGCGCACCTATGAACATGGCGAGCAGGCTGAACGGAATACCCCATGAAACCCAGAGCGAAAGCCTGAAACTCAGCAGCATTGACAGTGATATGATTACCAGGAGTAATCCGAGTAATCCGTTCCTGGTAAGCAAATCCAGACGACTCATTAACCAGTCGAGGTAAGCCCTGGCTACAATGATCTCAACCCCCTGGTTTCTGCTGTTGAAATCTTTAATATACTCCTTGGCGTATTCCGTAATTTCTTCAAGGTCTTCCTCTGGCAGTTTCTCCACTCTAATGGATACAGAAGGTTTACCATTGGTCCATTGCCTGTTGGGCGAATCTGCAAATTTTATCTTTACTTCCGCTACGTCCCTGATGCGGACGAAACCACCATCAGGCTGTCCACGAAGGGTAATGGATCCAATTTTGTCCGGATTGGCACTCCTGGAACGTAACCTGATTAGAAATTCCTCTTCATCTGACTTTATTTCCCCTCCTGAAATGTCTTGATTGTTGTGCTGGATAGCCCTTACGATTTCATCGAAGGTGATATTAAATCTTAGCAACTGTTCTTCCTTTATTTCCACTGAAATTTCAGGTTGGGGGTAACCGGAAATAGAAATCTGACTCATCACCCCGGAATTGAAGAAATCCTCTTCAATCCGTTGAGCATGTTCCTTCAGGGTCATCAGATCCATTTGATGACCATCCACAGGTACCAACTCCAACCGTATTGCGCCTGCCCTGGACCGGTTTTTGGAAACAATGGGTCTCTCGGCGGCTGAGGGCAGGGATGAAATTCCATCCACCGCATTCTTAACCTCCTGGAGTACTTCGTTGATGGGATACTCACCGGTGGTTTCAATTCTTACAGAGCTTCTGTTCTCTACTGATGTGGAGGTAATCTCTTTGATTCCTATCAAACCCCTGACAGCTTCTTCCACCCTCGTGGTTACTCCTTCCTCCATCTCTACCGGAGAGGCTCCGGGATAATAAACTGAAACAGACAGAAACCTGCTTTCGGTTTCAGGAAAAAACGATTTCTTTAGCGACGCTAGACTGAGGCCACCGGCCAGAATGACCACTGCAAGAATCAGATTAGCATACATTGGTGTCTCTACAAATCGTTCAATCAGCTTCCTCATGATCCTCCAACTGGATTTCGTTTGACTTGCTTTTTAGTCTTTCGACCCTGTTGCCCTTGCTCTTGTGATCCATTATCCACCTGAACCAGGGTGCCTTCAGATACATTAATCAGTTGCTGAACGACCACCGTATCTCCTTCCTGGAGACCGTTAAAAATAAGGGTCTTTTCATTTTCCTTAACGATATTTATCTGGTCTTTGACCAATCGTTCATTCTTTACTAGGAATACCTCATTGGTATTAAATACAGAATTTCTTGGAATTTCCATGACATCTTCAATTGGGCGCACAGGAAATGTGGCTACTAAATACTGGCCGGCCAAGAGTGGCTCCTTGTGGTTGTTTGATAGGTGGATGAAGATATCCTGTGATTGTGTGTCTTCGTCAATGAATTTACTTTTTCGAATTACCTGACCTTTCCATGTCAGAGATCCTTTTTCTGAAGCAACGGATACAGGATCCCCAATATTTACCCATGCTGCATCCATTCTTTCCAGCGGGACTTCCAGTTCCATTTGATCGGTCCTGATAGCACGGGCTACACGGCCTCCTGTGTTTGTATATGCACCCAACTCCATATACACTTCTTTAAAGGTTCCGTTAAATGGGGCACGAAGAGTTCTTCTCTGCAGTTGAAGTTCGTCGCTCTGGATGTGGTAGTATTCGCTAATCACGTTTTTGCTGGCCAGGAATATTTTCAACTTACTATCATTGATATCTGGAAGCAGTGGCAAAGGTTTATCAGTATGTATGGAAGCAAAAAAATTACTGAATTGTGCTTCATTTTCGGGAAAATCGATAACCAGGTCGGGGAGAATTCCTGCCAGCGTATTCTGGTATTGACTTTTTCGCGCTTTTAATGCAAGAATAGCTTCATCGGGATAGACAATGAAAAGGACATCTCCTTTTGCAAAACTGGCTCCTTTTTTTAACGATACATTCCCTGCTTCAATTTTTCCGGACCCTTCGGCAACAATATCAATTTCAGCTACTGATGCCAATCTACCCGGAGCAGACACCTCAGAAGGCAGGTTCTCATATATAACAGGTTCTGTTTTTACAAGCCGGCGGGACTCATAGGACCGTCGTACAGGGGGTGCTTCTTTTTGGGCAATCAGGAACCGCATCAGGCCATAAGCCAGTCCAAGTATAAAAATGACGCTGACAACAATAACAATTCTTCTGTCTATTTTTCTCATGTTCGAATGCTATAAACAAGAAACCATAAAAATGCAAAACGCAAAGATAAAACTTAGACCTGTTGGTTTAGCAATGGTTTAAACAAAAAAACATACCCCATAGTTTTCTACCTTTGGATATGGATATCCGTTTGGCCCGTTCTGAGGATCTTCCTGCTATAAATATGATTTATAACCAGGCAGTGCTTCAGCGTTTCTGTACAGCTCATCTCTCACCGGTAACTATGAAATACCAGGAATCCTGGTTCGCTAAGCGTGATCCTGAACTCTTTCCGGTTTTTGTGGCTGAATCTGGTGGAGAAGTTACCGGATGGGTTTCGTTTGGAGCTTACCGATTGGGCAGGCAAGCCCTTGCTCATGTGGCAGAGGTGAGTTACTATGTGCGCGAAGAGGAAAGGGGCAAAGGAATTGGGGGCCAATTACTTGAATATGTAATCAGGGCAGCTCCAACTTATAATTTTACCGTTCTAATTGCTATTTTACTAAGCAGAAACTCAGCCAGTATATCACTCCTTGAAAAATTCAGGTTTTCCATATGGGGATCCATGCCAGGCATTGCGAAAATTGATGATCAATTGGCCGATCACCTCTACTATGGTTTGAAGCTCTGACCACTCTCAGTTTTAGCCACATTGGTTTATAGCACTTTTTTATGCATCTTTGTAGTGATATGGAATTAGTCTAAATAAGAATAAGGACATGAGTTGTTGTGATGGAAACTGCAGCTGTGGGAAAGATCACCAATCGCCCACACAAGAAAATCTGATGCTGGTACAAATGTCGACCAGTCAGGGGATGATGTCGACGCACGACTTTTTTAAGGGGTTGGAAACACTGACTGTGGATGAGGAGGTGGTGGAGATCAGGTTCAAGAACAGCAGAAAAGCTTTTTTTAAAAACAACCGGGGAGATATGCTCCTGAAAGATGACCGGGTGGTGGTTGAAGTGGAAGGCGGGCACGACCTTGGCACGGTTTCTCTTACCGGAGAGCTGGCAGACAGGCAATTTAATCAGAAAACCCCTGGCATAAAAAAATCAACATTAAAACAAATTTATCGCAAAGCCACGGCCATTGATTTAGAGAATTGGCTCAGTGCGAAACGAAGAGAGAGGGATGTGTTGTTGCAATCCCGTAGCATAGCCTCTGATCTCAAGCTTGAAATGAGCATCAGTGACGTGGAATTTCAGGGTGATGGAAAAAAGGTGACCATATTCTATACGGCTGAGAATCGTGTAGATTTTAGGGAACTAATCAGGAAATACGCAACCGCATTCAGAGTAAAAATCGAAATGAGGCAGATTGGAGCAAGACAGAGTGCTGCGAAGGTAGGAGGAATTGGATCGTGTGGCCGCGAATTGTGCTGTTCTACCTGGAAAACTGAAATGAAGTCTGTGAAAACTGATGCTGCCAGGACCCAGAATCTCTCCATGAATGTTTCCAAATTGGCCGGTCAGTGCGGTAAACTTAAGTGTTGCCTGAATTACGAGCTTGATACTTACCTGGAAGCCTGGGAACAATTCCCTGCGGAGCTAATTAAGCTCGATACGGACAGGGGAGTTTTGATGCCCATGCAGCCCGATGTTCTAAAAGGTGTGGTATACTATTCTTTTATGGGGAAATCGGATAAAACCAGGTATGTGATTCCTATTGAAAGGGTAAAGTCTTACATCTCTTTGAATAAAAAGGGGAAAAAGGTTGAAACAGGCCGGATAGAATCCATTAAAGCTGCTGCAAAAAGCCCTCAGGATATTTTGAATTAACCGTAGATATGTTGTTCTGCATGGTAGGAAGAGCGTACCAGGGGGTGACTCTCCACATAAGAAAATCCGAGCTTAAGTCCCTCTTTCCTGTAGAATTCGAAAATTTCGGGTGTAACGAATTCAACCACCTTTTTCAGGTGGGAGGCAGGCTGGAGGTACTGTCCGATAGTCACAACCCTGCACCCGGCTTTGCGAAGATCCTTCAGGGTAGTGATGACTTCTTCGCTGGTTTCACCCAAACCAAGCATTATCCCCGATTTTGCAACTATCCCTGATTTGGCTACCTGGCTAATTACTTCGAGGCTCCTGTCATAATAGGCATTGTTCCTCACAGTTGCAGTAAGGCGGCGAACCGTTTCAAGGTTGTGAGAGATTACCTCTGGCCGTGCATCAATGACCAGTTGTACATATTTTGGATTGCCATCAAAGTCAGGAATAAGGACCTCCATGGTTATTTTGGGATTTTGCAACCTGATCATTTTAATGGTAGTTGCCCAAAACCGTGCACCGCCATCTGCTAAATCATCCCTGGCTACTGAGGTGATTACACAATGTTTCAGATTCAGTTTTTTGATTGATACTGCCAGTCGTCCCGGTTCTTCCCAATCCAGTGGATCGGGAACCAGGTTTTCCACATAGCAGAACCGGCAGTTGCGGGTGCATTTTTCCCCCATAATCATGAAACTGGCCGTCCCGGCGTTCCAGCATTCACCTTTATTGGGACAATTACCACTGGAACAGATGGTATTTAGCCCATGCGCACGGATCAGATTTTTAACCTTTGTATATTTTTCTCCTTTTGGAAAAGGTACTTTCATCCAGCGCGGCAACCTGTATACGGTTTCAATATTCTCCATGCATCATCAAGGTAACATTGTGGAACCAAGCATTGCAGGGGATCCTGAATCATCCACTGCCTCAAGAATCAGATCCCTGAAGCTGTTTTTGTTCGCATCGGATGCCTGAAATGAAACTGGCAGATAGTGCTCCCCGTAGCCTTCAGCCACAGTTCCCCTGGTCACCTTTTCAACAAGTACACGCTGCTTTTTTCCGAGCATCAGATTCATGTACCGAAGCCTGTTTTGTTCTGATATTTTTCGGATTACCTCGCTTCTTTCTGATTTAATCCGTTCTTCTACCTGATCTTCCATCCTGTCTGCCCTTGTACCTTTTCTTCTGGAATACCTGAACGTATGAATGTGGCTGAACTGAGCCTCTTCCACCAGGTGGACAGTTTGGTGAAAATCATTATCAGATTCTCCCGGGAAACCAACAATCGCATCGGTGGTAAAATTGAAATCGGGCATATGTTTCCGGAACTTTTCAATGATCTCCATAAAAGTCCTCGTTGTATACATTCTTCTCATTTTAAGCAGGATCGGGTCGGATCCGCTCTGTATGCACAAATGAAGATGAGGAGCCATTTTTGGATGCTGAAAGAGCTTATAAAAATCTGGTCCAAAACCATCCGGTTCGAGGGAGGAGATTCGTATTCTAAAATCTCCGGGCAACTCTGCAATTTTCTCGATAGCTTTTTCAATATTGTAATTTTCATGCTCATACCGGCCAATGTTTACCCCGGTTATAACCACCTCCTTGAATCCATTGTCAACCACCCGTTTCACGTTATCAACAATCATATCCAATGGACGGCTTACAGCCCGTCCACGCACAGACGGAACAATGCAGTAAGTACAAAAATTATCACATCCGTCCTGAACTTTTATGGAGGTACGGGTATGCAAGCTTTGGTCTACCGTTTCAAATCCAAAGACATCCCCGTGAATGGATTGGGGATGGATTACCTCTCCTTTAAAGTGTGAATCCACGAGGGATACAATCTGACTTTTCCGTTCGTTGTCCACCACATAAGTGATCTTTTCATTCGCCTCAAGTTGTGTCTTATGGTTATTGGCCATGCAGCCAGTTACAACCACAAGTCCTCCGGTATTTTTCCTGGCCGCCTGGTTGATGGCATTTCTCGATTTTTGATCGCTCTGGTTGGTTACTGTACAGGTATTGATCACAGTAATATCGGCGGTCTTAGTATACTCTACTATCTCATAACCCGCTTGATGAAACTGCGTCACCAACGCATCCGTTTCGTACTGGTTTAATCGGCAACCCAACGTTTTAAAGGATACTTTTTTCATCCCGGTAAAGTTATTTATTCCAAGTCCAGGGAGGTTATTTCAATGGGGGCCATCTCTCCATCAAGGGATAAACCGTTAGATTCATTTACCACAATGTCGACAAATTGTCCAATAAGGTTTAATTGATTGGATTGAAACCGCACGTTAATCTTCCCTTCTGTGAGCCCTTTTAGATATCCTGGTTTCCGATCGGTTCCGGTGACAAGCACCCGTTTTATTTGTCCGATTAAATTCCGGTTGTAACGGGAGGCAGTTTCAACCAGAACCTCATTGAGCTCGTGAAGTCTTGCTTTTTTATCACCGGGGGATACATTGTCCTTCCAGCGATAACTTGCAGCACCGGGTCTGGGTGAATACTGAGCCACGTACGCCATGTTAAATTTAAATTCCCGCATGGCCTCCAGCGTATTCTGATATTGGATTTCTGTTTCTCCTGTAAATCCTACGATAATATCTGTGAACAGAGTTGCATCGGGCAACTTCTCTCGAATAATACGAACAATTCTACGGTACTGATCAAGGGAGTGGTTCCGGTTCATTTTTACCAGGATCTTTTCATCTCCCGATTGCAGAGGAAGGTGAACCTGATTCGCCAGATGGGGAAAATTTGCCATTGTTTCAATCACTTCCGGTGACATGTCCCGCGGATGGGGAGAGGTATAATAGATCCAGCACTCTCTACCGGATTCCAGGGCCATCCTCCCAATTTTTTTCATCAATTTGGCAAAGTTGATTTCCATTCCATTTTTGTCCTCTCCGTAGGAATTCACGTTTTGCCCCAGAAGGGTGATGGATTTATAATCGGCATAAATCAGATCCTTTATCTGTGCAATGATCTCAGCCGAGGGCCTGGAAACTTCTCTTCCCCTGGTATAGGGGACAGCACAAAAGGTACAAAACTTATCACATCCATTCTGAATTGGGACAAATGCCTCAAATTGTGACTGGTAATCAGGTGGAATATTCCAGAGTGAAAAGATGTGCTGGTTTTGAGGAATTCCGCTTAGTGATAACTCAAGGCTGGCAGGTGTTGCTATGCCACAAGAGCGAATCATGTCAGGAAGTGCATGTACTTCACTTATGGGAAAGACAATATCAAAAAGCTTTAAGAACCGTTCTCTGTCATCGGGAAGGATACAGCCTGAAATAAACGTAATCAGATTTCGGTTATTTTTGTTTCTATTCCATCTGGCAATCTGATTGTACACCTTGTCGATTGCTTTTTGCCTGACAGAGCAGGCAATGATTCCAACCACCTGCGCATCTTCATCCGAATCGGTCCGGATAAATCCCATCTCTTTCATGACAGTATGGATTCGCTCTCCATCCGAAAGGTTCATCTGGCAACCCAGGGTCACTAAAAAGTAGCGCATCATAGAATCTAAAAATAGACTTCAGTAAATATTTGTGTTTGCGGAATACCCCTTGCCCGAAGGATATCCATGGCATCAAAAATCATGTGGCTGTTTCCACATAGATAAACTTTTCTTTTGGGGTCGAGCTCAGCTTCAAGCAGGTAATCGGTGAGCCGTCCTTCATAATCACCCCGGTCATCTCTCGAGGTACAGACGTGAACCTGATTCTTCTTGTAGTCAGTTAATTCATAGGCTTCGTTCATCTCCCTGACTCCGTGAATCACCCGGTAATCTGCCCCTGGAAACGACTTTATATAGCTATGAAAAGGCGCAATTCCGGTCCCGCTTGAAATAAACAATACTCTTCCCTGGTCCTGATTGGAGGCTTTGGTAAGAAAGAAGCCGTAAGGGCCTCTTACCTCCAGCTGATCACCCGGTTTAATTGTTTTTAGTTGCTTGCTTACCAGCCCTTCATCAACTTCCTTGATCAATACCTCCAGGAAATCATCATAAATTCCGCTGTAAATTGAATATTCACGTAATTCGGTGGATACGGGTAATCCCAACACAAGGTGCTGACCTGGTTTGAATTGCATTCCATTCCTTGAAAACCTTAACACATAAGTGGATTCGGTCAGGTGCCTGACTCCGTCTATCACAAAAAGAGCTTCTTCAACTTGTACTTTCATTGCATGTATTCTAGTAAAATTCGCACAAAACTAATTTAAACTGCTTAAAAATAAACAAACAATGCGCAGTTTTGTGCTATTTTTTTTCTTACCAGGGGTGAATAGTGGCTGTGAGCCTCAGTTCCTGATTTTTCGAAAAATACAGTCTTTCAGAGAACATATCTCGCAGGTATAGTCCTGATACCTTACCGAATAACCTAATCCTACAATGCCACTGATCGATTTGATGGGTGTCATCATAGACGATTCTGACAGGGCAATACCACAGCACCCATCCGGTAAATGGCGGAACAGTTTCTGCTGTTCAACCACATTCCATGAACAATAGCCCGGGCTATAGCGGTTGGACGCATTTATCCCACCTCTTTCGGCAAATTGTTTAATGGACCTGTGTAGCTGATCAGCCGCCGATTCAACTATGCCGGAACCGATCAGGTCGACAATGTATCCTTCCAGAAACTGGCCACCTTCCAAAAGAGATTTTGCCATGTTTTCGATTTCAGGTCCGGCGGTAACTGCAAAAAGTGCGTAAGACTCCGAATTTCTGAGCATGTTCTTGATGATTTTTCCAATATGGAATGTGGTACCCTCGATACCTATCATATCTTCTGATTTGAGGTTAACTGCCTCAAAAACAGCAAACACGCCTTTAGGTGACATGATCTCTTTGCATTGAGAGATGTACTTTTCGATAATCTCAAGAGAATGAATAGTCAACTCATCTTCTGAGCCGCCAAGCAAGGCTAAAATCACTTCCGGATTGAGTGAGATCAGATCCTTCTCGACAGTTAGAAACTCCCTTTCCATTAAAGCAAGATAAGATACTTCGTTAAAAATATCATAAACCGTCCAATTTTATGCCCCCCATTGCTTTGAATATATCCACGTTTGTTTAAATTTGCGTTCGTTTTTAGCACGTGTAAGGAATGAAGGACTAGTACGTCCTACTATATCAAAGCAAAAAATGTAAATATAAGGAGGGAATCATGATACAATTCAGAGAAATGATATGTCCGATATCTTCAGAGAGGGTAGATGAGAACAGAGTCAGGGCAACCGCTCTGGCCGTAGTGCTTACAATGGGAGCCTTTTTAATTACAGGATATATGTTCTTACCCGCCTTACTGGTGATTGATTTTTATATTCGAGCGTTTACGAAATTGAAATTCAGTCCGCTTAGCTGGGTGGGTCACCAATTTGTGAAAACCATTGGTACCAGGCCTGTGATGATTGATAAAGCCCCCAAAGTGTTTGCAGCAAGGATCGGATTTCTTCTGACTTCTATAACCGTAGTTGCGACAGTATTCGGGTCCTCTCTTCTTGCTGTGATCATGGGTAGTACCCTGGTAGCCTTTGCATTCCTTGAATGCGGACTTAATTTTTGTGCGGGATGTTGGGTATATACGTACGTGGTCTACCCGCTTGTGAGGAAAAACTAAGTTGATCGGGCCATCGGTCAATAAATTAAGGTTGGCAATTTCTTACATATTTTCGGAGCTAATCTCTATTTATCGCAGTCGCAAGTAGCTGCACGGTAATTTCGAATTACTGCCCTGTATGACCGGAACCACAAATTTGTGCCTCCAGTATCGAATATGGGCCCTCACCTTGTGTCGTTGTATCCTCACCTTTTGTCGTTGAATCCTCACCTTTTGTTGTTGTATATGGTCATTGTCATTAAGATAATAGCCTATATTTGTTAATTCGCACCAACACCATTGAAAAAATGAAACAGATGAATAACTTTAAAGCAACTCTTGTTCGATGGATGATCCTGTTTTGTTTCATGATCGTGGCAATTCCAAATAATATAATAGCCCAGGATATGAATAAAGGAAGCGAAAAATTGGCTGTACTCTGGGTTTCCGGTGATCGGGACGTTGCTGAGAAATCATGCCTGATGTACACCCATGCTGCCAAACGGAATGGATGGTTCGATGAGGTGGTATTAATTGTCTGGGGACCATCATCCAAGTTGCTGGCGGAAGATAAAGCACTTCAGGACAAAGTGAAGGCCATGCAGGAGGATGGCGTGATCCTGGAAGCATGCATCGCCTGCGCGAATATGCTTGGCGTTACCGATGACCTGAAAAAACTGGGTATCGATGTGAAAGGAATGGGGACACCTCTTACAAACTACCTTAAACAGGGGTACCATGTGCTAACCTATTAGAAGGATTGTTTCTGCCATTCTGTCTGCCTTGGACTGCTGGCTTGATATTTGGTCAGTTTCCGTAAATCGGATGTAATGATTAATGTCCAACAAATAAAAACAAGATACAGGCGGCTTTGCAGGTTGGTATCTGGCAGAAGGGTCAAAGATGCACTGGACGTGCTTGGTGATCTTGTGAGCGAATCGGGATTCAGTGATTTTTTCATTCAGCAGGAGCACCTGGAACATACCTATGAGCAGATGCTTAAATACATGCTTGAAGGTGTTCAGGACCCTGAAAGAGATTCCGTTCACAGGAAGTTGCTTACTTCAATCCTTGAACTTGCCGACCGGATAAAGGATCAGTTATTGGAACAACAATCTGGCTGGCATACCTACATTCTCAAGCAAGAGGTTGACCGGCAACATAAACTCACCGGAAAAACTGTTATTGAAACCATGGATGATCTCTCGTTTAAGAGGGAATTGGATGAAATGATCGATGAGGGTCTTGTTTCGCCGGAAGCGACGGATGAGCGCCGAAGAAGACTATCCATGGAAATATTCAGGCACCTTTGGTTAAGCAACAAATACAACGAAGCAGAAAATAGTCTTTCTTCTGCCATCCTTTCCTGTCGAGATTTTCTATGGCACGAAAAGTCGCTCTATATCAGTGGCATTCTGTTGTCCGGATTGAGGTACTGGGACGAACAGAAAGCGCACAGGCTCATCGATTTTGCAGGGGAAGAGGACCAGGAGGTCTCGGCCAGAGCCATAGTGTCATTGGTTATTCTTTTGTACACGTATGACGACAGGATAGAATTTTATCCAAATATCATTCACCGGCTCAAGCTGCTGAAAGAAGATTTGAAACTTGAAAGCAACTTCGAAAAAATAGCTTTACAACTGATTCGTACCCGTGATACACTTGAGATTGGACGAAAATTGCAGGAGGATCTTATGCCGGAGATGGCAAAACTTAAACCAAAGCTTGAAGATAAGTTAAAGATGGATGACATCAGAGATGATATGCTTGAGGAAGGAAGGAACCCTGATTGGGAATCGGTATTCAGTGAGTCGGATGATCTTTATAAAAAAGTGGATGAATTTATGAAACTGCAAATGGAAGGGGCTGATGTCTATATGACCACTTTCGCCCATCTAAAGCAATTCCCGTTTTTCAACGAATTAACGAACTGGCTGGTACCCTTTCATAATGAAAACCCCGATTTATCAGAGTTTTATTCTTCGCGAAATGAGGTATTCGATCCGGATATATTTGTAGATGGGTTAAAGAACACTCCATTCCTCTGTAACAGTGACAAGTACAGTTTTATATTTAACATCCGCTATCTCCCTGATGATCAAAAGAAAATGCTTTCGAATGCGTTTCTGATGGAACTTGAAGGGCTCCAGGAGATGATTGCCGATGAGAAGTTAACCTCGGGTGATTTTACCAAGCGGACCGTTTTTATCCAGTATATACAGGACCTTTACCGCTTTTTTAAGATCTCTCCGTTTAAGAATGAATTCGAAGATGTATTTGACGGTAAACTGGATTTATATAGGTCCTGGTTTTTCAGGGAGATTATCGAGGATGGGTCCATCATAAGGAATATAGGCGAGTACCTTTTTGAAAAAGATCATTATGAAGAAGCAATGGATATTTTTAAACTTTTGCTTGAAGGACAACCCGGCGACAGGGAACTGCTCGAAAAGGCAGGGTATTGTTATCAGAAGCAAGGCAATTACGTAAATGCCATCCGTTATTATTCGAGGATCGGTCTTTCGGGGGAACAAAATATGTGGACCCTTAAAAACCTGGGCATATGTTACCGTAAAAAAAGCGATTATAAGTCAGCCCTGGAGGTATATGAGCAAGCAGTTTTGCTGCAGCCAGACGACCAGACAACCGAGTCGCTCATAGGATTTTGTCACTTAAAGCTGGGAAATTATCAGACGGCGCTTAAGCACTATTTTAAAATCGAATACCTGAATCCGGGTAACCAACATATATTAAGGCCCATCGCTTGGTGTTACTTTGCATTAGGAGACCTGGAGAAGTCGGATAAATACTTCACACAGGTCTTTGAATTAAAACCCGGGTACTATGATTACATTAATTACGGTCACGTGCAATGGGCCCTTGGAAATAAACGTGACGCCATAGAACTATATATTCAGTCCCTCAGGGATCTTAATTTCGAAATGGAAGACTTTCTGAAAACTATGGGGGAGGATAAGTCAATGTTGATTAAAAACGGGATTAATAAAAAAGACATTCCGTTGATGCTGGATTATCTTCACTACCGCCTTATGAAATAAAAAAAAGCGGTCCGATATTGAAGAAAAAAAGCCATGGAATTCAACCCGTCTCTATGAGAATGGAATGTAGTATCGAACCGCTGTATTGTGAATATAAAAGAACGTCAGTTTTATATATACAAATATAGGGGAATTAATCTACCAATCACGATCAGAAATAACCAAAATCGGGCCCTTTGTCAAAAATATCGGCCAATAATCGGTTTGCAAGGCTACTTGCACCGATCCGGAAGCGTTCAGAATTCAACCAATCAACCCCTAGAATCTCATCGACGATTGAAAAGTATAAGATGGCTGTTGGAGCATCGGAAATCCCTCCTGCCGGTTTTATCCCTATTTTTCTGCCTGTGCGGTTGTAATAATCCCTAATTGCACCACACATCACGATCATGGCCTCGGGGGTTGCCCCGGGGGAAACTTTGCCTGTGGAGGTTTTAATAAAGTCTGCTCCTGCACCTATGGCAAGCAGTGATGCTTTGCGGATCAGAGTATAGTTTTCCAGGCTACCTGTTTCCAGAATGACCTTCAAATGAACTGGACCCAATCGCTGCTTGATCACATGGATTTCATATTCAACATACTCCAGGTCCTCCATAAGGAATTTACCGACGGGCAGCACGATGTCAATCTCCTCAGCCCCCTGCTCGATGGCCTGTTCGATTTCCATTATTTTGATATTGGTGAATGTCTGGGATGCCGGGAATCCTCCTCCCACAGAGGCTATGCTCACCAACGGATTTTCCAGCCGCTCCTTCACAACACCTACCAGTTCGGGGTACACACAGATGGCAGCTACCGCTGGCATTGAAGGATACGCTTCGGCAAGTTGATTGACCTTTTCACACATACGGGAGACATTTATAATACTATCCCGTTCACTGAGGGTGGTCAGATCAATTAGACTGAATATCTTCTTTAGTAGTTCTTTATCGCCCGCTGGGGGTAAGTTTTTTTTGATCTTCTCCAATTGTAAGGTAACCTCATTGGCATCCACCGTAAGGGTAATGTCATTTAGAATTTTCATGGTTGGGACCTTGTCTACCTCAATTTATCATTTTGTTGATGACGGTCAAAATCCCTGGATGTTTTTTTCATTAAATTCTTTTGAAATGCAATCCCAAGATCAATTCCGGTCTGATTGGAAAGACAAATGAGTACAAAGAGCACATCAGCCAATTCATCTCCCAGGGCTTCCTTGCCCAAAGCTGTAGAGCCAGCAGATTGCTCGCCATAGGTCCGTGCAATAATTCGTGCTACTTCACCTACCTCTTCTGTCAGGATGGCCATGTTGGTTAATTCATTAAAATACCGGACGCCATACTTCTTGATCCAGCCATCTACTTTTTCCTGGGCTTCCTTTATGGTCATTATTCCCTGTTTTTGGTGTCGATCATTATAGTTACCGGGCCATCGTTGGTGAGGCTAACCAGCATATGGGCTCCAAATTCGCCAATAACCGCCGATAGTTCAGCATCGGTCTCCAGTTGTGCAATAAATTCCTGGTAAAGGGGAACAGCGATATTCGGCGATGCAGCTCTAATATAGGAGGGGCGATTTCCTTTTTTTGTGCTCGCATAGAGGGTAAACTGACTAACGATCATCACCTCTCCTCCGGTATCCTTCAGCGAAAGATTCATGACTCCTTCATAATCATCGAAAATTCTTAATCTGGAGATTTTTCCTGACAGCCAATCAATGTCCTCTTTACCATCCGTCTCCTCAATTCCGAGAAGAACAACGATGCCGGGTCCGATCCGTTTTTCCGATTTTCTGTGAATGAGTAGGTGCGCCTCTGTTACCCTCTGTATCAGGGCTCTCATGAAAGATTTTCATTGACCATCCTGAACAGTGCTACCTTATTGATTGGTTTGGCAATATAGTCGTTGAATCCTGCCTGAAGACATTTGTGGCGGTCATTGTTCAGGGTATATGCAGTTTGTGCTATGATTGGAATATGTGGATAGAGTGATTTGATGATCCCCATGGCCTCATAACCGTCCATTACAGGCATGTTTATGTCCATAAGAACCAGATCAATTCCCCCTTGGTGTTCCGCAATGAGATCTACGGCTTCTTTCCCGTTTTTGGCCCTGATTACACGAATCTCGGTTTTTTTGAGCAGGGTCTTTAAGTAAAAAAAATTCACCTCCTCATCTTCGGTAATCAGGACCAATTTATTGTTCCATTGATATCGATTCTGCTCTAATACCGGGGCTAAAGCAGGAGTGTCCTGGTTTTCCATGGATGCCTGTTTTTTACGATTCTTTTGACACCAACTAATTAATTGCAAAATTCAATAAGAGTGGAAGATAGTTTTTAACAATTTGGTAAACAGCAGATACTGGCGAGCCAATTTCTAAAAACTGAACTTGAACCTGAGAAATCCGAAGGTATTATTTTCTCTTACAGAGCCTCCTGAGGAGTTGTCAAACTCGGCTGTAAAGTGCTGAAGGATCAAGGAGAGGTCTAAATTACTATTTAGAGAGAGGTCAGCAGAGGGCCCCAAATAGGCCCCTTTCCAGGAAGGGTAATAGATAAGTGCGAAGCCTCCGTTGATGAGAGGGGTAAAAGGAACGGAGATGCTGGAGAATATGGACCACTCTGTAAATCCCAGATTTTGCACATCAAGAGTTCCTGAGTAGAACTCCAGAAAACTGGTTACATCCAGGTTCCTGGCGAAGGAAGAATATAAGCCTTCCACCTGGAGCCAGAGCGAATTGGAAAAAGTATAATCAAATCCAACCGAAACCATGATATTTCCGGTAGTATCCCTGAATTGTTCAAGATCCCGGAAATAGCTTAATTCTCCCCGAAAAGCTGTTGGGCCCAGGTTACCGCTCCATCCTGTGCCCAGGATCAGGTCCTCCCCATGGTATATCCCTCCCAGCAGCTGGACATCAAATCCCAGGCTGTTGAACCTGAAGTATCCGGCTGAAGTAATTCGGTGGGCACTGTCAATTTTTGCCGCCAGTTCAATGGTAGAAGCATTTCCAGTATAGTATTGGAGCCGAAGGGCGTCGCTGCCAGGCCTTTCGGGATAATCTACATCAAAATAGGAGTAACTGTTGAAGATGTCGTTTGGATTCCATACAAATGTTTGTCCCCAATTGATTCGTTGCCTTCCGGTCGTAATTTCAAGGTTACCAAAGGTAAATTGAAGCCACAACCGATCCACAACCGAGGTGAGAACATATCCGGCGCTATCGCCAAGGTTTCCATGTGAAACAAACGCCAGGTCGAAAAATCCTAAATCACCGTCAAGACCCTCCGCATACCCGGGAAATTTTCGAATGGTATTCCCTGCGATGACTCTGTTTCTGACCTGAAGGGTTCCGGAGAGCCATCCGGCCGGATATATCGTCAGGTTGAGGCGGTTATGCAGACTGTTTTCCCATAACCAGTTGTCCGATATATGATAGGTGGTAAGCATATCGGAAATGTATCCCTCCAGGGTTGCTTTTTCCTGCGACAGGGCATTTCCCACGAAAAAGGAAGGCAGGGTAAAAAGTATGAGTAATCGCGTACCCATGATCTGGCTAGTTTTTGCGCTCGTCCGAGATCACTTTCCCATCTTCAATGGTTATTACTCTTCTGGCCTTTTTTACCACTCTTGCATCGTGAGTGGAAAAGATGAATGTTATTCCCTCCTCCTTGTTAAGCTGTTCCATAATGTCTAACAAGGTTTCAGTTGATTTTGAGTCCAGGTTGGCAGTTGGTTCGTCGGCCAGGACAAACATGGGTTTGGAAGCCAGGGCCCGGGCTACCGCCACACGTTGTTGCTGGCCTCCGGATAGCTTAGAAGGTCTGCTGTTCACGCGGTCCTCCAGTCCTACAGCCTTTAGGAGTTCAAAGGTCCGTTCATCACGGTCTTTCTTATTCCATTTTTGAAGGTTCATAATAAATTCTACATTTTCTTTGGCCGTAAGCACAGGAATCAGGTTATAGGATTGGAATACGAATCCTATGTTTCGCATACGAAAATCAATCAGTTTGGATGATTTTAGCTCTGCCAGGTTAGTATTGTTTACCATAATCTTTCCATCGGTAGGCTTATCCAATCCACCAACCATGTTCAACAGGGTAGTTTTTCCGGATCCCGAAGGACCCACAATGGCGGCAAATTCCCCTTTTTCAAAATCTAATGTGACACCATTTACCGCATGAACCTTAACCTCCGAACTGTTGTATATCTTATGTACACCTTTAATCTCTAATACTTTCATAATCTTTTTTTTCAATAAAATTTAACCATTAACGAAAACAGAACAGCAGTTTTTCAGCTATTCTGTTCTCAATGCCTCAGCCGGATCCAGTTTCAGAGCTTTCAGAGCCGGGTAGATGGAAGAAAGAACTCCGGTAATTACTATAAGGATAGTCACTGTGACAAAAAAGGCCGGAGTAATTGTTGGGTAAATGTGTGCCGATATCCCCATGGCTTCAAATCCTTCGGTATAATTTTCAAAATTGATCCCGTTCGAAGCGGTAATGGCAATTAGCAACCAGCTTACAATCATACCGACCACGCCTCCTACAATGGACAGAAAGATGGATTCCAGCATGATCATACTGAATACTCTCTTTTTATTCATACCGATGGCAGTTAACATACCCAACTCTTTAATTCTCTCCAAAACCACCATAAGCATGGTGTTCACAATCCCAAAAGCCAGGGCTGCCAGGATGACCACCATGAACACTGCATAGAATTTCTGGACCATATCGGTCATCATGGCCAGTTCGGGTTGAATCTCTTTCCAGGACATCACTTCCAGACCGGGAAATGCAGCAGATAAGGATTCGGTGACTTCCTTGGTACTCTCTATGTCATTGAGTCTCAGGATAATTTGATGGACATCAGTTTCAGACATTCCTGTTAGCTTGATCAAGTCATTATTTTGCACAAATACCTGTCCCATTTCGTACAAGCTATTTTTTACATCGAAAATCCCGGCAATTCTGAAGACGGCGCCAGTCTGCATTTGGTCCTTATCAAGAAAGGTGAGTGTCATTTTGGACCTCTCCCTGAAGGACCATGCTTCATCTCTGATCATTTTTCCATATTCGTGTTGTTCCTTTAGGGTCAGCTCCTGTTTCATCTCTTTCTTAAAGGCTTTTTCACTTTTAAACCTGTATCCAAGATAGGGCTTTAACTTGTCCAGGACAGATTTTGGAACATCCATCTCTGAAAGTGAAGTCAGGACAGATTCGTCTATCCTGAACCGGATAATATTCAATTCCTTGGCCAGGTCCTGACCGATGTAAATAAGATTTCTCTGACTTTCAGTTTCAAAAAAATCTCCGGTACCCGGCATGGTAGTCTCAAAAAGGGTAAAAACCTCTTTCTCTTCAGCCGGGTTTATTCCCACAATCTGCACACCCGTACTCTTTGTGGCTGTATTGGCCATACCGGTAATGACTGTGCGTTTTACAACCGCATGAATTTCAGATAGTTTATTTATCGAATCAAGGAGATCCTCCATCTTAGGGATGGTGAGTTCAATATCGTAATTATCACGAAAGGCAGGATCGTTGATGTGTATATGGGCGACCTCTTCATTTAATGCGGCATCGACCCGTTGTTCAATGGCACCGTTCATAACGGCCACTGCAAACACGCCGCCGAAGATCCCAATGGTCACTGAAATGATCACCACAAGGCTTCGAATCTTGTTTCGCCATACATTTTTCCAGGCAGTTTTCCAGATCATATTCGTATATTATTATGCTCGGAGAGCGTTAACTACTTTTAATGCTAAGATTTTTCTCACGGGATAGGCTATGGCTAAGAATACCATAAGGGCAACAATGAACATCTGCCACAAAAAATAGAGATCGATTCCCTGAAAAGCCATCATGGGTTCCATTCCATAATCATCAAACATCTTTGCAAATTCTCCCTTAAATATTATTGGATGGGATACCCCGTAGATAACGGCTGGTATGCCTACCAAACAACCGGCAAGAATGCCCAGGAAGCCCACATAAAGCATTTCAATGGTTACAATCGATGCCAGCTTTCGTTTTTGCATTCCAATTGCCACTAAAACACCAAACTCCCTTTTCCGTTCCGCTGTCATCATCAAAACCGTCCCGAAAACACCAAAGGCAATGACCAGATAGAGAATACCGATCATTATCATTCCACTTTTATTGTCAGCATCCATTTGAGAAATCAGTAATTCGTTCATCTCCCGCCATTCCAGGATTCGCTGATCTTCTGGTAAAATCCCGTGTACGCTTTTAACGGTTTCGGCAATGGCCTTATCCTCATTATTTTTCACGTGAAGAGCCAGAGAGGTGAGGTTTCCATCAGCATAGAACAAACCCTGGCAGATATCCAATGGCAGGTAAACAATTTTGTTGTCAAGGTCTGGGAGCGGCAGTTTAACTATACCTTTGATCTCATACTTTCCCGCAGCGGTAGTTGCATGGTAGCCCTGACTGATCAGGACAATGGTATCTCCTATTCCAAGCTCCAGGTATTGGGATAATCTGTCGCCCACCCAAACACCCGGCTCTCCCAGGTGGATTGAACCGTTCTGAAATTTAGAATGACGTTCAATAGCCGGCATCAAACCGGGTGCTTCCTTGTCTGAGATCCCAAGGTCAAGCTGCAACCTTGACGAGGTTGAATACGAAGTATTCTCAAATAATTTGGCAAGTTCCTTCACTTTTTCGGAAAGGGATGAATCTTCCTTTATTCGCTTAATGGCATCAGGCGTTAACCGGAACTTCACCAGTTTGGCGGAAACTTTTGAGAGGTAGTTTTCCTTTTCAGGATCAATCCCCATCACCAGGACTCCTTTTGTCTGTGGCCCACTTGAGGCCAGCGCAAAAGATTCGAAGCGAGGAATGGTGGCTATCACATTCTCGTCAGCAATGATCTTTTCATCCAGTGTGGAATCATAGGAAAATGTATTGTCAACAATCTTCTCATCCCAGAAATCCTTTTGTTGAATCTGCACATATCCCGTATAGGCTTCTATGGCATTTCTGAACATGTGATCATATGATCCCAGTTGGAGTGATCGAAAAAACAGGGCGAAAATAACCGCAAAAAAAACAGATGTCGAGGTAATCAGGGTGCGCCTCCTGTTTCTCCATAGGTTTCGCCAGGCAATTATTAGATTTCTCATAATTGTATAGTTAGCGTATCCTTTTCATGTTTTGTTGCGAAAAGAAACTGTCAGTAATGGGTTTGTCGAATTCGATTTCTTTGATTTCCAGGATTGTCTTATTTCCCTCTTCATCTGCGGGGATAAGCTCAATCCGTGAGGGTATCATCCTGCCATCCATGCTTTTTATATCCATTCCCAGTTCAGTACGAACCAGGTATCCATCTTCATCATACAGCTCTGATTTCATAAGAAGAAAATCCGTCTTATCAATCCATCGGATCTGATGGCCCCAAATTACTGCAGCCTCCTCTTTTGCTATCATTTTGATTTTGTAGCAAATATGGCCGTCTATTTCCTCCTCGCCTGCAAATTCATGTTCATAATCATTGACCACCGAAGACTCTTTAAGAAGGTCGTCATTGGTATAATCCGAACCCATCCAACCCTGCGACATCATTGATGGAGGAAGTTTGATCAGGCGGCTGATGGTGGGATTCCAACTCCACATTTCATTGTTTCGTTTAAGGAACGTCTGACCTTTCTCCCTGGCCGGAGCGGTGATTAACGTAAGCGCATACTCTCTTCCGCTTGACCAGTTTTTGAACTCTACCGTTCGTTCCCAGGTAGGCCTTACAATGGTCATGGCCATCACACTGATGCCCGAATTCTCGCCATTGAATCTCTCGTCCGCTTCCCGGACTATTTCCTTTGGTGAGAGTTCCTGACACAGGACCGGGGACACTATCATTGTAAGAAAGATGGCTATCAAAGGTGTTTGCTTCCCCCGCCGCAAGCAGCGGGGAACCGAGTTTACGAGCTCAGAGAAGCTAAAGTGGTCACAGGATTCAATCATATCTTTATAGTTACTGATACATTTCAATAATTCTGTTTTCAAATTTATCCATTAATTCAGATGGAAACTTGATGGTAGGGTACGCGTAGATCATCAACATCCCAAATCCCTCAATAAGTGCGGACAGGGTAATGACCTCCAGGTAGGGGTCTTCAAATCCGTTCTTCTCAAAATAGTCCATCAGCATGGAAATAAACTGTTGCATGTGGCGGATGACGGGTTTATCGGTCAGTTGTTCCTTTACCTTGGGCTGTAGGATCACACTTATAAACAGGATCCAAAATTCCTGGTGTTCGCGCATGGCGGAGAATACTTTCCTGATAAAATACACTAACTCTTCTGATTCAAGTACACCATTATTATCAGGATCAAAGAGGTCCATTAATTCATTCAGCCCGTGTTCGATAATAGCATCCAGTAACGCCCTTTTGCTCTCAAAGTAATTGTACATGAGTCCCTTTGAGATTCCCGCATGTGAGGCCAGCCTGGCAATTGAGCAATGCGCATACCCTTCTGTAGCAAACAATTCCAGCGCAGCTTGCATGATCTGCAGGCGACGCGATTCACGAATCTCTTCGAACTGTTGTGGTGTCCGGGGTGACATAATTTATGACTGAACGTTTAGTCAAAGATAAGTATATGGAAATGGAAAAGTCAAGTATTTTTTACTTTTTTTATAGATGTTGTAACTTTCAATCATCAGGTTCGTCTTATTAACGCTACTAAGCAGGGTTAAATGACGGTAGAGGAGTATAACAAGGCAGTGGAAATGTATGCCGACAATCTTTACAGGTTTGTATTGAAAAACCTGAAAGATGAGGATATGGCGAAGGATATCATTCAGGATATCTTTGAAAAGCTATGGATAAAGCTCGAAGAAGTTACCGGAAGTAAGGTGAAAACATATCTTTTTACTTCGGCC
>CAZCQL010000052.1:0-24656 GCA_964500835.1 uncultured Bacteroides sp.
ATTTGGAGTTATATTCTATCCTGGGAACAGTGGAAATAGAGAACCCGGGTGCTCATTCTTTGACACTTGAGGTTAGTTCTGATTTCAAAGGTCCACAACCCAGACTTCATGGCGTGGAGCTGATACCAGTAAATACCAAATTAATCCCCCTGGAGATTGCTTCTTCAGATAGAAAATATTTGAAAAGTTGAAACTTTAAAAATGAGAAAATCTCTGAAATTATTACTCATTATAAAAAGAAGTATTCCTCTTTTTTGTTTACTTATCTTTTTTGGGTGCGGCAATACTAAAAATTCTGATTCAACGGGAAGTTCTACGGGCATAGCCAATATTGATTCTCGTGTTGAACTGGGCAACCTACCCAAAGAAATATTTGAGAATGTAAACGACTATGGATTTATGTGGTGGGAGGATGGTGTACGTAATACATCTAACCACGTCTTTAGAATTAGGACAAACCATTATGCCTTGTCTTTTGATTTTCCTAAACTGCAAATTAAAGAAATGGGGATTGTCTCCGACGATGAGGATGAAGCTGAAGTACTTCGAGCTACTGATGCGGAATGCTTTAAAGGGGCACTACCCGCAGTTTTCTCTGCAGTGATTGAAGCTGATGGGAAGAGATATAAAGCGACCGGTGGAAAAGTGCTTAATCAGAAACACTCCTTAAATAATTGTCAGCTTATTGAGTCGGGAAAATACTACAACAGAAGATTCCTTAATGATCTTATTTATGAAGCAGGTGCCCCCGCACTGGATCAGTTAAACAGCGGGATTGAAATAGCCTCCTGGCCTGACAGGCTTCTCTTCCTGTTCCGGTCCGTCCCAAGCGAGGAGGTGGCTCAGGGAATGCTTGAGATATCCCTTGACCTCGACGACAAATACTCCATCGAACTCACCGACAGCGGTGGGCATGCCTTGCTGGTAAAAGATGGTTCAGGCTATGTTCTTTTACCCACACCCGGAGCCGATCTTTTGGTAGATGCTGCCACTGCAAAGGTTATTGTTCGAAGCCCTAAGCAAAACTGGCAGCCTGATTCAGAAAACACCATAGGTCTTATTGTATACCCGGTTTCATCAGACGGCCAGGCAAAATTATCACGGGCCGTGGATTCTGAAAAGGGTGCTCCAATGATCACCGCCAATCAACTGGAACCTTCCCGGAAACCCATCAAAGTCGAATACGATCATGCGCTGGGCTACTACAATCTTGATGTGTTTAATGAGGGCAGTGGAAATGACAGGTTTGATCGTTCCCAAATTGTGATTAACAATAAAGCCGCTCATGAACGTCAGATCCGGATTCGATTTGAAAAAGAACGCAATGCCAGGGCAACAGGCCAAGTCTTTGTCTTACGGGATGAAGAAGGTAATCCAATAGGAATACCCGTACAGGTTTCAAAAAACTGGCATACCAATAGTAAGCCGCATCGGTACGCGGGCACCTGGTTGATGGGCTTGACCATGCTTACTGTTCCGGCGAACACGAGCACAACGATCGAGCTTGTCACCGCTAATGCACATTGGGGCGAGGTTCCGGCCGCTTCCACCGCTCAGCTCTGCCTGGTAGGTTGGGGAGGAAACCAGCAGTGGAATCAATCGGCCATCGGTGACTGGGGTGAAAACCTTTGTTATGATGCGGACCAGAGTCTTGTTGAAGCATCAATAACTGATATGAGAGGGATATATTTGAGCACAGGAAAATCTTGGGGTGGTAATGTGGGAGGAGCTGATTTCTTTCGCTATTATGTAGATGCTGAAACCTTAATGGGGCGAAAAGGAAATCGAACTCATTATCGTAGATACTCCCCCAATATGACCGAAGTAACCTATGCAAGCAGAAGCAGGGATAACAGCATTGACCAGGAGTTTACGGTCATCGAATACCGTTCGGATGACATGGTAAGGGGGATTTTTAAAATCCGTATGGATGTACGCAGCGATCTCAACTTCGCCGATTTTGTCTTCTTTCAAATGGGATCGGATCAATACCAAATCGGTAATTCGGAAAAGTTAGTCTTCGGCAATGAAAAAGGGTTAATTAAAGAGTGGGCCGCTTCTAAAGGGGGTCACATTTATCATACACCTAAAATTGAAGCCACAGGAAGACTTCCCTGGTTTTCTTATCAAGACACTCAAAACGATTACATAAGAAACTTAGTTTCGACAAACAGGGGGCTCATCATCCGCTCCTGGAAGGCACGTATAAATGGAGTGGACAACGTCCCACCTTATTGGGCCGAGTTTGGTGTGAACAGAGGGGGGCCAAATCTGGAGGAAAATCGAAAGTTCCGCGCGACTTCCGTTATCAATATGGTTCCACCTCCTGAGGTAAAGGGATTTAAGGAAGGGGATTATTTAGAAGCGGAGATAGAGGTGATCTTAATCCCAAAAAAAGAGGAAGAATACTTTGGGCCTAATGTCAATCTTAAAAAGGCGCTGGCCAAGAATGCAAATACCTGGAAGATGGTGCAACGTGAAGCACTGGGCAATGACCTATCGGTTGAAGTGGTAAAAGGGATAATTCAAAAGAGTTACCCGATCCAGATTAAAGCGGCAGAGGGAAATATTGCGCAGTTTAAAGTCACGGGTGGCATTGGCTATGTCCCCATAACCTTTACGGGGGTGAATGGATACCGTGATCCGGTTTTGGAAGAAAAGGTCAACGGCATCTGGACTAAGATAGATCAATCAAATTATGGCAAGGATTTCTGGCAGGCAGACTTTCATCAGGGTTCCTGGGAAATCACCTACAATGTAAATTTGGATAGCTCGGAGGATGCGAGGCTGACACGAGAATTTAGGTTTTCAATAAATAATAAATAGAATAAAAAAGATGAAAGAAAAGAAAAGAAAACAATGAAAACAGAAGTTTTTGCGATTGTTTTACTGTCTCTATCTTTTGTTATTGGGATTAATTCAATAGCACAGGATAATTCTCATTTTGAGAATAAGGAAACTAAGATTGAGCCCAACCGGGAGTCCATGATTGAAGTGCATGAATCAGTAACTCCAATGACGCCGGAACAGATGATGAGCTATTTGCCGGGGCACCAAACTCATGTACCGTATTCCTGGGAAACACCCAGACATATGCGCGCATTAAGAGGTAAGGGCGATTGGGAAAATGCCTCGGAAGAAATAGTAGAGACCTATGCCCAGGCTGCTAATTTCTTTAATTGTCCTATTCAGGCTCGAAACCGAATGTATCCAAAGTATCCTCATAAATTTTATTCCTATGCTTACCTGAATATGGGAAGGGAGTATAGGGGAGTGGACACCGCAATGAAGAATCCTGAATATTATGCTTACAATCCAGATGGATCATTATATATAGCCGCCGGCCGGTTTCCCTATTTCAATTTCAAGGTAGCCGGATGCCGCACTATGTGGGTGAATGAGGCGATTAGACAGTCTAGAGAAGAACCTAAATCAGATGTATTATTTATTGACGGCCATGCTAAGGCTAATGCCATGGCACAGGATAATGACAGGTTCTGGGATTATTGGGGCAACAAAATAGGGACAGAGTATTATGAGGAAGGTATAAATCTGGTGCTTTCTGCTCTTAGGGACTCGCTTGCTGATGAAATTATAATCCAGGGAAATATATGGAGGCCAAACGCTCCGGATCTTCGCTTGGAGCAGGTTATGAATTATACCCATATGGCTTACTTTGAAGGCTGGGAACAGGGAGATGCAGACTTATTGAATAAGTCGCTTTCTCATCTGCAGCAAATAACCGAGTCTGGAAGAATGATAAGATTCAATATGCACGATAGAGAGCCGCCAACTCGTACTAAACCGTTATCCTTGGATGAAATGAGAATTAAAGCGCAGAACGCTATGCCTGATCTTTGGGAAAAGCTTGACAGCAAAGAACGGGATGAATTGGCACATACATACGCTTATTTTGATGTTAAGCTTGCCTACTTTCTTATCGCAAGCGCGGGAGAACACTCGTATTTCCAATTCGCGATTCCAGCTAGATTTATAGAAACAGGCACGGATATGTGGAGAATCAAGCAACCCTTTCCGGAATATGATATGCCGTTGGGCAAGCCTCTTGGGAGAGCTCAGAAGAACGGCAACATATGGACGCGCAAGTTTGAGCAGCTAGAAGTAGTTCTCGATGTTGGCAATGGAACAGTTGAGTATAGAAAGTAAATTTTTCATGACTTCCATAAAAGATTTCTGGCAGACAGACTTCTTTCAGGGCTCCTGGGAAATCACCTATGACTTGAATCTGGATAGCCCGGAGGATGAGCGGATTACACGAGAATTCAGGTTTTGGATAAATAAAAATTAGAACAAAAAAAATGAAACAGCTAAAAAAAATGAAATCATTTACACGGTTAGGGCGTCTTGGTATTTTGGCGATCGGGATGACCGTTTTGAGTGGCGCATTTGTGAAGGTCGAACAAGCTAAATCGCCTGCAGGGAGGCCTTCGAAACCGAATATTGTCGTTGTGCTAGCTGATGATATGGGCTGGGGCGATCCTGGGACCTTTGGCAACGAGCTGATCCAGACCCCGAATATGGATAAGCTGGCAGGGCAGGGAGTAAAATTAACCCAGTGCTATTCCGCCTGTGGCGTTTGCTCGCCGTCACGTTCGGCGATTTTGACGGGAAGGACACCTTACCGCAATGGCGTGTGGAGGCACTTATCCGGGAATGGACCGACGTATCTTCGGACCAGTGAAATAACCTATCCTGAACTATTAAAAGAGATCGGTTATGAAACCTGTCACGTTGGCAAGTGGCATTTGCTCTCGAAACAGCAATTCAATCAGCCCGGATTTCCCCAACCAGATGATCAGGGATACGACTACTGGATGGCAACTCACAACAACGCCAGTCCGAGCCATAAAAATCCAGACAATTTTGTGCGTAACGGAGAGCCCGTGGGTGAGCTGGAGGGCTATTCTGCCCAGCTTGTGGCAGGAGAGGCCATTCATTGGTTAAAAGACCTTCACGATCCGAAGAAGCCGTTTGCTCTCTCGGTCTGGTTTCATGAGCCCCATATGCCGATTGCCACCGATCCGCGTTTCCAGTCTCTCTATAATGGGTACGAAAACAGCAAATACATGGGCAATATTACCCAGCTCGACAATGCGCTGGGTATGGTGATGGATGCCTTGGATGAGATGGGTTTAAGCGAGAATACATTTTTGTTTTTCACGTCTGACAATGGCCCTGTTCCGGCTTATGGTGGAACAACCGGCGGTTTGCGCGGAAACAAACGCAATGATTACGAGGGCGGCGTTCGCGTGCCAGGGTTGGCCCGCTGGCCTGGGCATGTTGAACCGGGAAGCACCAGCGATGTGCCTGTGATCGGCTCGGATGTGTTTGCGACAGTGCTCGACATTACTGGGATCCCTCTGCCCGCAGACCGAACGATCGACGGCGTCAGCATGATTCCCGCTTTGTCAGGAAAACAGGTCGAACGCAAGATCCCAATGTTCTGGCGAACACATGTTTCATCGCCGGATGACCGGGTCGCCATACGTATCGGTGACTGGAAAATCGTCGGTGATGAGACGCTGACAAAATTCCAGTTATTTGAAGTCCAGAAGGACTGGCAGGAAAAAAATGACCTTTCCTCCCTTATGCCTGAAAAGACTGAGGAAATGAAAAATATCCTCCTTGAGCTCTGGGAGGACATCAAAGCCGACGGACCCAGCGAATGGTGGGAGAACGAAACGCAAAAACCCAGAAGAGGCGGGACGCTGAGTTACTAGGAAAACAGATAAAAAAAAGAAATGACAAAGAACAATTCACTAAGCATCATACTGGTACTGCTTGCTCTTATGCCCATAGCGGCATTTTCTCAGTCAAAGAACGATTCCCACATGGAGTGGTGGCGGGATGCCCGCTTCGGCATGTTTATCCACTGGGGACTCTATTCCGTCCAGGGAGGGGAATGGAAGGGCATAGATTACGGTAAGGAACAGGGCGGAGCCAGTGCGGAATGGTTGATGAACAGTGCGAAGATATCAAAGGAAGAATACCGTAACACACTGGCTCCTAAGTTTAATCCCACGGATTTCGATGCTGAGAAGTGGGTATCGACTGCCCGGCAGGCAGGCATGAAATACATGGTCATCACCTCCAAGCACCATGAAGGCTTCTGTCTTTTCGATACGGATGCGACCGATTACAACGTAATGGATGCCACGCCCTTTAAACGAGATATCATTAAAGAACTCTCGGAGGAATGCGCCAGGCAGGGAATTAAATTTGGTGTTTACTACTCCCAGTTCAAGGACTGGTATCACCGCTCACGGGGAAAGGATAATCCCGGAACCCTGTCGGAAGAGGAATACCTTGCCCTGGTCGAGCTTAACCTCGATGAACTGCTGTCGAATTATGGTGAGATGGCCGTTCTCTGGTTTGATACCGGCGGAAACAACGTAATCGAAGCCGACGCTCAGGGCGCACGCGTGCGCGAGTTGCAGCCCGATGCGGTGATCTGCAGCCGTCTCTATAGTCGTAAGGTTCCGGTGGAGCAGCGCAGGTATGCTGACTTTGAATCGCTTCGTGACCGGATGCTGCCAACGGAACGAATGACAGAAGATTCCGAGACCTGCATGACGATGCGCCATAACTGGGGCTACGATCGCACAGACAATGACTGGAAAAGTCCGAAGGATATTATTGAGTTCCTGGCGCTGTGTGGCTCTAGGGGAGTAAATCTCCTGCTAAACGTCGGTCCGACACCGGAGGGCACCTTGCTGCCGGAAGAGATCGAACGTCTTCAAGAGGTGGGTGGATGGATGAAAGTGAACGGAGAGTCGATCTACGGAACCCAATACTCTCCGGTTGATTTCGACTTCTGGTGGGGGGCAATGACCCGGAAGGACAAGACCATCTATCTGCACGTGTTGGAATGGAGGCCGGAAGGCATTAAGTTCAATGGCATCGTTGGTAAACCCTCCAGGGCTTACTTTCTGGCAGATCCGGAACGCAAAGCTTTGCCGGTAACTTATGAAGCGAACGGTCATGTCACCAGGGTTGAAGTGCCTGCGAATGCGCCGGATCCAAGAAATACCGTGATTGCTGTGGAGTATGATGCGGCTGTAGTCACCGATCCGGACGCAAAAGGTAAGTATCACTGGTATACCAACCGGAGGACCAGGCATACCGATATTCAGCCAGGCGAGAATGCGGGCAGCCACGAATTACCCGAAGCCGTTGCAGGAGATAAATAATGAAAACCTTAGTGATAATGAAAAACCTATTGAGATCCTTGTTACTGACGCTTTGCTGCTTCACAGCCCTGGGGGCACAACCAGAGAACAACTCCGGCCGGAACAGTCATTTCTGGCTCACCATTAAGCCCCTGGCCGGAAATGATACAGAAGCCTGGAACGACCTGATACTGGCTAACGGATACCGCAGGGTGGACCTCTATTCTCCCGATCTCTCCTGTACAAGAGTGATTATAGGATCGAACACGGTTTATACAATTATCTGGACCGGAAACAGTTTTCTCGGAGAAAATGGAATGGATATACTAAAATTTGACCTTGTGGTCGATTTCGATGAGGAAATCTTTGCCATGGAAAACGTAACCATAGCTGGCGCTAATCTGTCAGCCAATGGATTGGTGTTGCAAGATTATGATTCGCATTTTAATGACGGAAACCTGCAATTGAACTTCATCATCAGAAATCCTTCTTTGTTGGTTGAAGATCCGGACCACCTGTATGGCGATTTGCCAAACGGCCACACATACGGGCCAATCCCTTATGAGCCTACGACACAGGCAAAATTGGACAAAGCATTTCCAGAGTTTTCCTGGGATAGACTACAAAGAACCATGCTCATTCGCCACAGCAGTGCCGGCTATACCGATAAACAGATTGAAAGGATGGCAAAGTCCTACCCTGTGATTGTTCTCGAAAAGGCCAATGGTGGTTTTGAAGGATACCGAAGCACCACCCGACGGCTGAAAGAGGTCAACCCGGATTTAAAATCAATATTCTATTGGAATCATGAACTCTACTTCGGGGATTATGGAATCGATCCCTTAACAGAAGAAGAAATGGAAGAGTTCGTATATGTTCGACCATTAATCCGGAATAGAGTCCACCAATACAGCCGTATGAATCCAAATTTCCAGGAATGGTGGTGGGGAACCATCTACAAGATGTTGGGGCTTGAAGAAGGCTTCGCAGTAAATGGTGAGCCCTTCATTTCTGACAATAAAAATGAGGTTGTGGACGGTACCTTTATCGATCGGAGAGATTACCCCGGTTATTTGTATATCCCGCTCTATGAGAATCTGCCTGATGACAAGATTCATATGTGTAATAATGGTAACGATATTGATTATCGCGAACGTATTGCCTATTTAGATGGAATTTACCGGGAAGGTCCCTCCTATAACAACACCCCTTTCAGCCTGAGGTTTCAGATGGAGGCTGCAAGAAATAAGAGACTGACAATGATTCGGTCAGGGATAGGCTATAAAGATACCCGTGAAATAGAAGATCGGCTCGATCCTGTACTGGCCTTCTACCTGAGCTATGTGGAACCGTATTCCTATTTATTTTATATGTCGTCAGTTGATGCCGAAACAGATCAGTACAAATGGTTGACAGACTATGTGGACCAGGGGCTGCGTCCACTTGGGACTCCATATAGTGAGGCGCTTTGGGACGGAAATGTCATCACCCGCAGCTTCGAACATTGCGATCTGTTTTACGATCTGAAATCAGAATCGGGTGGTCAGTTTCAACGTATATTATGGAAGAATAATGTGGGAAGTCCGGCTTTGGATGGCGACGGGATCTCCTACAGTAATTATACCTATTCGTTAAAGGGAAGCGGTAATATATCCGGCACCGGGGATAACTACTTCTTCCTCTCTGACCTCCATTACGGCAATGGAAAACTTGAGGCGAAACTCGACGCATTGGAAAACACCCATGCCGATGCCCGGGCGGGCATCATGTTCCGCGAGCGCATCGAACCGGTAGAAAATCCGCTCGATGATTATGCAGAAGATAATTATGTAGACGATTATGTAGCGGCATATAAAAACGGTACAATCATCGTTTCGGAAGCCAGAACCGTAGCTGTACTCCGTGATCCTTCAGGCAAAATGTATATGGTCTATCGGAAAAACAAGGGAGCTAAACTGCGCTCAGCTGGCCAGGCAGATGCAGCCAATGGACCTTATGTGAAACTGGTTCGAAACGGAGATGTCTTCACAGGCTACTGCTCTCCCGACGGGGAAACCTGGACGAAAATCGGGCAAGTTTCCCTGTCAATGGACGAAAGAGTTGAGATGGGAATGGCTGTTTGTTCCGGCGATCCTGCCGCTCTGGCTGAAGCGACCTTAAGTGCGTTTTCACGTGTCGAATCACCGTCGCTTGCCGATTCAAAAACAATGAGCGCAGCAAAGACAGAACCCAAAACCATTAAATAAAAAAGATTAAATATGAAAACCTTATTGAAATCATTATTGCTGACGCTTTGCTGCTTCGCAGGCGTGGCGGCACATGCCTCAGGTACGCCCGATACGCAGTGGACCTACAAGACCATCAATGGCAAAGCGTTGAAGATGGATGTCTTTCTGCCTGAAGGCTATTCGTCCGATGAGAAAAGCTTTCCAGCTATAGTATTTTATCATGGCGGCAGCTGGCGTGGTGGTTTAGTCAGTTGGCATTACCCGGACTGTGCCTACTGGAGCAAGCGCGGCATGATCGCGGTATCGGTCGATTATCGGCTTAAGGATCGCGACCAGGTAGAGGTTCCTTTGGAATGCGTCAAAGACGCCAAGTCAGCTGTGCGCTTTCTCCGAAAGAATGCAAAAGAGTTGCAGGTCGATGTGGATAAAATTGTCGTTGCAGGGGGATCAGCGGGTGGGCAGATGGCTGCAGCAGTGGCTACGATTGATAATGTCAACGACCAAAGCGATGACCTGGCCATCTCCTGTACACCCAACGCCGCGGTGATGTACAATCCGTATTTCAAATGCGAGGAGGAACTCCGGCCTCCGAATTTTATTGTCAAAGGTTTGCCACCTATGATAAGCTTTCTGGGCAGCGAAGATCCATCTGTTTCTGTGGAGAGTTTAAAGGCCTTTCACGAGGACCTTAAAAAGGCGGGGAATGTCTCGGAGTTCTACGTGGGTAAAGGCGGCAAGCATGGATTCTGCATCGGAACCAAAGTACAGAATCCCTTCTTTTATTGGTCATTGGAGTTGGTGGATGCCTTTTTAGTCAAGCATGGTATCTTGACCGGCGAGAATCAGGTGGTCCGCCCCGAGGGAGTGGAACCCCTGCAGCCGGAGGAGTTTGAGACATATCTTTACGCTGAAGGTATCGCACAAGAGAAACAACCTGTGGTGAGCTCGTCGAAACCAAACATCGTCTTCATCTATGCCGATGACTGGGGTTGGGGCGATCTGTCCTGTCATGGACATGAGTGGTTGAAGACGCCGAACATAGACCGGCTTGCCAGCGAGGGGACTGACTTTATGCAGTTCAATGTACTCCACCCCGTCTGCTCGCCGAGTCGCACGGCATTGATGACAGGCATGTGTCCGGCACGTTTTTCTATACATGCGCACTTTATGGGGACCAGGGCGAACAGTAACCGGCACATGCCCGACTGGCTCGATCCGAAGGCAACTATGCTGCCGCGGCTGCTAAAGCAGGCGGGCTATCGTACGGGACACTTCGGGAAGTGGCATCTGACTAACGGGGGAGTTGTGGGAGCACCAAAGCCGTATGCGTATGGCTACGATACCTTTGCTGTCTTCAACGGCGGTGAAGGATGGTCGGCGGCGGGGTTACACGAAACAGCGGCGAATACGGTGGCCTTTATTGAGGAGAACAAAGATCAGCCGTTTTTCGTCAATGTGTGGCTGCACGAAAGTCATGTGGCACACGTCCCTACACCGGAATCCATGGAAAAGTGGAAGCATCTCGATGAACAGAAACAGGTTTATTCCGCTGTCATCACCGATGGCGACAATGCTGTAGGACTGATCCTCGAGGCACTGAAAAGGGAAGGTTTGGCGGACAATACCATCGTGATGTTCTCGAGTGACAACGGACCGGAATGGACCCATTTCGATGAGCAGCATAAGAAAAAGGGCGAAGGCTACGGTACCTGGGCCAGCATCGGCCAGACCGGAGGACTGCGCGGCAAGAAACGCAGCCTGTATGAAGGCGGCGTGCGCTTGCCGTTCATAGTACGTTGGCCGGGGCACACACCAGCCGGAGCGACGAACAATACCACAGTCTTGACTACTGTAGATATGTTGCCTACACTATGTGCCGCGGCGGCAGTGAAACTGCCCGCCGATTATCAAGGCGACGGCGAGAATATGCTCCCGGCCCTGCAAGGTAACGCCATCACGCGAACACGCCCCATTTTTTGGGAATGGCGTGGTACCAAGCCCGAGCCCGACTGGTGGCCATATTTTGCTGTGCGCGATGGCGATTGGAAGCTGCTGATGACTGAGAATGCGGAGCGGGTAGAGCTGCACAATATGAAAACCGATCGTGCAGAAGAGACCGGTAAAGATTTGTCGAAGACCTATCCGGAAATCGTTGCCCGCTTAACGAAGATGATATACGATTGGAAAGCTACGCTGCCCACCAAAGCAGATCCAAGCTGTTTCAGTCCTACACGAAGCGCGAATTAATTGTGCGAAAAAAATGCAGGCAAAAGAAGTAGTCTAATAAGAACTGTCAGCACAATAAAAAGACAACCAGTAACTAATCCGAATTACAACTGATATGAGAACCAGAAACCTATCCAAACTAAACTTATCTGCATTGTTCAGCATCGTGATCGTGCTGATTTCATGTTCACCTTCAGGCTCTAAAAAGAATGATGAAATCCAAATTAATTACAGATCACCACTGAGTGTCTGGTTAAAAATTACTGAAGTGTCCCAAACGCTGAGTGAATCCGACACGCCGATTAGAGGCGCGTTTTTTCCATGGATAGGCAATGCTTCCCTAAGATGGGAAGTGGAAGTTCCGGAAAAAGATGATTACGAAGTTTATCTCACTGCAAATGTTTCCGATATAGGTGATGGAAAAAATATCACTGTAGAAGCAGGAGGCAGGCAAGCAGATTTTACCATACATAAAACATCAGGTCCTTTCCCGGGTGGTGAAAATTTCAAATTCCAGGAAAAGCTGAATTTTGAAAGAAAAAAATTGTCAGGTACCCTTTCATTAGAAGCCGGTAAACAGGTAATCACCGTCTCTACATCTGACATTGAAACAGAAGAAGTCTTATTCCATCTTCGTGGGGTTGAATTGCTGCCTGTTTCAAAAAAGGAATTCATAGCAGCAGAAGAGGCCCGGGCAGTAAGTGCCAGGGCTAGGTTCGACTGGATGGCGAAAACCGGGTACGGTGTGATGTTCCACTGGACTTCCAGATCTCCGCAACGCGATGGTACCCGAAAACCATATGAAGAGGCGGTGAATGATTTCGATGTGGAAAAATTTGTCAACATGGTTGATGAAACCGGAGCGGGTTATGTGATTTTCCCCATTGGTCATGCCGAATCATATTGTCCGGCTCCCATTGAAAGTTGGGAGCGTGTACATCCTGGTCAGACGACACAACGTGATTTAATTGAAGAATTAGCCAATGCACTAAATGCGAAGGACATTCGTTTAATCTGCTATATAAATGGCCCGCTTGCATTTAATTATCCCAAGAGAACGGCAATCACACCTGAAATATTGGATGCCTTCGTTGCCAACTTTACCGATATTCTTCCGGAAATAGGCATGCGGTACAAAGATAAAATTGCGGGTTATTGGTTCGATACCATGATCCTCAATATACCTTTTGAAGAGTTTTTTAATGCGGCAAAGGTTGGAAATAAGGATAGACTCATTTGTCTTAACGCTTTTTACTGGCAAGAAGTGTCACCATGGCAGGATTATTGGGCCGGCGAGGTACAGCAGCCAATAGCTCCTCCGGTAAATGGATATATGAAAAACGGTATATCTCCAAACCTGCCATATCATGTTCTGCTAACCATGGAAAAGTTTGCGTGGCTGGCTGGGAAATCAGGGATAAAAGACCCAAAATTTACTTCGGAGGAACTGAGTTCATATATAAAAGCTTGTATGGAAAATGGCGGAGCAGTTACTATTAATATGGGGATTTATCAGGATGGAACAGTGGGTAAAAAAGCATTGCAGGTCATGCGGGAAGTAAAAGAAATTATTCGCTAAGAGGCTGTTTCTCCTTAAAAAATGGGAAACATGAAAAAGCATATCATCGTTATTGCATTTATCACATTATTCCTGCATCCTGGCCAGGCGAAGGATTATTATGTTTCCCATTCAGGAAATGACTCTGGCAAAGGCACCATTGAAAGTCCATTTGCCAGCATGCAGAAAGCAGCATCGGCAATGAAGCCGGGAGATGTGTGCTACCTCAGGGAAGGCAGGTATCATGAGGCCTTGCTACTTGAGGATCTTCACGGATTACCCGGTAAACCCATTATTTTTTCCGCCTATGAAGATGAGCAGGTTGTGCTGGATGGTTCGGAAGTGATCGATGCCGAATGGTCCGTTCACCAGGGAAATATTTACAAGGCAAGGATTGAGAGCGATATTTGGCAGTTTTTTGTGGAAGATAAAGCCATGATCTCTGCCCGCTGGCCCAATGCCAGGTGGGAAGACGGCTCCATGTTTAATCAACCTGCCTCCTGGGCCCACCAGGCTGATGGAAGTGAATACGGATTAATGATCAATGATCCGGCTTATCAGGATCTGGCATCCGAAAACAGGGATTTTACAGGAGCCATTGCCATATTGAACATTGGCTCCTGGGCTACCTATACTTCTCCGGTTACCCGGCATGAAAAAGGAAGCGACAGATTTGTGTACAATGCCAATCTGGAAAAAAGGTTGGAGAACCCTGCATTCTGGTCAAGCTACCTGAAACAGGGGTGGTTCTTCCTGGAAGCATCCCTGGCTTGCCTGGATGCAGCCGGAGAATGGTATTACAATAATGATACAAAATACCTCTACTTCTGGCCTGAAGGAGACATGGATCCCAATAATCTTGAGGTAAGAGGAAAAAATATTACCTATTCTCCATATTTTATCCGTTCGGGTCACATCAATTTTAAGAACATCGAATTTTTTGCTGTTACATTCAATATTGAAGACTCAGAAAACATTGTGATTGAAGATTGCAGGTTTACATACCCGGCCTATTCAAAAAGAATGCTTGGTGTTTTGAAGGGCGCCGAAGTGACCAGGATAAGCAATAAGGAAGGAGAATCTTCAAATAACATCATACGAAACTGTGAATTTTCCTATACCGATGGAGGCGGTATCCGGATTGAAGGCCAGAGCAACCTGATTGAGAATTGCTATTTTCATCACCTGGATTACAGTGGTGTTTCCAGGCTCGGCTCAGCCATCGGCGGCGGCAGGGGCACGGTAATCAGGAGGAACACGGTCCATACCAACGGAGGAGCCCAGGGAATTGTGGGAGGCCGGGAGTGTATCATTGAGCTGAACAATGTATACGACATCGGCCGCCTGCAATCCGACGGAGGCCAGATTCATCTGGGACCCGGATCGCAACCCGGTTCGGTCATCCGGTATAACTGGGTTCATGATGCTGTACAGTGTAATCCCTACAGCGGAATGAAACATGGGATACGCCTCGATGGCTCATTCATCGGGTATATAATGGGTAAGCGGGATCACCCCCACCAGGGGACCGTACACCACAATGTGGTTTGGAATGCACAGGATATCTATGTAAAAGGCGATGAGCACCAGGTCTATAATAACCTGGCCTTCGACAATTCAAACAACGATCTCGCCATTCGTTCAAGGGTTGGGCAACCAACCCCAAAGGATGTTTTAAAAGGGTACGACTATACTTTAGGCTGGGTTCCCGGTGCAGACCACCCGCTTGAGAACGATAAATCAATTATCCGGAATAACCTGGCCGGGGAGATCAGCAGTTCAAAAACAAAGAACACCATTGGACTACCCGGGCGCCATTCAAACAACCTGGAAACAGATGTGCGGGAACAGCTCCGTGATCCCGATAACCTGGACTTCAGGCCAAAAAAAGATGCGCGTGTGGTTGATGCCGGTTATTATGTGGATGGAGTGAATGACAATTATGTGGGAGAGACTCCCGATATCGGACCTTATGAATATGCTGATACGCTATACTGGATCCCCGGACAAAAAGGAGAAACAGCATCTGTTCCCGTTCCGCCTGATGGGGCATTAGAGGTAAAAACGGATGCTGATCTTATGTTCCTGGAAGCCTATAAGGCCAAATCCCATGATATCTATTTCGGGAAAGATAAATCCTCGGTAGAAAAGGCTGGAAGAGAATCACCTGAATACCGTCAAAATATTCGCAATAACATTTACAATCCGGGGCAAATGGAACCTGGGAAAACTTACTATTGGCGGGTCGATGCTGTACAGGATAAGCAAATCGTAAAGGGCCCTGCCTGGAAATTTACGGTGGAACATAAATCAGGGTCCAGCAGTGAACGCTAGATTCTAACAAGGAATAGGTAAATATGAGCAATGGGCCTTGCGGATCAATGAATACTTTTAACATTTATCATCCCACCGATAATTCTGAATTACCATGAAATCAATCTATGTGATCATTGCAACTCTCTGGCTTACTCCTATGTGTGAAGCGAAAGATTTTTACGTTTCAACAAATGGAAGTGATGATAATCCAGGGACAAAAGAGCAACCTTTTGCGACCCTGGCATATGCACGGGATCAAATGCAACGCTGGAATCGGTCTAATGCAATTGAGGATATTACGGTTTGGCTTTCCGGAGGTGAATTCAATCTTTCTGAACCCCTGGTTTTTGGCTTGGAACATTCAGCCAAACACGGGCAAAAAATCACCTGGTCAGCCCTTCCTGGAGAGGTGCCCGTTATAAACAGCGATGTGACAATTTCAGGATGGAAAAAGCTGGGTAAATCTCCGGAAGGGTTACCGCGTAGTGCCAGGGGTAAAGTATGGGTGGCCCCGGTCCCGGAATCCGCCAGTGGTCTGAAAACAGTGTATAATTCAGAAGGCATGCTGCCAAGGGCCAGGACCAAAGTTTTCAAACACCTGCGCGAATCCAGCGATCAGCGAGGCTCGGAAGATGTATACAAAACAATCCCGTTTGAAAAGGGTACTACAGAAAAACTGTTTACTCCAGGAAATGCTGAGATTGTTGTTGTTCCGGATCGCCCGTGGACCATGTGTATCCTGCCTGTGGAATCAGTGAATCACGAAACCGGCATGGTAACCCTGGGAGCATCTTCCACCTATGGTCTGGCTGCTCCCCGGTGGTATATGGAGCCGGAAGTCATCTGGGTGGAAAATAGCTTCGCCGGTCTGGATCAACCCGGAGAGTGGGTTTATGATGATGAGAAGGACCTGCTTTATTACTGGCCAAAGGATGAAAAAAAACCAGGTGATGATATTGTCGTGCCACAACTCATAGAGATGATAAGGGTTGAGGGCAGTATAGATTATGACGGGCCAACCGACACTCCGGTTCAGGGCCTGAATTTTAAGGGGATTACCTTTACCCATGGAGACCGCTATGAATCCTTCGGGAGGACGGGCGCGGGACTACAGCATGACTGGGAGCGCTTTGATGAATCCACCGCCCTGATCCGGTTCCGTGGCGCTGAGAATTGCGGAGTGGAGGACTGCATTTTCATACATAGCGGGGGAACAGGCATAAGGCTGGACCTGCATGCACAGAGTATCCGTATCGTCAACAATGAACTGTCTGAGCTTGGTGGAGGGGGCGTTCTACTGGCCGGATATGGTCCCGGCACAAAGGATGTCAATAGAAACAACGAAGTAAGCAACAACTACATTCATCACATAGGCAAATTGTGGTGGCACACCTTTGGAATTTGGATGTGGCAAAGCGGGCACAACCTGATCAGCCACAACACCATTCACGACGTGCCCTACTCGGCCATTTTAGTAACCGGCAGGACGAATTGGGATAAATCCGGCAGAGGAGAGTGCTCCAAAACTGTCCGCTGGCATGAAACGGGGGCATTCACGGGAAGAGAAACCTGGGAGGAACGAGAACGCTTTCTCCACGGCAGGCATAATATTATAGAAAACAATGATATACACCATGTGATGACCGTCATGCATGACGGCAATGGTGTCTATATATCCGGAGCCGGTACCGGTAACATTGTCAGGGGCAATTTTGTCCATGATACACCATCCATGGCTGCCGGGGAGGCCATTCGCTGCGACAATGACCAGAATGAAACACTGATTGAAAACAATGTGGTCTACCGTTTCGGCACACATGGCATCGGCCTTTGTTCCAAAGGGCGAAATCATATTTTTAACAACATTGTCGCCTGCCCTCCGAATCGCGTCAACCGGGGGATGCTCAATCTGGAGCCAACAAGCAAAATGAGTATATCAGGCTCCAGGATATTAAAAAATATATTCTATGCAAATCAACCCAACCAGCCTTTCATGTTCAGGCGGCAGGGAGAAGAATTCCGGAACGGTATGGAATATGTCCTTGGAACTTTTGTGGTTGACAAGAATATCTATTTCAATTCCTCAGATCCCAATGCAGCCGGTGAATACCTGGATTGGGCCAGGGAATATGGCCATGAAACAGAGAGTATAAAGGAAGATCCTCTTTTTATGGATATTGAAAACGGGGATTTCAGGCTCAAACCTGACTCCCCAGCCCTGAAGCTGGGATTCCGGCCTTTTGAGCTGGATGCCGGGAGAAAAACAAAGAAATGAACCAATATAATATACATATACCTTAACCAACAGAGTTGAAAAATGAAAAATCTTAAATGGCAATCTATCAGTTTATTCTTTTCAGGATGCATACTTTTTTTGTTGTCTGGTTGTGGGGGCACAGAGGAGGATCCTGTTGTTCCCGTCTCCAACTCTCTTTCTGAACTTAAACATTCGCATATTGCATTAATGCATGGCCGTGGTGAACAGCAAGCTGAAATGTTCCAATTGCTTAAGCCCTCGGTTATCGCATGGGGCAGTGATCCTGTCAGGCAGTTGGGTGATATGGAACCTTTCAGGAACATGCTGAAGGATTACGAGGAAAAAGGTATAATTCTGAATGCAAGTAATGTCTGGATACTGACCGCAACCAACAGGGTATATCACGATGACCCCAGGTACCAGGAGGCTGTGTGTGTTGATATAGAGGGGGTACCTATCATTCCGTTCTGGCGGGAGGATGCATTCTACAAGGGGGTACCAGACTACTGGGGATGTACCAATCATCCCTTGTTTCGGGCGCAGGCCAAGGAACGCGTGATTGCCGGGATGAATTCGGGGGCCACCATGCAGCATATTGATGATCACCTGGGAACCTTTGCTGCGTGCTTTATGGAGGGGATGGCAGGCTGTTTTTGTGATTACTGTATGGAAGGTTTTAGAAACTGGCTGACAAACGAGTATTCCGAGAGTGAACTAAATTCGAAGGGAATTGAGGATCCGCAGGCATTCGATTATGCAGTGCTCCTCAGGTCCCGGGGGATCATAAACCGGGAAATATTTCTGGAAGCAAGGGCAAAGGAAGAGATTCCTCTGTGGGAGGATTTCCTGGATTTCCAAAGGGAGGCTGCTGCTGAATTCGTCAAAGAACTTGGAGAAGTGGCAGACAGTACTGCAGGAAAAGACATCCCCATAGGAGTCAATGCCTATAACCTGGCACCCAAACACCTGTCTACATCTCATTATGCCGATTATTTTTGCAATGAGGTGCAACACTATGAACATGAAGACAGTATTCCTCCCGTAACTTTTATGCTGGGTACGGCTCTTGGAATGCCGGTATTCGCCACCGGCACAGGAGTGTGCTGGGTATATGCCCAGCGTGATAAATCGGTTACCCGTGTCCGGAGGTGGATTGCCGGTGCCTATGCATTCGGACAGTATTTCATGTATTCCAATAGTCAGTGGGGATTTACAGAAGAAACCGGTACCATATCGTATCAGGTCCCCTTATCAATTTATGAACCACTGTGCAGTTTCATCACTGAAAATAAGGATCTTTTCGATGGGTATGAGGCAGTAGCTCAGGTGGGACTTCTGTATGACAACGAAGCTTGCAATAATGGGGACTGGTGGGTCAGGGAAGTAAACCGGGATCTACATTACGCAAATATTCCCACATCACTTGTGATAAAGGAAGACAAGCGACTCCGTTTCTCGACGCCTCCGGAACAACTGGAGAAATATGACTTGTTGCTGGTGCCTGAGGGCAGTTTGACTGAGGGACCTTTAAACAAACTGTTTGAAACCGCTCGTAAAAAGGGGAAACTGATGGAATGGACCAGCATAGATGAACTTGTTACCAGGATTGATCCCCAGGTCAAACTGACCGGTGGGGAGAAGATCTGGACCCTCCCTCGCCAAAAGATTTCAGAGAAGGGGCCTGAGCTGGTTATACACCTTTTGAACCAGGACTATGATCCTGTAAATGACCGTATGAATGAAAAGACAAATATTGATATGTTTGTCAGCCAGAAACTTACCGGGGGCAATCCGGCAGGCAGTGCATGGATCTATTCCCCCGGCGCCCAACCCATCGAGCTTAAGGTGGAGCAGGAAGCAGGAGGTGCAAAGATCAATATACCGGACCTGGACCTCTGGGCCATTGTGAAAATAGGAACAGGGATAAATCAATAATTAAAATCAACCATGAAATTTATCAGAATCTTCAGTCTTATAAGTATTTTGTTCTCAGCTACGCTCTCAGGTGTATCAGGCATGCCCCGGCAGGATTCCCCTCCCAACATTGTATTTGTTTTTGTCGATGACATGGGATGGGGGGATGCGGGGTGTTACGGCAACATGATCAATAAGACTCCGAACCTGGATAAAATGGCTACAGAGGGACTCCTGTTCACCAACTTTACCGTAGCCTCCCCGGTATGTTCCCCGTCAAGGGTGGGCGTTATGACCGGACAGTTTCCATCCCGGCTGAGCTTTCACGGCCATCTCGACAGGGTTGAAGTCAACCAGGCCCGGGGAATGCCGAATTTTCTTGATCCCGGGGTTCCCACATTGACAAAACTCTTAAAATCGGCCGGATATTCTACCGGGCACATTGGCAAATGGCACATGGGCGGTCCGCAGGATAAATCAGCACCCCCACCCTCTGAATACGGCATCGACGTGAGTGGGACATCACTCAGCAACGGGCCGCGGTTCAATAGAAAGGAAGGGGACACAAGAGCCAATTATTCCATGAGAATAATGGATCAAACCCTGGATTTCATTGATACCAATGCCGACAGGCCATTCTTTATAAATTGCTGGATAATGGATCCGCATTCGGTCCTTCGCCCAAACGCAGAGCAACTGGCCGACTATCCGGAACTGGAGGCCCGGGCCAGCGGTTTTACAAGTGCAATGCAGGTCTATTCCGCGGTAATCACAGATCTCGACCGCCAGCTTGGCCGGCTGTTTGAAAAGCTGGATGAACTGGGCATCGCAGAAAACACCCTGGTGATCTTTTCAAGCGATAATGGTCCGGCCCCCATCTGGGGAGTACCTACCATGCACAGCGGGACAGGAAGTGTAGGTCCCCTGCGTGGCTGCAAGGCCAGTCTGTATGAGGGCGGGATCCGTGAACCTTTCATTGCCTGGTGGCCCGGGAAAGTACCTTCGGATAAAGTGGATGACCTTACGGTAATATCCGCTGTGGACCTGCTGCCCACTTTCTGCAGCCTCGCGGGAATTGAACTCAGTGAAAGCCTTGACCTGGATGGACAGGATATGTCCCAGGCATTAATGGGGAAAACGGTTGAAAGGAAAAAACCTTTGATGTGGGAATACCGATGGAGTCCATGGGGAAGGCATCTCCAGAATGCCCCGATGCTTGCCATGCGCGATGGGGATTGGAAACTGCTGATGAATCCGGATGGCAGCAGGAAAGAACTTTACAACCTCAAACAGAATCCCTGTGAGGTGGACAACCTGGCCAATGAAAATCCGGAAATCCTGGAGCGCATGAGCCGCCGGCTTCTGGACTGGCACCATACCATTCCGGGAAGGGAATTTATCCCTGAAAGTGCCGGATCGAATGAATATCCCTGGCCGGGGACTGAACCTTCGGCATTACCCTGGAAAGGATTTGAATGGTGAAATATTGAGCATTCAAACTACCCTATTACTACTCAGGTTGTATTTTATTCGTCGGACAGTAGTGATTTTTTAAGTAATTTGAATGCATAATTTATAGATGAGATAGAACGGCAACTTTTTCTATTAAATATAACATGATATTGAAGTATCTCAAGCGTACAATTGTTCCTGCGGTTTTGCTCGGCTCCTGTATTAGTTTGGTCAGTCAGACTATTGATCCGGGAAGTGCTGAATTTGAAGTTATTCAATGCAACGTCCAGATGGAGCCGCCCGAATGGGCATTGCTCGAACGGCACCTGATCGATCTCATGAATGGAGCAGGGATTGAGTTTTATAATACCTATGTTCAACCGGATGGATCCTTAAGGTTTAAAGAGCGTTATGAAGGTGGTATGAATTCTTCGGACGACATCTATGAGGCCTTCAAAGGATGGTCGTTACACACTGTGTTAGGCGGATCCCATGAACTGGATCGTCTTCACCGGAAGGCCTGGGAGGGCATTACAAGACAATTTACCCGCTACGGGCAAATCTACCGTGAATTCGATTCAAACTGGGATTGGATGCACCATGGTGAAGGCTATAATGATTTCTATACACTAGGAATGGTAGAGCCCGGGGATTCTCTCTTTCGCGACCGCTCTGTTCGATTTGCTGCCATGTATACCGGTGATGACCCGGAGGCTCAAAACTACGACCCGGATCTGAAGATGATGCGGGCATGCATGACAGGCAGCCGGGGTCCGAAAATGGAATGGACCAAGCGCGACTGGATCCCGACCAATGCCAATCTGGTTTACTATGGCTTGCCATTCAACGATATACCAGGCATTAAAACAACCACCGCCTGGATTAATGATCATCCCGACAACGACCTGTTTGCCAGGCTGGTTAAGGGGATGAGCGACCGCATGGCTAAAGGCGATGTCCCATTAAACCTGACATCCACATCCCTTATTGCAACTGCTTACTTATACACAGGCGACTCGCGTTACATTGATTGGGTAGAAGAATACATCGGGGCCTGGGAGGAGAGAACGGAGAGGAATAATGGCATCACACCGGACAATGTTGGCTTATCGGATAAAATAGGCGAATATACAGGTAACTGGTGGGGTGGCTACTACGGATGGCAGTGGGTAAGTGGAGGCACTCATTTAATACGCGCTGAGCTTATTTCCGCGAAAGTGGCTACATTACTTACCGGCGATACCCGCTGGTTGGAATTACCCCGAAGCCAACTGGAGGTTCTGAGACATAACGGCAAAGTGATTGACGGCGAGTTTCGTATACCAATCCGTTATAACGAAGATGGCTGGCATCGTTTCAGCAGGGAAAATCCCTCTGATTATGTACATCTTTGGTTTGCGTCGCAGGATGACAGAGACTGGGACCAGATCGAGCGTTTGGCGAATGCCCAAAGAAAGAGAAACGGTCGAATTACTGACCGTGACCTGGAGTGGGTATATTTTATTAAGGGCCACAACCCCGGTTTTGCAGAACATGCTTTAAGCCGCGATATCAGAACCGTCATTGGCAAAGTGAAATTAATTCAGGAGGAGCATGGTGATCCGGAGACCTGGGTCGATAATAAATGGATACTTGTAGATCCCATGATGACTGATAACCTGGTTCGACTTTCTATTGGAGGACTGCCTATAAGACGCCAGGGTGAGATGTTGCATTCACAGGTCCGCTATTTCGACGGTAAGCGCCGTTGTTCCGGTTTGCCGCCGGATGTGGCGGCATTAGTCACACGTATTGAAAAGGATTGGATAGAGATCGAAGTTATCAACCTCAATGCTTTTGAGCCGCGGCAATTAATCATCCAGGGAGGAGCATACGGTGAGCACCAATTTATTTCTGTTGATTTACAGCAGCTTGATGACACTCCTTCGTCCGACAGAGACTCGGGGAATCCGAGGAAAAGTTTGAGGAAACAAGCTGATTCTCAAGGTATCCGGGAGTTGGATGCTGCAGCATTTGCTATTGACCTGGCGCCGGGCTCAGGTTCGAAACTCAAGCTTAAGATCAGACGTTACACCAATCAGCCAAGCTACGATTTCCCATGGAAACGTTAATCTTAATATCGAAAAACTACAAGAATAATCATTTAGTATGAAGCAATTTTTTATACATGCTATCACTGCATTTCTGATTAGTCCTGTTCTTTCTGCACAAATGGGTTCTCCCGGCCACGGAGAGACGCAGGCCATCGCACTCCACCCGACAAACCCGGAGATCATTTATGCAGGCGCTGCCAAAGGCCTTTGCAAAACGCTGAATGGCGGATTGGACAATTGGCCGACCTATGGTCTGGCTACTTATTCACCCCGAACCATTGTCATCAGCTCAAGCAATCCGGACCTGCTTTACGCTGGGACCTATGAAATGGGCGTATACAGGTCAGACGATGCTGCCAGCAGCTGGAAGGCCATAAACCAGGGAATAACTGATCTGAGGATTCGAACAATGGTTATTCATCCGCATGATGACCGTATTGTATATGCAGGTACTGAAGGTACAGGAATATTCAAAACTGTTGACGGGGGACAAACCTGGAAGGAGATGAACAGGGGATTGATTGATAAAGTGATCCGTTCACTGGTGATTAATCCTGAACAGTCCAACACACTCTATGCGGGGACGTGGCACGGTGTTTATATAACAAGGGATGGTGGTGAAAACTGGTCGGCTGATCCTCAGGGTATTTATGATGTAGATGTGCGAGCCCTGGCACTTGATCCAACCGATCCCAACATAGTTTATGCATGTACGCAGCCGCGTGGACTTTTCCGCAGTATGGATGGGGGTAATACCTGGATTGCCGGAACCGAGCCCTTAACCGAATATCTGGAGTCCATTGCAATCGATCCGGCAAATCCCAGCCATGTATACATTGGCACCAAGGCAGGTGTTTTTTTAAGCACAGACCAGGGAGATCATTTCAAATCTGCAGGATTACGCTGGTCCAATCATGCCTGGTGCCTGGTTTTTGACGCAAAAACATCACCTCCAACACTCTATTATGGGGGCGTTGGTGGGGTGCTAAAAACCATCAACCAGGGTTACTGGTGGGAAGTAACCGGTCCCAAACGAGAATAAAAGTTCCTTATACCCCGTAAAAAGAGGCCGCATTATCATGGAATAATTTCCGCTGATCTTCTAAAGGCCAGCCGGTAACCACTTCTTTCAGTGATTCGATCCACCTGGCAAGGGACATATTTCTGAGGCAAACCGGCCAGTCCCCGGCAAATATCACCCGGTCCGGACCGAAGCTTTTATAACAATGATCAATTATGGGTGCCAGGTCTGCAGGAACTAATGGATAGTCGCCAGCGTTGTCAACGATCCCTGAGATCTTACAAATTAAATTGTCCCGTTGAGCAATCATCTCAATACCATTAATCCACTCATCCCTTCTATCCTCACGATCCCTTCTATCCTCATGATCCCTTCTATCCTCATGATCCCTTCTATCCTCA
>CAZCQL010000052.1:24756-37708 GCA_964500835.1 uncultured Bacteroides sp.
ACGATCCCTTCTATCCTCATGATCCCTTCTATCCTCATGATCCCTTCTATCCTCAAGTTCCCTTGGATCTCTCTTTCCTTCAGGGAAAAAATCTGTAGGATTAGCACCTCCGCAATGATTCAATATAAATTTTGTGCTCTGACAATCTTCAAGGAGCTGGTTAACAATGGGAAACAACTTGGGATCGACCAGCAGGTCATAACTGAGCCCTAATTCTCCCAGCAGTCTTATATTTTCAATGACCCGGGGTGAAAAAGTCTTCTCCGCATTATCTAGCGGATACCTGATACCCTTCAGATATGGATTTCCTTTGAATGACCTGATTTCAGATTCGAATTCAGGTGATGTAATATCCAATCTGATTACTGCTCCCACCATCGGGTTATCGGGATCTTTACATTGTTCCAGGGCCCATTCGGCTTCTTTTCTTCGATACTCTTGAGACACGTTCACCTCCATATAGATCAACTTCACCACATCGTGTCCCTCGACAGCCTTCATGTAATCGTCCATAAGCATATTACTGTCAAAACGACCCCTGGCCCATCCTATGTTGAATTGATCAAAATCCAAAAGATGCACATGGGTGTCGATGATTGGGATGACAGGATTAGGTTTACAGGAAAGGTAGTATAAGGATGGAGCCAGGGCGGAAAGGGAGGCAGTTTTAAGAAAATCTCGCCGGTTCATCATTTTTGTATTGTTTTGATCATTTACACACAAACTATCTGGTGTTGGAAGGAAAGGTATTACCAAGTTCTTTCCTTGAGCAATTCCTGTATCTGGTCTTTTGGAACGGGCAGTTCATCGATATGATCTTCCAGCCATCTGGCAAAATCCTCATTGATCTCATCAGACCATCTGTCGTCTATCTGACCGGGTGTATATTTACCTTCCTTTAGGCGTTGAAATCCGAACATATCTTTTAACCGCACAATCTCAGCTGTTTTTACGACCTTTTCTGCCAGGTGCGCAGGAATGAAAATAATGCCCTCGCGTTTTCCAAGGACTATATCACCCGGCATTACAGTCACACTCCCGATCCGTGCCGGAATATTGATGCCAATGAGCATGGATGCCCAGTAGTACGATGGATTAAAGTCCCTGACAAAAGCATTAAAACCTTCTATGGCCTCAAGCTGCTCAAGGTCCCTGACTTCACCGTCGACTACAATACCGTTTCCTGATTTGGCAAAAATGGAGTTTCCCAGATTTCCTCCGATTATGACTCCACCTTCTTCCTTGCCCCAGGCATCTGCAACGTATACATCCCCGGGAACCAGCATATCGATGGGCCAGGAGACCTCGTTGCCAATAAACCCTGCAGCCTTCCCTGCATTTCTTATTTCCTCATCCACATCGGGCCGTAGAGGCATATACATTGCCGTGAGTGCCCGACCGACCAGAATACCACCCGGATGAACATGCTTCCATCCCCGCTCGAATTGATAATTATAACCCTCATTTCGCAGAACTGTCCAGGCTTCCTCGATATTGACCAGTTTCATCCGCTTCAGTATGTCGTCCGGTACCTTCGGGCGTCCATCGGGAAATCTCTCACCTTCCCACTGGTAGGTGAGTGTGATAAGTTCCTCACTGGATAGCGTCAATGCCTGACCAGAACCTGGCATGGACATGATGATACTTAAGAAGAATGTAAAAAAAATAGTCTTGAAATTTCTTTTGGCCACAGTCATGTAATTTTGTTTTACAATTTAGTAAATTTCCTGATATCTGCCGGGTAGAACTCCTGGTGGAAATCGAGTTTTTACCGTTTGCAATGTTAAAAAAGTTGTAATGCAAGATTTGAGCAATGAACTTTTTTTTAAATCCTTTACATTGAATATCTTTTAAGTAGGATTATGGTATAAAACTTATTATTCATATCTCATGAAAAGAAGACAGTTTATCAAAACTGGAAGCATGGCGGCAACTGCTGCAACGCTTTTTTCCAACATGGCCTATGCGGCAAAACTAACAAGCGGGAACCGGGACAAATGGGGAGATATTATGCCCCAGCGGCCACTTGGAAAAACAGGTGAAAATATTACTATAATGGGGCCCGGCGGAGCACATATGACCTATATGGAAGAAAAGTATGTACAGCCTCTTATCGAAAAGTGCATAGAATCGGGAATTCGCTTCTTCGATACAGCCAATGTTTATGGAAAAGGCCGTTCTGAAGAACTTTACGGAAAATACCTGACACCGAAGTATCGTGATGAGATCTTTATTATGACCAAATCACACGCAAAGGATGCCGCCACACTGGATGAACATATCCATACCTCCCTGCGGAGGATGAAGACGGACCGCCTGGACCTGGTACTGATCCATATGCTGGCGGATAAAGAGGATGTAGACAGAAGAGAGAGCGGAGGGGTCTTTGATGCCCTTCGTAAATTTCAGTCTGATGGTATTATCAGGCATCTGGGTTTCTCCTGTCATACCAATGCTTCAGCGGCGCTCTATTTCATGGAAAAAATCAAAGATGATGACTTTATTTGTACCGGTCAGACACCGATCAATCCGGTTGATGCCACCAATCCGGATAACAGCTTCACCAGAATGGTGCTACCGGAAATGGTTTCACGCGGCCATTCTCATTTTGCAATGAAGACACTGGGCGGAGGGGGCCTGCTCGGAATCTCAACGGTGAGTAACCCCGATGGGCCCAGACCTGGCGTAAAGGCTATCCCTGATAAAATCAGCCTGGAGGAGAACATCCATTTTGTGCTCTCACAGCCAGTTACCACCTGGATCAGCGGTATGTTGAACCTGGATCACTTAAAGGAGAATTCCGGATATACCAAGAATTTCCAAAAGATTAGTGATCAGCAAAAGGAGGATATTCTTCGCCGTGTAACCGGACTATATACAGACAGAGCAGTTGAGAGCTACAAAAAATTGGTTAGCTAAATGAAAGCACTGAATGGCCATTTCAAAATCCTTTGCCCGGGCACCCGGTTTCAGATCTATTATAGGCTTGTACCCAGTTTCGGGCGATAATATTCCAGTCCCTCGGCCGTCACAAACTTCGAGAGTTTATTTACGATCTTCTCCTGGTCCGCCCTGCTCAACTGGGCAAATTTCCTCACTGCACCGATATTCTGCTCCAGATGCTTCACACTCTCGGTACCACTGACAATGGAAGTAACTGGTTGAGACAGATTGTACCATATTACCTCCTCAACGCTGAGGTAATTTGGAATTATCGGATCATCGGTTTTCCATCTGAATTCGTTTTCTCGAAAGAATCCACCACCTGCCATTGGTTTCATGCCCATCACTGCATAATCCCTCTTAAGTAACTCAGGTATCGATATTTTTACAAAACTATCCGGTTTGGCTTCATCAAGAGGATTGACCGGAAACTGGGCCGCCACGAAAGGATCTTTTCCGGCCACATGCTTTATCACCCTTCTGAAAGCAGCGGTTGTATGGTGCCCTGTAAATCCAAGGTATCTTACCTGTCCATTCTGCTGGGCTTCAAGCATCACTTCGAGAACCCCGGCAGCCATCCGCCCGTCCACATCTGCCGGGTCAGTTACTGCATGCATATAATATAAATCGATCTGGTTACAACCCATGCGGCGTAATGAATCCTCCACCTGTTTTTTTGCATCTTCCGCGTTCTTGGCATTGTTTTTTGTGGCCAAAAATATCTGGTCCCTGTATTTGGGGATCAGGTATTTTCCGTATAATTTTTCAGATTTTCCGTCATGATATATCCATGCCGTTTCATAGTAACGGCAACCCAGCTCCATGCCGCGCTCAATAATGGCCTGTGATTCCTTTTCACTGCCGGGCCTTCCCACATGATATCCCCCCATACAGTAAATGGTCAACTCTTCACCGGTTTTTCCGAATGGCCGAGTTGGAAGTATATCACCGAATTTATCAGATTTGCCTGTGGTTAAGGGTACGCCCCATAATCTCGGGACTGCCGCTGCTGCAAGACTCCCTGCTGCAATTTGTTTAATAAAGTTTCTTCTTTGTACCATGGAAATGAGTTTTTATGAATTACTATCCTGCCCCGATAAAGGTAAGTACATATCTTTTTCCTTTTTCAGTCCAAAATGAAAGGATATCCGGTTTTCCCGATGATAACCGGATCCAGCTTAGTGATTTGGTCTTGAACCAAATTAATGAAATCATCTTCGATATCCAGATTACAAAACTACTGACTCTGCCACTCATTTTTTGAATTTGGAACCTGATCAGCGGTAAAATTCCTGGTCCGGATTGAGGTAGCGCGCACCGTAGGTCTCCTTAGTACCACCTACTTCAATTGCGCCTAAATCTGGTGCCATTCCGTTGAAGTCATCATTAATGTTTGGAATTATCGCGCCTGCATCTACTGCTTTTCCCTTGGGGTTAAGTTCAAAATTAAGATCTACAGCGTGATAAACGGGATAAGGCACACCATCTTCAAATGCATGGACGGGTTTCTCAAGGTCCTCAAAAACATCATAATCGATGGTTATACCATGTTCTTCAAGACCACTCGCCCGGCTGAGCTCCTTTAGTGTCTTAAATCCGATGAAATCCCCGTTTTCAGGTGAACGCCATTTGTATTGATCTTCAGGACTATCGGGTCCATGATTTGGCCGATACCCGTTATAGTCAGCTATCGAATAAGTGGTTGTATAGGGGAATTTTCCCACGTACGTTGGCCCATCCGTACCAAGAAACAGATTATTGCGGTAATTCGAATTTGGGTGTCCGGAACCACCGTTATTTTCCGTAATAAAAGTGTTATGGTAAACTGTGAGTCCCGGGGTTCCACCGTGGATTTTCAGTGCCCCTCCGTTTGGCACATGGTATAAAATATTTCTAATATAGTAGGCAGGACCGCCGAATACAGTTTGAGCACTAATTCCACTCTGAGCTGCATTAACACCTCTGTTCCGCATGATACGAATGTTATGCACACCCCCATCCGCCTCAATAAAGTCATCAACCAGAAGGTGGAGGTCATTGTTGTAAATATCAATGGACACCGCTTTTAATTCCTGTTCCTCCTCCGGGGTGCCATAAGTTGAAATACCAATAGCATCGTGGAAGAATGCAATAGAATTATGAGCAATTACATGGCCAGAACCATACACTTTGATGCCATAGTATGAATCCAACAGGTGCGTACCATAAGGAATAAAACCCTTCCGATTTGCAGCCCAACCGAACAATCTAAAACGATCATCGCGGCCAATGATGACATTGTCCTGGATAAGAAAGTTTTTGGAACCGGCGTATTCTGTCCGAACAGCCTCACCAACCATCTCAAAACGACAATTCCGCACTGTTAAGTTACTTGCCCCTGCCAGGTGTTTCCTGCCGGCTTCGAAAACCCTGTCAACATTCCTGAAAGTGAGCCCCTGAAAAATATGATGGTCGGTACCCATTACATTAAATAAATTAGCAGCTCCTGCCCCGTCAAAGATGACCTCGCCATCCCCTGCGGCCTCTATAACAATGGGTCGCTCAGCAGTACCTTTTTCCGTGAACCAGTAAGTTCCATCAAAAGGTATATTATTCCAATCAGGATAATTAAGAAGATCCCCTTTATATAGCCCTCCATGTATTTTAATTATATCACCAGGTTGTACCGGATCTTCAGCTACCACATACCAATCTCCCTTTGTGTTTCGCGAGCCGCCATACGCAGAGACTAAACCCGGGTAATTGGGTTCTTCTTTCTCCCCGGTATAATATTCGGAATAAACATGTCTTACCCTCCCTTCACGGTAAGCCTTAGGCTCAGCACGTGTGGATACAAGTACAACTTTAACTGCTTCCCCACCAACCCCATCAGGATCTTCCATTGTAAAGCGGGCTTCATACTCGGTGCCGATGTCAAGATCCAGAATGCTCCCGGCGAACATATGAGGAGTCGTGTAATCAATTCCTGCTCTTTCAAGATGTTCCCCCCCAATTCTCAGGAGAGACATTCCCCTTTTCCATTCCTGACCCGATCCTGCGATTCGATACTCAACCTTTACCGTGGAATTGCGGTTATTATCACCATCAATATGCCATTCGAATCCCAAATTTTCAAGTGTGGGTGGCTCCACAATAAATTCTCCTGCCTGAACCTTGTTCTGGGCTTGTGCTAAATGTGGGAGGAGCAAGAATATAATAAAAACAAGACCTGAGGTGAAAGAATGATTTTTCATGATTTGTGATTTTAAAGAATACGTATTTCATCTAAAACATTTATGATACCAGTTAAAATTAATACCTGTGAATAGCTGTTCAGATTCTTCATTTCCCCTCTAATCATTACACTGTAAGCTGAACGAAGATATATTTGCTATGATTCATGATATGAAGCTTTTAACAAAGCTAAAACCATGATTTTCACCTCTTATAGAATTCCACCTTTTTGCCGTCCATACCTGCATCCGCCAGTTTTGTAACCAGTTTCGTCCTTGCCTCTTCACTCATTGCTTGAAACGATTTTGCAAAAGCGATTTTTTCATTCAGCATATCCACATTATCCGCACCGGTTATCAGTACACTTACCGGCAGGGACCAAACAAATGAAAGAGCTTCGGGGAACTAACCCCTTTCATAATCATAAACTTTATTTTACCCTTTTCTCAAACCCAAGGTAAGCCTATTATTTCGACTTCTCTTGCTCAAATTATTCATTCTGTTATATATCTTCGTAAAGCAGGTCCTGACACTTAAGAACAACCGTCTGTGAGGGGTGCGCCCAAATTTGAGCAAATTCAGCAATGAATTAATTGATTTCAGCAAATGGGACCATCCGCGAAAGTTTATTTTTAACCGGGTCATATCAATATAGTATTCATCCAAGGTCTTGATAAATGGCCACAGAAGGACTGCTGTTCACTGCGCGGAAGTAAATAGAGTTATTCAAATGAAGCTCTTTCACTCTTAAATGAAATGAACAAATTAAACTGTTTATTATCACTTTGGGTGTTGATTCTTGTTATTGACCAGGATACAAAAGCACAATCCCCTGCCAAAATATGGTTCGACCAACCTGCTACCTATTTTGAGGAAAGCCTGGTGCTTGGAAATGGCAAGATGGGGGCTTCGGTTTTTGGAGGTCCTGAGTCTGATCAGATTTATTTAAATGATGCTACACTCTGGTCGGGTGAACCGGTTGATCCGAAAATGAACCCCGAGGCTTATAAATTTATTCCACAGATAAGAGAAGCATTGGCAAGAGAAGATTATCAGCTGGCCGATAAATTAAACCGCAATATTCAGGGTAAATTTACCGAGTCGTATGCGCCACTCGGAACCCTGTTTATCAATTTTGAACATAAGGGTGAAGTCGAAGATTACTACCGTGAACTGGATATCAGCACTGCCATTTCAAAAACAACTTACCGGGTAGATGGCATTAATTTTTCCCGTGAATATTTTATATCGCACCCTGACCAGATTATGGTGGTAAAACTCTCGTCCGATCAAACATCGGCTCTGAATTTCAGTGTGATGTTTCACAGTTTGTTGAATTACAAAACAAAAATTGAACACATCATTTTAAAAGCTGACGGATACGCACCCTACTATGTCGCTCATCACATACAGAGCTATGTGAAAAACCCCGTACGTTTTGATGAAAATCGTGGAACCCGTTTTTCTTGTTACCTTAGAATAAAAAAGGATGGGGGAAAGCTGACTTATACGGATAGTTCCCTGGTGGTTACGGGAGCCAATGAAGCTGTAATTTATCTTTCAATTGCCACCAGCTTTAATGGTTACGATAAAGACCCCGCAAAAGATGGCCTTGACAATAAATATATTGCTGTTGATCAACTCTCAAGAGCTTATAAAAAGGACTATGAGGCAATAAAGGCAAAACACCTTGTCGATTATCAGCAGATTTTTAACCGGGTGGAATTGAATCTGGGAGAAACAAGTGCACCTGAGATACCAACGGACGAACGCCTGAAAAGATACGCTCATGGCGCAGAGGATAAAAACCTGGAGGTATTGTATTTTCAGTATGGCCGCTACCTTCTGATTACCAGTTCCCGCACAAAGGGTGTTCCTGCCACCCTTCAGGGAATCTGGAATCCGTACATACAGCCACCATGGTGCAGCAATTATACCATGAATATTAATGTGGAGGAAAATTACTGGATGGCTGAAACAGCCAACCTCTCCGAAATCCATATGCCTTTACTTTCATATATCGACAATCTTTCGAAGACAGGCAAGGTAACTGCAAAAACTTTCTATGGTATCGATGAAGGTTGGGCCGCTTGTCACACTTCAGATATCTGGGCCATGAGCAATCCGGTGGGTGACTTTGGGAGAGGCAGTCCGCAGTGGGCGAACTGGAACATGGGCGGAACCTGGCTGGTAACCCACCTCTGGGAGCATTATCAATTTACCCAGGATAAAGAATTCCTTAAGAACAAAGCTTATCCTTTAATGAAAGGTTCGGCTGAATTTTGCGTAAACTGGATGATTAAAGACCGCAATGGCATGCTGATCACCTCTCCGTCCACCTCTCCCGAGAATACATATTTAACCGATGAAGGCTACAGGGGGGCTACACTGTTTGGAGGAACAGCTGATCTGGCCATGATCCGTGAGAGCTTTTTACAGGTGGTTGAAGCCTCGAAGATCCTGGATGTTGACCCGGATTTCAGGTCTGAATTGGAAGAAGCACTGGCACACATGGTTCCCTATCAGATCGGGAAGAATGGGAATCTACAGGAATGGTATCACGATTGGAAAGATGCCGATCCTCAGCATCGTCACCAGTCCCATTTGTTCGGCCTGTACCCCGGAACCCATATTACTCCTGAATCGACTCCCGAATTGGCTGCTGCCTGCAGAAAAACCCTTGAAATTAAGGGTGATGAAACAACAGGTTGGTCAAAAGGCTGGAGGATCAACCTGTGGGCAAGGTTGCGGGATGGCAACCATGCTTATAAAATGTTCCGCGAATTGCTTCAATTTGTGGAGCCATCGGGATTAAAAACCGATTACAGCAAGGGAGGCGGAACCTATCCTAATTTGTTTGATGCCCATCCGCCCTTTCAAATAGACGGAAACTTTGGCGGTGCTGCCGGGGTGGTTGAAATGTTATTGCAATCGCATCAACGTGATAAAAAGGGTGATTACATTCAGGATATTTTGCCCGCTCTTCCATCTGCTCATCCCAATGGTAAAATTTCTGGGATAAAAGGCAGAGGTGCTTTTGAATTTACGATTGAATGGAAAGAAGGTGACCTGGTTTCCCTCGAAGTTAAATCTCTGAAGGGAAAAAATCTGACAATAAGGTACCGTGGTAAATCGATTTCTCAGTCAACAAAAGCAGGAGAAATTCTTAAGTTTGGTTCTGCCGGAGAAGTGATGATCTCGAATTTCCTGGCAAATTAAAGATTCGGATAAATTATGAAATGTAATCTAACTGTAGTTTTTTTATGTGTAATTGCTTCGCTCACATTTATCGCATGCAATACAGGCAAAACCATTGAACTTTATGTTTCTCCCGTAGGAGACGATAATGCTTCCGGCAGTTTATCTGAGCCCTTAGCTTCAATTCCCAAAGCTGTGGAAATGGTTCGTGCATTACGCAGGACAGGCAATTCTAATCCGGCAATCATTTACCTGCGTGATGGGCGCCATCAGTTGAATCAGACTTTGGTACTGGGAATAGAAGACGGGGCATTTCCTACGGTTGAATCCGCTCCGTTGGAAGAATACGGTGCAGGGCCATCAACAGGACCTGCTCGCCTGACCTTTGCAGCTTACCCGGGAGAGCATCCTGTAGTGAGTTCAGGAGTGCCGGTCCACGGATGGCAAAAGTTGGAATCCCCGCCCGCTGAATTGCCTGCAAATGCCATAGGCAATGTTTGGGTAGCGGACATACCTGAAGCTCTTGAGAAGTTTTATACTCTTTATGGGGAGAAAGGACGGTTGAGTCGAGCAAGAGATGCAGGATTCTCTCCGACCAAACAAGGAGACAGAAGAACATTGCATTTCCCCGAAGGGAACCTGAGGAACTGGGACAATATAACTGATGTGGAAATTCAGATCAGGCCGTCCCGTGCATGGGTTATCAATATGCTTCCGCTCGAATCGGTGGATAAAACGACCGGCATTGCCAGAACAAGTGTGTCCGCTACTTATGAGATGTCAAAACTGCCACCTTACCTGCTGCAGATTATGGGAGATGATGTAGCTTCCGTATGGGTTGAGAATGTTCTTGATGAGCTGGATGAACCGGGAGAGTGGGTGGTGAATTCAAAAGCCCGTAAAATCTATCTGTGGCCTTCCGACCCGGCTTCGGATGGATCGCCCCACGGCATCCTGGCTCCGACAACAACCGAGTTAATCCGTGTGGAGGGGGAGATCGATTACGATGGTCCAACCGACAAGCCTGTCCGGGGCATTGCCTTTTCGGGACTCACTTTTTCTCATGCCGACCGATGGGCATGGGTTGACGATGAAGATAGGGTTGGATGGGGAATGCAACACGACTGGGACATGTTCGACCGGCCTACGGCCCTGTTACGCTTCCGCGGGGCTGAAGAGTGTCAGGTTCTGGACTGTCGATTTGTGGCTTCCGGTGGGTCAGGAGTGCGCATGGACCTGCATGCCCAGCGCAATAGCGTCCTCAATTCTGAATTCACTCACCTGGGCGAGGCAGGAATACTCCTGTCCGGTTATGGTCCGGGCACAAAAGATGTCAATCACCACAATGATATCATCAATAATCACATTCATCATTTCAGTGAGATCACCTGGCATGCTCCAGGGATTTGGGCCTGGCAAAGTGGGCATAATCATATTGCCCATAATTTTGTGCATCATGCCGGGTACTCCGGGATTCTTTCCACCGGCAGAGTTCGTCCGGACAGCCGACCGAACTCAGAAGGGGGCCGTACGGTCAGACAAGCTGAGATAGCCCAAAGTGCTAAAGAAAATACCAACTATACCTATGAAGGATGGAAGAGACGGGAGCCTTACCTGCACGCAAGGCACAACCTTATTGAATACAATGAAATTACCCATGTGGTACAATTGCTTTCAGACGGAAACGGGATTTATGTTTCCGGAACCGGAGGAGGAAACATCATTCGCTACAATTACCTGCATGACAATGCGGAAGATCACCTGCCGGCTCCCATCCGTTGCGATGGGGACCAGCATGAAACCCTCATCTATGGGAATGTGCTTTACCACAATTCCGCGTTTGCTTCGGGTATTGTCTCCCACGGAATCAACGACATTATCAATAATTTCATAGTGGATCCGCTGGCCGTACCGCGCAAAGGCTATCTCAGTTATATTCAATATCCCGTAACTGGTTCGAAGGTAAGTCACAACATTATCATTTCTCATCCCGACGGTGGGATGGCACATGGTGAAATAGCCAAAAACCAACCAGGGGCTTACAGGCCCAACATTGAGGAAACAGAAATGGATTCCAACCTGTATTATCATCCAACTGATCCTACCTGGGTGGATGAACACCTGGAAAGAATGCAGGCGGTAGGCAAAGAGAAGGCCAGCCTTTTCGCCGATCCAATGTGTAGAGATCCGGCAGGTGAGGATTTCGGTTTTAAAGAAGGAAGTCCTGCGTTGAAATTGGGAATTGAGCCTCTGGATGTGTCAAAAATGGGACTGCTAAATAAAAACGAAAATCCCAGGTTGCCGGTCTCCTCAGGATTAGTGCTCGATCTGAATGCTGACAGGGGATTGACCATCGAGGATGACAGTATGGTAACTACCTGGATGAATCAGGCACCTAAGGCGAAAGCTATCGGCTTCAAAACCACAGAAGAAGGGCGCACGCGGACCATCATCACACAGGATGAGCCTGGCACAGGACGGCCAACCCTGTTAGAAAACAGGGATAAAATTAATAACCATAACAGCCTAATGTTCAGCGAAGATGAACTGATCAACGACAACAACAAGGCCTTTCACGGAATGATGACCGGAGGAGGCTATACCTGGTTTGCCGTCATAAAGCCTTATGTGCAGGCCGGACCTGGAAAGATTAACTCCAGGTATCCGAATGCATTCTTCGGATGTCTTCGAAATTCAGGACCGCCTCAAAAAGAAACGGGACAATATGCAGGATTCTGGGGTTCCTTTTATCCCGACGGAAGGGTATACATGGGCTCCCGCAACGGCATAAATGAGAAAGTCCGTGACAGCGTGAATACCCCTGAAGTAGCCGGTCCTCCCCCTGCTGTTAACCAATGGCACATCATCATGGGCAGGCAGGGATCCGGAAAGGGAGTGGTTCAACTGGAACTCTTTGTTAATGCCCCATCTGAATCGGTCAATTCGAGTGATTTTCCAGTGGGAGACGTGGAGCCCAGCCGCATGGCCATCGGTACCGAAAGGAATGCAATAAATCATATGGGAAAAGAATCCTTCGATGGTGAATTAGCCCGGCTTCTGATGTATGAAACAGCTCTGGACCAGCAGGATATGAAGAAGGTTTACAATTATTTGAGGACGGTCTATTTTAAACAACCCAAGGCAATAGAAAATCAAGGATCCCAATGAACAAATTGCACTCGACTGGTAAAAAAGTACTTAAAATAAATAAGCAATGAAAAAGAGAATCATACCTGTAACATTCATTTTAATGGCACTTCTTTTAGCTGCCTCAGGTAGTGAATTAATGTCACAGAAACCCAAAAATTCAAAATCAGAAAGTTCCTTAATCAACAGCGATGGGAGCACTTTCGTCCCTAAGGATTTTTATCCTGAGTTTTCCTGGGAAACTACTCCATTGTATTTCATGTTTCAAGATAAAGAACGGGTATTACATCCCGATGAAGTTAGTTTTATAGCAGCAAAAACTGAGTTCCTGTGCATCGAAAAGTCACACGCATTAACGGCCCTGGGTGCTGCAGAATTGGGTGCAAAGCATGAGGTGGCGGCCTTTAAAAAGATCAAACCCGACGCAAAGGTGCTCTTCTATTTCAATTCC
>CAZCQL010000053.1:0-34994 GCA_964500835.1 uncultured Bacteroides sp.
CGGTGCACGGGTATACCGCCTGCCCCTGACCCCGGAAAGGGTGATGGAGGCCTTGGGATAGACCTGAATGAGGGGATAAAGAGCCGGAGATCTTTTTCATGCGTGCGATCTGCCTGGTCGCTTACCTCTATACATCAGCGGGACCTGGTTGAGCCAGCGGTTACCTGGGATTGATGGCTCTGTTCGGGATAGAGGGGGTCCAGATGAAACCTTTGGCCCTGATCCTGAATCTCTTTGTTTCCTCTATCGCATTTATCTCATTTTACTGGGCAGGACATTTCCGGCTTCAACTCCTTTTGCCTTTTGTGGCTACATCTATTCCGATGGCCTTCCTGGGAGCATCACAGGAGGTCCCACCTGAACTTTTTAAAAATATTTTGGGGGACTGTCTTTTTTTCACAGCTATGAGGATTCTGATCCGTACCAGGGAGGATGGGGACCGAAAAAAATTATCCGTTCCCATTGCCCTGGTGGCCGGTGCGCCGATAGGATTCTTTTCAGGGATGATCGGGATTGGCGGGGGGATCATTCTCAGTCCTCTGTTACTTCTCACACACTGGGGTGGGATGAACGAGACGGCGGCCGCTTCGGCAGCCTTTATCTTCCTCAATTCCCTGGCTGGATTGAGCAGACACGTCATTGCCGGGATGGAGCTATCTCCTGAAATAATCCCCTGGATCTTGGCTGTCTTGGCTGGTGGTCTGCTGGAGTAGTGGACCTGGCGTATCAGGTTGAGGGCATCCCGGCTCAAATACCTGATCACATTGGTACAGCTTTTTGCATGCATTCAAGCTAAAATAAAGCTGTTTTGTGGGGTGTATCTGGTTAAAATAAGCTCTGAGAGACAGGAAATGGGTATTCCTGGCCTGATCTTTTCCAGACCCGTTTCACCTGGACATATCCGCTAAAATGATATACAAGATTTGAGTTTTCAACCAGAGTAAGCAAGAATATATACCTTTGCACCCATGAAGATCCTCATGAAAATTATTCTTCCATTAATCCTATTTGTTCTAAGCTCCATTCAAAGTAATGGACAGTTTGATGTGAGCACCAAGAGCAATCATCCAAACGTTCATAAAATCGTGGTGAAAGAGGTTCTACAGACTACTTCATACACCTATGTGCTTGGAGCGGAGAAAACCAGGGTTCTCTGGATCGCAATCCCGAAAATTGAAGCAACGAAGGGAGAGACTTACTATTATCATGGGGGAATGGAAATGAAAGATTTTCAAAGCAAAGAACTGAACCGGTCTTTCAGCTCCATACTGTTTCTAAACGGTCTTATTAGTCCGGAGATTGTGGAAGGAGGAATAACTTCAGGCAATATTTCCCGGATAAAATCGGCTGAGGAACAGCTCGAAATTCTCGTTAAACCTGTTCCCGGAGGAGTCACCATTGCTGAATTATTTTCCAATCGAGAGACCTACGCAAATAAAACTTTGAAAGTCAAAGGAAAAGTAACCAAGTTCAATTCAGGCATTATGGGTAAAAACTGGATTCATCTTCAGGACGAAACAAACAGCTCAGGAAAATATGACCTTACTGCCACATCCAACGCAACAGTGAATGTCGGGGATGTTATTACTATTGAAGGCGTAATCACCCTGAACAAAGATTTTGGAGCTGGTTATTTTTATGCTATTATTATGGAAGATGGGGAAATTATTGAGGATGGGGAAATTATTGACCGTTAACACCTTCCTTCTGATGTTTGCCATTGTTTGTCGGGCAACTGGACAGGAGTCTGATTCTCTGAATCTATGCCAGAATAGGTATGACTTCTCGATTAAATGGGTAAGCCAATTCCCTGAGTTTAAGGAGGAGCCAGAACGGGATAACGAGAGAAAGGGTCTGTTTGGCTTGATCACAGGGAATGAGAAGCGCATATCAAATGGCGGGAAAAACAGCAGTTGGCTCTCAAGTCTATTGTTTGGAAAAGAAGAGGAAGGACTGGTAAAACCTATGGCAGTAACAGCAATAAATCCAGATACTTTCTGGATTGCCGATCAGGGAAACGGGACAGTTTTACAGGTATTTAACCAGGTTGGCGAAGTCAACCGGTCCCGGAACAAGGATATTCATTTAACTTCAGTTGTTGGGAGCTGCTTAATGACAGGTGGAAGGATATGTTTCACAGATTCCCGGTTGAACAGGATATTCCAGTTAGAACCGGGTAGCCGGAGCCTGAAAGCATTAAATGATTCTTTGTTGCTGGATCGGCCGACAGGAATAGCTTACTCGAAACGCAACAGGGAGTTATGGGTGGTTGAAACAGGTGCGCATCGCGTGACAGTGCTTAATGAAAATGGTGAGGTGGTAAAGCGATTTGGGAAGAGAGGCGATGGTCCCGGTGAGTTTAACTTCCCAACTCATATCTGGATAGACAATAAAGGAAATATTTTTGTGGTGGATGCATTGAATTATCGCGTACAAGTATTTGACATTGATGCGAACTATATTTCCCAGTTTGGTGAGATAGGAGACGGATCGGGATATTTCGCCAGGCCGAAAGGTATCGCTACCGACTCATATGGCCATATTTATGTAGCCGATGCGCTCTTTCATACCGTACAAATCTTCGATATGTCTGGTAAGTATTTGTATGCATTCGGCTCACAAGGAACAGATAAACAACAATTCTGGTTACCTACAGGCATTTACATCGATGCTGAAAATTATATCTATGTGGCAGACAGTTATAATTCCAGGATACAGATTTTCAAATTGGTTGATGGGAAAAATAAATAAATGAAGCAACCTTTGCCCTGATAATGAAGTTTTCTATATATTGGCAAAAGACGAAAAGATGCATGTTAATTAGAAGGAATCTATATTCTTTACTACTATTATTTCTCCCACTGGCTCTAAATTCACAATCCATCGTGGGAACAAAGCACGATCTGTCCATTGGGGGCAGCAAGGGAAATTTTATTTGTGAGTATTGCCACACACCTCATTCGGCCGTACCAGCAACACCCTTGTGGGGAAGGAATATTCCCGGAACCAGTTATACTATGTATGACAAGGCCACCAGTTCGACTTCAGATATCCCCGTAAATCCATCGAGGCAACCCGATGGATCATCGATCCTGTGTCTTACATGCCATGACGGAACCATTGCTCCCGGAAATCCCGACAGGACAATACCTTCAGGAAGTTCAGCGCTTCTTGGCACGGACCTGAGTGATGACCATCCTATCTCGTTTGTTTACGACAATGCCATGGCTGCTTCTGACGGGCAGCTAAAAAACACTCCCCTGTTTCCTGCCTCACTGGACGCTAACAGCAAAGTTCAGTGTTCCTCCTGCCATGATCCGCATGATGATTCTAATTCTAGTTTCCTGCTGGCTTCCAGCGAATTCTCAGATTTATGCCTTAAATGCCATGACAGGGATTACTGGGGTACATCTTCACACAGCACCTCCAATGCCTCCTGGAATGGGACTGGCGCCGATCCCTGGGCACACATTGAAAGCCCCTATCCAACTGTTGCTCAAAATGGTTGTGCAAGTTGTCATGGAATGCACAGTGCAGGAGGTAGCGAAAGGTTGATGAAGGCATCCCTGGAGGAAATGAACTGCCTTGATTGTCACAACGGTAACGTAGCCTCTACAGGCAAAAACATTTTGTCCCAGATAACCAAGACATACCGCCATGATGTTTCAGGTTACAACCAGGTTCATGAGCCCAATGAGGCGCCGTTGCTGGCGATTTCCCGAAAACACGTTGAATGTTCCGACTGCCATAATCCCCATGCAGTGAATAATACTTCTGCAAACCCTCCAAATGCCCGTGGCTTTATTTCAGGAGTAACAGGAGTAGATCAAAACGGATTATCTAAAAACCCTGTCCAATTTGAGTACGAATTATGTTTCCGGTGCCACTCCGACAATCCGGTTACAAACTCTGTGATCACCAGGCAAGTGGAACAGTCCAATACACGTTTGGAATTTTCACCTAATGCAGTCTCATTTCATCCGGTAGAGATCCAGGGAAAAAACAACAATGTTCCCACATTAATCTCCCCTCTGTCAGAAAGCAGCCTTATCTACTGCACCGACTGCCATGCCAGCAATGGAAACGGAGCTCCGGCCGGACCTCATGGCTCCATCTACACACAGATCCTGAAATACCAGTATGAGACAGCCAACAATACAAATGAATCGGCACAGGCCTATGAATTGTGCTACTCGTGCCATTCCCGTAGCCAGTTTACCACGGAATCTGGAGACAAATTGCAGAAGGAAATCCATTTTAAGCACGTTTCTGAAGAACAAGCACCATGCAGTGCATGCCATGATCCTCATGGAATAAGTAATTCCCAGGGCAACTTAACAAATAATTCACATCTGATCAATTTCGATCTGAGCATTGTTTCACCGAATAATGATGGCAATCTTTATTTCCAGGATGATGGGGACCGCACAGGCAGTTGCTATCTGTCTTGTCACGGAAAAGACCATCATCCAAAAGACTATTAAACTGTCCAGGGCTTATCTTTATTACGCTTAGAATTCAATGAAAATGCGATCATTCCGTTCTATCATCATCCTCACCCTGGTTCTACTAATATCTGTGATTTCATTTGGGGCATTTCAGATTTACAGCCATTATTTTGAGGGGAAAATCTATGCTGAATCCGAGAGGAATATCAATTCAACCCTTACCAGCCTCGACCAGTTAATGGACCAATTCTGCTATTCCGATGAAGCACATGATGGGCACATTGGAACACTGATAAACCGAATGGAAAAAGAAGAACGAGTCCTCCACACGCTCCTCATCGATTCAACTGGAAATTTAATGCACTTTCTCTATGACGATACCGTTAATAATCTGAAGCTGTCACCAGATTTATTATCCTCACCCAGTAAAGGTATCAGGTTTGAATTCTTTACAGATACGAAACCTCCCTTTTCCAGAGTTTATATTCCGCTGCAGAATGAACCTTCGTGTAATGGTTCTCCCCCATCGAAAGACGAAAACCTGGGCTCTTTACTAATAGATATCAGATTAGATAACCCTCACAATAGTAAAACATTTATCCGAACCGCTAGTATTGTCTTTACTTCGGCCATGGTTTTAATTATCCTTACTTTTGTCTTTCTGATACATTACAGATTTGTACACAAATCCCTTCATGATTTCAACCGTACAATAGAAGCTGTAAATAAAGGAGAACTACAGTCCAGGTTATCTATTCCTGAAACAAGGGAACTAGGTCAACTAGGAACAAGTTTCAACAACATGCTTCACACCTTTCAAAAGGCTACAAAGGAATTAGAGGATTTTCATAGAAAAGAATTGCGTAGCAATTACAAGCTTGCCACAATTGGCGAGATGGCAGCCCGACTGGCACATGAGATTCGGAATCCAATTACCGGGATAGCAAATGCAATTGAAATTATTGTGAGTGAAACAAATGACAAGCATAACCTTCCCATATTGGAAGAGGTTCAGCGCCAGGCAAATCGGGTAAATGAAGCTATCACTTCACTATTAAAATATTCGCGAAAGAAAGATCTAAACCTTGTGATAAATAATATTAATGAATTGACTGAACAACTGGTCTTTTTTCTGAAGAGTCAGCTGAAGGGAAAGGAGATTCATTTTATTCTTGATCCGGGGGAAGATATTCCCCGTTTCAGGTTTGATCGCGAGCAGTTGGAAGATGTGCTGCTGAATCTTGGAATGAATGCAATTCGGGCAATCTCAGGAAATGGGTCCATCACTTTCAGGACCGAGTTCAACCACGACGAAAACAGTGTTAACATCTTTGTGATTGATACTGGGAAAGGAATCCCTGAAGAAAACCTGTCAAACCTCTTTCATCCCTTTTTTACTACCTATAATGAAGGAACAGGACTTGGACTCGCAATAGTGAAAGATATTATCAGGAAGCATGAAGGAAAAATCTGGGCCAATAATAACAAGACCGGCGGAGCAATATTTACTATTTCATTACCTGCAAATCTTTAAAGATCCCATAAATGTCAAAGCAACCAAAGATTCTGATAATAGATGATGAAAAACTAATCCGGTGGTCCTTCGAGAAAAAACTGGGTGGCGTCGGCTACCTCGTTATCTTGGCCGAAAACGGCCAAGAAGGATTGGATTTGTTTGAACGCAGGATGCCCGATGTGGTCTTTTTGGATAATCACCTTCCAGACGTAAAAGGGTTGGATCTGATTTCAAAATTGAAAGCTATCAACGAAGAAGCAATTATTGTATTTATGACTGCTTATGAATCAGTCGACGTGGCGGTTGAAGCCATGAAAAATGGGGCCTCAGAGTACATCAGAAAGCCATTTACATTCAATGAGATATTGGTCATTCTAGACCATATTCATGAAAAGATTAATTTAAATAACGAGATACTTCTTCTGCGCAGGCAGAATAAAGAAGACATTACATTTGACAACATCATTCATAAATCAGAAGTCATACAAGAGCTGGTTAGAGATTCAAAGAAAATATCGCTGACGGAAGCCACTACTATTCTGCTTTTAGGCGAAAGTGGAACGGGGAAAGATTTGTTTGCCAGGGCCATACACAATGAAAGCAATCGTAAAATGAAACCGTTTGTTACTATAAACTGCTCTTCCCTTCCTGATACTTTACTTGAAAGCGAATTGTTCGGTCATGAAAAAGGAGCTTTTACAGATGCCACAAGCATGAAAAAGGGGCTTTTTGAAATTGCTGATGGGGGGACCGTATTTTTAGATGAGATAGGTGAATTGTCGCTATCAACCCAGGTGAAACTTCTGCGAGTTCTTGAGAACAGAATCTTCATTCGGTTGGGCAGTACCAAAGAAATAGAGTTAGATGTACGGATCATTGCAGCCACTAACAAAAATCTCAAAAGTGCAATGGAGGATAAATCCTTCAGGGAGGATCTGTATTATCGCTTACAGGTATTCCAGATTGAGATCCCTCCGCTCAGTCAACGAAAAGAGGATTTACCACTTTTAATTGAATACTTTATCAGTCTGTTCAACAAAATGTTCGGCAAGGAAATTGCTGCAATCGATCCTGAAGCGTTAATATTAATGGAACAATACAACTGGCCTGGAAATGTGAGAGAACTCCGCAATGTGATTGAAAGAGCCATTATCCTTCAAAGTGGGAACACATTGGATGTAAGTATCCTGCCGTATGAAATAAACACTGCAAAAGCTTCAGGTAGTGGAGGTCCAACCTACCTGTTCGAACTTCCGGAGGAGGGTATCTCCCTGAATGAACTGGAAAAACAGCTGATCAGGCAGGCACTCGAGAAAACAGCGTATAATCAAACAAAGGCCTCCGGGCTTCTGGGTATTTCGAGAGACAAATTTCGCTATAAACAGAAAAAGCACAACCTGTAAACATGTGGGGCATATCGCTCAGACAGGATGGGTGATTTGCCCCACGTTTTTGAGTATTTAGAATCAATTCAATTAGAACAATTTACATTGTGCTCCAGAGAATACTTCTATATCCTGTTGAATATCTACTGCTTACACAAAATATATTTTTATTTCCACAAACATATTTTGACGAATTAATCGTATACTGTGATCAACTTCACACTGGATGTTTTCCTCAGGTCAAAAAACAATAAAGGACAGATATCTCGTTAAAATCTTAACCCCAGTGGTTTAGAAAGAATGGCCTGATTATTGAGGATATTTATTTAAATAATTCACTTTTACTGAACTTTTTAATATCAAAATTATGAAAACATTGAAATCTCTTTTTGTGTTGATTTTAGTTACGGGATTTGCAACAATTGGATTTGGCCAGAGTATTATTGGGTCCGATCATGATTTTAGTAGCAAGGCATGGTCGGGTGGCCAGATATGTATTGCGTGCCATACGCCACACGATGCAGATGTTAGTGTTGCAGAATCACCACTCTGGAACCATGAGGTTACAAGTACGGTCTTTACCATTTATAGCTCAAATACATTGGATGCTACAGTTGGTCAGCCAGGCGGATCGTCAAAATTATGTTTAAGCTGCCACGATGGGACAGTAGCATTGGATAGCTATGGCGGAATGACAGGAACTAGTTTTATTGATGGAGGACACAATATTGGGACAAGTTTAACCAATGATCATCCCATATCATTTACCTATAATACCGCCCTGGCCACCGCCGATGGAAGCTTAATGGATCCTTCAACTGCAACTAGTGGATTGGGAGGTACCATTGCAGCAGATATGTTATATGGTGGTGAACTACAATGCGCTTCTTGTCATGATGTGCACAATTCATATGGTGTTAGTAATTTATTAGTCAAGTCGAATGCAGCAAGTGCGCTCTGCCTTACCTGTCATGATAAATAACAGAAGAAGCTAAAAATCAATTATATTTGAAGGGCGGATTTTCCGCCCTTTTTCTTTTAAATTAATCTAAGTAAAGTATAATTATGGATCCAAAACGGAGGTCCCCAGTTTATCTGATTCTCATATTCATTGTTGTTCTGGCTTCATGTTCGAAGCAAATGTACAGGAATAGCAATGCGATGTCTGTTTTTTATCCACTGCCACCGGACACGGCTAGAATCCAGTTTCTTACAAGGTATGGTAATTCCGCAGACCTGACCGGGGGGCAATCAAAGTTTAAATCTTTTATAGTAGGACAAGAGAAGGAATTGCCTATTCTTAAACCTTACGGGATGGATATATTTAACGGCATTCTGTTCATAGCTGACGCAGGAATGTCCGGATTGCAGATGATAAATTTCCAGGAGGGTACATTCGACACTTTTACACCCGGGGGAAGGGGTAAACTTCGAGTACCCATCAACTGTTTTGTGGATGTTGACGGAAACTTATATGTGACTGATGTTGAACGGGAACAGGTGGTTATCTTCGACGAATCTTTAAGTTTTACAGGAGAAATAGCTGGAAGTGAGAATTTTAAACCAACTGATGTGTGCGTAACAGGGGATACCATCTTGGTAACAGATCCAAATAACAATAGAATTAATTTTTATAACCGAAAAAGCCTTAAAAAATTGGCGTCGTTTCCTCTTGATGCCGAGGTCGGGGATGATCATTGGCTTTACAATCCGTTAAATCTATGTGTCTCGGAGAATACAATTTATGTTACAGACTTCGGCGATTCACGGATTAAATTATTTACGCTGAAGGGAGAATTTATCGATGCTGTTGGAAGTTACGGAAACGGACTGGCACATTTTGTTAGGCCCAAAGGTATAGCGGTTGACAATGATCAAAACTTATATGTTGTGGATGCAGGCTTCGAAAATGTTCAGGTCTTCGATAAAGAGGGTCAGCTGCTGATGTTCTTTGGCGGGCCATACAAAGGTCATGGTGATATGTACCTGCCGGCCAATGTCATCATTGACTATGACCATTTGACCTATTTCGAAAAATATGTCGACCCGGATTTTGAGTTAAAATACATTATTTTCGTCACCAACCAGTACGGGCCCGATAAAGTGACCGTTTACGGCAGGATTGAACCCAAATTGTAAGATACGTGGGACAAATCTATAAGAAGGGACTTGTATTTTTGGTTGCGGTGATTCTTATCCCAATAGCCTGTTCGGTCGAAAAACATTATCACACCCTTTCCTTTTTTTTCGATGGGGTTCCCAATCCAAACAGGGATAGTCTTTCTGCATATCCTGATTCCGCTGGGACTTTTGTTACCGATTCTGTCAGCCTTATCGCTCAGATGGTAAAACCTGAATTTATAGTACATCAGCCTTACCGGGAAAGAGCATGTTCCATGTGTCACAAAAAGGCTAGCATGGGCAAACTAAGTCTTTCACAACCCGAACTCTGTTATACGTGTCATATTAACTTCGGTGAATTGTACAGCAATGAGCACGGCCCATCGGTGGGTGGCTATTGCACCGAGTGCCATAATCCTCACAAATCGAAAAACGAGAAATTGCTGGAACGAACCGGACAGAATCTATGCCTGGATTGCCATGGTTCTGTGCGGTTTTATGAAAGTGTATTTCATGACAGCGCAAGTGAACTCGCATGTGATGCCTGCCACAATCCACATGGTGGCAATGAACATTCCTTGCTGAAAAAGGGAGCCTGCTACCGTTGTCACGACACATTCTCTGATCAATACAAAGTATTACATGGACCCGTCTCATGGGGTCAATGCTCACAATGCCATATACCCCATCGCAAGGGCACTGAGAAATTGCTTAAAAATCAAGGCCGGGAGTTATGTTTTTTCTGTCATAACTCCAAGCAGGTGCTCAAAGGAGATACCCATTTAAATATTGAAGATGGGGAATGTATTGAGTGCCACAATCCGCACGGGGGTGAGGACAGGTATATGTTAAATTAGTGTATAGTTCAATGCGCTTGAGAGTAAAGGGTTACTTACATATAATTCTTGGATTGTTGGCCATGAACACTTATGGACAAAACAACACTCCGCAGGGTGGATTCTGGAATTTCACTTCACTGGACGGAGAGGTCCGACTAAAGGGACTGTACCGTGAAAGACACACCCTGTTGAATGATTTCTCGGAGGATCAAAGAAGTCAATATTACACTGGTGGATTGATGCTGAATACAAAGAGCTATATCTGGCATCCCAATTTTCTGCAAATTGAATTTGGTGGTGAGTTTAATCCGGAATCCAACCAGGATGAATACCTGGTTACGCCGGACCAGGCGGAAGTAAGGACCCTCAAAGGGCTTAATTTTGGCTCTACCCTGTTTAGCAACAAACCAATTACCCTCAGTTCATGGTTGAGTTGGAATGACAGTTTCAGCAACCGTGAGAATTTAACAAATCTCAAAACAGTAACCACCCGTTGGGGCAGCTCCCTGTTATTGAATAACCGCATTCTGCCCCTCAGTGTACGCTATAACTCCACCAAATGGGACCAACGAGAAATTCAGTCCGGCCGAACTTACCAGATGGAGCAGGGTAGTTTGGAAGCTTCTACGAGAAAATCGTTTTTCTCACGCGATCAGCACGAACTTTATTATTCAAATAACCAGTACTACAGGCAGGATGCAAACAACGTGGAGATAGAGAATATCAATAACAATTTCCGATTGAATAACAGCATATTCATTGATCAGGACAAGCGGTATATGTTCCGGTCGATGGTATATAACTTTAACCGGAAGGGCAGCCAGAATTTCAACATTCTCAGTGCAACGGAAAACCTTACTATGAAGCTCCCTGCTAATCTCAAGTTTAGCGGAACGTATGTCCTGTTTAACCAGGAGCAGCAGTCCTTTCGATCTCATCAGAACAAGGCGACGGTGAATCTGGACCATCAGCTTTTTAATACACTTAGTTCGCATGTTTTCTATGAATATTCCAGCATAAATCATTCATTATACAGGGAGATAAGGAGCCTTTCAGGGATTAATCTTACCTATACTAAAAAGATTCCTGCAGGACGATTCAATCTTTCTTACAACTATTCATTACTTCGGAATCAATTGGATAGCGATCCCGTCGAAATCCACGTGATCGGAGAAGAGCAAAGTCTGGTCGATGGTGAGATTACCCTGCTAGTCCGGCCTTTTATCGACATAAATACCATTATCGTACGCGACATCACCGGTACGATTGTATATCAGAATGATTTTGATTATTTCCTCATAGAAAATGGTGACTATATAGAGATCCAGCGAATACCAGGAGGCCAAATCTCCAATTACTCATCAGTTTATATAGATTATTCAGCTACCCAAACCGGATCATATAAATATGATGCGGTTTCGAAAAATATAACAGCTAATCTCATTCTCTTTAACCACAAGCTGGAGCTATATTACTATCGCCAGTTAATGGATTATAAGAATATAGAAAAATCGGATTTGCTTATACTGAATTACATCCGGGGAAATACCTATGGTGGAAAAGTTAATTTTTGGAATACTGAGATGGGCGCGGAATATGAAGATCACAACAGCACCATTACTCCATTTAAAATGACCCGATATTTTGTGAATATACAAAAACAGATTAAGCGGTTTAACGTCTCTTTTCACGGTAACATCCGGGATTATGAAATGATTGAGGAATCTATTGACCGTAAGTATTCAGACCTCTCGGGAAAGGCGGCTTATGCAGTTAGTGCAACAACAAAAGTGGATATTATGATTGGTTATCGCCAGCAGAGAGGACCTGGAATTGAATTGGACCTGCTGACGGCAAAAACCGAATTTAAAACCTCTATCAGACAACTTTTTATGACCGTTGGGTTAAACCTTTATTTGAGAGACTATTTAGATGACATCACGAAGTATTATGGAGCGTATCTCCAACTAATCAGAAAGTTCTAAACAAACCAGTCCATGAAACAGCAGAATCTAATATTGTTCGGCGCAATTATCCTGATTTGTACCGGTGTTGTAGGTCAGTTATGGAAAGACACACCCGTGACTCCGAAAAAACAACCACAGGTTAATTGCATGGAATGCCACTTCTCGCTGACCGGACAGGAGGTTATGCATGCCCCGGTTGAAGATGCCTGTGATTATTGCCACATATCTAATGGAAATGATCATCCCATGGAAAATGTAATCGGATTTGATTTAGGTGATCAAATGCCGGGGTTATGCTATTTATGTCATGAGGAGCCAACAAAAAAAAACCAACACATGCCTTCCGAAATGGGTGAATGCCTCATGTGTCATTCGGTACACGGGTCACCGAACAAATTCCTGCTAGTGCAACCACAAGAATCAGTAATATGTGCCGAATGCCACGATATGAGTATGACAGAGAAACCAGTAAAACACTCTCCTGTTGCAAACGGATCCTGTTCAAGTTGCCACGATCCTCACCAGTCAGATAACTCAGGGTTGCTGAGAGTTGAACCACCAGATTTATGCCTGCAATGCCATGAATCAGTGAAAGAGGAAAGTGGGCTGGCAAACCAGCACTATCCTTTTGAGGAAGATTGTTCCTACTGTCATGAAACACACAGTTCCGATCAACCAGGATTATTGATAGAAAAATCTCCCGAACTTTGTTACGAATGTCATGATATGGAATCAACGGTGGAAAGTGCAAAAGTTATTCATAAAGTGATAAATGAGAAGAAAGGATGTGCGAATTGCCATTCACCTCATGCATCTGAACAAGGCATGCTGCTCATTGAGCAAGAGAACGATTTATGCTTAAGCTGCCATAGCAAAACCATAAAAACAGTCGAGAAGAACATTCTAAATATAGGTCAGCAGCTGGAAAAGTCAACATTTATTCACTATGCCATTGAAATGGATGGGTGCACAGCATGCCACAACCCACATGTATCTGAGAATTTTTCCCTGTTGAATGGTTCTTTTCCTGAAGGGCTTTATTCAGAGGCAAAGGCCGAAAACTTTGCCTTGTGCTTTACTTGCCACGAATCGGAGATTTTAACTTCTGAGATTAGTTCTACAGCTACCTATTTCAGAAATGGGGATCAGAATCTGCATTTTGTTCACATTAATGGGGATAAAGGCCGGAATTGCAATGTATGCCATGAAATGCATGGTTCGGTCAATGAACATTTGATAAGGGAAAGCGTCTGGTTTGGCAATTGGGAGATGCCAATTGAGTATACATCAGATGAAAACGGAGGAAGTTGCAATACAGGGTGTCATGCCAAGAAGAATTATTCCAGAGAATAAATGAATGCATAAGCTTTAGCAATTTGTTAAATCAACTAAAAGGTATAGACGCCAAGTCTGATTATAACCTTCGTCCCAGGCATGGTAGGGCAATCCGGATTCAGGATGGCTGCCCATGTACTTCTCTTGGGTGTTTTATAGCCACCCTGTGCTGTCAGACTGTAATTTAAGCGCGGTGCTGCCTCACGCTGTCTCAGGTTTACCTCTGCTCCCACAGCATCGGCGTCCATATCAGGGGAAAGGGTTTTAACTACTTCCATACCGGAGAATTGAAGGGAATCCTTCCTCTTGATGGCGCTTACATAGTACTTGTCCCTGTGCAGTACACACCTGACAGTTGATCCCTTACTTCCGGGGAAGGTCTCTTCAACCACTATCGCGTCCTTACCCGAGGCAAACGATATGGGAAAGTAAAGCACATTTCCAATTACCTGTCACATTTCAGCTACAGTATTAAACCAGGTGAGACCGCCAGAGGGCTTCCTGTCAGGTTGAGCCAGGCAATCACACAGACGCTGAGATTCGCGATGTTTTTGCTACCTTCGAAAAAACCACCCAAAAACTTTACCTTGATACCATGAATTTTAATTTGAAACCATGAATAGCAAAAGATTCCTAGGTTCTCTGATTGCGCTTTCACTGGTGCTTGCGACTCAATCCATATGTGCACAGAAGGCCCGGAAAAACAGGGTCATAATTCTTAGCGATATAGAAGCTGATCCGGATGACACGCAGTCCTTTGTCCGTTTATTACTGTATGCCAATGAAATAGATATAAAAGGAATGGTTGCCACCACCTCCTGCTGGCATCAAAACAGTGTGGAACCTCAATCCATTGTGAAGATAATTCAGGCATATGGCAAAGTGCATGAGAATCTTGTCCGGCATGATGCGGCTTATCCCGGTGAAGAAGACTTGCTAAAACTGGTTAAGAAGGGTCCGCCGGTCTATGGTATGCAGGGAGTCATTGATGGGAAATACTCAGAAGGTGCGGACTGGATCCTGGAAGTGCTCGAAGAAGAGGATGAGCGCCCCTTGTGGATATCTGTCTGGGGAGGCGTGAATACTCTTGCTCAGGCTTTGCAAAAGATTCAGCATACAAAATCAAAGAAGGAAGCAAAAAGACTAATCTCAAAACTAAGGGTATATACCATTTCTGACCAGGACGACAGCGGCATATGGATCAGGAACAATTTCCCGGATCTATTTTACATCGTGAGTCCGGGCGATAATTACGGCAGTGCCACATGGACCGGAATAAATAGTTTTGTGAATGGCATCAACAACAGCACAATCAGCAACAGCTGGATCGCCAGGAACATCCAGCAGGGACACGGCCTTCTGGGGGCTGAATACCCGGATGTTGCCTGGGGAGTGGAAGGTGATACACCTTCGTGGCTGGCATTAATACCCAACGGGCTGAATACACCGGAGCATCCTGAATGGGGAGGCTGGGGTGGCCGTTATGAATTGTACAAACCGGATTTTTCCAAGACGAAGAAAGGAGGATCTGTGGTAGAAATAGCACCCGAGACAAGGGAAATATGGACAAATGCATATGATACCTATACCCCTTACGGCCACAGTGAATACGGACGGGCAGTACGAAAAGACACCGTCTCCTTTACAGGCTACAAAGTGACCTTGTGGCGCTGGCGGGATGACTTTCAAAACGATTTCGCCGCCCGGATGGACTGGTGTTTGCAGTCCTTCGAAGATGCCAATCATCCTCCCGTACCTTTACTGGCTGGTCCCGAACAACTCATTGTAAAATCGGGAGAGAGCTTTAGTCTGGATGCCAGTGGCTCAACTGACCCTGACGGAGATAACCTCAGTTTTCTGTGGTTTAACTATCCGGAGGCAGGTTCCTATAAAAAATCTGTGCCAATTGGTGGTGCCGAGAATGCACATGGGTTATACATGACTGCTCCTGAGGTAGAGAAAGAAGAAACCATTCATGTGATTCTGAAAGTGACAGACAAGGGAACCCCGGCCTTATCCAGATATAAGCGGATCATTGTTACCGTACTCCCTGAGTAATGGCCATTCCGACAGGATGCTCATTCCGCGCTGCTTTGCAGGGTTTGAAATCATCATTTTTGAGAAGGATCCATCCGCTTCTGAATTCTTTGCTACTACCATTCAAAGTTGGAAAGATGTGCTTACCTGTCCAGGCCTTGAACTTGAAATCCATCCATCCGGCGTTGTTGAAGTCGGCAGAATTACAGTGAAGCTAAGCGATAATTGCAGAGGTGTCTTATAATAAACCAGAAACCAGCCACATGAAACCAATACCCGTCCCAGGTATTTTACTATTTCTTATTTCCATTTTAGTTCTATATGCGTGTACGATGAAGCCATTTAACACTGATAAGACTCTGGTTTCGTGGGTGACCATTGATAACCTTGATGCGGATGGAGGCAGTATACTGACCCTTCAGGATGGCGAGCTCTTTGACGGCATCATCCTCTCGGGTGAGACAAGCTCATGGATCGCGGGAAGTGAGGAGGATAAACGCAGCCTGAAAGTTACCGGCAATAGCTCTGGAATTGCTCCCGGGATTGGCAAAGTCGAGCAAATTGCTGTTGTTTACAACGGCAACAAAATCCTTATCTACAGGGATGCGGTTCTCCAGGCACAATACGAAGCAGAAAACATCAATCTGCTAAACAGCCAAACAAATATGGTAGTCTTCGGACCAAGTTTTTATGGTGGCAAGGGAGCTGTTTCAGGTGCCATTGAGGATGCCCGTATTTATAGTGAGGCTCTCTCCGAAAAAGAGCTGAGGTTACTTCAACCCAATAAATCATCCAGGATCGGGCCCTATGCGTGGTGGGATTTTGAAGGTGATAAAGTTCTCGACCTAACCGGTAGATATGAATTCCACAATTTAGGAGTATGGGAGGATGTGGAAATAAATAGCGGCAAATTGATCCTTAAGGAGCATGATAGTCAATTGATTGCCGCCAGGACCTATGTTCCGGAAACTCCGCAGTGGCCGGAAAATCCACCTGAAAACTGGCCCACTTACCATCTTGCCCACCCTGGTCCCGGAGTGGCTTTTCCGGGAGATCCCAATCCAGCTTTCTATTATAAGGGGCGCTATCACCTGCATTACATATATGAAAATCCCTATGGATTTATGTTTGCACATGTATCCAGTACCGATATGATAAATTGGGAATGGCAACCTACAGTGCTTGGTCCCCCTAAAACCGGTCACGGGATGTTCAGTGGAACAGGATTTTTCACCATGGAAGGTAAACCGGCCATGATCTACCATGGTTGGGGATCTGACAGAAACCATATCATGTATGGGCTGGATGACAAGCTTGACGAATGGACGGATCCACAGGTGATCCTTCCCAAGGATGAAAATGGGGATGTGGTGAAAATGGATCAATGGGATCCTGATTGCTGGCAGATAGGCGACACCTACTATGCCCTGTCGGGAGGCAAAGATCCTGGATTGTTGAAATCTGAAAACCTGAAGGACTGGTTGTATATAGGTAAATTGTTGCATGAAGATTACCCCTTGAAACTTGATGTGGACAGGTACGAAGATATCTCCTGTGCCAACATGTTCCGGATCGGAAACAAATGGATGTTGTTGTGCATCAGTCACGCGCTGGGTTGTCGTTACTATCTCGGCGATTTTAAGGACGGAAAATTCCTCCCGGAATTCCACGCCCTGATGAACTGGATGGCTCCAGATGAGACTCCCACGGGCTTTGCCCCGGATAATAAGACGCTTACCTATTTCGCCCCTGAGTCACTTGAGACAAAAGATGGGCGAAGGGTCGTGTGGGCCTGGATAACAGCTGATGCGAGCCCCTCCGGGCTGCAGGCACTTCCTCGCGAGCTGGAATTACCCGCTGATGGCATACTGAGAATCAGGCCTCTTAAGGAACTGGAAACCCTGCGCTTCGATCAACGAACAGTTGAAAACATCACAGTCGGCAAAGATGAGACATTCAGACTCAACGATATGACCGGGGATGCCATCGAGATGCAAGTAACATTTAAAGCACCCTTGCCGGACAATTTTGGGATAAGGCTCCTGGGGGATGAGAAGGGTGAGGGAGGAATAAGTATCACAGCCGGAGCAAACCGCAATACACTGAGTATAGGAGCCATCAACCCCCCCTTTAAGCTGAAGGATGATGAAAACCTGACCCTAAGGATTTTCATTGACAAGAACCTGGTGGAGGTTTTCGCGAATGACCGGCAGGCTGTTGCATACGCCAATAAAGAAATGCGCGAGAAACCGGAGTTCAGCTTTTTCACCAATGACAAATCCCTGGTGATCCGCGAAGTAAATACCTGGAAGATGAAGTCAGCCTATGGAACTGCCTCAAATTGAAATCTGTCTTTGGATTTATCAGACAGAACCCTGAAGCTCTCATAAACGGTTATTCCTCCGGCCACACCTGTATGGCCTTGGAATTATAGATTATAAAATATATCTTGATTGCAGATTTGACATGCTAATCCCAGTCTCTAATCGAAAGTCAGTTGCATCTGATTTTTTTTGGATAAGAAGCGCAAACGTTTGTTCGGAAAATTTAAAGCCTTCCTATTTATAACTTATAAAGTATTCAAACCATGAAAAGTAAAAGGTCCATTACGCAAGTTTTTTGCTTGCTTCCTCTTGCAATCATAATGACAGGCTGCGAGTACGAACCCCCCGGTCCTCCTCCTGTTGAGAACCAGCCGCCTGTGATAACAGGATTAAATGATCTGGCCCTGCCTCTGGATTTCGGCACCCACAAAATAGATTTTGCCAATTACGTTTCAGATCAGGAAGGGGAGATAGTCACTTATCTGGTTAGCAATAGCAACGATACTGTAATCGCAATCAGCCTTGACAACAGTGTTTTAACAATAACTGAAGTAGGTTCCGGACCATCAGATATACATGTTGTTGCCACTGATGGGCACGAAGGTCACGAGGTAGAAGCCACATTTACCGTCACTGTGAAAGGCATTTGGGGAGCTGCGGATTATGCTGGAAATGTTACGGCAGGATTTCTTGATTTTAACGGATTTGGCGAAGGTCATATTTTTGATCATCCCATTCCGGGTTTAACTGTGGAAGGATGGGACTATGATTGGGAATCTCCGATTCCTGATGTTCAACTGGTTAATAATGATCACCTGTTAATTACAAATGAAGTCGACCGGCAATGGTTTTGGATTGACTATAAACTTGACAGTGACTATGATTTCACCGGGAAAAAATTAAGATTCGATTACAGCTATTTCATAGCCCCTGAATTTACCGGGACGCATTGGGACGAAGATAGCGATCCGGCAGCTGTTGATATACGATTGTGGTATGTCAATACAGGCTGGAGTACTGGCGGTGCAATCTATTTTAGCAGCCTGGACCTGGAGTATAGCACAGAGTGGCAGGAGGTGGTAATTCCACTGGCAGATTTTGTCAGCTTCTGGGAAATGCCTGTTGATCCCTCAAAAATAAGATACTACGGCCTGGAGATCTGGGGCGGAACTTCAAGTGCTCCCATTTCATTCAGACTGGATAATTTTGGTATTGTTGACTAATTAGACTCAACAAGTTTACATTATAAGTTGCAACAATTATGAAAAAATGCATAAGATCCACATTACGCATAGCAGTCTTACTGTTTTGCTTTCATCATGCACATGCACAAGTTACCATCACTGGTAAAATTACAGATGAATCGCAGGAAGCAGTGACAGGTGCTTCTGTCCAGGTAAAAGGAACAAACCTCGGTACAATTTCCGATGGAAATGGAAATTATTCCATAGCTGTCCCAAGATCTGACATGATCCTCATATTTAGTTTCATTGGCTACAAAACCCAGGAGGTGGTGGTTGAAGATAAGAGTACAATTGATGTGACATTTGAGATTGATATCTCTGAATTGGAATCAGTAGTTGTGGTCGGTTACGGGTCCCAGAGGAAACAGGATATCACAGGTGCCGTTGCTGTTGTGAATACCGGTGACCTTACTAAGAGTTCATATACCAGCGTTACAGACCGCTTGCAGGGAAGGGTTCCCGGTGTAACTGTCAGGACAGGCGGTGAACCAGGTTCAATAGGTGATGTGACCATACGCGGAGTATCATTTTTCGGTGACAATAATCCCTTGTATGTCATTGACGGAGTTCCCACTGAAGACAGTCCCAATATAAATCCTTCAGATATCGAATCGATCCAGGTACTGAAAGATGCGTCTTCATCTGCAATATACGGATCGAGGGCTGCAAACGGAGTAGTAGTGATCACAACGAAAAAAGGACAGGCAGGTAAACCTGTGATTTCATTTGAGGCTAAAGTTGGAATTCAGCAGTTTCCTCATAAGATGGATGTGGTAAATACGAAGGAATTTGCCAGGATTCACAATGCTGCTTACGACAATGCCGGATACCCTAGGAAGACCTGGTCCGATGATATATCTCATGGTGTGGATACTGACTGGCAGGAAGAAGTTTTTAATGATGCTGCACTGACCCAGGACTATAATCTGTCTGTTTTCTCCGGAAGCGAGAAAAGCAAAGTTTATCTTAACCTGACCAATACTACCCAGTTTGGTACAATTTTAGGAACACAGTTTAACAGGTACGGAGCACGCATCAATTCTGAATATGACCTGAGCAGCAGACTTAAAATAGGGCAGAACCTGGCGGTAAGCAGGACGCGCAAGGAGGGGCAACAGGTGCTTGATGCGCAGAGTGTGATGGGGGGACAGGGAGATGCAGTTATCAATACGGCCCTGATGATGTTTCCAACAATTCCGGTATATGATCCAACGAGATTGAGTGGATACGGGCATGGTACGATTCAGGACGCTGAAATATATTTGTATAACCCGGTTGGGATACGGGAAATGGCCCGCGGCCACGAGGATCACACCCGGATTATTGGGAATATATTCGCAAATATTCATCTTATCGAAGGCCTGGAATACAGGTTGAACTTAGCTACCGATGCTGATCTGGGATATTCTCAAAGCCATCAAAGAGGAGGGCAGATCACTACAGAACTTGTCCACCTCTCGGGTATGGAAGAAAGTAATTCTCAAAGCTCCATGTTTCTTCTGGAGAACCGCCTGACCTACCACAAGGAAATTGGTGATCATGGATTTTCAGCAATGGCTACCCATACCGAACAGCAATATAATATTAAACAAAATGGAATTTCTATTCATGGAGGATTTCCGGGAGTATATCCTTTTTTCCAGATTTCATCAACCACAGCTGCGCCTGAGGATATCACAACCTATGGAGATGAGCTGACATCCACGATCCGTTCATACCTGGGAAGATTCACATACAATTATGCGGATAAATATTTAGTAACGGCAAATTTCAGGGCCGATGGTTCCTCAAAATTTCCTGAGATGAACAGGTGGGGTACTTTCCCTTCTGTATCTGCCGGATGGAATATCAGCAAAGAAGATTTTTTTGATGTGCCTCTGATCTATAATTTAAAACTGCGGGGAGGTTACGGGGAAGTTGGTAATGCCAGTATTGATGATTATGCATATCAATCCCTGATTTTCTCAAGATCGATAGGCGGAGCGAATTACAATTTGGGATACGAAGACAGGAGCGTAATCGGAGCGGTGCGTGCAGCTATTGTCAATGAAGACCTGATGTGGGAAACACTGAAGGAAACCAACCTGGGGCTTGACCTGGTACTTTTCGATGGAAGATTTGAATTTATTGGAGATTACTATTTTGGCAAACTCGAAGATCTGTTAGTTGCAGCCCCTATTCCAGGTACTGCCGGTGAAGGTGGCTGGGCAACGACCATCGTCAATGCGGCTACCATGGATAGATCAGGGTGGGAAGTCTCCTTGAGATATCGCGCTATGGAAGGATCTTTTAAGTATGATGTGTCAGCGAACCTGTTCCATTCCAGCAATGAAGTTACCTATCTTCCTATGGGAGATATGCCCGGATTACATTCAAATACAAGTGTAGGACTTCCTATTGGCCAGATCTATACACTTGATTACCAGGGAATTTATACGGATTCAACTGAATTTGATCAATACACTGTTGTTGGTGAGGTTCCGGAATTAGGTGATGCAAAATACCGTGATGTCAGTGGAGATGGAAACATCAGTGAAGGTGACGACAGGGACATTGTTGGAGATCCAAACCCGGTCCTGCAATATGGATTGAATTTTAATGCGTACTGGCGGAATTTCGAATTCTCGCTATTCATCCAGGGTGTGCATGGAAGAGACGTCTTCAATGCCATAAAATATGCGATGAATACCAGTCCGATAACAAGTTATACTGGAGATTACGATCCATATATTGACGGGTCCGGTACCGAGCCAAGACCAACGGCTGATTTTGGAAGTCCGAATAATATTGCCAGCAGCCTGTTTGTGGAAGATGCTTCCTATTTACGCATTAAGAATCTTCGGATTGGTTACAAAGTCCCTTGGCAAAAAGTGAAAAATCTGGTTGTCTACCTTGATGCCCAGAACCTGCTGACTTTTACAGAATATTCAGGCATGGATCCTGAATTTGAAAGTGATATACTCGCCCCTGGAGTCGACTGGGGAGGATTCCCGAACATCAGGACTTTCAATACAGGGATTAATCTCAAATTCTGATGGAAAAAGCTAAAAATAAGTAACAATGAAGAATCAAAGATATTTAACAATTTTGCTGGGTATTGTGCTATGCATCTCAGCATGTACAGAGTTGGACCAGATCAATCCTAACTTACCTACGGAAGAGAGCTTCTGGCAATCAAAGAATGATTTCTACCAGGGACTTATTGGAGCTTACGACTACCTGCAAAGCGGTGAAACGTATGGTGGTAAGATTCAACAAACGTATAATCTTCTTTCAGATGAAGGATTTACCGGGGAACTTGGAGAACCTCTGAACCTGGCAAACTTTACTTCAGATATGGGCAATGAATTTCTCGAAACCCTGTGGTACGATCTCTACACATTAATTGCTAGATCGTACGAAGTTATAGAACGAGGTGAGAATAGTGATGTGAGCGGTATCGAGGGGATCATCGGTGAAGCAAAATTCCTGGTCGCACTGGCTTATTTCAATCTTATAAGCGCCTATGGAGACGGGATAGCCTATGTGGATGGTATTCAAGGGGCAAATGACAGGCCTCGAAAAGCAGAGCCCGGAGAAATGTGGACTTTTACAGAGGACTTACTGACGGACGCAATAGAAGTGTTACCTACTACATATATTCAGTCGGATTTCGGCAGGATTACCAGGGGTGCTGCACAAGCCTTGCTGGCCAAAGTTCATATGCAGCAGAACGATTACGCTGCTGCCGAGTCTATACTTAGTCAGATAATTGGATCAAATGAGTATGCGCTTAATGCAGATTATGAATCGAATTTTACCGAGGAGCTTACTACAGGAAACAAGGAAGTAATTTTCCAGGTAAACTTCGTGCATAATGGACCCCAGGAAGAGACAGACGCTGCTTGGTATTTCAGGATAAATACACCTGGTCCTTCAAGTATCGGCATCTGGGCTGATCAGCTGGCTTCCGAATTTGCTGTCAGATCCTATCTTGTGGAAGCGGATAAGCAAGGCAACTATGATCCAAGGATGGATGTAAGCCTGTTTACCGAATACAGCAATGCGACCTTATATGGACAAACCTGGACCTGGTGGGTAGCGAATACATCAGAAATACTGACCGGGGCAAGTTTTTATAAGTTTAATGAAAACGATGCGGTACTGGATGAGATCAACAATGGAAGCGGTTATGTGCAATGGAAGAACGGTGGCAAGGATATGATTGTCATCCGGTATGCGGATATCTTATTGTTGTATGCCGAGGCATTAAATGAAAATGGGAAAACATCTGAAGCACATCAATATGTGAATATGGTGAGAGCAAGGTCCAATATGAATGACCTTGAAATAACCGCTGGAAGAGAACTGAGCCAGGCTGATTTTAGGGAGCAAATAAAACATGAACGGCTGGTGGAACTATGTGGTGAGTATATCAGGTGGTTTGACTTAAAACGGTGGGGAGAATACGGACCAAAGGTAGCAGAGGATTTTACTGTTCCTGCGACCGGTGCTGTAATTGCCAGACACCCTATTTTTGCTAACTTCAGGGTAGGAAAGGATGAACTGTTTCCTATACCGTTGTATGAACTGGATCTGAATCCAAACCTGTTGCCGCAAAATCCAGGATGGTAAACCCTGCATGATGAACAGACTAATATTTGCCTGAATTCATTGATAAAGGCTTCTAAGCATAGGTATGCATTCTTGAAATAACAATCAATTTAAAAAAACATGGTAGTCATTCAATCCTATTTTGTTGCCCTCATCATGATCTTTATCACAATGCTTTGCTGGGGTTCCTGGGCAAATACTCAAAAATTGGCAAGCAAAGAATGGCGTTTTCAGCTGTTCTACTGGGACTATGCCCTGGGCGTATTGATCGTTTCGCTCCTGCTGGCATTTACAATGGGTAGTGTGGGAGATGAGGGCCGAAGTTTCATCCCGGACCTGGCGCAAGCTGATCAATCAAGTATCTGGTCCGCATTTTTAGGCGGAGTAGTCTTCAACCTGGCGAATATTCTCTTGGTGGTAGCTATAGATATTGCAGGAATGGCGGTAGCTTTTCCGGTAGGGATTGGAATTGCTTTGGTTTGGGGCGTGGTGGTTAATTACATAAAGGCTCCTGTTGGCAATCCCCTGATTCTTTTTATCGGAGTTGCAGCAGTGGCAATGGCCATAATTATGAATGCCCTCGCCTATAAAAAAGCCTCCCGTTCAAACCGGAAAAATGTTACCAAGGGATTGCTAATCGCTATTATTGCAGGTATTTTAATGGGCTTCTTTTATCGTTTCGTTGTTGCTTCAATGGCTACTGATTTCGTCGCACCGGAGGCTGGTAAATTAACACCCTATACTGCAGCAGTAATATTTTCGATGGGCCTGTTCTTATCAAATTTTATCTGGAACAGCATATTAATGGCCAAACCCATTGATGGAGAGCCGGTGAAGTATTCTGACTACGTCACCCGGGGAAATTTGAAATTACATTTAATTGGAATCTTAGGCGGAGCAATATGGAACATTGGCATGTCTTTCAATATTATCGCTTCAGGAACTGCTGGACCTGCCATTTCATATGGCTTAGGCCAGGGGGCGACTATGATAGCTGCACTCTGGGGAGTTTTTATATGGAAAGAATTTAAAGATTCACCAAAAGGTACGAATTTCTTATTAGGGCTTATGTTTGCCTTTTTTATTATAGGGCTGGCTCTAATAATCATTGCGAGAAACACTTAAACATCTAAGCAATAAAAATGGCACCTAAGATCGTCGTTGTAGGAAGCTCAAATGTTGATTTAATCATCAAAGGAGATAAAATTCCCGACCGGGGAGAAACCGTCCTTGGAGGTACATTTTACAAAGCTGCCGGAGGCAAGGGGGCCAACCAGGCTGTTGCTGCATCCCGAGCAGGTGGAGAAGTCTCTTTTATTTCATGCGTTGGAAATGAGTATGGAGAAGAGTCTATCGAGGGATTTCGCAGAGATGGTATCAATGTGGATTATGTAAAAAAAGATCCGGATGTTGCTACCGGGATCGCTCTAATTCTGGTCGATAAAAATGGAGAAAACAGTATTTCGGTGGCCTCCGGTGCAAATTTAAGGATGACTGTATCGGACATTCAAAAAGCACAACGAATTATTTCGGATGCCGATGTGCTGCTTATGCAGCTGGAGATCCCCATTGAAGTGGTTGAAAAAGCAGCACGAATTGCATTCGATGCCGGGGTAAAAACTATCATGAATCCTGCTCCGGCAAGACCACTGAGCGACCAATTGCTAAATTCTGTAAGCATATTGACACCTAATGAAACGGAAACGGAAATCTTAACCGGTCTGAGCGTTAAGAATGAAACCGATGCCATTAAGGCTGCTTCACTGATCCATAAAAAAGGGGTTGAAGTGGTTATCGTAACCATAGGTTCCAAAGGGGCGCTTCTGGCAACAAGGGATGAAACTAAAATTATTGGTGGTCATAAAGTTGAAGCAAAAGACACCACGGCAGCCGGAGATGTGTTTAATGGAGCACTTGCAGTAGCGATTGCTGAAAATAGATCACTGGATGAAGCGATTCGTTTTGCCAATGCCGCTGCCGCAGTGTCTGTCACACGAATGGGTGCTCAACCTTCAGCTCCCACACGGGAAGAGATCGACAATATGCTATCAGGCTCAATGTAATGTTTTATAGAAATCAACTAAAACTTTGACAATTGAAAAACAGGCTATTTCTTTTCACGCTAATCACTTCGGCCATGCTCATTGTTGGTTGTAAGTCAGACGAATACGAGCGAATTCCCGTAGATGAGCTCCGAAACAAAATTGCCGGAGGGTGGGCAGGTAAAATGATTGGCGTTTCCTATGGTGCACCCACAGAATTTGCATATAACGGGGTTATAAACGAAGATCCTATCCGCTGGAATCCAGCCTCGTTAAGAGAGTCCACCGGTCAGGATGACCTCTATGTTCAGATGAGTTTTATGATGACCATGGACGAATATGGTATGGATGCCCCTGTAGAGAAGTTCGGGGAAGCTTTTGCTAATGCCGGGTATATGCTTTGGCATGCAAACAGGGGGGCACGAATGAATATCTGGAACGGGATCATGCCTCCGGAATCAGGACATCCTGATTACAACCTGCATGCCGATGATATCGACTTTCAGATTGAAGCCGACTACATTGGCCTGATGAGCCCCGGCATGCCACAAACTTCAAATAAGATCTGTGACAAAATAGGCCACATCATGAATTATGGGGATGGAGTTTACGGTGGCATGTTTGTCAGCGCTTTGTATGCAGCTGCCTATTTTGAGAATGACATAAAGAAAGTGCTTTCCACCGCTATGAGATCATTGCCCGAAGAGAGTCAGTATCACAAGATATTGAGCGATGTAATTGATGGCTATCAAAGAAATCCGGATGACTGGAAGAAAACATGGAAGGAAATCTATGATAAGTGGGGAGAAGCGGACATCTGTTGTGCCCTGTCTGAATTTAATATCGATGCCAAACTCAACGGAGCCTTTATAGCTATGGGACTGCTATACGGCGAAGGGGATTTTAGTAAGACCCTTGAAATCAGCACCCGCTGCGGAGCAGATTCCGATTGCAATCCATCCAACTGTGGCGGAGTATTAGGCATCATACTGGGATACGATGACATCCCGTCTGAGTGGACAGGCTATATCGATGAAATTGCGGATTCCCTCTTCATATTCACCGATTATTCCTTCCACATAGCCGTGGACAGAACCCTGCACTATGCCAAACAATTAATAGTAGAAAACGGAGGTAAGATAGAAGATGGCATGCTATACATTAAAAAACAGGAATCGGTGCCCGCTAAACTTGAGGTATCATTTCCCGGTGTTTTTCCCAAAGAAAAAGTAACCGTTGACGATGAAGCCTACTGGGAATGGAAGGGCGATTGGAAAACCGTTCAACAGGCCAACCAGTGGGAGTCTGAGGAAAAACAAAAACAGGCTGAACAGGCAGGCTCTGAAGTTACGTTCAAATTCGATGGTACCGGGGCCGTGATCATGGGCAGGTTTGATATGGACTGTGGAAAGATCGATATTTATGTAGATGGAGAATTTCACCGATCAAAGGACCTTTATTACAAAATGATGGGCTGGGGAGCCGGAGATGGCTGGCTGAACGGCGCGCACCTTGCACACGTGATGAACCTGGAATCGGGAGACCATGAGATCAAATTGGTGATCAAGGACGAAAAGAATGCCAAGTCATCCGGGACTAAGCTAAAAGTGGCAAGAGCTATTATATACGATAGCGAACCTGAGAAGATCAGGGTACTGCTTGATACCGATGCAAACAATGAATTAGACGACCAGCATGCCATCGCATATATGCTCTTTAACGGTGATTATTTTGATGTTGAAGGAATTACCGTAAACAGGACCAGTAACGGCGGTGATGTTAGCAAACATTATGAAGAAGCTGAACGTGTGGTGAAATTGTGTGATCTGCATGGTGAAATAGACATTTATACAGGTGCCAATGGATCATTTGAAGAGATAAAAGATCATTTGGATGAACCTGATTTTGATGGTATGGAAGCCGTCAATTTCATCATTGAAAGAGCTCACGCTAATTCAGACAGGAAGCTGGTATTATTACCGGTTGGGAAGCTGACCAATATTGCACTTGCACTAAAGAAAGATCCATCTATTGCAGATAAGGTCAGAATTGTCTGGCTCGGCTCAAACTATCCGGATCCCGGAGAATACAACCAGGTCAATGATATCGCAGCCATGAAATTTGTGCTGGATGTTGAAGTAGATCTTGAGATCGTCCTGGTTCGGTATGACAAACCTTCCGGCACGGATGCCGTAAGAGCCCTGCTCTCTGAAATTGAAGAGAGAATGCCTGGAAAAGGCCCCACCATTTCAACACCGGTTTCAGGCCGTCACGGAAATGAGTTTACAAGTTTCGGAGATTATTCCATCAGTCTCTTTAGAAATATTGAAGAGTATCATGGGGATCCACCTTCCAGAGCGTTGTTTGACATGGCTGCAGTTGCCATTGTAAAAAATCCGGACTGGGCGGTTAAATCAAAGATCCCCAGTCCTGAATATGTAGATGACACCTGGGTTGAAAGACCCGACAATCCCCATCTGATTGCGATTTGGGAAAACTTTGATACGGAGCGCATACTGGATGATTTCTACACCTCGATGGAAGACTATGTGCTTGTTAATTCTAATTAATGACACCATAATCTAATTTTTAAGAATCGTGCATTCACTGATTGGCCAATCGGTACTTATTTAACAGCCAACATGGTTTAGTCACTTTTATAACTGTATCATGGGCTATTTAAAAACAATCGCAGGATCTATACATACAAGGACGATGAAGCAATCATTTTTAAAATGAAGGAAATAATCCTCTACAAAAAATTATGAATAGCATAAGTAGAATATTAATGCTGTGCTTATTGGCGACTGTTTGTTCATTGCATGGGAAAATAGCAGACACACCAATGAATTATTATATTTCTTCAATCAGTGGCTCAGCGGGTGGCGATGGCAGTGCAGAAAAACCCTGGATCTCCCTCGATAGCTTAAACGCTTACAGTTTTACACCGGGCGATACCTTATTTTTTGAGCGGGGTTCAAGCTGGTCGGGGTCCTTCGAGATTACTGCTTCCGGTGCAGAGGAAAGACCAATCGTCTTCTCTGCATACGGATCGGGTAAGATGCCTGCCATAAGCAATCCTGATCCCGAGATAAATGATGGCAATGCAATTCGCATTTCGGCAAGTTATATCACAATCGAAAACTTATACATAAATAATTGTGGCCTTAGTGGACCTCGCACTGTGGCGGGTATTGCCTCCTTCGACCGGCAACAGCATCATTTACTCATTCAGTACTGTGAATTCGAGGGATGTCGTGTGGCAGTAAGATTATATGCGCACGATGTACTCGTTACAAATAACTATATGCATGCCCCGGGTGGTGGAATCAATGAATGGTGGGGGCCAATGGCAATTGTAGGGGCCGGATACAATGGTGAAATTTCACATAACCGCATGGAGGGTTTCCTTGCACCAAACAACTTTGGTTTTGATGGGGGTGCCATCGAGCTGGACGATGAGGGAATTCATACAAATTGGAAGATACATCATAATATCAGTCTTGGAAACGAAGGTTTTCTTGAATCCTACGATGACTCTGAATGCGGCGATTGCACCTGGGGAGGCATAGAAATTTGCTATAATTACAGTGATGATTACCAGTGGTTTATTGATGGGCCGATTGGCGAAGATGCAATTATTGAAAACAACACTATTTTCAGGGTACTGCCAGCAAATACGGATTATAACTGGTGTATCAGTCTTCATCACCGCATTCCCGAGGCCTCTGTCCGCAATAATATTTTCGTCCTGGCAAATGGAGTAACAGCCTTCGAGTGGGAAAATCCCGGGTCATCCACCAGTGATAATATCTATTTTTCGGCGGATAACAGCCTCTCCAATCCAAAAGGATATACCCTTAAGGAAGGGGAGATTATTGCCGATCCTCTTTTTGTAAATTATGAAGAGCGTAATTTACACCTACTCCAGGGAAGTCCTGCCGTCGATATGGCAGAATCATCCAGGTATACATTTGACCTTGACGGAAATCCCGTACCGCAGGGTAAGGCACCGGATGCGGGTGCTTTTGAAAGCAGCTTCATTGCAGGAACAAAGTCCAACCAGGAGATTGGAAATATTTCCATTTATCCGAATCCTTCATCTGGAATAGTACACATTGAAAATAGAAAAAGTCTGAAACAGAAAAATCAAACGATTACCATTTATGATCAAACCGGGAAAGTGGTAAAAATGAGGAATATGCAGAATAAGATCTCAACCATTGATCTGACTGATCTCTCCAAAGGTATCTATTTTGTGAAGCTGGGATTAAGTAAGCATTCAATACCACACATCCTGTATTAGAAGAGGTTTGGATCACAGGAAGACAAATATTAAAGATATTGCGAAGAGCACCAGCCTTTCCATTACGACTGTTTCAAGAGTATTGAATGGTAAGGCAAAACAATACCGGATTAGTGAAAAATCGCAGAAGAAGATAGTTGAAGTAGCCGAAGCACTCAATTATATACCCAACCAGATAGCTGTAAATCTTCAATCAGGCAGGACGAGGACCATAGCGTTGATCATTCCTTCCTTAATGAATCCCTATTTTTCCCGAATCGCCGGCATGATAAATATGGAATTGCAGCGAATGGGCTATGCAACTTTGATCAGTGACTGTAATGAAAACCCGAAAATAGAAGAGGAAGAGCTTAAACAGATGAGCTCCAGGAATGTCGAAGGGATCATCATCGCACCCTGCGGCAGTAGTCCGGATCCATTCAGGCATTCTCAAAACCTAAAGATACCGGTAATCTGCCTGGATCGGTACATTGATGGATTGGAGATCCCGTTTGTATCGACCGATAATTACCTGGGGGCCTACCAGGCAACGAAGCACTTCATCAGAAACAGGCATACCCACATTGCATGTATCCAGGGAATAGAATCCTCTATGCCGAACAAACTCAGGATCAAAGGATTTAAGGCAGCGCTCGAGGAAGAAGGGATTAATACCAGCAATATTTCCGGCAATGATTTTTCAGTTGAGAACGGATATACGGAAACATTGTTCTTGTTGCAAAACAAGCCAAAACCAACGGCCATTTTCGCAATGAGCAACACCATTGCACTGGGTTGTATATCAGCGCTGAAAGAATACAATTTAAGAATACCCGAGGATATATCCCTGATTGCTTTTGATGACCATCCCTATCTTGATTACCTTTCAACACCACTCACCTGTGTAGCGCAGCCCGTAAATGATATTTGTAAGACAGCAGTCCGGCTTTTATTCAGCCTGATCAATGATGAGGAGATCAAATCCAAACAAATATTCCTGAAACCTACCTTGAAATTAAGAGAGTCAGTAAAAAGATTAAATTTAAGACTTAATCTTACCGACTAGTGAATTTGAAAACATTCGTACCCATAAGCAGCTTCATCTTCCCATTCCTTATACTTCTGTTATTAGTCGGTTGTAGTGAAGATTTTGAAAAGAAAGTGGATTTCAATGCGTATTACACTAATTATGATGGAGACGATAAGATCAGTGGAGAATATGCGGATATAGTAATTCGATTTCCAGATTCAAAGAAGTTTATATTTAATCGCTATTATGAGGTTGATGATGCCAGGAATGGATGGTCTTACACTATGCAGGAAAATAAAAAATAATGTAGATACATCACATATTCCTGTCTTGCTATTAAACCTTCCAACATTACCACTACGTCAAATAGAAAACCCAAATTGCATGAAGTGTGATGCAATTTGGGCTTAATTAGAACTTTCTTCTGTACTGGTATAGACTATTTTACCATAAATTTATGAGTGTTTTCATCAGCCTTGATTATATAATAACCTTTCCCAAGCCTACTGATATCAACGGATGATCCCTTCTGGTAGTTTTCCACTGAATTTACCATCTGGCCAATAGAATTATAGATAACCAGTGATTTAATGTCGGCGTCAATTCTAAATTCTTCCGTAGCAGGGTTTGGATATACCTGCAAGCTGCTAGTAACAACCTTATTTGATGTTCCTGTCAATGACCACCCGTCCCCAATTACAAGATTATCAAGGTAGAATGTGCCTGCGGCTGCAGTGGAACCCATGATCCAGATTTCTGCGACATCTGACAAATCTACTCCATCAATAGCAGATGCATCGAACGTGTAATCCATCATCTGATCTAATCCCAATATAAAATCATCTGGAAATAATTCGCCTCCACCTCCAGCATTGTCTTCAATCCAAATACCAAATTCGGCAGTTGCAGGGAACTGGTACTTAAATGTAATATCCGTATTTCCCGTAAGATCCATAGTAAGTTCCCACAAGCCAATAGCTGTTTCCATTGAATCAGCCAGAGCCCATTTTAGCATCCCGTTTTCAATGACAGCTGTATCCCCCCATTCAGCTCCAATGCCTACATAGGCAACACTGTCGTAAACGGTCCCATCAGGATAGTCGAAGAGTTCAAGAAATCCGTTTCCAGATTCTGAAAGTTGTGCATTTATTGCTACAGCACAAAAAATGGCAATACTTAGTGTAAAAAGTTTTTTCATATCAAGCTATTTTAGTTAGTACTCAGAATTAATAATCTACAGTAAATATATGAAATTCGGATGAAATGCAGGTTAGAATACAAATCATAAAGGTTCTTGATTAATGCAAGTCGTATATAATCTTCTATGGCTAAACCACAGGCTAAATCGTGGATACAGCCTCCACTTCTTAGCGCTGTAAAAGGGTGCACCGGGAATTACGATAAAGCCCAACGTGCTTATATTTTTGAAAAAGAAGCTGATGAGATAGCCATGACTTTACTGGCAAATGAAGATAACCCCGTAGAAAATTTCTGCATGATCTTCAAACATTGGAACTCAAAACAAAAAGCCCGGGTTAGCATTGATGAAAACCAGGTTGATTGCAAACAAGGCATTGTAAGAGATACTGATGGTTCATATAAACTGCTTATATGGATCGACATGCAATCTTCAGAATCCCTGGATATTGAAGTAAAGGCATGAGAAGATAACCTGCTTACTCACTGGTAAAAGTTAGTCCATGCCAGTAGGCAGTTGATTTTTCATTGCCATTGTATTCCTGTCTGATTTCAGCATAAACCTCTGTCCCTGCAAGATCGCTTATATCAACTTTGTATTCTTTCCAACCATCAGGGCAGCTTTCCTTGTTTATCGCTTCCCTTATCCGTTCACGATCGTTAATATCTACGATCAAATCCCAGCTGCCTTCATCTTCGTGGCTGACTGAAAAGCTAAGGAAATGCTTTTTTCCTTCTTCCAGTTCAACCCCATCAATGTAAATCAGAGGACCCCTGCTTTTCTTATACACAGAAGTTCGAATCACTCCCTCTTTCCCTTTCCATGATGTAGAGATCGCCTTGCCGGATTTTGCAGAATGGGAAATTTTCCACGAGTCAGGTACCCAGGTATCTAGGTGCTCTTCATACTTTTGGGCCGGGTAGTATTTAATTTGTGAAATCTCTTCTTTGGTATACCTGTTCGCCGGATCAAAGGCCCCGGGCTCCCAGCTTCTCTCAAATGCGGAGGGAATTACGGCTTTTTCCGGAATTTTGTAGATGATTTCTCCATCTTGTCCTTCTAAAATCTCCCCATCCGCTTTGAGAATAAACTGCTCAGTAAGTTTTGTACAAGTTTGAACCAGTTCATCGAAATTGAAATCGGTATAGGAAAATTTCGTTTCATAATTGAGCTGCTCATAATATTTTCTGTCGACACCTTCCATTCCAAGCGAAGCGAAAAGTACTCCAGCGGCACTGGAAGGATTACAATCTGAATCTCTGCCGCATCTCATGGATATGGTAATGGTTCTATCAATATCGCCCTTCCCGTATAACAGGCCCATGACGATATATGCAGCATTAAGTTTGGCATCCATCTCAACCCAGTAGTTGTCATTCACAGCTTTGTATCTTTGATATTCGGGATCGTTCCGATATTTATCTTCAATCAGCTGCCAGGTATGTTCCCAGTTTACCGGATCTTTTTCGTGCCATTTAATAACATCCCTGATGCATTCTGCGTACTGACTTTTTGAGGGTATGCAGGCCAGGCCTGCTTCAATGATCTTGTGAATATCGCTCTCAAAATAAGCTGCAGCGTACATACCCCCGATGAACTGACCGGCGTAAAGCCCATCACCATAATTCATCAACCTGCCGAATTTTTCACCTAATGCGATCACTTCCCAGGCCATGCCCGGGCATAAAATCCCTGAGAAATCGGCTTCGATCTGATAATCAATCCAGTCGGCACCTTTGTGATATTCCGGGTGTGACGATTCTGGAGGAGCGATGCCAAATCGCAAATTTTCACGGGCCATCTCATTGGCTCCCCACAACATATATTCAGAATTGGCAAAGTCTATTCCTGCCTGCCTGAGCGAGCAGTCGATGCCATACTGTTCCAAGGTTCTGATGAAGGTCATTTCAACATAGACATCATCCTGTCCGAATGCATTAACTACTTTGCTGTCAAATTCCGGGATCTCACTGGAAGGAATAATTTCACCGACAAACTTAAATTCGGTAGGTTCTGCCCAACCCACGCCAACCATCTGACCTATCCAGGCTGCTTTCATTTTATCTACATATTCCTCCCGGGATATAGTTTTATATCCTTTTTTACCACATGACAAAAGAACAAGGAAAAGAAGAGATGAAAAGGTAATCATTTTCATGATATTCAACTATTTGGAATCGATTAATAAGTCTCTTATATGTACTATCCGATTATCAGTTTTTGATTATGCCTGAAATGATCCGAGCTTATGGATAAAATATAGATACCACTATGTATTTCTTTAATTGGTAACTGGACGGGGCGATTTCCATCTAAAAGCTCATTTTTACTAAGTACCAATCGGCCATCTACATCTAATAATTCAATGTTAACCATGCATTCAACATCTGTGAATTGAATCGTAATGGTTTCACCTTTGGCTGGATTGGGATAAGAAATAATGTTTTGAGTCACTGCAAGTTTTGGAGTTGAACTTGTAGCTATCACATAGTTTGCAGTTATATTTTTATTGGCGTCAATGACTACTGCCTTGGGATTTTCTGAGCCACTGACATCCCCGGACCAATGATCAAACTTATACCCTTCATCAGCTGTAGCCACAATGGGTGCAAAAGTATTTTCTTCACAAC
>CAZCQL010000053.1:35094-37063 GCA_964500835.1 uncultured Bacteroides sp.
TTATACCCTTCATCAGCTGTAGCCACAATGGGTGCAAAAGTATTTTCTTCACAACTGTTTATTCCTTCCGGAAATACAGATCCTCCGGAACTTGAATTTGTCGTTAACGCATATTTAGCGCCACTTCCCGGAATGCTGTCAAATACAATTTTCAACACACCAACTTCAGTATCACCTTGTGCGTCGGTATCGTTAAATATGACATATCCCTTATCAATAATACAGCCATATTCGGTGGCTGTATTTACTTTATCCTGACAATATACATCGCTTCTTATTATATGACCGTCCCGGTCCGTTATGATCACCCAGCCGTTCCAGATATCTGATGATGTAAATGGTGGATTAGTCACACTGTAGCTTTCGTTTTCATCTCCTGTCCCTCCAAACAGATAAACACCATGAGCCCCGACTTTTATCCCATATAATTCACTGCGAATATAATTCATGCTGTAACCACGGGGGTTTGCATAATGATTGACCCAGTACACATTTCCTGCAGTATCCAGTTTTACACTTGAGTAGTCATAAGGATGGCCGGCACCTCTTCTCCCGGCATGACCCCCATAATAGATGGTATCTCCCACATCGATAGCCATATCGGAAGGAATGATCATATCAGTACCGGGTAAACTTCTTGTCCAGATTTCACGGCCCTCTTTATTCAGCTTTGTCAGAGTTAGATCTTCGCCCTGCACTGCCGAACCGTAGTAAAGATGACCATCAGAAGCTTCAACCAGCGCCAACGCATATGCTGTAGTTGGATTTGAATGGGTCCAGATCTCATCGCCGTTGCCCGGATCTATTTTCATCACGGCAGCTTCGCCACCATAATCCATGAAGATAGTTTGATGTTCCTCTCCTCTTATAAAGCCGGCACCATAGATGTAGCCATCAGACCCGACGATGGTCATTCTTACAGCATCATATTCCCACGATCCACCATCAGAATAATATGTTTTACTCCACATGGCAGATCCATCATCACCGTTAAGTCTGGCAACCCATCTTTCCTGCGTTTCACCTATTCCGCCGCTGGCAATGTAATCACAACGTCCGGCATCATTGATCTCAGAAATACCAAATCCGGCTGTATTTTCTAAGGTTACGGTCCAGATCCTTTCACCGCTATTTCCATCAATTTTATGAATCCGGGATTGATCATCCGGCATAAAAATTACGGCATAATTACTGTCTGAATCCACCACGGCCCTGTTTACCTTTCCCGGAGGACCGTCTGTAAACACACTTTCCCATTCGATATTCTGGTTGTATCCCGAGCTTACCGGAATGATCTGTGCTGAAAGCCCGGATATTACAGTAAATAATGTGCAAATACTTATGATTATTGAAATACGGTTTGTATTCATATGATAAAAGTATTTAGATAACAGGCCATAATCGGCTCTGCCGCATCTATAGAAGTAAAGCTATTAATTTCTTCGTTTGGCACAAAACTTAACTCAGCATTATGGATAAAAAAGATCATTTACCAATATTGAAATCAGACAACGTAAATATCTGAATAATATAGTGGATGGGTGAACAGGTGCGACAGAACCAAAGTTTAATAAATTTTCAAATTATGCCTGTTGTCTAAAGTCTGGTCCTTCAATCACTGGTCTTCCCGGGACTTGGCTTGTCAAGGGAAACCGGACAGCCCCACTGGCTAAGGGGTGTGGCCACAAATACTTATGATGATTACCGAAATGAATCAACCGCTTCATGGCGATGGAAAAGGTATTTCCATAAAATCCTACTATGATCATGAGGTGCAGGCTTCCATGCTGGCACTGAGGTGCAGGTTTTGAAAGATATTTGATAACAGGAAGTCTTACAATGATGAACACAAAATTGATTTCACTGGCAGCTGGATTCATTATTTGTGTATCCATGTTGCAGGGACAGGTGATGAAGAGTGAAAAACTCTTCCTGAAGACCGGTCCGGAAACCGGGCAAAAGCCTGCCG
>CAZCQL010000054.1:0-856 GCA_964500835.1 uncultured Bacteroides sp.
GGTGGGGTGTGTGGCCCTGGATTGACGATGTGTTTGTTGTTTCTGAACCTGACGGCTTGGTTGTGTGGCCCTGGATTGACGCTGTGTCTGTTGTTTTTGAACCTGACGGCTTGGTGGTGTGGTACGTGCTTTCGGAGTGGAAGACTTTTTTGTATATGTTCTTGTTGCCGGAGTCCTTTCTCTTTTCTCTTGAGCAGATCCGCGGCGTGTGGATTGTGCCTGAATGGTAGCTGTTCCAAAAATAAGTGCAATCAATCCTGCGATGATATATTGTCTAGTTTTCATGAGTTCCCGGATTTAATATTATACATCTTTGGTAATTGAAATTCAAATTCAATGCCAAAAACCGGAAGTGTAAATAATACGCCATCCCTAAAAGTATTGTAATTATAAGTGGTACAGTTCCTTAGACGTAAAAAGAAAATCCCGGTTTATCAATGAACCGGGATTTTACTTGCAGTTTTAGGGTTAGTGACTATCTGGTTGTAGTCTGTGCTGCGTCTATAGAAGCAAATATAAAGTATATATTCTAATTACCAAATATTCAAATTAGTCAGAGGCCTCTTCGCCCTCCGCTTCATGCTGCATATCCATATCCATTTCCTGATCAATATTCTCAAACACAGAATCAAGGTGGATCTTCACATTTTCCATCTCATTCCTGATTTCATCCAAGTCTATATTTTCAAGTTCCTTCATAGATTCCTTCATCGCAATCTTTAGATCATCAAAGTCGAAATCAAAGTCGAAATCAAAATCGAAGTCAAAATCAAGGTCCCCCTTCAAGGAATCAAGATGGATCCGTGTATCTGTTAATTCCCTCTTTAACTCTTCCCAATCAATAGATTCTACCGCT
>CAZCQL010000054.1:956-1038 GCA_964500835.1 uncultured Bacteroides sp.
TCCTGCTTTGCATGCTCCATCTCCTTCCTAATCTCTTCCCAATCAATAGATTCTACCGCTTCCTGCTTTGCATGCTCCATCT
>CAZCQL010000054.1:1138-34537 GCA_964500835.1 uncultured Bacteroides sp.
CCTTCCTAATCTCTTCCCAATCAATAGATTCTAACGCTTCCTGCTTTGCATGTTCCATCTCCTTCCTAATCTCTTCCCAATCAATAGATTCTAACGCTTCCTGCTTTGCATGTTCAACCTCCACTGACTCCTTCACAGCCTCATTTTTCGCATCTTCAATCTCCCTATCAATATCAACTGATTTCATTTTGCTCTGCGCATCCGTGTTCGAACCGGGAATCGTATCTAAAACCATAACCGGCTCAGGTTCCGGGACCTGGGAAAGTGTTCGGGACATCAATCGAGGGGTCATTTCTGTTTTGGAATGATGATGTTTGATGATAGAAAATCCTGCACTGAATCCTGTGACTGTAAGAAGAATAATGACGCTCAAGCCTACCATTAGAAGAGACACAATCTTTTCCTGAATATTTTTTTTCATGGTTTTCTGATTTAAAATTCTGTTAATTCGACGAAAAAGTTGGAATTTATTTGCCCCTAACGCTCCCGGGACCATTCTGTTTCTGACCTGGTGTTGTGCTGCCAGTTGAAATAAAGCCCTCGCATAAATGATCGGTTCTCCGGTTGACTGAATGACCCGGTCATCGCAGCAATTTTCTCTCTCGGTTCTTATCATTTCAGAGAGAGCCCATACCGACGGATTATAGAAAAATAGACTTTCGATCAAAAGCTGAATAAGATTGACCAGAAAATCGAGCCTCTTTAAATGATATAGCTCATGCATCAGGATGGTTTCCACCTGTTGGAGCGAGAGATTTGTTAGCATCCCTGCAGGAACCAGAATGGCTGGTCTGAGAACACCCATTATTGCCGGCATGGTAATTTTTTTTGAGATCAGGAACATGACATTCCGGCGAAGCCCGATGCTTTGTTTCATCTGGAGGAAGCGCATGTACCATTCTCCCTGAATGGCAGAACCTTCTTTTTTCAATCCCCGGATCTGCTTAAAGGATATAGATGACCGAATCAACACGATGATAAATCCACACAAATAGAGGTAACTGCTTAAGGTACATAGCAAGAGTACAGCAGATCTATTATACGTGTCACCACTGAATGTGATAAATGGATTAATCGTGCGATCGCTAACTAACGTTCTGATCTCAAAAGATTTACCTTGAACCGGAGAATAAAGTACAAGGAAAAAGGAGATCACGGAAGCTACAAAAATAACAAGCGTAGCCGTCGCAATTCTATACCTGGTGTTGGAATACCTTCCCGGGATGGTATTAAGGAGCACTTTCAGGAGGGAGAGAAGAAATAACCCCATCCACATACTGTGCAGCAAAGTTTTTCCAAGTGCGACAGTCCAATTTGCTGATGCTTCAAAGATTACCATCCTCTTCGGCTTTCATTTTATCTATGAGCACTCTGATTTCTTCTAATTCCTCACGTGAGGCGGAATGATTTCCCAGGGCCTGTATGACAAGATTTGATCGACTTCCCTTGAACACGGTCTTCAGAATGTGATCAAGAATGGTCGATTGCACTTCTTTCGATGGCAGGGTAGGGGCATACACATGTGATCGATGATCTGTATCTCTAGAGAGCAGGCCTTTATCTGCCATAATCTGCATAATCTTAAGTGTAGTGGTATATCCGACACTTCGGTGCTTATTGAGAAGGTCATTCACCTGACGTACTTTGAGAGGACCGTATTCCCAAAGTAATTGCAAAATTTCCAGTTCGGACTCAGTTGGCTTTAACATGAATGTACGAAATCTTTCGTAGCAAATATATGAGTTGAAATTCAAATTTTCAAATAAAATACGAATCTTTTCGTATTTTTAAGGAATCGGAACACTCTGGCCCATATCCAACGCATTAAAAACAATGGCCTCGTAAATAAATAGCCGAGCGGTTTTCCATCCATTCCAGCCAATACCAGCCTTATTCTTGGCACAGTTCCCCAGGAATTCCTCCACCGACCAGTCCTGGTTGGTGGCAACCTGAGGCAAAAAGGTACCCCGCTTTATTCCATCCTCGATGTAAATACCATGTTTCCCAAGGATAATTTCATTTTTATTGTAGATCCTCCACCTTGGGGTAAGGACACTTATCTCGATGTTGAGGTGTTTCAGTTCATGAGGTTCTATTGCAGCAAACCTGGAGTCTGATGTGGCTGCAGATACAGTCATATTCTTTATGTTATTGTAGAGCGTCTCCTCCTCAGAAAAGGTGCCTATGCAGCCCCTGAGCTTTTTCATAATGTAGAGAGACACAAAAGCACCACAATTCACCTGAAGTGAATCAACAGGGTCGGGGAGGTTGTGATTTTCTGCCTTTCCTGGCATAAGACAATTGATGACAACCCGCTGGGCCAACAGCAACAACAGCTTTTTATCATCCCTCGAAATGTTCATTGGTACATAACCATTGAAATATAATCAACTACATCCCGGGAAGCTATCACCTCTCCCGAGTGCCCCCTGGCAAGTATTTCAATCTTGTACTCTGAATAACAGGAGATTGAATACTCCATAAGTGCCATGATGGGTCCGTAACCACATACAGAAACATGGTGTTCCCTTACAGCAGTCTCCACCTCTTCCGGATTCCTTGAAAGTATGCTGTCAAGTACTCTCTGATCCTGCACCTGGCCATCCAATGGAGGAAGAAAGTGCGAAAAATCGCAAGAAGCAATAATCATTGCATTGCGACCAGTTTCTTCAGTGGCTACCCCGATCCTGGATGCCACCAGAGATGCACTTTTAAGACTTTGATCCAACATACAAACTGGGAGGATATTAAAATTGTTTGCAGGATAATAATACTGCAAATAAGGAACGATTACTTCTGCAGAGTGTTCCTGCGCATGTGCCAGACGATCAAATGGAAGTTCCATTGCCCTGGCTAATTCAAGGTCCATGGATACATCGCCAATGGAATTACTCCACACCTCTGCATCATCGATTGCCACGGGCAGACCAAAACCAGAGTGATTAGGATGTATAATAATAAATGTATCAGGATACTTTCTAAGCCTTTTCATGAGCTGAAAGAAGGGTATGGTTTGATAACCGGAGTAAAAATGCCCTGCGTGTGGCAGTACTGCCCCTAAAATTCTCTCAGGCCATAGTTCTCCAAGCGGATAACGGCTGGCAGCCTCCATATTCTTAATTTGCTCAAAAATCTTGTTTTTGGTGGAGGGGTAGAATCTACCTTCAACCACCGCATTTCTTCTCCTCATGATCAAAAAGTATTAAATACTCCATGAATGACATAAGCGCATTGTTGACATTTCCCATTATCGGTAATACCGGTTATTCTGGCATTATAAAGCTCCCGCTGGATGAGCAAGTTCCCACATTGGGGACAGTTGGTATGACTTTCCAGATTAGGTGTGTTTCCAGGATATACATAGTGAATCCGGCCCTTAGCCATTTCGATGAAACGTTGAATAGTCTGCAGCGGAGTGGGTGGCTTGTTCAGTTTGTGCCTCGGAAAATACCGGCTCACATGTAAAATTGTATCAGCCCCGCAATTCATTATAACCCAGTCTATCATGTTATTCCATTCATTTTCAGAATCGTTGAAACCAGGAATTATCAGAAAAGTCAGCTCAAGATGTCGTCCGGAGTGGACGATTCTCCGTATGGTATCCAATACCGGTCGCAAAGTTGCCCCGGAGCGTTTATGATAAAAATCATTTCTGAACGATTTAAGATCTACGTTGAATGCATCAATATAGGGGATTAAAGCTTCCAGCGGGGGTCCGTTAATATAGCCGTTGGTCACCATCACGTTATTTCGATTTTTTTCTTTTACCAATGCGGCACATCTGACCATGTATTCATAATATATGGTGGGTTCATTGTAGGTAAATGCCAGCCCAATGTTGTTCTGGTGCAGCAATGCCATATTCGCTATATCTTCAGGTTCCCTGGAGGGATGATGAGTAAGGATTTGAGGATCAATCTGGGATATTTCACAATTCTGACAAAAGTCGCAGGATAAATTACATCCAAAACTTCCAATGGAAAGAATGGATCTCCCGGGGTAGAAGTGATACAGTGGTTTTTTCTCCACCGGATCAGTTGAAATTGCTGAAAGGATTCCAAAGCTCTCGGTGAATAATTCTCCATATCTATTCACCCGGGTATTGCATTTCCCATACTCACCGGGCACAAGAATGCAATGGTGCGGACAGAGCAGACATTGAACCGAACGGTTCTCCCTTGTTTTAAAATAGGATGCCAGCTGCATGATATAAAGTTACAACGAAATACCGATGATTACCACCCTCAAACAAAACAGAGGAGTTTCTGTTATTATAACACATAGCATGTACAAAAAAAATGAAACGTGTCACAATACTTATTTTTGTAAATTTAATATTTACAGGAGCATCTATGGGTAGGATTGAAATGCAGGAGAAAACTGAATTAGCCACATTTGGAGGCGGTTGTTTCTGGTGTGTGGAAGCGATCTACGATCGTGTACTGGGTGTTCAGATGGTGGAGTCGGGCTACGCAGGAGGAAATGTGGCGAACCCTTCTTATACACAAGTAACCACAGGCAAAACGGGACATGCAGAGGTAGTTCAAATCACCTTTGATCCCCTACAAATAACGTACGTGGAATTGCTTGAGATATTTTTTAAAACACATGATCCAACTACCTTGAACAGGCAGGGAGCTGATATCGGGACACAATACAGGTCCATCGTGTTCTACCACAATGAAGATCAACGTTCTCAAGTCGAAAAAGTCATAGAGGATTTAGATAGGGCTGGAATATGGAGTGATCCCATAGTTACTCAGGTGGAGCCTTTTGAGAATTTTTATAAAGCAGAAAATTATCATCAGGAATACTTTGAAAATAATCCGAATCAGGGATACTGCAGGGTAGTGATCCAACCAAAGGTGGCTAAATTTGAAAAAGTGTTCAAAGATAAAATGAAGTAGGCTACTCTTCGGATGAAATAGGAAGGCTGACAATGAAAGATGAGCCATTTCCCGGTTCGCTTTCAACCTGTATGGCCCCGTCATTTCTTTCCAGGAATTCTTTGCAGATTGCCAGGCCAAGTCCCGATCCAGATTCACCGGTAGTTCCCGGTGTGGAGACTACTGCATTTGTATCAAAGAGCTTATCCTGTATTTCAGGCTGAATCCCGATCCCGTCATCTGAGACTGAAATTTTACAGGTATTAGAACCATTTTCAGTGGTGATCCGTATTTTGCCTCCGGGAAAGCTGAATTTGATGGCATTCATGATCAGGTTCCGGAATACAGTATTAATCATGGCTTTGTCAGCAAATACAATGCATCTTCGATCAATTTTAATCAGGCATTCTATTTTTTTATGGTCAAGGTTGGCGTTCAGCTCTTTTACGCATTCATCCACCACGCTCTTCATCTTTAGATTCTCCGGTTCATACTTGACTGCTTTCATTTGTGACCTTGCCCAAATTAAAAGGTTCTCGAGCAGGTTCTGTATGCGTTGGGTGCCCTGTAATACCTGCAAAAGGTACTCTTTTTGTGTTTCAACCGAGAATTGATCGAAGTTATCAAAAAGCAGCTCAGAGAAACCAGTTACTGCTGCGACAGGGTTTCTAAGATCATGAGCGACCACGGAGAAGATCCTGTCTTTGGATTTATTTAATTTCTGAAGTTCCTTCTCAGAGTTACTTAATTTCTCAATGGCATTTGAGATCTGAATATTGCGCTCAGCCAATTGTTGATTTGTGATTTTCTTTGAACGGAGATTAATGGTTATGATAACCACCAATGCAATAATCACGACAAAAAAAATGATGAATGCTTTATTGAGGGTACGCTGAACCTGTGATTCCGACTGAAGTTGTTCAATCTCACGTTCGGAAATTTCTTGTTCATACCGTGCCCTCAGCTGGGCGATTTGTTTCGACTGACTTTCATTAAACACTGATTTATATACGGTATCATACCGCAATAACCAGTTATAAGCCGAGCCATAGCTCCCCAACCTTGCATGAAGCTTGGCCAACTCATCATACACTTCCAGCTCAAGATGCCGGAATCCTCTTGAAGTGGCAATTCTTAACGCGCGATGAAGATAGTACAGGGCCGAATCCTGCTGCCTCATCTCTCCGTAGAGTGAACCAAGATTCGTATAGACAGTGCCAATATCAAACTGATTATTTTTTCTGTTGGCGAGTGTTAGTCCCTGTCGCAGATACTGAAGTGCCATCTGGTGTTCGCCCTGGTCAATATAGAGCAGAGCCATATTGTTATAAACACCCGTAAGTATATACTGCTCCTCCTCTGTAACCAATGTATCGGAATTTATCTTATCCATCACTTCCACAAAATAGAAAAGTGCAGAGTCATACTGTTGTTCGTCATATTGCAGTAATCCGAGATTGCATAAAGCTCTGCAAACTTCCGTTACATTCTTCTTTTCTTTGTATATTTCATAGGAATTCAGATAATGCTGCTCTGCATCGGTAAAGTTCCCCATTTCATGAGAAACCGTTCCCAGATTATTCTCCATCCATGCGATCCCTTCTCTGTCTCCGTCTTTTTCATAGGCATGCAAACTTTGTAAATAGTAAGAATATGCCTCACTATAGTTGGCCAGTTCATAATGTATCTTACCAATACTTAGCGCACACGCTCCTATCTCCTGCTGGATCTCCAATTTAATAAACTCATCATATGCTTTGTGGTAGTAGGAGAGGCTCCGCTCATAGACATGCCTCAGCTGGTAAATATCACCCTTGTTCTTGTATACGTAAGGCATAAGAATTTCAGGATCACTTTTACTGAGCAGAAGTTCTGCCTGATTAGCAAAATACAGGGCGCTATCGGTATTTATTTCTTTAAGGTCCTGGGACAGCAGATGGAAAATCCTGGCCAGGTCATTTCCTGTTTCCACCTTGGTTAATACCAGAAGGCTGTCTATCCTTGCATTTTGTGCAAATAAACCACCGGACAGCAATAAGGCCGGGAGAATATGAATCAGAATTTTCTTCATGGAGTAGATAAGGCCTTCTTCAGACATTGAATGAAACAAATATACTTATTTTGGGACGAAATAGTCCATTTGGGGATTGGCAAATCACCTGCCAGCCATCACATGTTTACTTTTGAACAAAACTTATTGATGGAAGTAAATAATAAGTATTCGAGAGGAGAAGAACTGGCAAATTGGATCTCTCATCTTGTAGGTGCAATATTGGCGGTAGCCGCACTGGTGTTATTGGTTAGCAACTCCAAAGCAAACGGAAACGGGTGGCATGTGGCAACCAGTTCGATCTTTGGAACCGCCATGATCGTCCTTTATCTTTCTTCCACATTAACGCACATTCTCCCTATGGGAAAAGCAAAGAATCTCTTTTTCAATTTGGACAGAATCGCCATCTATTTTCTTATTGCAGGAACGTATACCCCAATTGCCCTAATCGCTCTCAGGGGAGTCCTTGGATGGGTAATCTTTAGCATCGAATGGGGTTTTGCCATCAGCGGGGCCATCCTAATCCTTTTACGACCTGGTAAATTTAAATCAGGTGTGAATACATATTATGTGGTATCCTATGCATTGATGGGATGGTTGATCATGATTGCGGTTGTGCCGATGTTACACAGGCTCCCTATAATGGGTAATTTGTGGATACTTATAGGTGGATTATCATATTCCATAGGTATCGCCTTCTATAAATTGAGTAAGTTTCCATACCATCACTTGGTGTGGCATTTATTGGTCATAACAGGTACAATTTCACACTTTATCGCCGTCTTCTTCTACATGATTCCAAATTAAAAAATGAAATGTTATCAAACTATTTGTGTTTTTGGAATTAAAATGTATTACTTTTGCAGGGTTATTAATTATTTCAATTTATACAATGAAAGAAGGTAAAGTAAAATTCTTTAACGAATCCAAAGGTTATGGGTTTATTAAAGACGTCGAATCTGACGAAGAGTATTTTGTCCATGTATCTGGGCTGATCGACAAGATCAAAGAAGATGATGATGTAACTTTCGAGCTTACTGAAGGACGAAAAGGATTAAATGCAGTGAATGTCAAACTTATATAGTTGACCAGGGCATTTTGTATTAATCTTAACCCTTCGCCCTGGCGAAGGGTTTTTTTGTGTTTAATATTTTTCTCCTATTTTTATACAAAACTTCAATCTGATGACCTACAATCGCCGCAAATTCCTGGCCAGTTCAGCTGCTGCTGCCATGGGAGCTACTCTTGGGCTTAAAGCTCAGGATCTCACGAAAACTAAACCGATGTTAGTAAATCCGGGGTTGCCTTCTCTCTCGGGAAAAAAAGTGCTATTCACCTTTGGTGGGTGGTTTGGCCATGAGCCGGAGAAAGCAGTGAGCCTGTTTAAACCTTGGATGGAAAGCGAAGGAGCCCAGGTTGAGACCTCCAACACACTCGATCCATACACCGATGAAGCATTTATGAGCGGAATTGATCTGGTGATTCAAATTTTTACCATGTCAACTATATCCAAGGAACAAGAGAAAGGACTTTTAAAGGCCGTGAAAGGGGGTACGGGATTGGCAGGATGGCATGGAGGACTTTGTGATGCTTTCCGGGACAACCCGGCATACCAGTTTATGACCGGAGGACAATGGGTCGCCCATCCGGGTGGCGAAATTGATTATAGTGTTCAGGTAGTTGATAAAACTGACCCTGTTACAAAGGGTCTTGGTGATTTTAACGTTCACACCGAACAGTATTATATGCATGTGGATCCCAATGTAAAAGTTTTGGCAACCACCACATTCAATGCAGATCATGCCGATTGGATTGAAGGGTGCACCATACCAGTGGTATGGAAAAAGAATTACGGAAAAGGCAGGGTATTTTACTCTTCCCTGGGGCATGTAATGAAGGTTTTTGAGGTACCGGAAGCTTTGGAAATTATGAAACGAGGGATCAAGTGGGCATCTGCCAGCAAATATGAGCCCTCTGAAGCCTGGAAAAATCCAGTCTATTAAATTGAATATGATCAATTGAATCTCCTCGCGGCAAACCGCGAGGAACCGAGTTTACGAGCTCAGCGAAGATAATGCGCTCACCGGATTCAGGGGACAGGAATTAAAATTCAATAATATTGAATCTGAAGATTGGACATTTAAAAATTATTTCTACTTTAGAAAATATATAATTGATCTATGAGTGATTGCACTAATACCGATAGCTTGCGATGGCGATGGTAGCACTACCATAGAAGTGCTTCGTGGGCAATGATCGAGTTGCATTGATCTTAAATAATAATTGAATACCCCCGGGGCATGTTTACCAACTGCCCCTTTTTTTATGACATAATTCTCACCCTTAAAACTGAATAACATGAGCAAAGTGAAAAAAGTCTTCCTCGAAGAGCATGAAATGCCTAAACAGTGGTATAACATTGCTGCAGATCTTCCCGGTACGATGAATCCACCTATGGGGCCCGATGGTCCAGTTGGACCTGAAATGCTGGCTCCGGTCTTTCCCATGAACCTGATCGAACAGGAGGTGAGCAGCGAACGATGGATTGATATTCCGGAGAAAGTACTAGAAATGTTAGGCATGTGGCGTCCTGCTCCACTGGTTAGGGCTTATGCCCTGGAAAACGCTCTGGGGACACCAGCCAGGATCTATTATAAGAATGAAAGTGTCTCACCAGCCGGAAGCCATAAACCAAATACTGCCATTCCCCAGGCCTATTATAACAAGGAATTTGGCATAAAAAAATTAACCACCGAGACAGGGGCCGGTCAGTGGGGAAGCGCCCTATCATTTGCCTGCTCTCTTATTGGACTGGAGTGCAAGGTTTTTATGGTGCGGGTTAGTTTCGATCAGAAACCATTTCGAAAAATGATGATGGAAGCCTGGGGTGGTCACTGCGTAGCCAGTCCGAGCCAGGAAACCCAGGCAGGGCGGAACGTGTTAGCTGAGCACCCCGATACACCAGGTAGTCTGGGAATTGCAATCAGTGAAGCCGTTGAAGCGGCAGTTACCGATCCTACCGGCGAAACCCGCTATTCGTTGGGAAGTGTTCTGAATCACGTGATGTTGCATCAGACTATTATCGGTTTGGAAGCTAAGAAGCAACTGGAGAAGTTCAATGAAAAGTTACCCGACGTGGTTATTGCCTGTGCAGGCGGCGGAAGCAATTTCGCCGGAATCAGTTTTCCTTTTATGCTTGACAAGATCAATGGAGCGGAAATAGACATTATTCCTGTCGAACCTGCCAGTTGCCCAACTCTTACCAAAGCACCCTTTGCGTATGATCATGGTGATATTGCAAAAATGACTCCTTTGCTTGCTATGTATTCGTTGGGACATGGATTTATCCCACCGCCCATCCATGCAGGCGGATTGCGTTACCATGGGATGTCCCCGTTGGTGAGCCACGCGGTTAATCAGGGTCTGGCCACTCCTCTGGCTATCCATCAGCTGGAATGCTACGAGGCGGGAGTGACCTTTGCTCGTTCAGAAGGTATTATTCCTGCACCCGAAACCACACATGCGATAGCTGGAGTGATCCGGGAAGCTAATAAAGCCAAAGAGGAAGGAAAAGAAAAAGTGATCCTGTTCAATTTCAGCGGACATGGTCTAATGGATCTTGTGGGATATGAAAAGTTCTTTAACGGCGAACTTGCCGATTATGAGCTGTCGGCCGATGAATACGAGAAGTTCACTGCTGTTCTTAAGAACCATCCTTCGCCCATAGTATAATATTGGCTAACACCTTATTTGATGACTGTTCTGGCAATTTTTATCCGGAACAGTCATTTCTTTTAAAAAAATCCAGAAATAAGATAGGGTATCTTTTCGCTTGTTCGGTATATGTATAGAAGTGCGAATTATTGCATATTTTATTCATTTAAAATCAATAGAACCATGAAAAAACAAGCAATACTTATAGCCGGAGCCATCCTTTCAGCAATGATCCTGGGATGCGAAAATTCCGTTCCTATCTTTGATGGTACAGGAGATGAAATCACCCTGGCCGAAGATGAAGTTTTTATCCTTAAATCTGCAGAGTCAACAGACAGAGATATAAATGCCGCAAGATTCGGGGCTAATATGTTTACCGGAGGTATGGTGGTGGGTGGACCGCACCAGTTTTTCGGCATGCATTTTCCTTCCTGTGCAACAGTGACGGTGAATGGTGAAGATTTTCCAAAAGAGATTATTATAGATTATGGGGATGGGTGTACCGGCAGGGCAGGTCTCGAGAAGAGAGGTGTTATTACACTCCATATGACAGACACAATTACCTCACCTGGTGCCACATACACTATCACATTCGAGGATGTTTCCATTGGAAACAGACATCTTGAAAAGACAGCTACTATTACGAATGCCGGATTAAATAGTGAGGATCAATGGGTAATAACCTCTCAGTGGGTGCTGACTTCTACCAGGGAATCCGGAGGTGAAACAGTCGTAGTGATCAGGGAATACAGTGAAACAAAAGTATGGATTAGTGGTTTTGAAACCCCTGAAATTCAAGATGATATATTTACCAAAAGTGGTGGTGGAACCATCATGGTCAATGACGAACTTACATATGAACGAACAATAACCGACGATTTACTCCTCAATCGCCAGTGCATGTTTCCTTTAAGCGGTGTCATTGAAATCACCAGGAAAGGCGAGGCGATGTCCATCGATTTTGGTGAGGGAGAATGCGATAACATTGCTGTGGTAACAAAAGACGGAGAATCGGAAGAGATTGAACTGATAAGCGGAAGATTTAAAAAAGAATTCCATAGAAAAGAGAAGCATATGAAGAAACATAATGGCTGGTGGTAAACAGAGGAGGTCATCTAACAACGGCCTCTTGAAATAGCAAGTTCTTTCACATAGTAGTACATTGCATTAAATTCCAGGAGAAGAAAAAGTGACTGAGGAACAGTTTAAATTCTTGTTTGACTCTCATTTTGATTCCATCAGAAGGTATCTTTATTTCCGATCGGGGGACACGGCACTTTCAACAGATCTGGCTCAGGATACCTTCATGAGAGTCTGGGAAAAAAAGCTGGTTTTTGGACCCCGTAAGAATAGAGCTTTGCTTTATAAAATAGCAAGCGATCTGTTTGTAAGTCATTCACGCCGGCGAAGGGTCTATAAAGAGATTCAGAAAGAATTAAAATTCGATCTGAACTGGGAAAATCCCGAAGATCAGATTCACTATAAGGAGTTGCAGAAAAAGTATGAGAATGCCCTGACCAAAATAAGTGAAAACCAGAGGATCGTTTTCCTGATGAGCCGGATGGACGAACTTACGTACAGGGAAATAGCTGACAGGCTATCATTAAGCATAAAAACCGTAGAAAAAAGGATGTCAATCGCTCTTGCGATTATGCGCAAAGAAATCAAACCTGATGAAAAGGGATCAAAAACATACGCAGCCACCCGATGATTCAGCAGATCTGACAACCGGGCTGTCCTCCCGATCTGACGTACCATGGGAGAAAAGCAGGGAGGAAGTCTGGAGCGATATTTCGGTCAAATTGCAGGAAAAAGGTCAGTCTGAGCAGAGTGTCAGACCTATTCTTCCCCTGAGACAACGGTATGCCCTGGCCGCTGGAATTGCTTTCCTGCTGGCTATGACCGGTTTTGCACGCTTCTATTCGGTTACCAATGCTACATCCTCTGGCAAACATGCCTCACTTCATATGCCGGATGGCACACGGATTGAATTGAATGCACAGACAAGATTGAAGTATCACCCTTACTGGTGGCGCATTGCACGAACCATCAAACTGGATGGTGAAGCATGGTTTGAGGTAGAAAAAGGAAAACCGTTTAAGGTCCTCTCCGCAAAAGCAACCACGGAAGTTCTGGGCACAACATTTAATGTGCTCTCCAGGGACATGGAATTTAGGGTAACCTGTCACACCGGCAAAGTGAAGGTTTCCTCAAAGACCTCAAATTCTTCAATAATTCTCACTTCAAAAAAGCAAGCCCACATGACCGGATCCGGGATTTTGGAGGTGATATCCACGAATGATGAGCGAAATTCACCAGGATGGACGGACAACCTGTTAATGTTCGTTTCAGCTCCACTCAGACTTGTCTTTGATGAAATAGAACGCCAATATGGAATAATAATAGTGTCCTCTGTCGATTTATCTCATCTTTATTCTGGCAACTTTGCCCTGGATGAATCGGTAGAGAATGTATTAACTTTGCTGTGCCGACCGTTTGATCTGACGTATGCACAAACCTCCGGAAAAACATATCAAATTCATCAAGTCCCAATGGAATAGGCCCTTGGGAAAATTACTGTTTCTTCTTCTATTTCTTCAAACTGGAATTTTCGCACAGGAAATTTCAATCTACACTGATTCGGTTCCTCTTAATAAGGTATTGATAAATTTAGCACAGGCTCATGGGGTTCAACTTTCATTCGATGATCAACTGCTTTCAGGATACCTGGTCTCCGTGCAAAAGTCCTTTAGCTCAGCTGAGAAAGCCATTGCTTATCTCTTACACGACCTGCCTCTCAATTATGAAAAAGGGGGGGAGGTATTCATTATCTACAGGATACAGCCCTCCCCGGTACGCAAGTCATACCGTGTTTCCGGACAAGTGATTGATAATCTTTCAGGTGAGTCCTTGCCGTACTCGCAAATGTTGATCAACCAAAAAGGAATTATCTCTGATTTCAATGGAAATTTCTCATTTACTACCAGGGATGATTCCCTATTTTCAATGAGAATCTCCTACCTGGGATACTATAAACTTGATACGCTGCTCTCTCCCGGAAGCAACCAACTAATAAAACTTCAACCCGCCACGATACGTCTTCAGGAAGTAGTTATTAAAGGAAGAGGGATCGAGCGATCAGGTCAATCGGGAGAGGAGGCCGGGGTGATCCAGCTCAATCATAAAATTGCTTACCGGCTCCCCGGGAACGGCGACAACGCCATATTCAATTTTCTTCGCTTGCAACCTGGCATATTGGCAGCCGGTGAACGATCAAGTGAAATGATAATCTGGGGAAGTTACTCAGGACACAATCAGATTCTGTTCGACGGATTTACTGTATTTGGACTTAAGAACTTCAATGATAACATTAGTTTCGTAAACCCCTATCTAGCTAAAGATATCAAAGTTCACAAGGGAGGCTATAGTGCCGATTATGGTGACCGTGTCGGTGGTATCGTGGAGATATCAGGAATTAATGGCAGTAAAATTAAACCATCCATTAATCTTAACATCAACAACATGACAGTAAATGGAATGGCAAGCGTGCCATTGAAAGGAAAATCCGCCCTGTCATTTGCCTACCGCCATACGTATTATAATCTGTACGATGCGGAAGATCTTGCCCTGAATACCCGGACCAATGGCCGAGGGAACTCCGGCCATGTAGATATAAATGTGTATCCCGATTATCTTTTCAGGGATTTCAACCTTAAATTTGCGGGATCGTCAAAATCCGGAAATAACTACTATTTAAGTCTGTATGAAGGAAGGGATAGATTCGCGTACAGAGTGGATCAAGTGAGGAAGCAGAAACGCATAGCGAATGATTCAGAAGAGGAGAACCGTCAAATTGGAGGATCTTTGTTCTTCGGAAAAGCGTGGAAGAACGGAAATAGAAGCGAGTATTCATTAAGTGTATCCGGACTCAACAGGGATCTTTATGATAATCAGGAAGTCATCAGGATAGCGAATGATGAATTTATCTCGAAAAGGGAAGTGTTCTATACCAACAAGATCTTTGAAACTTACCTGAAAAATAAGAACTATTTAGTGCTAACAGAAAATCACCGCCTCGTCACAGGTTGGAACTATAATTACAGCACGACGTTGCTAAATGAGGACCCGGCAGAAATCAGCGTAGAAGATAAGATCACAGACACGCATCGGTTTACCTCGTTTATTCAGGATGAGATATCGGTTATTCAAAACGGTACATTGACACCGGGAATAAGGGTGGATTATCCGCTCCACCTTGGAAAAATATACATTCAACCGAGGATCAAAGCCTCCATTGATCTGTCGCCCAGCTGGATAATTAATGGTGCATGGGGTATCTACAACCAGTTTATATCAGAAACTTCAGTTATCGATGACCTTGGAAATTACCGTTACTTCTGGGCCATTTGTGATAATTTGGAAGTACCGGTTTTACAAGGACAACATTTGGTTGGAGGAGCAACCTTCAGACAGGATGGATTTAGCCTGGGCTTGGAAACTTTCTTCAAAACCACGAAAGGTATTACAAGGTATGTGAATCTTTGGAGGGCAGGACTACAAACCGTATTCCAAGGACAGGCACGTGTTATTGGATTGGATCTGCTGGCAAAAAAGAACTTTGGCCCTCATGAAGCATGGGCTTCCTACACCTTGAGTAAAACGGAAGAATATTTTTCATATTTTCCAAGGTATGAGTATGCATATGCACCACAGGACCAGCGTCACGAGATAAAGGGGGCCATGTTACTGAACTTTAGTCCAATCTTCTTTTCCGTCAATTATGTCTATGGATCTGGTTTTGCCGACCGGTCTTCATTCTTTAATCCAACCATTGAAAGGTATCCCTATAGCCGGCTCGATGCAGCATTCATCTATCGGTATTCTTTCAAAGATTATCATTTCGAAGCCGGTATATCTGTGATGAATTTGCTCAATAGAGAAAACATTAAATATTCCAACTTTATCAGGATTCCTGATTCCCAATCTACAAGTATAAGCGTTCATGCAGAGGCCGTTCCATTTACCCCAACCATTTACCTGAATTTGGCCTTCTGAACATCTTTTTCACCGACTTTTGCAATCACATTTTAATCCCTACCTTGATCGGATGAAGAGTATCGCAGTGTTTTGCGGCTCCAGTTCAGGAACCAACGGGATTTATAAAGAACAAGCTGAAATGCTAGGTAAAATTCTGGCAGAAAAGAACATAGAGTTAATTTATGGGGGTGGGAAAATAGGTCTTATGGGCATCCTGGCAGATGCTGTGCTGGAAGCAGGTGGTGATGTCACAGGGGTAATCCCGGAATTTCTTTATGCGCTTGAAGTTGCACATGATAACCTTACTCAACTGGTTCGCGTAAAGACTATGCACGAACGCAAAGCATTGATTCATAGAAGAAGTGAGGGAGTCATGGCATTACCAGGGGGATTTGGAACATTGGATGAACTATTTGAAATGCTCACCTGGGGTCAACTCGGGTTGCATAAGAAACCGGTTGGACTCCTGAATGTGAATGGTTACTTCACCCACATTTTAACCGCCATTGAAACGATGGTCAGTGAGGGATTTCTAAAGGAGATTAACAGGAACATGGTCCTTCAAAGTGACACTATCGATGATTTGCTTATAAAGATGGACAGCTATCGCGCCCCTGATGTTAAAAAATGGATTATATGATATTATTATAAATATAAAATTTTATAATAAATAGGAATACTCAATATGAAAGGAGAGCCGTTGTAAGTTTAATATCAGCTGCTGCAACCAATCTTGATATGGGGCATTTTGCTTTAGCCGCAGCAGCAAGTTCATCGAATTTCTCCTGCGTTAATCCCTCGCATTTAACCTGGCAATTCAGTTCAATGGTGGTTATAAGAGGTCCAATATCATCGCTTCCTAAATGAACTTTCGCCGTCGTTTCCACGCTTGCCGGTATGAGTCCTTCACCACTTATCAGGGCTGAAAGGAACATTGAATAGCAACCCGAGTGGGCAGCCCCAATAAGCTCCTCCGGATTTGTACCATCACCCTCTTCAAAGCGCGATGCAAAAGTGAACGGTCCACTGAAGTTGCTGAATTTCATTGTACCCTTGCCATCTTTCAGGGTACCGGTCCATATTGAATTTGCAGATCTGACTGACATTTGATTCGATTATTAGAGTGAAAAATGGAATGTGCTATTTTTACAATAACCTTCCTGCGTTGGTTTTGTTCGCAAAATAATATGACCAGGCAGGTTTCTCCCTGGTTTTTGAACCGGCTTCTCGTTAGTTTCTTCCGCGGCCGCGTTCAGGTCTGTCACTTCCCTGCCCTGGCTGGCGTCCCTGACCGGGTTGTCCTCCCTGGCCATTTTGCTGGTACTGCCGGCGCATCTCACTTCTTCTTTGCTCCTGAATCGTAGTGTACTTCTCCAACTGCTCTTTTGTGAGCACCTCCTCATATTTCTTATCGCGTTCTTCTCTAAATTTCCTCATGTTAGCTCTCATTGCTTCACGGTCAGGGGGAGGTCCGGATTGATTTCTGTATTTCTGAAACTCTATCTGCCTCCGGTTATTTGACTCCAGCTCGTAATCAAGTATTTTTTTATGCTGGTCATCCGAAAATTCAAGCGTTTTTCCAAGGTTATCCACGCGCTCTTTAATATCCTCCTCTGTCATTTGGAATCGACCGCCCGGGCCTCCACGACCACCAGGGCCCCCTCCCGGACGCTGACCACCCTGTCCGGATAACTGAATGGAAAAGAAAGAGATAAAACAGGCCACTCCGATTGCATTTAATTTCATCATATTTTGTATTCGTTTCATCTGTTAAAGTTTTATAATAAATTGAACATAAAAGAATTATAATTCATATTGAAATGGGTAAAAGGTAAATGTTATTTCTAGGACCAATCATTAATGAAAAGGTTTAATTTTAAATTAATTTTTTTTTGAAGCGCATTAAACTAAACTGGTTTCTTTTAGTCAAAAATCAAAATTCGTATATCAATCAAAATTCTCTCCTTGGAAATCAGAATTAAGAAACTCAACAAAATCTATCCTGGCGGATTTAAGGCCCTGGATGATATTGATCTGCATATTCAGGAAGGCATGTTTGGATTGCTGGGGCCCAACGGAGCAGGGAAATCAACCCTTATGCGAATCCTGGTTACCTTGATGAAACCTTCATCAGGAGAGGTGCTGATCAATGGACAGGAATTGAGCAAGTACAGGAAGGAGATCAGAAAGATGGTGGGGTATCTTCCGCAGGATTTTCGTTTTTTTGCCAAACTCCGCTCATGGGAATTTCTGGACTATGCCGCCAGGTTGGCGGGTATGAATTCCAGGACGGAACGCATTAAAAGGGTCGATGAGATGCTGGAAAGTGTCGGTTTATTTAAGTTTAGAAACCGACAGGCCAACAAATTATCAGGAGGGATGAAACGAAGGCTAGGGATTGCTCAGGCACTCATTGCATACCCATCAATAATAATCGTTGACGAGCCAACAACAGGTCTGGATCCCGAGGAACGCATCCGGTTCAGGAACCTTTTATCTGACTTGGCGCAAACCGAAACAATTATTATTCTCTCGACGCACATTGTAGGAGATATTTCCAGCACCTGCAACCAGATGGCGTTGCTCAACGAGGGTACCTTGATTTATCAGGGAACTCCCGATCAACTCGTGGAAAAGTCTATGGGACACGTATGGAGGGCTGAGGTAAGCCAGGTGGAATATGAAAAAATGAAGGAAAACTTCCCGATTATTTCTACAATTCCTTCCGGGGCGGGTTGGGAAATCCAGTTTGTCGGGGATAAACCTTCAGGAATTATGGCACATGAGATTGATCCCAATTTAGAGCATGCGTATGTATATTACATGGATAATAAATTAAGTCATTGGAATTTATAATGGGCCTGATTAACATATGGAATATTGCTGTTTATGAAAGCAAAACACTATTCAGGAGCTGGTTTTTCCGGATTTTTTCCATCTTGGCCCTTTTATTTCTGTTTGGGATTAATACAGGCTTTTTTGGAAATCACGGAGGTGCCAGGTGGACCACAAGAGCCATAGCTGCCAATCTGCCTTACATTAATGTGCTTTTTATCAATGTTGCACAGGCTGTGATAGCTGTTTTTCTTGCGTCCGATTTCTTAAAACGGGATAAAAAGCTTGATACTACCGAGGTAATTTATGCCCGTCCCATTACAAATGGGGAATATGTGGTAGGCAAAACCCTGGGAATCCTCGTCTTATTTGTGGCATTGGTAGTTCTTGCCTTAGTCATGTCGCTTATCTTTAACCTAATCTCGCAGGATGTCCCTGTTGTCTGGGAAGCCTATATTTATTACCCATTGTTGATTACTGTACCCACTCTTGTATTTATTCTCGGACTCTCATTTTTTATGATGATCCTGTTCCGCAGTCAGGCTGTTACCTTCCTGATCCTTCTCGGTTATATCGGACTTACCCTGGCCTATTTTCAGGATAAAGCCTACGGTATGCTCGATTACATGGCATTTAATCTTCCCATGGTCTATTCGGATTTTGTCCAGTTTGCCGATATCGACAGGATATTATTGCACAGATTGGCATACCTGACTCTTGGAATCGGATTTATATTCGCGACCGTTCGTTTTCTGAACAGGTTGCCCCAGACCGGACGTTGGAATAGCCTTAACCTGGTTGCATTTATCGTGTTTGTGGTGGGTGGGACTGCTATCGGTTATAAGTATTTTTCCATATTTCAAGACCGAAGCCAACACAGGGAGCATTACCTGGAATTGAATAACCGTTACGCAAGGAATGATGTGGTGGATGTGATTTCGAACGATATGAACGTGATTCAGATAGGTCATTCTATCAAGGTGGTTTCAGAAATAGGTTTGAGAAACCCGCATACACAGGCACTGGATACACTTATTTTCTCATTAAACCCGGGATTTGTCATTGACAGCATCACTCACAGGAGTGGGCCGGTAAACTATATCCGAACGGAACAGATAGTCCGGGTCATACCAAATAAAAGTATTGCCCCTGGCAGAAGGGATCAGTTATCTTTCTATTACAGGGGAATACCGAATGAAGCGGTTGCCTATTTGGATATTCCTAAAAAACAGGTGAATGAATTAAAACGAATTCAGGTTGCGACAGTAAATAAAAAACCAGGGATTATCCATGATAATTACCTGTTACTGACGCCGGAACTGCTTTGGTATCCCATTGCCGGCGTAGGATTCAACCTGAAAACATTCCTGCCCAGGGAGATGGATTTTGTCACCTTCAGCCTCCTTGTTACACCTGCCAAAGGATTAACTGCCATTGCACCTGGAAAAGTAACTCATCTGATGGAGCAGGTAGAGTTTATTCCCGAACAGGATTTAAGTTCCTTTCCTTTGGTGATCGGGCCTTTGGAAATAAAAAGCATGGAGATAGAAGGTGTCATTTACAATTTATATTTTAAACCAGGACATGATTTTTTTACGGCCTATTTCACCCACATCACCGATACATTGGGAGTATTGATTAAAGAAGCCAAGGATGACTATGAACTGGACGAACTGGACCTTTATTATCCTTTTAAGAGGATTAATCTGGTGGAAGTTCCTATCCAGCATCATGCCTATGAGCGACCCTACATACAAACAGTCGAAACCATTCTTCCGGAAATGATTCTGATCCCGGAAAAAGGAGCGGGAATCAATACGCTTGATTTTGAACGATTTAAAAGGGCAGAGGAGCGCCGTGACAGGGAACGTGAAAACCAGCGCAGTGCTCGTGAAATAGAGACAGACCAGTTTAAACGATTTCTTCAAAACACATTTTTCCGGTCAGGCACCACCACCAGAAACAGAGGGGGGTTCGGTGGCGGAGGCATCGGGGGTGAAGACTTGATTATTTTCCAGGGAGGGTCAAACTACACCAGGAATCCCTATTGCGTCTTTCCCTTATATTACAGTTATGTGACCGGCATCAGCTCAAAGAAATATCCCGTTTTTAATTCCATGATAGAGCTCTATCTGAAGGAGGGCTATGAAGTCTCACCAAGACAGGGCTTTACAGGGGGAATTACCGACAATGAAAGGGCCAATCTGGCACTTAAAGAGCGAAGCATGGTGGACATATTTGCCCAATGGAATACAGAACTTACCTCCTCACTGATCCACCAGACCGGTAGTTTTATCATTTCGGCATTGAAGAACATGGTGGGTATGGAAAATTTTGACTACTTTCTATATTACTATTTGGAAGACCACGCTTTTAGTGAGATCTCCTTCGAACAATTTGCTTCAGATTTTCATGATGCGCTGAAGGTGGATATAGAGCCGTACCTGCAGGTGATTAACTCGGGCGGGGAAATGGCCACATTTTTAATCTCAGTGCCTGACTATATCCAGACAAGGGATGAAATAGGAGATGTCTACCTTGTCCGTTTCAAGATTACAAATTCTGGTAGTGCCAAGGGTATGGTAGATGCAACTTTCCGAATTATGGGGCAGGGTGGATTTGGAAGTGGTGGAGGGATGAGTACCGAACAACGATTGTACGAGATAGATGCAGGAACCACCAAGGAGGTCCAGGTGGTCCTGTACGACAGGCCCATGATGATGACGGTAAATACGCTCATATCAGGCAATATTCCTTCCAGTTACAATACCTTTCTAAGGTCTGCCACCTGGGTTGAGAATGCGCCTATCAAAGAGTTTGCACAGCTAAGCGATTTGCCAGTGAGTTTAACCTTCAATGATGAATATGTAGTTGATAACGAGGATGAGAGCTTTTCTTCTGTCTCTGTGTCCAAGGAGAGCAAGTTGAAACAATACATAGACTCCAGAAAGAAACCGGATAACGGAGTTTCCTATGGAAGCCTTAATGAATGGTGGACTCCCTCCAAATGGACCCCTGTTGCCCATTCTGCCTATTATGGAGAATCGGTGCGGTCTGCATTGGCAACCCGCAGTGGCGATGGAAGCAACACAGCTACATGGGCCACCAGGTTACCGGAAACTGGTTTTTATGAAGTGTATGTTTATATTCCTGTTTCTGCTATGTATAAGCGGCCCTCAGGCAGAGACAGGAACCGCGGAGGACCGTCAGAAGGCCAGGGGCAAGGTCAGCGGAACAGGCGCATGGGACCCGAATTTGCTGATAAAGGAACCGATTACCACTACACCATCTCCTCCAACGAAGGTATGGAGGAAGTCGTTTTCCCGCTGGATAATCCTGAGGACGGGTGGAATCGGTTGGGATTGTTTCATTTCCCGGCAGATACAGTTGCCATCCAATTATCGAATCTTACCGGAGGCAAAAGAGTTATTGCTGATGCAGTAAAATGGGTAAGAAGAGCTGAATGAGAAAGTATGGAAATTTGGCGGGTAGAGGCAGATAGAAACGGCAGAGATAATTAAAATGAAATATAGATACTATGATCGCTTCCAGAATCCGAAGTAAAATTGTCCATGGGATGATGGCATTGCTGTTAATCGAAGCTTCATCGGTGATAAACGCCCAGGAACTCCTTACCATGGATCGGTCGCTTGAAACCGCCGTGGAGAATAGCCCCGAAATGAAACAAACCGAGCTTATGCTCGTACAGAGCCAGGAGCTGCTAAATGCCCAGAGAGCCCGGTTAAAATCCCAGTTTTCAATGACCCTCAATCCATTTGAGTACGAAAAAACCAACCGGTTTGACCAGCAGACCAGCGAATGGTACCTTAATGAATCAACTTCGTCAGGAGGAACTTTTGCCATTAACCAGCGGATTCTTCCCACCGACGGTGAAATTACCCTGGTTAACCGCTTTTCCTATGATTATAGCTTGACAGAATCGGCATATGCCGTTGATCCGGTCTCAAAAACCTTTAACAACCGCCTTTATCTTCAATTTACCCAGCCTATATTTACATACAACCGAACACGAATGGAACTGGAGAGAGTGCAACTCGACTACGAATCATCCCTGCTAAGGTATCTGTTGATGAAACTTTCCCTGGAACGTAACGTAGCAGAACAATTTTTTGCGGTCTATTCAAATCAGGACAGGCTGGTTATAGCCAGGGAAGAATTAAAGAATAACCAGAAAAGCTATGAAATTATCAGCAACAAAGTGGAAGGTGGATTATTGGCTCTGGAAGAGCTTTACCAGGCTGAGGTGAACCTGGCTACAAGCAAATCGAATGTGTACAGTTCGGAACTCACACATCAAAACAGCCTTGACCAGTTTAAGGTGTTGATCGGGCTTCCTTTGGATACTGATATTATGATAGCTGCAGAGATTAGGGCTGATACAGTGGCAGTAGATCAGGAGATGGCCATTGCGCATGCGTTGGAAAACCGAATGGAGTTGAGGGAGCGGGAAATAGATATTGAAAATTCCAACTTTAACCTGGTTCAGGCCAAAGCGACCAATGAGTTTGCAGGATCTGTTTCTGCTTCCTTTGGTGTTACAAGCAACGATGAGCTGTTTACCCAGCTCTTTGAAACACCTACCAACACGCCCAGTATTGGGCTGACCCTCAGCATCCCTATTTTTGATTGGGGGGAGCGCAAATCTGAAATAAAGGCAGCCCAGGCCAGCCTGCAAAACTCACAACTGGACTATCAAATTGAAAGCAGGGATATAAAGGTAAATATTCGTTCAATTGTGAGAAACTTAAAAAATCTGGAGAACCAGATTCAGGTTCAGGAAGTGACGGTGGTAAACGCTCAGCTGGCCTATGATATTAACCTGGAACGATACAGGAACGGTGACCTTACAAGCCTGGACCTTGGAATATACCAGAGTCAGCTTTCAGAAGCTAAAATGTCCAGAACCAATGCCATCATCGATTACAAGATTGAGCTTTTAAATCTTAAAATCCAAACCTTGTATGATTTTGAGAACCAGTCGCCTATCATACCGGAAGAAGTAATGTCCCACTCATCAGAATAACCCAGATAACCGTTACATCATGAAACGAATAAAGAGTTTGTTGATCACAGGTTTTGCACTTTGTCTTGTGATTTCCTCGTGCAAACAGCCCGATATGGAGGTAAATACCACCATTGAAGTCCCGGTAAGGGTCATTGAAGTTGCCACTTCGAGTATTGAAGAATTTGTGAGTACCACCGGATCGGTTTACCCGATGAAGGTGGTAAGCCTGAATTCTGAAATGACCGGCCTCTATAGATTGCAAACCAATCGTGCAACCGGCAAACCATATGCCCTCGGAGATAAAGTAAACGCCGGGGCATCGATCATTAAATTGGAGGATGACGAATATGTGAATAACCTGCGCGTTAAATCAAAGGAGGTAGACCTTGAGATTTCCAAATTGGAGTTCGAAAAACAGCAATCTCTCTATGAAAAGGGAGGAGCCACCCTGAGAGAATTAAAAAATGCGGAGATCACACTTATCAATACACAGTATGATATTGAAAGCAGTCAGATTAACCTGGCGAAAATGTCTATATCCGCTCCTTTTCCCGGAGTGATTGCCGACCTTCCTTTTTTCACCAATGGGACCAGGGTTGCCAGTAATTCGCTGATGGTGCAGGTCATTGATTACGGAAAACTTTATTTGGAGGCTAACCTTCCGGAGAAATATTTTTTTAGCATTGAAAAAGGGTACAAAGTATACGTAACAAGTTATACATCCACGGCAGATACGCTGACCGGTTACATTACTCAAATATCGCCGTCCATAGATCCGGAGGCCAGGACCTTTAAATGCTTTGTAGAAGTGGACAATAGCAAGGGCATCCTGCTTCCCGGAATGTTTGTCAAAGCGGATCTTGTGGTGAACAGTACTGAAGATGCGCTGGTAATTCCACGGGATATCATTGTCAGCCGCAACAGAAATCAAATTGTGTATGTGGTGGACAAGGGGGTGGCCAGCCAGCGGATTATCACCACGGGCCTGGAGAATGAAACCAGCATAGAGGTGAAGATGGGATTGCTACAGGGAGAAAGTGTGGTCAGTAGTGGTTTTGAAACACTCCGCGATCAATCCAGGGTACGGATTCTGAGGTAGCCTGATCAAAAATACACTATGTTAAAATCCATAACCAGATTCTCAGTAAACTACCCGGTATCGGTGAGTATGATCATCATTGCCACCCTGCTGCTGGGTTATATTTCATTTGATAAGTTGGGGGTTGATCTTTTTCCAAATCTCCATAGTCCGCGCCTCTATGTAGAACTGATTTCAGGGGAGCGTCCTCCGGAAGAGATGGAAGAGAAATTTGTTGATCCCGTGGAATCGCTGGCCATCAGACAGAGCGGCGTGGTGAATGTCTCATCCGCCTCCCGTGTTGGAGTGGCCCTGATTGAAGTAGAATATACCTGGGAAAAGGACATGAACGAAGCCTTCCTGGATTTGTCCAAAGCCCTTTCATCCTTTAACCAGGATGATGACCTTGAGGAAATTAATGTAACTCAATACGATCCAAATTCAACCCCGGTGATGCTGGTGGCGTTTCAACATTCTGAAAACAACAACCTCAATGAACTAAGGAAGACAGCTGAGAACTATGTTAAAAACGAGCTTATACGGTTGGAAGGAATAGCCGACGTAGAGGTCTATGGTGCTGAAGAGATTGAGGTTCTGGTAGAGACAACTGATTATCTGTTAAACTCATATAATCTGGACATACCGACGCTTACCAACAGGATAAACAGCTACAACCAGAGTGTATCCGGTGGTTCCATCGTGGAAATGGGTAAACGTTACATTGTACGGGGCCTTAGCGAATTAGAGCAAATTGAAGATCTGGAGCAAATCATAGTGAAGATGGGCCAGCCTGCCGAGGAATCCGGGGGTGAAAGAGTTCCTGTCTTGCTCAAGGATGTGGCATCCATTACATATAGTCCAAAGGAACAACAAAACTCCGTGTTACTTAACGGAGAACCGTGTGTGGGACTGAGTATTTATAAGGAGATGCGGTACAATACGGTGAGAGCTGTGGAAGAACTTCGTGAAGTCCTTGCCGAGATGCATAAATCGCTGCCTGGATTTAAGTTTACCGTTGTCGAGGATCAGGGAAATTATATTTCCTCGGCCATAGGTGAAGTCAGTGATAGCCTGATCGGAGGTATTATCCTGGCTGTATTTGTCCTTTTTCTGTTTCTCAGACGAATCGGGCCAACCGCCATTGTAAGTGTAGCCATTCCCATCTCGATCATTGCCACCTTTGTCCTTATGTATTTTACAGGCCTCACCTTAAACATCATGACCCTTGGTGGATTGGCACTTGGTGCCGGAATGCTGGTTGACAACTCCATAGTGGTGCTTGAAAATATATTTCGGAATCACGAACAGGGCTTATCTGAAAAAGAGGCGGCTGTGTTTGGAACCTCCCAGGTGGGGGGTGCGATTGTGGCATCCACTCTGACCACCATTGTGGTCTTTATCCCTATCGTCTACCTACGCGGAGCTTCAGGTGAATTGTTCAAGGAACAAGCAATTACGGTAGCCTTTTCCCTTCTCTGTTCCCTGGTGGTGGCAATTTTGATTATACCCATGCTCTATACCAGGATATACAGGAAGAAATCACCGTTTTCGGGCAAAGCAAAAGAATCTGTCCAGTTCACCGGATACGGTAGATTCATTGATAAAATGCTAAACTACAAGGGTTGGATCTTGCTTGCTGCAGGGGCCTTAATGGTGGCAGGATGGTTCATGCTAAAAGATACAGGTAGCGAATTTATGCCAAAAGCGGATGTACGGGAATTTTACGTAGACATCCAAATGCCTGAAGGAACTCAGCTTCAGCGAACGGCTGGAGCTGTTCATAGCATAGAAAGTATCCTGCGTGAACTATCAGGAGATGAACTTGAGCTAATTTACAGTGAAATAGGGCCCACTTCCGGGCTATCCGCAGGAAGCGAAACCCTGTTTGATGACCAGAATATGGCCACCGTAAAAGTGAAACTTGCCTCCGGAAGTCAGCTTCCAACCAACTCAATAATTGAAGCTCTTACCTCCTATTTTAAAGACAATCCCGGTTTTACGGCCCTTTTCCGGCAGGAGGAGAGCGCACTTCAGTCTATTCTAGGGACCAATGAACCGCCTCTGGTAGTTGAATTGATTGGCAATGAGATGGAAGATTTAGAATCCTTGAGTATCCCGGTAATTCAGCTTCTTCAACAGATTGAAGGCATCAGGAATATCAGTTCTACAGTAGAAGGAGGCGCTCCGGAGGTAGAGATAGCCATTGACAGGTACCGGGCGGGTCTAATGAATGTCGACGTAAATACATTGATCAATAGAGTGAGTGAGAAATTACAGGGAGCCGATGCCGGACAAATGAACGTAAAAGGAGATCTTACAGACATTAAAGTAAAACTTGAGGATGTTACGCTTAAAGAGCTTGAAATGTTATCAGTGGAAGTGAATAATACTGAGATTCTTCTAACGGAGATCGCCGAAATCCACCTGGGGAACTCGCCCAGGGAAATTCTTCATAACAACCAAAACCGAATTATAGAAATAACCGCTGATCTCGACCAGGGACATCCCCTTGATCGAATAGCGGCAACTATTGAAAACCGCCTGGAAGAAGTAAATTTCCCTCCGGAGTACAGCTATAAAATCACCGGTGAAGAGGCCATGCGTAAAGAATCCATGGGCAACCTTGGCTTCGCTTTACTGCTTTCATTAATCCTCGTATACATGGTGATGGCGTCACAATTTGAAAGTCTTATTCATCCCTTTACGATTTTATTGCCTGTTCCCCTGGCAGTAGTTGGGGCTGTTGCAGTCTTTTACTTTCAGGGTAAATCTTTGAATATCATGGCAATCATTGGCATTATCCTGCTTGTGGGTATAGCGGTGAATGACTCCATTATATTGGTAGATGCCATAAATCAGTTCAGAAGAGAAGGTATGAAGTTGAAAGAAGCCATCGTGGCAGCAGGTCAGAGAAGGATCAGGCCTATCCTTATGACCACATTAACCACCGTTCTTGCACTCTTTCCATTAACACTCGGATTTGGCGAAAGCGCATCGCTACGCTCCCCAATGGCCTGGGCGGTAATCGGAGGGTTAGTCACCTCTACCATGCTTTCACTCATCGTGATCCCGTGCATTTACATGCTCTTCGGTGAAATGGGAAAAGAACACAGAAAAAATAAGGTTCGGGGTGAATAAGCACTTCCTCACACAACGCAAGGTTTTGATCTCCATGTTGTTTATTGCAGCAACCATGTTGGGCTATATCTCGTGGAAACATTTGAAAATGGAGATTTTTCCAAATGCTGAGCTCCCTATGCTTTTTATTCAGATCAGTTCACAAATCGAAGTAACACCAGAATACATGGAGCAGGAGGCCATCGTGCCTGTGGAGAGCATGGTGGCCGGACTTGAACATATAGAGCGAATAGAATCCAATGCCGGCCGGCGGCAGGGCTCGGTCCTGATCTCCTATGAGGAAAAAACAGACTTGAAGTATGCCTATTTAAAACTGGATGAGCAGATCTCTGCCCTCCGTGGATCCCTTTCGGATGAGTTTTCACTTCAGGTGGTAAAAATTGATCTGGAATCAGCTAACAGCACTTTAATGAGTTTGCAGGCCAGGGGATCCGGTGGGATTGACCGGGTGCGAAATTACGTAGATCAAAAAATCGCCCCCGAATTGGAAAATGTGGAAGGCGTGGCGGCTGTCAATGTATTCGGAGGAAGACAAAAATCTGTGGATATTATCTTGGACAGAGCTGCTTGTGATGCTTACAACATAGCACCTACAAGGGTTAGGTCCATTTTGTCATCAAACATGAACCTTCGGCAATATGGAGGTAAAGTCGAGGAGGAGGGAAGACGTTACTTCATTTACCTCAATGCCGAATACGAGAATATCACCCAGATAGAGGATCTGGTGGTTGGAAGGGGAAGAGATCCGGTCAGACTCAAAGATATAGCAGAGATTTTCTATGGCGAAAAGGAAGAGGAGACCATCAGCAGGGTCGATGGAAAAGATGCGGTATCCATTCAACTGATCAATGATGCCCGGGCCAACATCATTGAGCTTTCACACAAAGTTCAGGATCAGATCAATAAACTGAACAAGGAAGGCAGACCATTTGATATTGAAGTTCTGATTCAAGAGAACTCTGCTGAACTCATGGAAGACAACATCAACCAGATTATCCGGCTCGCACTGACTGGCGCTTTGCTTGCCATTTTTGTGCTTTGGATTTTCCTTCGAAATGTTAGGCTTGTGTTGCTGGTTGCATTGGCCATGCCCATCTCCATTTTCGCTGCATTTAATCTCTTTTTTGGCTTTGACATCTCAATCAACAGCTTGACCCTTATTGGAATTGCTCTTGCCGTAGGCATGCTATTGGATACGTCGGTAGTCGTTCTGGAAAATATTTACAGGCTCAGGACTCTGGGTTATGGACCTGCAGAATCTGTAATTCAGGGAACCGGTGAAGTATGGCGATCCATCGTGGCAGCTACAGGGACTACAGTTGCCGTATTTATCCCCTTTATATTTTCATCAAACTTTCTGATTCAGCTCATGGGAAGGCACATTGGGGTATCCATCATTTCTACCCTTGTTGTTTCGTTGTTTGTTTCCCTGTTGTTGATCCCCATGGCTGTTCACGCAATTCTCTCCCGAAGTGACCGGACCAGAAAAGAGGTTTACCAGGAAGTGTCTCTGAATAACCGGTTTATCAGGATTTACCTATCTCTGTTAAAAACGGCGCTTAGAAATCCTGCACCCACCATAATCGGTGTCCTGATTCTCTTTTTTGTGACCATAATGACGACCCTTTCTGTTTCGGTAAACCAGCTCTCAGAACTGGAAACCGATCAGGTCACCCTCTATGTGACCATGCCCACCGGTACAACCCTTGAAACCACCGATCAGTTAGTGGCCGGAATGGAAGAAGCCTTGTTCGGTATCGAAGAAAAGAAAGAGATAATTTCAAGGATCGAGGAAGAAGAAGCAACCGTCACCATCTTGCTCGAAGATGACTACCGGACAATCCACAACCGCTCTTTTGGTGAAATCCAGTCGGAGGCCTTCGAACTGGTGAAGGATATGCCCGCATCTGATATAAGCCTCACGGCCCCGACCGGTATGAGTAATTCTGGAGGAGGCAGGGGAGGTGGCGGAGAAAGGAACCTGGGTGGGGATGCAGGATTCCAGCAATTACTGGGAATCGGGGAGGATGAGGAATACATTGTACTGAAAGGACAGGATTTCAACCTGATGGTGGAGGTAGCCGAAGATGTACAATCGTACCTTGAAGAACTTGACAACATCAGTTCTGTCAGGCTTTCGATTCGGGAAAATCAGCCCGAGGTCCACATTGATTTCAATGCACTCTTGATGAGCCAGTACAGCATCACCCGGAATCAGGTACTCGGTGAATTGAGCACCTTTCAAAACGAGATTAACTCGGGAGTTACCTTCAGACAGGAAGGTGAAGAATACGAGATAGTTATAAAATACAGCGATGCTTTTGAAGGGGACGAGGCAGAAGATAAAACCATGAATGATCTTGAATCGCTGTACATCCCTGACAGTGAGGATGAGAACCTATTTGAACTTCAAAGCATAGCCGATCTGTTTTATGCCAATGGCTTGCGTGATATTTCCAGGGTCAACCAGGAAAAACAGGTTGAGCTCCGGTACCAGTATAACGAGGATGTATATGATTCCAATGACCTGCTGGACTTTGCCCGAAGCGAGATCGAGGATGTAATAGCCAATGCTAATATCCCCACAGGAGTGGCTGTGGAATTGGTGCAGGAAGACGCAGGATTGGATGAGTTCAAGTATATGTTCCTTATTGCGTTGATCCTGGTCTATATGATTCTTGCCGCAATTTTTGAATCCTTCATTACCCCGTTTGTGTTATTGTTTTCTATTCCTCTGGCGGCCATAGGATCCTTCTTCCTTCTTACCATTACAGGTGAATCGCTCTTTAACGCCAATACAATCATGGGTTTTTTAATCCTTCTGGGCGTGGTTGTAAACAATGGAATTATACTCCTTGACTTTATCAACGTTTTGCGTCACAAAGGCTATCGCAAAACGAGGGCTATTTTGATGGGTGGCCTCTCAAGGGTACGTCCCATTATTATTACAGCGGTCACTACTTGTGCGGCCATGCTTCCGCTGGCCTTGGGAAATGCCGAATACGTAAAAGCCATTGGACCACCATTTGCAATTACGGTGATAGGCGGACTGAGTTTGAGCACATTGCTAACACTGGTTTATATCCCCATGCTCTATAATGGGATCGAAGAGGCACTGGCCTGGATCGCTGGTCTGAACCTGTTTGTGAAAATTGCGATGCTGCTTTTGGAACTGACCGGATTAATTCTGGTTATCCTTTATATTCAATCGTTTATTTGGCAGCTGGCAGGCGGACTAGTTGTACTGGTTGGTATTCCGCTGAGCTACTGGTTTGTCTCAAGCAGTCTGAGAAAGGCCAAAGAAACCATCATCTCCGAGGATGAGGCCATTCAAATAGAGATTTCAAACTTGGTAAAAATATACGGCAGAGAGAGTAAAACAATGAGAGATTTCAGAGCGGGAAGCCGCATGACAAGGATCGCTCAATCCGTTCAATCAGCCTTAAAACCTCGGTTAGAGGCACTAATCTGGCAATTACCCTTATTGGGCTTCCTGGTATACTTTTCATGGTTCTACCTGGTTGGTGGATTCTGGCAATTGCTCTCCGCTGCATGGATCTATTTTTACCTTCTGCATATTCTTAAGGGATTCAGAAGTACCGGAAAAAGAAGGGGGTTAGCCGTTTTAAGCGAAGTTCTGCGTTATGCCGGACCATTGCTGGTTATGTTCCTCTACCAGATAAGATGGAACAACCTGGCTTTAATGTTGTTATCAGGTAGTTTATGGTACCTGACTGTAGCCATTGGCCGTGTATCTGTTTTACTGAAAAATGAGAGTTTTGATTACAGGCAGGTTCGTCCCATAAGTCGATGGTTTTTCTGGTTCGTGAGATTGCTGCCTGGCATTGGCCAATACAGGGAGAAATTCAAGGCCCTTAAAGGGGTATCCCTGCAAATTGGAACAGGCATGTTCGGATTGCTTGGACCTAATGGAGCAGGAAAATCTACGATGATCAGAGTCATCTGCGGTATTCTGGAACAGAGTTATGGCAAGATATGGATCAATGGAATCGATACACAGGAAAAGAGAGAAGAGCTTCAGGGGCTCATAGGATATCTTCCCCAGGAATTCGGAATGTATGAAAACCTGTCAGCATACGCATACCTTGATTACCAGGCCATCCTAAAGGGAATTACTGATGCGGCAAAACGAGCCAAAAGAATCAGGGAAGTTCTTGAATCGGTCCATATGTGGGACCATCGAACCAAAAAGATCAGGTCTTATTCGGGTGGAATGAAACAACGCATTGGGATAGCACAGGTATTATTGCATCTTCCCCGGATCCTTGTGGTAGACGAACCTACAGCTGGACTGGATCCCCGTGAGCGTATCCGTTTCAGGAATCTGCTGGTAGAGCTTAGCAGAAGCCGCGTGGTGATTTTCTCCACTCATATTATTGAAGATATATCGAGTTCATGCAATACGATGGCTGTGATCAACAAAGGAGAAGTGCTTTTTAATGGTACTCCCAGGGAAATGACAGAGATTGCAAGGGGAAGAGTCTGGAGGTCTACCATCCCTGCTGCAAAATTTGAAGAGGCTACCAGGGACATGCTGGTGGTCCACCACATGCGCGATGGCAATAAGATCCGTGCCAGGTGTATTTCCACTACAAAGCCTTTTGATGACGCTGTAGAGGAACATCCGTTGCTTGAGGATGCTTATTTGTGGTTGCTAAGTTCCGGGATCACTAAACCTGTCAAAATTTAGCACAATGTGGCGATACAGATCCATACTGCAAAACATCTACAGCCTCTCAAGGTACAATATGAAGATCATCTTCGGAGGAAAGTTTATCTATTTTATACTTGCTGCATTCATTTTCTTCCTGATTTTTGGAACTATAATTGCTTTGGACGAAAGTGAACTTGACATCGGAGAAATCTATGGATTGTTAGGATTCCCTTCTATCCTGCTGGTTTTCTACCCATCCGTATTCGGGATCCAGAGCGATGCTGATCAGCGAACCCTGGAAATTATCTTCGGAATACCCGACTACCGGTACAAGGTATGGCTTGTCCGTTATGCAATGATCCTGGTTATAGTTTTCCTGCTCTTAATTCCGTTTGCTGTACTGGGTCATTGGGCACTGATCAGTTTTCCACTATTTCGAATGATCATGCAGCTAATGTCATTGGTAGTTTTTGTATCGGCCATGGGATTTTGCATCTCAACCCTTGTGAAAAACGGCAACGCCACTGCAGTGATTATGGTCATAATAGGATTGGTTTTCCTCATACTGACCGATGAGATAGAATATTCCAAATGGAACATTTTCCTGAATCCATTCGACACTCCCTACGAGATCAACGATATCGTATGGCAGGAGACTATCAGGCAGAACAGGATAATCATGGGTATTAGCAGCATGGTCATGCTTTTGCTCGGTTTACTCAATCTGCAGCAGCGGGAAAAATTTCTTCGGTAGGACTTAGAGCTTATATCAATATTTTGAATAATTCACTATCTTCTGTCACTAAATCATCATGCCATGCCCAAGAAAACTGAATTGCTGTTGGTATGCCTGTATATGGCTATGAACCTGACCCTTAATGCATCGGATCCACCTGCAGTCATTGGGTTCTGCATTGCTTCCCCCGGACCGGACCGGCTGGATCAATTTATTTCTTTTAT
>CAZCQL010000055.1:0-34096 GCA_964500835.1 uncultured Bacteroides sp.
CCCAGGATTTCGGAGTATTTCCGGATGACTTGCATCAGAGGAACTTTATTGAAAGCATTCGTGGTTTAGAAAAACCCAATGGTGATTCGCATCAGGGACATCTCAGTGCTTCGCTTGTTCATCTGGGCAACATTGCGTATCGGGCCGGCAACAAACATCTGATTTTTGACAGTGAAATGGAGCGTTTTACCAATTGTGAGGAAGCCAACCGGTATTTGAAGACTTCCTACAGGGAGCCCTATGTAATCCCGGAAGCTATATAAACAGTGAGTCATATTGGAAATGGAATACAGAACAACAAAAAATGGCAACTTGAAATTACCCCTCCTTGGTCTGGGTTGCTGGTCTTTCGGCGGAGGGGAGTACTGGGGACCTGCCGATCAGGGAGAGGTGAACCAGGTAGTTCATGCAGCCTATGACCATGGTGTTACCTATTTTGACACAGCCGAAGTTTACAATGAAGGCAGAAGTGAAAAATCCCTTGGAGCAGCGCTGCAGGGTCTGCCGAGGGAGAGGGTTATCATAGGGACCAAAGTCGCCCCTTCAAACTGTTATCCCGACGAGCTCGTGAGGCATTGTGACGAATCATTAAAGCGACTTAATACGGACTATATAGATCTCTATATGATCCATTGGCCGCTTCATTCCCATGCTCTGAGACATTTCACCTCCGTTGAACAAAAGATAGCCAACCCTCCCCGGATGGAGGATACGTTTGGTGTGATGATGGACCTGAGATCCGCCGGGAAGATCCGCCATGCCGGAATAAGTAATTTCGGTGTGAAATGGATGGAACAAATTCCTGAAGCTGTGACAATACCCATTAATCAGGTGCCCTACAATCTGCTGAGCAGGGCCATTGAATATGAGGTAACTCCCTATTGTTCCCGACGTGGAACAGGTATCATGACCTACATGTCCCTTTTTCAGGGGATTCTGGCGAATCTATACGGTAGAATTGATGAGGTCCCACCCTGGCAAAGCAGGACACGCCATTTTAACAGCGCTGCCAATCCGCTTATCCGTCACGGGGAGCCAGGTTGCGAAACCGAAACCCAGCGTGCCTTACAGGAGATCGTTCAACTGAGCAAAGAAACCGGGTTGCAGCTGGCTGACATAGCTATTAGCTGGATCACGGGCAACAGGGATATCACATGTGCACTGATCGGTACCAGGTCCAGGGAAAGAATGGTACAAAACGTGAAAGCATCCCAGGTTCAACTTCCCGAAGAACTGGTTAATAAATTGAATGCCATAACTAATCCTGTGAAAGAAATCCTTGGGAACCATATGGACCTGTTTGAAAGTGCAGAAAAAGACAGAACGGCATGAAAAACGTGGTAATAAGCAGTTTAATTGTGGGTGGGATTCTTCTACAAACATCCTGTAATTCAAGTCAAAAGAATCTGGAGAAGACGAAACCCAACATCATCTTCATTCTCGCCGATGATCTGGGCTACGGGGATTTGGGTTGCTATGGACAACAACTCATCGAAACACCAAATATTGACAGGCTCGCGGCTAATGGAATGAGGTTTACCCAACACTATTCCGGATCTCCTGTGTGTGCCCCTTCCAGGTGTGTTCTATTGACCGGCAAGCACACCGGTCACGCCTACATCCGGGGCAACGATGAGTGGAGAGAACGTGGGGAGGTATGGGATTACCGTGCTATGATAGCAGACTCAACCCTGGAGGGTCAACGGCCGATTCCAGAGGATGCCGTCACTATTGGAAAACTGCTGCAAGCTGCAGGATATAAGACCGGCATGACCGGGAAATGGGGGTTAGGTGCCCCCCATACACAGAGCATCCCTACACGCCAGGGATTTGATTTTTTCTGTGGTTATAATTGCCAGAGGCAGGCCCATACGTATTACCCCGTTCATCTCTATTTAAATGAGAGCCGCCTCCATCTTGGGAACGATACGGTGGCACCTCATACCGGACTTGCAGAGGGTGCTGATCCATATGACCCGGCAAGTTACGCACTGTTCGAACAACCCTTCTATGCTCCTGATGTAATGTTTGAAGAGATGATTCATTTCATAGATCAAAGCAAAGAGCAACCATTTTTTTTCTATTGGGCTTCTCCCATTCCTCATGTGGCATTGCAGGCGCCCAAAGCCTGGGTTGAGCATTATGTGAAAAAGTTTGGAGATGAAGAGCCCTACCTGGGCGATAATGGTTATTTCCCGCACCGCTATCCCCATGCTGCATATGCTGCAATGATCTCCTTTCTGGATGAACGCATCGGGCAGCTGGTGCATAAACTGAAGGAAGAAGGGCTGTATGAAAACACGTTGATCATTTTCTCTTCGGACAATGGTCCGACCTATAGCGGCGGAACCGATTCGCCATGGTTTGACTCCGCAGGGCCCTTTAAATCTGAAAAGGGATGGGCCAAGGGATTTCTCCATGAGGGAGGGATCCGTGTACCCCTGATTGCCAGCTGGCCTGGGAAGATTAATCCGGGAACCACATCGGACCATATCTCAGCATTCTGGGATTTATTGCCAACCCTGTGCGAGGTGGCAGGCACTGAGAAGCCGGATGGAGTAGATGGGATCAGTTACCTGGCCGAATTAACCGGCAAAGGCCAACAACAGAAGCACCCCTACCTCTATTGGGAATTCCCGGCATCCAATGGCCAGCAGGCCGTTAGAAAGGGAAAATGGAAAGCCATCCGAAAAGACATCCGGGACGGGAACCTTACACTTGAACTGTACGACCTGGAAAATGATATTCAGGAACAACACGATGTGGCTGCAGAAAACCCCGGTATTATTCACCAAATGGAGCAAATTATGAAAGATGCGCACGTGCCTGCACAACTTAACCGATTTAAAATAAACAACCTGGATTAATGAAACCAACCCATAGGTTACACCGGGAAGAATCCATGAATAACAAATTCTTTTATTTTGTTTCTGCCATATGCTCTGTTTTCCTGATAATCGGGTGCCAGCAAAGGCGAACAGATCCCGTCAAACCCAATGTGCTTTTTATCCTGGCCGACGACTTTGGGTACCATGATTTGAGCAGTCAGGGGAGTGACTATTATGAAACACCGAACCTGGATCGAATTGCCGGTGAGAGCATGGTCTTTACGAACGGGTATGCCACCTGCCAGGTCTGCAGTCCATCCCGGGCCAGCATCATGTCCGGCCGGTTTCCGGCCCGTCATGGAATCACCGATTGGATAGGTGCAAAGAGTGGGGCAAGTTGGCGGGACCTCAACAGGTTCAATAAAATGTTACCGGCCGAATACACACATCAATTGGACTCTGCCTTTTTTACGCTTCCCGAAGCCATGCAGGAGGCCGGGTACAGGACTTTCTTTGCCGGAAAGTGGCACCTGGGCAGCAAAGGCTCATGGCCGGAAGACCATGGATTTGATATCAATATGGGAGGTTGGGATGCCGGAAGCCCCAGGGGGGGGTACTTCACACCCTACAAAAACCCAAACCTGACCAATGGGGCTCCGGGGGAAAATCTCTCCCTGCGCCTGGCCAGGGAAACAGTAAAATTTATTAAAGGAAACAATCCCGATTCCACCGGGGTACCCTTTTTCGCCTACCTGTCTTTCTATGCAGTCCATGGTCCCATCCAGACTACGCGGATAAAATGGAAAAAATACAGGGACAAGGCAGATGAACTGGGGATTGCTCCAAAGGGATTTAAAATGGGCAAATATCTGCCCATACGTCAGGTACAGGACAATCCAATTTATGCAGGACTTGTGGAACAGATGGATGATGCCATAGGTGAAGTTCTCACTGCTTTGGATGATCTGGGATTGGAGGAAAATACCATCGTCATTTTCACCTCAGACAATGGTGGTGTGGCTTCAGGTGATGCGTTTGCCACAAGCAACCTTCCGTTGAGGGCAGGGAAAGGGGTTCAGTTTGAGGGAGGGATCCGGGAGCCTTATTTTATAAAAGTGCCCTGGATGGATTTGGAGGGTGCCAAATGTACAGTACCAGTTACAGGCACTGATTTTTACCCGACTATCCTGGACCTGATTGGGGAGGATCTGCGACCGGAGGAGCATCTGGATGGAGTGAACCTGGTACCTTTGCTTGGAGGTGAAACTATACCGGAACGATCTCTTATCTGGCACTATCCACATTATGGGAACCAGGGTGGAGAGCCCTCATCCATTATCAGAAAAGGCGAATGGAAACTGATCCACTATTATGAGGATGGCCGGAATGAACTCTACAACCTGTCTCTGGATATCCGTGAAGCACATGAGGTATCTGCAGAAAATCCGGGACTGGTTGAAATACTGGACAAACAGCTTTTTGAGTACCTGGAGGAGGTAGGTGCCATCTACCCAACTCCTGATCCTGAGTATGACGCAGAGAAGGAGGCTGCATATTTGCAGGATGTGAAAACCAGCAGGATGGACAATCTGGAAAGGCAGCGATTGAGGTTCCTGTCAGGGGATTTTGATCCCGGAAATGACTGGTGGGGCAGCCTGGTCACAAAAGACTGATCTATCCATGCAATTCCGGGAACAGTTATTGTTATCCATCCATCCTGACTATCAGGATTTTGTTAACGGTCAATCTTATTGCCAGGGAGGGTGGAAGATGCAAAATCTCAATGAATGTATGATCTGTTATATTATCGGGGTACAATGGTGGGATCCGTTGATGGTAAATTTTTTTAATTTGTATCAACTAAACTTTCACCTGAAATGAGAAATAGTACAGCCGCCATTATTCTTATTGCACTTGTTGCCTGTAATTCTGTGCAAGCCCAGTCATGGACCGAAATGAATGCTTCCAAAAAGGAATCTCTCGAATGGTTTAATGAGGCCAAATTCGGTATGTTTGTCCATTGGGGATTGTATTCCATCCCCGGAGGAATCTGGGATGGAAAGCGGATAGAAAGCTACCGTTGCCCCTGCGTGGCCGAATGGATCCAGCATGCAGCCGAAATACCGAGAAATGAATACCGTCAGCTGATGAATCAGTTTAACCCGGTAGAATTTGACGCTGACAAGTGGGTCCGGTTGGCAAAGGATGCCGGGATGAAGTACATTATTCTCACAAGCAAACACCATGACGGGTTTGCCCTGTTCGATTCTAAGGTGAGTGATTTTGATGTGATGGGTTCACCCTTCCAGCGTGATATTGTGGGCGAACTGCATCAAGCGTGCGAGGATCAAGGAATCAAACTCTGCCTTTACTATTCTCATAATATTGACTGGATGGATGGGGGTGATTGTAATTACCAGTGGTTTGTTGATTACCACAATGGAGTATGGCCCGATAGTTTTCACAAGAACATGGCAGGCAAAAAAATCACCACCATGGGGGCAAACCTCTGGGACCCCAGTCCCAACACCTTTGATGAATACTTGATGGAAAAGGCTTATCCCCAGGTAGAAGAGATCCTGACCAATTACACTGACCTGGGACTGATCTGGTATGACATGTCGCGCTTTATGACCAGGGAACAGAGTTTCAAATTCTACCAGCTGGCATACAAATACCAGCCAAAAGCCCTGGTAAATGACCGGGTGGGTAGCGGGTTGGGTGACTATGGCATCCCTGGTGATAACAAGATTCCCGCCGATGATGAAACAATGACAAAACCCTGGGAAACGGTTGGGACTATGAACAATTCATGGGGGTTTAAGAGTTATGACCATGATTGGAAATCGCCTTATGAAATTCTGTATTGGATCATTGAGATTGCCAGTAAAGGAGGGAACTATGTACTGAATGTGGGGCCCAAGCCCGATGGTTCAATACCCCGGGAAAGTGTAGAAAGGTTGGAAAAGATTGGGAAATGGATGCGTACAAATTCAGCAGCAATTTATGGAACCAGCCGATGGGAAATAACGAAGGAAGGCCCAACCACAGTCTCCATGAAAGGAACCAGGGCCCGTGAAGCAGAAGGGTTTACTACCAAATTCACTCCTGAGGATATCTGGTTTACCACCAGGGAAGGCAACATCTATGCCATGGCTTTGGAAGTGGATGAACGGAGCGAGGTACTCATTAAGAGTATAGGGGGAAACAAGCCGGTGAAGCAAGTCAGGTTGCTTGGATCGGATAAGGCACTCAAATGGGAACTAAAACCGGAAGGCCTGTATGTGAAACTTCCAGAGAAGGTAGGTGAGGGATTGGGCTATGCACTTGAAATCACCCTTTTTTAAAGATATTACGAACAGGAAGCTGAAAACGGCATCCCCGACTGGCAGGAACCTCTCTTATAGATTTGTATTTTACAAACTCGATTTCCTATATTGCACCTATATTTTGTAATCTGATGATACTCAAATTGATTTAAAGGGGCAGTCGAACATGCGTTGGAGATTCATCATCATACTGGCATCCATCAGCATCCTTGCCCATGCCCAGGGATTAACATTTCGTCATGTAACCATTGCAGATGGATTGAATAATGGAACCATCAAAGCCATTGAACAGGATAGCCTGGGTTTCATTTGGCTGGCTACCACGGATGGACTGATGCAATACGATGGATATCGTGTTATCAACCACAAACCTGTCATCGGAGATTCGTTTAGCCTCCCTGCAAAAGTATGTATAGAACTAAGTACGGATTCCAGGAAAAAGCTTTGGGTATCAACCAAGCGGGGTCTCTGCAGGTATGATCCGATATACAACCGGTTTTTCCGTTATTCCATGGAAGGATTATCTCCTGAAACCGCTGTCCGGACAAAAGTCGTTGAAAAAGAGGGCCATTTGCTTGTTAGGGTGGAAGGAGACGTATATGCCCTTGATGCAGATCAGATTGAATCATCGGAGTACCGGTCCTTAAAAATTACCGGAGCAGAGAATCTGATTATGGACAGGTATGTCAGGTATATGTATGCTGATAATGACAGACTGCTTCTATGTTTCCGCCTGCAGGATTCCAGAAACCAAATAATTACCCAGGTTTTTAATGGAAGGATCGCCAATGATTCTGTTATACGCGTGGATGATCAACATGACTTTCTTGTGCAGGGCAATGTCAGGGATATAAAAGTGAAAGGTGAGAAGGTGTTCATGGGAACGGATGCAGGTTTAGCTGTATTTGATTACGGCAAGCATGATCTTGCCACAGTTGAGGAGCTCGCGGGAAAAAAAATAAAGGTCATTGTGGATGGTTCTGACGGACATCTCTGGCTGGGAACCGATCAGAATGGATTGATACGTTACCACCCGGAAAATAAAAAGGTCGATATATACAAGCACGATCCCAACAGCATCAATACCATCCTCGGAAATGCTATTTTTTCTCTTTACGAAGATTTTTCGGGAAACCTGATTGTCGGGCATGGTGGCGAAGGGATCACCATCCTTAACCTCAAAGATAAACGATTCAATACCTACCGTTATGACCCACGGGATCCGGGATCTATTGGAGATAACACGGTTTTTTGTTTCAATGAATTCGGAGATGGACTCCTGGTAGGCACCCGAAACAGGGGACTGTTTATCATGGAAACCAATCCAGACAACGGGAGTGTTGTTTTTTCCAATGCAGGTGCGCTGGACCAATTCATTAGTGATGAACGCATACCTGCGGTCTGGAGTATTGAGAAGGAATCTGATGGACGCTACTGGATTGCAACGATGATCGGACTTATAAAGGCCGAATTAAACAATGATCGCTGGTCCTATTCTCATTATTACGATGATTTTAGAATCAGGTCCATATTCATGGATGATAATAAGAATTTGTGGCTGGGAGCCTATCAGGGACTCATGGTCTTGCCCTATCATAAAAGAGAATCCATGGAGGCTATACCTCTCATTCATGATGCAAATGATCCATTCTCCCTTTCTGATAATGTGATCACCTCATTTCTGCTTGACCATAATGATCATCTGTGGATCGGGACAGAAAACGGAGGGATAAATGAACTGATTGGCGCTTATGGAGAAATTGACTTTTCCGGAGATATCAAAAATCAGATCAGGTTCCGGAGGTACCCGGCCTCCAATGCTGCGCATGCACTTAATGACAATGAGATCAATATTTTGTACGAACACACGAACGGGGAAATTTGGGCTGGTACCAAAGGAGGTGGAATCAATATTCTGGATCCGGTTACTCATTACTTTCGAACCCTCACTCTGAAAGATGGGTTACCTGGCAACAATGTGTATGGAATTCTCCCTGACAACCAGGGAAGACTATGGATCAGTACAAATAAAGGACTATCAAGTTATGATATATTCAACCAGGTGTTCAACAACTATACCCCTTCCGATGGAATTCAGGGAAATGTATTTATGAATAATTCCTATTACAAAGCTGAGAATGGTGAACTCTATTTTGGAGGCAGAAACGGATTTACAAGCTTTTTGCCTGAAGAAATCCTGAATAATGATGTATTACCCAAGTTTCATTTCAGGGGGATTGAGATCCAGGGAATACCAGTGAATATTGGGGATACCATTCATAATAAGGTTTTGCTTCCTCAATCGCTGGAAGGGTTATCCTCTATTTCATTATCCTATAAAGAGCGAAGTTTTGATGTGCTTTTCTCTGCCATCCATTTACAGTTTCCCGACGACAACCTGGTGGAGTATTACCTGGAAGGATTTGAAAACCGGCCTTCGGTTATAAATGCTTCCACAGGCAAACTTAGATTTAATAACCTGGATAATGGACAGTATTATTTGAGGGTTCGGGCTGCGAACTCAGATAACGTGTGGATAAAAAATTACCATACACTGGAAATTAATATACTACCGCCATGGTATAAGACCCGATGGGCTGTGGCACTGTTCTTTTTAATTGGAATATCCCTCCTGACCGGCCTCGTTCGATTGCTTCTTCGTCGCCAGTCATTGTCTCATGAATTACGCATCGAGAAGCTCGAAAAGAACAGTTTGCGAGAGTTAAATGAGTCCAAGCTGAGATTCTTTACCAATGTTTCTCATGAATTCAGAACCCCTCTCAGCCTCACAGTTGGTCCAATTGATAACCTGCTCAGGGAACGGAAAAACGGGGATTACAAACTTCGTCAACAACTTGGTATAGCCCGTAGGAATGCCAGGCTTCTTTTAAGGCTGGTTGATCAGATCATTGATTTCAGGCGCCTGGAAGCTGGCAAGATCAAATTACAAGCCATGGAAATGGATATGAATGCGTTTATCAACTCCATCATTGAAAATTTTGAACCTCTCAGAAAAAGAAAAGAAGCCGGTCTGTACAGCAACTTCCCTGATGAACCCATGCGATTATGGATTGATCCCCAGAAAATCGAACAGGTACTATACAACCTGCTATCCAATGCATTCAAACATCTTCCCATGGAAGGCTCCATTGCTGTGACCATGAACAGAGCCGATCAAATTCCCGGACAGGAGATGGGTGGGTCCTGGGCACAGATTTCGGTCTACAATGATGGAAGGACCATCCCGGAAGAAGATCTGACCCATATTTTCGAGCGGTTTTTTAAAGTGGATGACGCACACATGGGCTCGGGCATCGGTCTGGCATATGCACGTTCACTTGTGGAACTGCACAGGGGGTATATTAATGTGGAGAACCGTCACGGGAGTGGGGTAGTATTCAACGTCTATTTACCTCAGGGAAAGGCCCACCTCAATAAGGAGGAATTTGCTTCTACTGACAGGGAATATGTTTTCCCACAATTGGAAATTACCCCGGGCGACCGGCAATTGCAGTCACTCATACCGGGAAAGGAACGGCAGGATTTGAGTTTATTAGTGGTAGAGGACAATGATGAACTCCGGGACTTTTTCAGGACCATCCTCGGCAACAGATACGATTTTCATGAAGCTCCCAACGGGACTATTGGATATGAGATTGCCAAGGAGGTGATCCCTGATATTATCATCAGTGATTTGATGATGCCTGAGATGAACGGATTTGAGCTCTGTAATAAGCTCAAATGCAGCGAGAAGACCAGCCATATTCCGATCATTCTGCTCACTGCAAAGAATACTCCTGAAGATAAAATCACCGGCTATGAATCAGGAGCAGACGCCTATGTGGTCAAACCCTTTGAAATATCCGTACTTGAAGCTCAGATTACTCGCTTAATTGAGAACAGGGCAAGGCTCCAGCAAAGATTTCACCTGGAAGAAAACGGACAAACCAGAGAGCCAGAGGTGCTTACCAGGGAGGACCATTTTATCAAACGGGTACGGGACCTTATCGAAAAAGACATAGAGGACCCTGAACTAAATGTGAATAAACTTTCAGAAAGAATCAATTTAAGTTCCACCCAGCTTTACAGAAAGATCAAGGCAGTAACCGGACAATCCTCTGTGGATTTTATAAAAGACTACCGGCTGATCAAATCAGCCGGACTATTGAAAAGCACCGACCATTCAGTCAAAGAGGTCTGTTTTATGACCGGTTTTAAAAGCCCATCCTACTTTGTTAAATGCTTCAAGGTAAAATACGGGGTTACGCCCAGGGAATTTGCCTTAAACGTTTCCGGCAGTACACTGTAAAATAATTAATCTGGCAGCGGAACATACCAGTTCTCCTCGTTCATCAGGTGTTGCCTGATCTCTTCGGCTTTTGCTCCTGAAAATTTGGCCGCCACTTTGTTGGCCAGGTAGGAGGGGTCTCCCCGCTTTATCGCCACACGCATCAGGTCATAAAAACGATTCCCTTCAAATGCCAGTTCACGGGCCCTTTCTGTAATGATCTGGTCTTCCAGGTAATCCTGCTTGCCCTGGAGATCAGCTGTAAAATCCAGGTATCCAGTGATCTCATTGGTGTAGGGATCGTGTTGATAGATCTGATTCTCCACATAGACGGCATCATCGGCCCGGCCAAATCCAACCCTTCCCCGGACCCCCATCTGGGAACCGTCAGGGGGATCTTTATATGCTCCGTTGTTCAGCAGGCTCAGTCCCTTATTGATGTTTGTATTGAGGATTCCCTGACCGGTCACATCGTGCAGCCAATAAGTATAGATCTCAGCCGCATAGAGGTGTATAGCAGCTGCCCTGTATAGTATAAAATTGGCATCATGATCGAAAATATCTTTTCCGATGGTGTATTTATAAACCACAGTATCAATGCCTTCCAGGATGTGGTCCACATCCCTGTAATTTCCAATGGACTTATAATATAGCATCAGTCGAACCTCATCTTCGGTCATCATCAAACCATCCTGCATATAGGCATAGGAAACACCATGGCCGCGAGAAAAATCCCCCGGGATTCCTAATTGTGCCATAAACGTCTGATCCGGATTTATTCCATCTTTGCGAATATCGGTTTCACTCCAGATGGTCTCCCAGTTTGCGATGGCGATACTTGTGGGCTTCAGCATATACCGGTTGGGAGGAAGGGCCGAGAAGAGGAATTGAAGTGAATGTTGCTGCTGGTAAGTTTTATCAAACTGGAGAGTGAGAATGTGTTCATACACATCAATCCCTTCAAAAATATTGATCCATTTCTCATTGGAGAATTTTCCATCCAGTCCGTACTTGATATTGGACGTTTCCGATTCATTGTTATAGAGGATGGGATTAAAATAACTGATGGCTGCACTCAGGTTTGAATTATACAGGTGCATTTCACCCATTAATGACCTGTATGCATTCTGGTTCCAGACAGTCACATCCCATGTCAGGTCCCCATTGTCAATATTATGGATTACACCTACCGCTTTGATTCTCTCGGGCAACTGCGTGGTAAATGTGTCAATGACCAGCCCCATATCCACATAGGCCTTTTCAAGCAGGAGCGTATCCCCGCTGATGGTGTCATTGTGATAGCCATCTAATCCGTAGATAATGTCCGAAACATCGTAATAGGACTGACTCGCCTGTATATAGCTGTTGATCTCATTCCCGGAAGTGAGAGATGGCCAGATATAGGGAATCTCTCCAAATATCTTCACTGCATTGAAATATGTCCACGCCCTCATGCACAGCACCTCACCGTATAACCGGTCAAAGTTTGTCACCGGGGCTGAATGATCCAGTACTTCGGGATGTGCCGATTCCAGTTTTCTTATAAGATTATTGGTGGCGGCGATCAGAATATAGAAATTATTTGGGGAGGCATACTTGTTTCCCGGGGAGATGGAAAAATTATAAACTTCAAGCAGGTCCTTGCCGGCCGACGGAGTTACCTCAAGCAGATCGCCTCTTAATTCGCCAAGTACCACCAGCTGTTCCACCAACTGCTGCTGTAAGGAATAAAGACCCATTTCGGCTGACCGGTACTCGTTCCAGTTTTTGTGAAAATCATCTTCCTTGATGATCAGGTCCTGGTCAGGATGAAAAAATTCCTCACAGGAAGAGAGGATGCCGGCAAGCAAAAGGAACAGAGCCACTATTTCTTTCCTGATAATCGTCTTCAAGTTGCTTTTCTTTACCATCTCCATCCTCCGCGTTATAAGCCCAATTTAATACCTGCCATAAAGGTTCTGGATAAAGGGGTCAATCCATAATCGATACCCTGTTCCATGGTATGGTAGGAAAATGAGAATTCAGGATCGTACCCCAGGTACCTGGTGAGGGTGAACAGATTGGTGCCGGTCACGAAAACCTCGGCATTCCTGAATACCAGGAAACGCTCAGGTATTCTGTACGCCAGTGTTAAATTTTTCAACTTCAAATAAGATCCATCTTCGATCCACCTTGATGAGAATACCGAATTAAGCATCGGGTCATCCCAGAGGGCACGTGGCACGTTTGTTTCCTGTCCCTCATAGCTCCAACGGTTTAATACCGCACTGCTCTGGTTGGAGAGATTGGTCATCTTTTCATTCTGGTATCTCAGGTAATTAAATAATTCATTGCCATAGACCCACTGTAATCCTATATCCAGTGCCCAGTTCCCGTACCGCAATTTTGTCCCCATTCCTCCATAGAAATCAGGAATGGGTGAGCCAATCAGGGTTCGGTCATACTCATCAATTTGATGGTCAGGTAAGCCATTTGGACCAGAAATGTCTGAGTATATGGCATCTCCTGGTCCATATTGGATTCCATCTTTGTTGAAGAGTGCTGATTCACTTGCTTCCTCTGCAGTGGCATAGACTCCGGAATAATCATATCCATAGAAAGCAAGAACAGGCTCACCTTCCATGGAAATATAAGTGCCCCCCTCAAAAGGAGTTATAACCTTTCCCTCTTCAATCTCGAGAATGCGGTTGTCAAAGTGGCTCACATTGATCCAAATATCCCATGAAAATCGGGGAAATTGAAGGATTCTTCCCGTCACCTGGGCTTCCCAACCTGTATTTTCCATGGATCCGCTATTAATTGGAAGGAATTCATAACCCAGGTAGAAAGGTTGCATGAATTGAAGCATCAGGTTATCTGTCCGGTGTTTAAATAGATCAGCACTGATTGTTAAGCGATTACCCCGACTTGCAAAATCCAGACCGGCACTTAACTGGTAATTTTCTTCAAATGAGAGGGACTGATCTGTAACGGGTCCTGGTACTGCACCGGTGGTATTCCGGTAATGGGTGAGATAGAAATAGTTAAAGGCATCAAAATTCCCGATATCATCATTTCCGGTTTTGCCATAATTCACTCTAAACTTTAAATTCTCTATCCAGGTCAGTTCCCTCATAAATATTTCATTGGAAATCTTCCATGATGCACCAGCGGCGTAGAAAAGACCAAATGGAACATCGTTTATGAAAGTAACATTTTCAGCAAAGGGTCCAATGCGGGTTGAATTTTCTTCTGAAATGCTCAGGTTTATCAAATACCTTTCTCGAAAGGAGTAGGTGAGATTACCGTAAAGGGCCATCCTGTTCCAGCGCCCATTGCTTCCTCCCATTTCTCTTAAATTGGAGGTGCCGCTCTGAAGGTTCCTGTATTGATCACTTTTGTGTGAATTCTTTGCGATACCCCAATCTGACTGGAACCTGTTTGAGTTGATCCTTAATCCGGCATTCACATGAATTGCATGGGTTCCGGCCAGCAATTTAGAATAGTTCAGATAATTGTCTGTGGAAAAGGCATAAAAATAATTGGAAAGGGATTTGGCCACATTGTAGGCCTCATCATTATTATAGAGCTCCATGCCCAGATTAGGCATAAAGATGTCTTCGTTCAGAGAATTGAAATTGATGCCTATCAGGCTGTTAAATTTAAAGGTGCGGCTTATATCGCCTTCAATCCTGAAATTGGTAAGGAACCTGTTATTCCTGTTTTCAGCTTCAAATCCTTCAATGGTAGCCAGTGGGTTGCTGACTCCCAACTCTTCTATATCCTGAAGTGCCAGGAGCTGATTTCCCTCCTCATCAAACCTGTATGGGATCATCATGGGATTTTTAGCCAGCCCGGATAGAATGGGACTTGTTTGGGTAATCCGGGCCGATTCTTTCAAAGAGGAAGAGTTGCTGCTCAGGCTTGAACTGACATTAAAGCGCAGCCACTTGAACATGTTGAAGCTGCCCACAAACCTGACACTGAACCTGTCAAAACTGGTCTGATCAATGATCCCCTGGTTATTCAGGTAGCCTACCGATAAACCGTACCTTGCAATTTCATCGCCGCCCAGAATCCTCAGATAGAGGTCATACAGCAAGGCATCTCGAAACACGTAATTCTGCCAGTTGGTATTATGCCGGTATAGCGGGTAATTATCATCGCCCGATGTGGCATATAGAGCGGGATATGCATCACTGAATGATTCCTCCGGGATTCCGGAAGTCATTAATACCTCCTTGGCATAGGTCCTGTACTGATCCGCATTTAACTGTGGAAGCTGATCTGCCGAAGTTGTAAACCCAGTCTTCAGGGAAACATCAATCATGGTTTCCACCTCTGTGGGTTTAAGGGTTTCAATGAATACAATTCCGTTGGAACCACGCATGCCAAAAATTGGTGCGTTCAGATAATCTTTCTCCACAGTTATACCGGTAATATCAGATGGATTCAAACTTGACAGGGGATTGTAACTGTATCCATCCAACAAGGATTTCATGATATTTGGCAGTTCCAGCGGCAATCCGTCCACCACATAAAGTGGTTGGGTATTGCTGTTCATGGATTTTATTCCTCTGATGAAGGAGATGGCACCGCTTCCGGGCATCCCGGACATTCCAGTGCCCCATAAACCAGGAACTGTTCCTTTAAAGAAGGTCTCGGTAGTTTGGTCGGGAAGTTTCTGAAGCAGTTCTGTGCCGGGAAAACTTGCAGCAGATGCAAAATCGTCCCTGTTTTGCTCATAAAAGATGTGCACCTGAGGATCCTGACCGTCCACCATATCCACCGCTGTAAGTGAGATTTCAAGAGATTTGTCTTGATTCAGATAGACTCTTTTGCTTTTATAATCACCCGGCGGAGAGATCAGTAAAAAGACGTCATTCCGGGGAACGGAAATTGAAAAAGTACCTGTGGAGTCAGTGACCACAGGTGCTGTCAGGATTCCCTCCAGGGATACGGAAACACCGGATACCGGTTTATTCTGAATGCCCAGGATCAATCCTTCTACCACCGTGGGAGATTCCTGACTGTATATGGGAAGCCATGCACTCAGCAAGATCAGAAGTAGAATCATATGTGCGAATAACCTGTTCATCTTGTTTGCATAGTCAGTCCTCAATTTTCAGGAAATGGGATAAGTGACACATAATCAATATTGAATCCGTTGTCGGAAGATATTCCACTGTCCACAAATTCGAATCTTACAGTCACATCGCCGTAATCGGTCAAATGCTCAACCAGGAAATCGACCCTGTTAAAACCGCTTTCAGGAGCAAATCGTTCCCCGGTTACACTGGGGATTGAATACCTGAAATTGTACATGTCAAACTGACCCACCTGGAGGTCGTTTATATACACATTGAATATCCCGGATGGCCGGTAGTTGGCCCTCCATTCGAGCCTCTGGCGCCCAGGAAATATGTCGTGGAAAGAAAATTCTACCGAGTAGGTATCAGAAAAGCTCCTTCCCAGTACCACAGAGACCATTGATCCTTCAGAGGCAAAGCTTGTTTTCGATTCGGAAGGTTCCACATTGGCACCAATCACAGTCACATGATCTTTCCAGGCAAATTTGCCCTGGCCCACCGAGTCGATCAGTGTTTCACCTTCTATCTTAGTCTCACCAAGATAAAGTTCTTGCGGAACGCTAAAATCCTTATAATGGTAAATTACTCCATTGCTGCACAGGACCTGCGAAGCAGAATCTATATCTGCTGCATCGAGATCAGTAAATCTCCCTTTGATGTTGATCAGGTTGGGGTCTGACAGCTGTTCCAGGGTGAGGATGTCCTGATACACACCTTTTTCAAGAATGTCTGGAAAGAGTACCCGGTCCTGCCATGCCATCGGAATATCCTCATGCGATTGAAAGTCTCCTCCAAATGCCTGTGCCATTTCATCCAAAGCTGACTCGTACTGCGCCTGGGTGAAAAGCACAAAAGTGGCAAAATCCACCCTTGATTCCCTGGTTACCGGGAAATAATAGCTTTCAAAAAGATTTTTCACGGTAAAAACCGAATCGTATACAATATCCCCATTCATATCAAAACCGATGGGTGCACTCAGAGCCCTGTCCATGTACACCGAATCCTGCGAATCCACATAATCTTTCATCACGCCCAGACTGGTGTTGAAGTACTCATAAAAGTTGGGTTTGGCCAGGGGAAGTTCATCCAATTCATAATACCTGCCGTCCAGGTATAGCGGGCTGGAAAAGATGATGGATTTCCCATCAAAGGAATATTCCATGCCTTTACGTTCAATAAAAGCAAATTTGCCGGCCCTTGTTTGCAGCTTTTTGAATTGTTCCACATTCCTGATATTAAATACATTGGCGGAAATCAGGTGATTCAAAATGAACGAATTAATTTCAAGGGTGTCCGGGGCTTTGCCGAAAGCATCATTATTGGGAGCAAAGAGTGTATATTGCTGGTTGCTTTTAAAAATTGAATCCAGGTTTGACCTTTTCATCAACGCCACGAATGTGGAAAATGAGCTTTTCTCTTTCAACTGTTCCCACATGGGTAAATTCACTGTGGGTTCAGCAGGGAGAAAGTGTTCATCCCAATCTTTCTGGCATCCTGCAATTAAAAGCAGGATCAGGATGATCAATGGAATTAAAATGGTTCTTATGGCTTTCATTTATCTCTTCTATTCGGGTAGAAACTGAATAAAATCCCAAATTAAAACGCCGGGCAGTAACGTGTGGATGGATACTAAATGTTCCTCATACCCAAAAAACTCTGTGCTGCCAACAGTAAATGTATCGTAGGGATTACCACCTGAGGTCAGGTCGAAACTGCTGCCCAATCTGTTGCCATCTATATAAATCTGAATAGTGGCGTTTTCTGAATTACTTCTATGGGTTTTTAATCTCACGGTGTATTTACCCGGTAATATTTGTGGGATAGTATATGAAATTGTGAAATTCCCGTCAATCTCAATGTAATCATTTGAATTGGCTGGTATCCCTGAGCTTGATTTAATATACAGGATACTCTCTGGCCCAGTCCAGTTAAGTACTTCCATTGACTCAGGATCGATAAGTTCGTGTTCACCAACCTCATTCTTAAGCTCATTGATACGCGTTTCCTCATAAAACTGAAGTGTGGTTGTAGTTCTGCCGGGCACAAATAGCTCCATCACGTCCTTCAATATATGGATGGCTCCATTTTTTGTGAGGATATTACTCTCCACCATGTCCAAACGCACATAGTTGATAATGGTTGTGTCCCCCTTGTCAACAATGATATCAAGTGTGTCCACTCCCGGGTTTATTTTTATTTCAAAACCGGCACTGATCTGAACCGGGGAATTCGCATAGGAATTATAATTGGAAACATCGCTGAATTCGTCCAGGAAGTAACTACTTTCAAGAAGGTGATATGCCACAAACTGGTAAAAATCGTTTTCCACATCGTCGTATTCGTGACCTGGTGAGTTATACCTCAGGATCAGGTCATCCATATTTTGAATCCCAGCCTTGTGAAAAATTGAGTCTGGTTCTGCCAATACCGTATAAAGATTTTTGACCAGGTTGCCCGTCTGGTTATAGGTCATAATTCCCATGGTATCTGCCAGTCCGGTAATTGTCAGTGCTTCGGCCAGAATTGAATAATCCTCATTCTGGAGTAACCAGTCATAACTACTGAATGCAACCGGTTCTAGTACCTCGTCAATCACATGGATATAGCCGTTGATCAGTTCAATGTTGGATTCCACCACTGGGGCCACATTATTTACTCTGTAAACTGTTGAATCAAGGTTTTGACTGAAACCTATGGTAAGAAAATCGCCAGTATAGGTGGTGTCTGATAGTGCGCCAAGGGGGAAATCATTGGTTTGAAAACTCCTGTTAACAAGGTGATACCTTATCAGCAGCCTGGAAAAGTTCCGGTCATCAAGCAATGCTTTAAAACTGGTATATTGATCGTTTTCCGTGATGTATTTTTCAAAAGCATGGTTATTGGGCATAAAAAGGGTATATCCGTTTCCATTTGGATTGTAGGCAGTGAGTGCGCCTTTCATCTCGGTGCTGATCAGTAATTCCCAGAAACTGGAATATTCCACCTGGTGATCCTCAATATAATGTGAAATCGTTGTCAGATCCTCATCCACAAAGGAACTATTCCCCGAATCTGGTTCGCAGGATATTACGCACGCTAAAAGGCAGATCCATAGAATCCACCAAATTGAGAGCCTTTTTATGCCTTTAATAGCCTTCATAATATGGATTCTGTTCAAGCAGGTTATTTCTCTCAAGTTCTTCGTCTTCAATAGGCAGGTACCAGCCTTGCGGATCTGTCAATTTTGACGCCAGAACAAGCCGTTTGCTGGATGGGAAATTCTCAATAATAACGGAGATCAGTTTTTCCTTCCTGGCAAAGTTGTTTCTGCGGCCCATGCGCAACAGATCGAACCACCTTTTGCCTTCAAATGCCAGTTCTATTGCCCGTTCTTCCATGATCAGATCCTCGAAGGCATCCGCATTCTGGGGAGCCGATTTCTCTTTCATCAAAGCCCTGCTTCTGACATCATTTACAAGCTTTATCGCCTGCTGATACGACCCCAGTTGAGAGAGGGCTTCTGCTTTCATCAATATGATATCGGCATACCTGTAAACAATCCAGTTGGCGCTTGCCTTATCTGAACTTGGCCGCAGACTTTTTCCGTCCGGAGCGGCACCGCAGTATTTCCAAACTTTTGAATCGGTACTTCGAAATGAACCTTCGCTGCGCACAATTTCTCCAGTTTCCTCGAGCGATAAACGGTCGAAGGCCCTGAGACTGGCCATGTATTTATCTTCCGTATAAGTCACCCTGTACAATGTGTTATTCTGGTCCTGGTTGCTGTCAAACTGCAGCTCAAAAATACCCTCGAGCGAATTTCCTGGATAGAAGATACTAAACCATTTTCCGCTGGAGACAAGCGTCACTGTAGTATTTTCAATTTCTTCTATATAGTCAATACAGGCCTGATATTCAAAATTCCACAGGCTGATATCGGCCAACAATGCATTAATGGAATTCCTGGATGCCCTGCCCATATTGTTTTCCGGCGAACCATACTCTTCCTTTACAAATTTCCTTGCCTCCAATAAATCCAGTGTTATAGATTCCAGGATAACCGATTCTGATGTCTTGGGAAGATAAAAATCCACATCATCTGATTCAGATGGCACAGTTACGAAGGGTACTTCTTTAAAGATCCTGACCAGGTAGAAGTAGGCCAGGCTTCTTAAAAACAGGGCCTCCGATTCAATTCCCTTCATCTGGAATTCCGAGTAGGTATTGTCAATGTCAAATACAATGGGATTGTACTTCAGCACATTATTGCAATAGTTGATGATCATATAAAATTCAGACCAGTCGCAAAGTTTGTTGTCGGGGTAAATATTGCCTTCAATGATTGAATTGATATAGTTAGGTGTGTTGTTATCACGCGAAATCATATCTCCCCTGATTTCTCCGTAAAGGAACAGTTTTTCATCCATCTGATTGAATAACTGGTATGCACCCATCAAGGTAGCCTCCACATCCTCTTTGCTTTTCCAATATTCGTCCTGAACCAGCCCGTTCGGCGGAACCAGTTCCAGCCACTGATCACATGAAAGAACGGGAACCAGGAGGGCGATACATATGTATTTGGCTAATTTCACATTATTCGCTGTTTAAAATCCTATGGAAATACTCATGGTAAATGCTTTTGGTGTAGGGGTCCTGGCCTTATCTGTTCCAAACCAGAACGGGTCGCTTGAATCCTGAGGGATTTCCGGGTCCTGTCCGGAATAGTTGGTGAACGTGAGTATCTTCCTCATGGTCACTGCCACATCCATGTTCTCAATATGAAGCCTTTTGCACACGCTCTTGTTTACGCCGTAAACGATGGTTACATTATTTAGCCTGATAAAGTCTCCATTCTCCACATACCTGTCCGATCCCAGGTTATTGGCGGGATGGTCCAGGTAAGCACGGGGGAGCATGCCTTCTTCATCCTGACCTTTCACACGCCAGCGGTGCAACACAGCTTTGCTCTGGTTGTGCTTGTCCAGCATACCTTCTGTTTTCAAAGCAATTTCGTTGACGATCTGAAACCCTGTTCTGTAAAGGAACTGAAAGGAGACCCTAAAATCTTTCCAGATCACCACTCCGCCCAGTCCTCCATAAAAATCGGGATTGGAATCGCCCAGGTAGACGACATCATTCAGGTCTATTACCCCATCCTTATTTACGTCTTCATACTTTGCATCACCTCCCAGGAAGGTATAAGTACCCAGGTAAGTAAGCGGAACCGGTGATCCATTGGGATCCAATAATACATTCCCTGCGGGATCAGTGGCAATCACCTGTTCGGTGGAGGGCCAGACACCTGTATACTGGAAGCCGTAGAATGATCCGATGGGTTGGCCCACACTGGCGCGTCTCGGAAACTGTCCGTTTCCAATGGTGGTGGCAACCTCATTGTTAAAGTTGTTGGGAAAATCAAGGAATGTATTTACATTCTGGGAGATATTGAAATTAAAATTCACCCTTAAATCACCCCTTTTTACTGCATTGGACCTGACAAAAATCTCCCATCCCTGGTTTTCAAGTTTGCCCCCATTAAACCATTTCAGGGTAGGGAATCCCGACGATTTGGGGATTTCATACTTCTGCCACAACAGATCTTGCGTAATCTTCTGATACATCTCGGCGGTCAATGAAAACCTGTTTTTGAAAAAAGAGACATCCAGACCAAGGTTCCAGGAAGAAACAGTCTGCCATTTCAGGTTTGACAGCTGCACCTGGGTGGGTACAATGATGGGATTGTCTATATACTGATTTGGCGAAATGGTATTAAAGATAGCGTGGCGGTCGTAAGGACTTCCAGGTTCCCTGCCTGTTTGACCGTAACTGATGCGCAGTTTGCTATCGGACAAAAAGGAAATATTCTGCAGAAATGGTTCACTGGAGAATCTCCAACCCAGGGATGCACTGGGAAAATATCCCCACCGGCGATTGGATCCAAATTTGGAGCTGCCGTCGGCCCTCAGGTTAAAGGAGGCAATGTACCTGTCAAGGAACTTATAATTGAGACTACCCAGGGCGCCGATGGCCCTGAATTCACTTGATCCTGAACGAATAACTCCAATAACTGCATTGGATGCCGGGTCGGATATATCAAAGCTCGGGCTTCTGCTATTTTTTAAGGAGCTGAAATTCTGGTTGCGTTGATCCGTTTCCCACATAATAATAGCCGACAGGCTGTGTTTCTCATTGATCCTGGGTACAAAGAACAACTGGCTCCGGGTGGTTATTTTACTATCCACAGAATTAGATTCAAAGGCCTCGTTTTTCAGGTTATCCAGCCAGTCAGCCCCAATGGCGTTGTATGGAAGGAAACCATTTTTCTTTTCATTCAGGTATTGGAAGGAAATTGTCTCCCTGAATCTCAACCAGGGCAGGATGTTATAGGTGAGCAGGAAACTGTTCTGTACCAGGTTCTGGAGGGCATCATTGGTACTCAGGCTGGTCACGGCCACTGGATTGAAGTAGGTGGTCCCTTCGCCCTGGTAACTGTCTATGGGTGTAAAGAAATCACCTGTAAGTTTTCCAAATTCATCATATTCGTATATGCTCATGTTGGGTGATTTCACATAAGCCATTTCCCTGACATCCACTCTGGCTTTGCCATTGCCCAGATCAGCTCTGAGGGTGTAGTTGTCTTCTTTCAGACTGTTTGTATAACTAAAGTTAACGGAGAACTTTAATTTATCGGAAATATCATAATCCAGGTTGATCCTGGTCGAAATACGCTGCAGAGATGTGTTAAGCGTGGTACCCTCGTTTTTCTGATAGTTCAGAGAAGTAAAATACCTGGTCTTTCCTCCACCTCCCGATATCTTAAAATACTGGTCATTGATAAATCCCTGCCTGGTAATGGCTCCCAACCAGTCTGTGTTTTTATTGTAATTATAGAAGTATTCATAATCAGGATCATAAGCTATCTCATCAGGAATCTTATAGGCACCCAGTGCATTGTGATGCTCTTCCAGCTGAAGCATTATATACTCATCCCCGTTAAGCATGGGGATGGCCGGGGGCTGAATATTGAGGGTGTATTTTCCCTGGTAGTCAAATTTGGTCCTTCCCCTTTTGCCCCGGAAAGTTTCAATGAGCAACACCCCATCGGCACCTTTTGAGCCCCAAACTGCAGAGGAAGCAGCATCTTTAAGCACTTCAATTGATTTGATGTCCTGGGGAGCGATATTGATCAGGTCCCCGATGTCCTCCTGATCTGCAGATCCAAAATCAAAATCAGCATCGATACGAATGTCCATGGAAACACCATCAATGACAATCAATGGTTTGGCATTTCCGAGGGAGCCCAATCCCCTTATCACGATCTGGGAACCGCTTCCCGGATCTCCAGATGAAGCCAGAATATCCACCCCTGAAATCTGTCCCTGCAACGCTTCCTCGGCTGAGGTTACACCTAAGTGTTTGGACTCGATCATATCCACCTTTACTCTGGAACTGGTGACATCTCTTTCTGCTACATTGGTGAGTGGATCGTTGCTTGTTTCGGCTACAATCATCACTTCTTCAATACCAATGGATTCAGGAGACAATTTGATTTCAAGTAATTTCTGACCGCTAAGTTTAATTTCGCTGGCAGCATACCCGATACAACTTACTACCATAAGTGCATTGGGATCTCTGACAGTAATCTGGAAGAATCCATTCACGTCCGTCACGGTTCCTGATATGATTCGCCTGTCAGAATCATATTCCACCACCGTGGCTCCGATCACAGGATCCCCGTAAGTATCATCCGTTACCGATCCCCTGACGATGGAATTTGATTGTCCCGGAAGGGCCAAAGATCCCAGAAACAGCAGAACCACCAGTGAAAGTCCTGCAAGGGGCCTCACGCTGAATGGGTTGAATCTATGCCTTATTGCCCGGATCATCCTTTCTGTTTATTTTCGGATTACAAAATCAATGTCATGAATCACCGTGTTGGTAATATTATCATATGCCGAAGTAGATCCTTCGTCAGTATTGGATGTGACCATTACATTGGTTTTGCCCTCTTCTTCTTCAACGTGTCCCAGTAAGTCTCCGGAAGGACCATATACTTCCAGGAAGTCTGCTCCGGTAACAATCCCGAGTGGCGTGAATTTAGTGAACAGCGAGGTAGAGGACTCATCCTTTCGCATAGTGGCATAATCCCCTGAAGGTTTCTTTCCATCGGTAAAAATCATATCCCCTTTGATAAAATGATACTTCAGAAACAGATCCAGTTCCTCCGTGGACAATGTATCGGCCCCAGATTCGTCCAGGGCAGAATCGGAAGGAATAAAGATGGTATAGTTATCGCCTTCCGTATTGAAGTTAAATGAATAAGTCTTCCCATTATACATGCCTGTCTTTTCCATCAGATCCAGGAATTTCCCCCTGCCGGTAAGCGCAGTAAACAGATCATAATTGGGAGGATAGAACCAACCGTCAACCTCATAGGTCTTCCCGTTGTCAGCCGGCTCTTCAAGCTCCCGGGATGTCACTGTAATTACCGAATCTCCATTATAGCCATACTTTGTAATTGATCCTCCCCGGACCACCTGGTTTAGATTATCAATCACAATAAAATTGCCGGCAAGGTTTTCAATAAATTCCTTGTTGGCGCTTCCGTCGGGAACGGTGACCCCGATCTGGTTCAGAAGCCTTTTGGAGAGGAGCTTGGTGCTCATTTTTTGCATTTTTTCGTTGCTCCTGTCATAGGCCCTTAAATCATACTTATTGGCATCTTTGTCCTTCCAGTACACCATCAGTGACGAATCCTCATACATGGTATTGTCCGTAAGAATATAAAAGGAGTAGTTGGCCTCCTCTTTCTTAATGGCCGGTAATACTTTTGCCGTTTCAATAGCGTAAAGAAATGTGGAGTATCCGGGCCGAAGGTAAACCGGTCCTGCTACACTGGTAAACGCCCGGGGAATAATGACTTCATTAATCCCGAGAAATGTAGCATTGCTGGCATAATACTTTTGCTCAATGAGATCTTCCTGAAAAGTGATGCGATCCCCCTCGCCCGAATAGAATCCATCCCTGATATCTGTAGCATAGATAGGTGATTCGGACATGTGGTTGTTAATTATGATCCGTTTTACTTCTTTAGGTATCGATTTGTAATTGCCCCAATGCGGTAAACCACTGCTGGAGGTGAGGATATCGCTAATAAAATTATTGAAAGCCACATCTGTGGGCGCAAGAAATCCATTTTGGTACCGCAGGGTATATTCTTCCACATTGGTATTGGGTCCGGTAAGCTCATCCTGTACATTGAATGGCAATCCCGGATAGTTCAAAGTATAAAGTGTGTCGAAGTTCAATCCGGCTTTTGCTGCCGGCTGTTTTCGGGTTTCATCAAGGTCAGATTTGAAATCGGGAAATAACCGCAGCAGATCAATAATATAATCATACGATCTTCCTGGAGATGGTGAATGCAATACTTGTTCTATATTCATCAGCGGTTCCACCACCCGATCTATTTCAAATATAAATCCATTTTCAGCGAAGATCTCCTTACCAATGACCTTGGAATTCACATAATGTATGGTACTGTTGTCGAAAGGCCTGTCAAAATAGAATTCATAATCATCTCCAGATAATCCAAATACGCTGAAAAACTCCGGAAAAAAGATGGGTACGTATTTCCGCGAGCGCGAATAGACGATCCTGTAATTGTTTGACTGGGTAGAGTCCACAATTTCATATGTGCCATCGCGGTAGTCGACCCAGTATTTGGTGTCGGGATCCCGGTAAAGGGACTGACGTTTATATCCCCTTGGCTTATTATTATTGGGGTCATCTTTATCTATCCACCCTCCCACATCCAGCAGCTGGATCTGATCCAGGGTCCATGCATCCTGGATGATATGAATTCTTACCAGTTTATTGAGCTTGTCAGCAGGAATATTTTCGGGATTGCCTCCAAACTCAGGATGATCCGAAAAATATTGGTTAAAAGCTTTGTCATCGGGAGCAAAAACTGTAAAGCTGCCTGTGCGGTCGATGATGGTATCGTATCCACTCAGCTCGAGGCATCTTTTAAATGTAGTCAGGTTTTCTTCGGCTGAAATCTGAGTATAAAGCTTACCCGCCAACCAACTGGGGTGCTGGTATTTGTCCTGGTCATAAATGTCATTACAACTCATCAGTGTCAGTGATAGAGCCAATGCGAGCAGAGTTATATGGCTAAATTTCCAGAGTTCGGACATCAAGTAAATTCGTTTGCTGTAAATATAAGACAATTGAACAGGTACGGAATTTTCCGGGATAGAAGGAATCTTACAAATGATGTAATGAATAGTACATGGCCCTCTTAAGTTGGGTTTATCAAGTTAATTTTACTTAAATGCAGTGCCATGTATGGATTGTTATAGCTTATGAAAGATATGTGGCACTTACGAGTGCAAGCTCTTGCAATTTTGACCTGATTAAAGGATAACATTGTACCATGGAATCCAAGAAATTTAAAACTTACATCTTCACCTGTTTGTTGTTTTTCAGCTTTTTCAGGCTGGAAGCAGGCGACCGGCCCAACATCATCCTGATCCTGCTTGATGATGTATCCCCCGATATGTTCAGCTGTTACGCTCCCTATACTCCAAAAGGGCTGGACCATTCAGGGTATACCCCTCACCTGGATAAACTGGCATCGGAAGGTGTGATGTTCAAGACCTGTTATGCTGCGGCCATGTGCGCACCCACCAGGGTGGAACTGGTTACCGGCAGGTATGCCAATACCACTGGTGTTTACCAGAATGGCATGTGGATCAATGAGCGGAGTGCTTATTTCCTGGAAGATTTCCCAACCATCGGCAGGTTGATGAAAGATGCCGGATATGCCACCGCCATAGCCGGAAAATGGCATGAGGGTGCCATACGTCCCTATGAAAAGCAGGGAGGATTTGAAGAATACTGCATCTGGTCCAGCAAAAGCCTGATGGAGAAGTGCGACAACTATAAGGGATGGACCGGTGGCATGGAAAATGAGACCACCACTTCCCGTTACTGGAACCCCGGACTTATCAAAAACGGAAAGGTGCTCTATACCAAACCGGATGATTTTGGGCCGGAGATATGTAACAGTTTTCTGATGGAATTTATGGAACGATCAGTGGCTGAAGATAAACCCTTTTTTGCATACTGGCCCTGTGTGGCACCTCACGGAACACGGCAGGGAATCAGCACCAATCCATTTCGTGGTGAGGTGGGTGAAATGGGAAAATCGGATCCGGAGGAGATGGCAGCTCGGTTCAAGTCCCTGAATGAGTATATTGATTTCCTCATCGGCCGGATGATGAATAAAATTTCTGACCTGGGCATCAAAGAGAATACCCTGATTATCGTAACTTCGGATAATGGAACCGCTGTCACTGCAAAGACACGAGGTGTTGAAAGGGGTTGTCATGTGGTAAACGTGATGTCCGGCTGCCAGGTGGTAAAAAGAGGAGCTACCGATGAACTGACCGATTTCACAGATATTGCACCCACCCTGGTGGAGTTTGCTGGAGCTACCCTTCCGGATGGGTACAACTTTGACGGTCGGAGCCTGGTTCCCTTTCTTTCGGGGAAGACCGATACACATCGTGACTGGATCTATGGCTATATCTCGACTTCCCAGGTCATTCGCACAAAGCAATACCTCCTTGAAGTAATCAACCCCATGCTGGGTTTGCCGGAAGGAAGGTTCTGTTTTACCGGTCCCCACCGTTTCCGTAAGGGATATATACGCGCTGAAGCACTGGCAGAGCATCAGGAGGCAAGAAAAGATCTTCTTAAGATCGCATCCCAATTTAGTCCGGTCACCCATTTACATCCCTTTTGGAAGACCAGGCGTGGGAAAGCTTTTTTTGAAGACTATACCAGTGAGCCTGCCATGAAGAAACACCTGCATAACCACCCGGAATGGATTTACTATGATGAAGGTGACTAACTCAACCTATGGTATGCTGGTATTTCTTATCCTGACCCTTCACATCATCGGATGTGAAGAAACAGCAGGAAAAACAAGACCAAATATTATTTTCCTGTTAACGGATGACCAGCGCTTTGATGCACTTGGATGTATGGGGAACAGTGAAATCAAGACACCCAGGATCGATGAAATTGCAGCAAAAGGAATGGTCTTTACCGATTATTATAATACTACTGCCATCTGCATGGCCAGCAGGGCCAGTATTATGACCGGAATGTACGAGTTCAAAACCGGGTGCAATTTTCAGCATGGACCCATGACCAGGGATATTTTTGATGGATCCTACCCGGTTTTGCTTCGTGAGGCCGGATACTTCACCGGATTTGCAGGGAAATTCGGTTTCGGGGTAGTGCTTTCCGGTTCCAAATCCAACAGTGACTGGCACTCAAAAACGAGGATGCCCATGGATCAGTTTGACTGGTGGCGGGGATGGCCTGGACAGGGAAATTACACCACCGCAGAAAATGAATATATGGCGGAATATGCCAACGAGTACCCCCATGTTTCAGGAGCCCTTGGTGCAGCCGCAGTAGATTTTCTAAGGGAGTCGGTCAACCAGGACAAACCCTTTTGTCTCTCGGTCAGTTTCAAGGCTCCGCACAATCCAGTCAGACCCGATCCTCGATATGACCAGATATATCAAGGGAATACCTTTACCATACCCTGCAATTATGGAATTGAAGCAGCGGACCATCTTCCTGAACAATCAAAATCTGGACGGCAGTTCATAAAACTTGGGAAACGGTGGTACCCCGGGAAATACGATGAGGCCGTTGCGAGATACTACCAGTTGATCTATGGAGTGGATGTGGCAGTGGGGATGATTCTGGACGAACTGTCTGCTCTCGACCTGGATGACAAAACCATCCTTATTTTCACCTCTGACAATGGATATTTCTGTGGTTCCCATGGTTTCGGAGGAAAGGTATTGCCCTATGAGGAAGGTAGTCGTGCGCCGTTGATCATTTATGATCCGTACAGTAAATCATCCGGAAAAAAGAGGCGATCTGGGGCCCTGGCAGGCAACATTGATATGGCACCCACCATCCTTGAGATGGCCGGACTGGAAGTTCCGGAAAATATGGACGGGGTTAGCCTGGTTCCCTTATTGGATGATCCCTCCACCACAGTCAAAGAGAATCAATTATTCATTCAGGCATGGGGGGCGATATCGGCCCAGAGCATGACCGTCATTAAGGATCATTATAAATATATCTACTGGTTTTTTGGTGAAGGTATGAAGCCTGCGGAGGAGTTGTATAACCTTGGGCCTTCCTGTGCGGAGATGGAAAATCTGGCAGGTCGCAAGGATTTGGTGGCTACACAGGAGGAGATGCGCAATGCGTATGACCGTTACCTGGAAAAATGGAAACAGGAATCGGTAGAAAGAAACAGGTATCCCGAATATGGTATTCTGTTTGACCGGGAGATCCCCTGGGAAGATAAGGCGGAAATAATCGAAAATTACATAAACCCATAACAGTACCTGTTTTTCATGAAAAACTTGCTCTCCTCCGGCCTCATTTTGTTTCTGCTATTCTCATGCTCAAATCAACCTGCAGAAGATATGCCTTATTGGCTCACCGATTACCAGGAAGTGTATAAGGAGAGTCCCCGAAAGGCGGCTCAGCTTTGGTTTAAGCAGGCCAAATTTGGGATGTTCATACACCTGAATCTGGCCAGTCTCTGTGAAAACGGGAAAGCTGATTACCTGCTTTGGGCAAAAGGTGAAGCCCCAGACAGATTACTGGCTTATGTGGGAATAAACCGTTCCGATTATGAGACCTCAGCCAACAAGGATAGGTTGCTCTTCAGCAAATACCTGCTTCCGGAATTTGATGCAGAGAAGATCTGCCAGTTGGCCGTGGATGCTAAAATGAAGTATATCACTTTTACCACCCAGCACCTGGGGAGATGCTATAATTTTGATACCGATGCTTCTTCATTCAACAGCATGAACGCGCCGATGAAGCGTGACCTGGTGGCAGAGTTAACCGATGCATGCAGAAAATACAACCTGGCCCTGTTTCTCTACGTGCCACCGGAGTTTGCGAAAACCACTGAGGACAGGAGGGAACTAAACCTTAAAATTCTTGAGGAACTTCTTACGAATTATGGAGCCCTTGGCGGGATCTGGTTTGATGGGATCGGTAACTACTACAAAAATCCGGAGAATTTCACCCGCCTTTCCGAAACTTATGATTTTATTCGGGCCATTCAACCCCATTGCCTGATTTCATTTAAAGAGGGAGCCATTGGTGAAGAAGATTTTCTCACTCCTGAACACTTTATGCTTCCTTTTGATTTCGAGTTCGATACTCCCGGGAGGCAGGAAAGATACCAGATCAGGGTGGACAGATGGTATGGTAAAAACAGGAATGACCTTCGCTGGGAGGAATATAACAAGTACCGTTTAAGGGAAGTTAACACGGTAATGCAGGAGTGTATGGGACGCGATGCCACACATGTGCCCAGCGGGTGGATCAATGATGAAAGTGCCCGTCACCTTACAGCCGAAGAGGTCTGGTACTGGCTCACCTACTCGAGATTTACCGGCTCCAATATGGTCTTGAATATTGGTCCGAGGGCAGATGGCTCCATTCATCCGGAGGACGTTAAATCACTCAGGGAAGTAGGAAAAATGATTGGGGAGAAGGGTTGGCCTCCTTTGCAAAATGAAGTAATGCTTAAATGAAATGAAATTGGAATCTGCAAAAAATCTCATCAGGAGAAGCCTGCTTTCAGGAGCTATCATGATGGGAATCGGTTTGGGACCTCTGTTGGCTTCTGAATTATTTGTCTCTCCACAGGGAAACGACAGCAATCCCGGAACCCTGGAACAACCCTTCCAGAGTATTGAAAAGGCCAGAAACACGATTCGAAAACTGATCAGGTCGGGAATAGATGAGGATATCTATGTGTTCCTCCGGGGTGGATTGTATACCCTTGACAGAACCCTGGTGCTTGGAATTCAGGATAGCCCGGGAGAGCGGTATTCAGTTACCTACCAGGCCTATGGGGAGGAGGTCCCGGTTCTGAGTTCCGGCAAACCGATCCGGGATTGGAAAATACTTAAGGAGGGGGTAGATGGGCTCCCTCAGGCGGCAAAAGGAAAAGTTTGGGAAGCCGGTCTGCCCGAATCATTGGAAGGATTCAAGACCCTCTTTGATGGCAACAGGAGGTTGCGCCGGGCCCGGAGTGATGAGTTCAGAATGCCCCAGAATAAGGATATCACCATGGCTGACAGCAGGAACGTTTATTTCAACAAGGACCGGATCCACCTTCGCATGGTTCCTTTTACCGATGAAATACGGGACTGGAAGAACCTGGATGACATTGAGATTTTCTTCAATCCGGTTCCCTGGAATCTTAATTGTATTCAACTGGAATCGGTGGATATGGACAATAGGGTAGCCTATCTGGCCTTTGAAGCCAATGCCATGCCTTTTAGCAATCCCAAACACAGTGTTGCCTGGGTTGAAAATGTGATCGATTACCTGGATGAGCCAGGGGAATGGTGTGTGAACACGTTGGAAGGAAAGATCTATTACTGGCCTGAAGGAGGTATGCCATCAGAAGATATTGTGGCACCTCAGCTCATGGAATATATCCGCGTGGAGGGGGATATCCGGTATGATCTGCCCACAGATATTCCCGTAAAGAATATCCATTTCAAGGGACTGACATTTACCCACGGGGATCGAAGTGTATGGTACAATAACCGCAAAGGATGGGGTATTCAACATGACTGGGATACCTTTGATTATGGAAATGCGATGTTGCGCTTCCGGGGAGCTGAACAGTGCAGTGTGGAAGCTTGCCGGTTTACAAACAGTGGAGGGTCAGCCATCCGGTTGGATCTGCATGCACAGAATATTACCATTCGCAATAATTACATAGACCATGTGGGACATATGGGTATCCTTCTCTGCGGATATGGGCCGGGAACCAAGGATGTGAACAAAAACAATCTGATCACCAACAATCTGATCCATCATTGCGGTGAGGTTATTTGGCATGGACACGCCATTTTTGTATGGCAGAGCGGACACAATCTAATCACCCATAATTACATCCACGATGTACCCAGAAAAGCCATAGGTATATGCGGGGTTCGCTGCCAGATCCTGATGAAGCCGGATATCGATTTTGATGAGGCATCCAGGACCATCCGCTGGCATGAAATCGAAGCCAGTATCGACAGCACTCTTCTTCCCCAGGATCGTTACCTTCCCTACCTGCATGCGAGGTATAACCGGGTAGAATACAACAGGGCCGAACGAACCCTGCTGAAGCTCAATGATGGGTCCAGTATCAATATCTCCGGAGCGGGTACTGGGAATATGATCCGTTATAATTACCTGTATGCATGCAAGGGAGGAATCCGGATGGATGACTGGCAGAATGGTACCACCATAAAAAGTAATATCATTTACAAGAGTGGAGGAATTATTCACAAAGGAGTAAATAGGGTGGAGAATAATATGCTGATCAACTGTCCAAGGGCATTCCACTTCCGGGCTTACCCACAACAAACATTTATCCCCAAGTCCGATATTAGAAGGAACATTATTTACAGTACATCCGACGAGTTTATTCCCAATTCTGTTTTTAAATGGGGAAAGATGCTTGTACATAAAGCCGGTGACAAGCCAATACCCTACGAGTATAACATGGACTATAATATTTACTGGTTCCCGGGTGCGGAGGAAGATCTGGCACAAAAACGGGCGAACGGTATTGAAGCCCATGGTCTTGTGATGGATCCCGGGTTTGCAGACCTGGATAAACAGGATTTTCACATTAAGAATAAAAAGATGATTGAAGCTGTGGGTTTTGAGGAGTTCGATGTACGTATTGAGAATTTCGGTATTACCAGGGATTATCCTGAAAGATATAGTATGCAGGACAAGGTATTTATCTCCTCAATGCCATGGCTGGTGAACCGCAAATAGGTCTTAGCTAAAAAAATTCAAGTATGAAATCCTTAGGGAAGAGTTTGTCAGGTTTCATTGCGCTATCGATGGTTTTGATTTATGGGTGTGGGGCGAACAAGGCCCCGGACAAAGACAGAGAAAATGAAAAGGCAGGTCACCTGCCTCCCAATATTCTCTACATCATGTCGGATGATCATACGGCCAATGCCATCAGCAGTTATGGTTTAAGGTTTTCGGAAATCCTGCCCACGCCAAATATTGACAGATTAGCCCTCGAAGGTGCAAGACTTTCAAACTGTTTTGTCACAAACTCTATTTGCACTCCCAGCCGGGCCACCATCCTGACAGGTAAATACGGACACAAGAATGGAGTCTATACTCTCTGGGATGATCTGGACAGAGATCAACAGAACGTGGCCATGCTGCTACAACAGGCAGGATATGAGACTGCAATAATTGGAAAGTGGCATTTACACACTCAACCAAACGGCTTTGATTATTTCAGTGTGCTTCCCGGTCAGGGGAAATACTTTGATCCGGTCTTCAAAGAATCTGGAGCTGCGTGGGCAGATAACAGCAAGGAAGGGAAGTTGTATGAAGGCTATGCCACCGATGTGATCACCGATAAGTCGCTTGAATGGCTTAAAAACCGGGATTCATCCAAACCATTCTTTTTAATGTGCCACCATAAGGCACCTCATGGTTTGTGGGAATATGCTCCACGTCATGAGCACCTGTTTGACGGTCTTACCATTCCCGAACCGGAAAGCCTGATGGAGGATAAAAGCCATAGAAGTGAAGGTTCGAGGCAGTTTGGACGAAATATGCTCAATCTGTCTCAAAGGATGAGTGAAGGGAAAAATGGAAGGGAATGGCCTACCGGAAAACTGGATGTTTCGGGAATGACAGATGAGGAGAAAATCAGGGCCACCTACCAGAAGTATTTAAAGGATTACCTGAGGGTGGTGGCGGCCATTGACGAGAATGTGGGTCGCTTGCTTGATTACCTGGATGAATCGGGACTGGCAGAGAATACCATCGTCGCATACACCTCCGACCAGGGAATGTTTCTGGGTGAACACAGTTATTACGATAAAAGATGGATGTATGAGGAGTCTCTGAAGATGCCCTTTCTGATAAGATATCCAGGTGAGATCGAGGCAGGATCGGTTTGCACGGATATGGTTACGAACCTGGATTTTGCCGAGTTGTTCCTGGATTATGCGGGTGTGGACATACCTGAGGATATGCAGGGCAGGAGTTTTCGGGAAAACCTGGTTGGCAGAACGCCTGCTGACTGGCGAACCTCCTTTTATTACCGGTACTGGATGCAAATCGAAGGGTCTAATGTGCCGGCCCATTACGGGATCAGAACAGAAAAGTATAAGTTGATTTTCTTTTATGGCCTGGGGTTGGGGAGAAACGGATCTACCGAAGGATGGGTTACACCGGCCGGATGGGAATTATATGACCTGGAGGAAGATCCCAAAGAGTTGAAAAACCTTTATGGACAGCCGGGATATGAAGCCATAACCAGTCAATTGAAAGAGGGACTCAGTCAGCTCAAGTCGGAAGTTGATGATCCTGATGAAAAGTATCCCGAAATGATTGGCCTGTTTCAGGAACTGTAATGTCGGATCCGGCTTCTTTTGAATTGGATACGCGACCCTCCGGCGCAACAAATGCAACTAACTGGGTTATAAAAGT
>CAZCQL010000056.1:0-33707 GCA_964500835.1 uncultured Bacteroides sp.
AATTCATTGACATTTGATACTCCTCCGCTGGAAAAACCCACGTTAGGAACTCTAGACCTGACTGAAGTAACCTCCCATTCAGCCCTTTCAGGTGGACTTATCCTGTCAAACGGAGGTGCTGAGATCACCGTTAGCGGGGTATGCTGGAACACGTCCCCGAACCCGACCACGGCAAATTTTAAGACCAGTGACGGAACAGTATCTGGAATATATGAAAGCCCGCTCACCGGATTGGAACCAGATGTGAAATATTACATCAGGGCTTACGCCACAAACGGTGTGGGTACCGGTTATGGGGATGAGCTAAATTTCATAACGCCTCTGGAACCAGAAGCGCCTCAAGTTCTCACAAAACCTGTTGAAGATATAACCTGGAACTCTGCGGTAGGAGGAGGAATAATTACCAGCGAAGGCAGTTCTGAAGTTACTGAAAGGGGCCTGTGCTGGAGCCTCCAGCCAAATCCCACTATAGCGGACAACCGTTTACCTTCAGGCGGTGGACCAGGGGAATTTAATATACAGATGACGGGACTCACGCCCGAAACAGGATATTATATAAGGGCCTACGCGATTAATAGTGTAGACACTGCCTACGCGAGTATAGTAGTATTCAATACCGGGCCCGAACCTGTCGAACCTTATGTGGTTACTGCGGATGTGGACCAAATTGGAACAAACAGTGTGCATTGTGGAGGCAGCATCGATAATGACGGTGGAGCACCTATAATTTCTAAAGGCTTTTGCTGGAGTATGAATCCCAATCCGACGCTTGCAGATGTCAGTATTGAGTTTGGCAACGGTCAGGATCCTTTCGATATGGAAATACAGGGCCTGGTTCATAACACAGAGTATCATATAAGTGCATATGCCACCAACAGCGAAGGAAAAACCGGCTATGGCAATGAGCAGGTATTCAGGACACTCTTCCTCTGTGGATCTACCCTGGAAGATCAGCGGGATTTACAGGAGTACGCCACAGTTCCCATCGGTGAGCAATGCTGGATGGGTCATAATTTAAATGCCGGAGTTATGATCGACACTTCCGCCGGGCAGGGGGACAATGGAACCCTTGAAAGGTATTGTTACGATAATAATCCGTCAAATTGTGATACTTACGGGGGGCAGTATACCTGGGATGAGATGATGCAGTACGAAACCCTGGAGATGGCTCAGGGCGTTTGTCCGGCAGGGTGGCATATTCCTTCCGATAATGAATGGAAAGAATTGGAAACCTGGCTGGGAATGCCACAGGGTTCTCTTGACAGTACAGGATTCAGGGGTTATAATAACGAAGGGGGATTGTTAAAATCAACACAATCACCTCCCTGGAACGCACCCAATCTTGGAGCAATCGACCCATATGGATTTTCGGCGTTACCAGCAGGCATGATTTGGGTAGATAAGACCTCTACCAATTTAGGAGATTTTACGGTATACTGGACATCTACCTTTTTCGATGCTGATTACGCCATCTACCGCACACTTGACACAAATGAAACCCGAATTGGCAGGTATGATGGGGGGTTTCGTCTCAACACCACCTCGGTGCGGTGCGTAAAAGACTAACCCTAGTTTTGGTTTTTCCTGTATCTTGGGATCGCTAACTTATTTTCAACATTCATGCTTTTCCGCCAAATATTCATCCTCTTACTTGCTACGGCTGCCCTATCCCCTCTATCGCTGAATGCCCAGGATTGCCTGTCTAACTGGACCCACTTTAGGGGAACACACCTGGATGGGATATCCAAAGAGAAGGGATTTCCGGTAATCTGGAGCGATTCTGTCAATATCCGGTGGAAAACCCCTGTTTCGGGAAAGGGATGGTCATCACCTGTCATCTATGGAAACCAGGTATGGCTAACCACAGAAGAGAATAGGGAGATGAGTGCCATTTGCTACGACCTGCAATCCGGGAATATGATACATCACCTCCTGGTATTCAACCCGGATACCCTTTACCGCAAGCACTCCATCAATACCTACGCCACCCCTACACCCGCCATTGAAGAGGGCTTTATTTACATCCATTTCGGTCGGTACGGGACTGCATGCCTGAAAACAGGGTCGGGAGAAATTGTCTGGAAACGGACCGACATGCAGGTCGAACACATCCAGGGGCCGGGATCATCGTTGCTGATCTATAAGGATATACTGGTTGTCCATCTGGAAGGAACGGATATGCAATATATCGCTGCGCTGGATAAAAAAACCGGTGAGACCCTGTGGAAAACAGATCGTCCCAAAGCACTCTACGATCTCCTCGATCCCATCGGGAAAAAGGCGTATGTCACGCCCATTATTGTTACCGTAAATGGCAGGGATCTGATGATCAGCAACGGCTCGGCCGCCTGCATCGCATATGATCCGGAGACAGGTAAAGAAGTCTGGCGCATCATTCAGGGAGAAGATTCAACTATTTCCATGCCGGTTGAAAGCGAAGGAATCGTTTATTTTTACACAGCTTTTGTGACGGGTGACGGGGGTGAAAAATATGCCGAGCTGTTTGCTGTTGATCCTGACGGCAAGGGGGATATCGGGGACTCAAACATACGCTGGAGGATAAAATCCCCGATCCTTCAGCTCCAAACTCCTGTGGTCGTCAATGGTTTGCTCTATACGGTTGACTCCAAAGGATTGCTAAGCTGTCTGGAGGGTACTACAGGTGAAACAGTCTGGTCAACAAAGTTAAAAGGGAAATATTATTCATCGCCCGTCTATGCCGATGGGGCTGTATACTTCAGCTCCACCAAAGGAAATACACTTGTGTGTAAAGCCGGTTCAGAACTTGAAATCCTTTCTGAGAATACCCTGGAAGGAGAGATCTGGGCCACGCCGGCGCTGGCCCGGGGAGCCATTTATATGCGGACCAGTAAGTTCCTTTATAAGATAAGTTTGCCCTCTCCCAATTAATAACAAATCAAAAATCGATAAAGAGCACCCAATCCTATAATCCGAGAAATTGCATTCCCATGCCGGCCACCAAGATGACCAGCCCTGCAAACAGATGTATCCTGTGCTCCTTGCCTTTGAGCTTTATGAAAGAAATCCCCTTATAACCAAGCAAAACTACAAGTAGCATGGTACCTATCGTAGCAATTCCAAAGACCAGGGCCACAAGGAAAACTCCCATTCCGCTCTGTTGCGCTGCCGGATACACCAACATGGGGATTAAAACTTCACATGGACCAAATACAAAAATTAAAAAAAGGATCCACGGGGTAAGCCGGCCCGCGCCGTCGTCCTTTTTAAGATCAGCATCACCCAGATGAAGATCTTTGTGCCTGATGGATTTCGGGCGCAAGAATGTAGGCACATGAACATGAGCCCCGCGCCGGAAATACTTATAAATTCCGTACATCGTATAAAGCATTCCAAAGGCAATCAGCATCCAGCCCACCACATTTCCCCGGTTGGCTTCAATGGCCTCCACCCTGCTAAGGCTGATTCCCATAGCTATCCCTATCAAACCCAGTATGACCGACCCGCCCACATGACCCACCCCTGATATAAAGGTTATCCACATGGTACGCGTACGGCTCCAGTTACGTGCCCTACTCAATACAATAAACGGAAGGTAATGATCCGGGCCCAATAAGGTATGAATTACCCCCAGGGAGCCAGCAGACATCAAAAGCACAGCCATCTCATTCATACAGATTTACTTAATTTGTAAACGACTCAACTCCTCCGGTGGTTTGCCCGGTTCCCCGGTTTGCCCGTTGACTAACTTATTAACCAAGCTCGCCTGGCAAGCCGCACCAAATCCATTATCAATGTTCACCACACTGACTCCGTTTGCACAACTGTTCAACATGGACAGGAGTGCTGAAATCCCTCCAAAATTGGCCCCGTACCCGGCACTGCATGGAACACCTAAAACCGGCTTATCCACCAGTCCACCCATCACACTTGCCAGGGCCCCTTCCATTCCGGCCACCACAATGATCGCCGTGGCACCCCTGATCAGGTCAATTTTGTGAAATAACCTGTGGATTCCGGCCACACCCACGTCATAAATGCGTTCCACCCGGTTGCCTAGAAATTCTGCTGTGACAGCGGCTTCCTCCGAGACAGGCATATCCGAGGTGCCTGCCGAAACCACCGCGATATATGATTCCGTCCTTGGAAGCGCTTCGGATTGATATTCTATGGCTCTGGCTTCCTTGTGGTAGATCGCTCCGGGGATCTTTTTCAGGACTGCTTCGTAAATTTCAGTGGTGGCCCTGGTGGCCAGGATGGGAATTCCCCTTTTATACATTCTCAGGGCTATCTCCGATACTTGCTCCGGGGTTTTTCCTTCAGAATAGATTACTTCAGGAATTCCTGTTCGACTGGTCCTGTCTGTATCAATGGTGGCAAAACCCAATTCTTCTAATCCGCTGGCTGATATTTTATCCACCAGTTCATCCTGATTCAATTCGCCCCTGGCGAACTGCTCTACCAGCCTTATGATCTCTACTTTATTCATTATAAATTCTTGTATACTTCCTTTCTGATTTCCTCCAGAGAAATACCAAATTTTACTGCTAAATGGCGGCATTGTTCATATTCAGGTTTTTCATTTACCACTTTTCCTCCATAATAGCTCCTCTTCACATTCACCCCTCCGAATTTTGTACTTACCTCAATGATCTCCCTTCTCAACATGTTTTTCTTTACATCATACTCCCGCAATCCGATACTTGAAGTTTCTCTAAATAATATTTCCTTAAGGCTCGAAGCGGTTTCCCGGTCACACAAGACACTCAGCAAATGACCCGGCCTTGATTTCTTCATGACAATTGGTATCGTGAATACATCTGCCGCGCCAGCCTCGAATAACAGGTTCGCTGCATGTGAATACCATTCCGGATTCATATCATCCATAGTGCACTCAAGCATGATTGCCTCTTCAATTCTCAAATCCTCCACCTCCTGTACGGTACTTTCTGCCAGGTATACACGAAGAACATTAGGGATTTCGTTATCGCGCTGTCCTATTCCATATCCGGTTTTAGAGATAGACATTTCCATTTCAGTCGTAAAACAATCTACGGTTGCGGCAAGGATCGCGGCTCCCGTGGGTGTGGTTGCCTCATAATCAACAAGTCCTGTTTTAACCGGGATGCCTTGTAAAATCTCGGCAGTAGCAGGAGCAGGCACCGGCATTTTACCATGTGCACAATGCACAAATCCTCCCCCAAGCTGTATTGGTGATGCATGGATTTCATCCACTTCCAGGTTCTCCTGACAGATGGCCGCTCCCACAATGTCGGCAATGGAGTCAAGAGCTCCAACCTCATGAAAATGCACTTTTTCCTTAGAGATATGATGGATCTTGGCCTCAGCCACAGCAATCATGTCAAAAATAGTAAGCGATTTCTCCTTGATGGAATCTGAAAGCGAGCTGTTGTTGACCAATTCTTCGATGTGCCTCAGGTGCCTGTGCTTTTCATTCTCCTGATTTTCGATAACCACTGTGATCTTAGTCCCGCTAATTCCTTTTCTTTTATCGCGTTGCACATCAAGCCTGAATCCCTCAATGTTCAATTTACCCAGCTCACCCGCCAGGTAGTCCTGATTTACCCCAAGATCCACCAGTGCACCCAGGTTCATGTCCCCGCTGATCCCTGCAAAACAATCGTAGTATAAAATCTTTTTCCCCACCTGTGAATTATTACTTATCACGCTCTTCGCCGGTCGTCTTAGGTCCCTCAGCTGTCATTTTTCAGTACTCTGTTTAACTTACCCGAGACCAAGCCTTCCTCATCGATTTCCACCTCCCTGAAACCTATCTGCCGTACCTTTTCAACGACATCTGTTTTCAAATCCATCAACCTGGGTAGGTCATCTTTGCTGACCTCAATTTTTCCATGGTCTCCATAGTGCCTCACCCGCACATCCTCAAAACCAAATGAGTTCAGCAGGTCCTCAGCTTTTTCAATCTCCACCAGCTTTTTTTGAGTAATCTTATGGTTGTACGGGATTCTGGAGCTCAGGCAGGGACTGGCAGGCTTGTTCCAATTAGGCAAATCGAAAAACCTTGCTATCTCCCTAATTTCAATTTTGGTAACCTCGCATGCCACAAGGGGTGACAGGACTTCGTATTTCGTCGCGGCCTTTAAACCGGGCCTGTAATCGCCATGGTCATCGGCATTGGTACCATTTAATACCGGAAAACCCGGATATTTATCACTGATATTCTGAAGGTCACTGTAGAGGTGGTCTTTGCAAAAGAAACAGCGGTTAATGGGATTCTCGCTGTACCGTTCATCTTCCAGTTCGTGGGTAACGATCACTTCCATAGCAATATCGAACTGCTTACTGAATGACTGGGCCAACTCGAAATCCCTTGTTTTAAGGCTTTCGGAATTGGAAATAACGCCAATTGCCTTTTCTCTTCCCTGAAATATCCTGGCAAGATACAACACCAGGGAAGAATCAATTCCACCTGAAAAGGCAACGATGGAACCCGGTTGTTCTTTAAACCACGTTTCCAGGGATCTCAGTTTCTCTTCCGTCTCTTTCAATAAATCAGCCATATTTTTTCTTTCAACTTCACATATCAATTAATCGAACCTTGTCATCGTCAGCTTGCCGTGCTGAATCCCTTTTTCCGAAATGAGCCTGTCTGAAAGGTCCGTGAGACGGACCGAAACACCATTTAGTGAGATAACTTCCATGCTGTACGTACTATTCAGGGTAAATCGTTGTACCGAAAGGATCTCATCCCGATACTCACGTTGGATCTCTGCCAGGTGATTGGCTATCTCACGTTTACGATGATCGTACACCAGCGTAACGGCTCCTGCCACCAGGTTATTGCAAAGCCATTTTTTCTCCACAATGTGTTTGTTAACCAGTTGCCGAAGTGCCTGGGAGCGGTTGGAGAATTTGTTCTCATTCACATAATCATCCAATTCATCCAGTACTTCTTTTTCAAATGACACACCAAACCGGACTACTGACATCGTGTTACGTTTTTATAAAAAGGTGTTAAGGAGAACGAATATATGGATTTTTTCAATATCAGAGGTGAGTATGAAATAAATAAATAATTGACAATGGCAATTTTAGATTGTAAATTGTAATAAACCAACAAATCCAACATCATGCCAGACAGTGTTTACAAAGTCATCGAGCTAGTAGGGTCCAGCAGTGAATCATGGGAAAAAGCAGCCTCTAATGCTATAAACCGGGCCTCTAAATCCCTGAGGGACCTTCGCATTGCTGAAGTTTCAGCTATGGATATGCAAATCAAGGATGGGACGGTAGAGAGCTACCGTATAAAGGTCAAAGTATCTTTCAAATTCGAGGGCTAGATGCAGCAATGACCATGGCAATGAAGGAAAATAGCTGAATCTTGAGCTTCAGGCCGTCCGTATTGTCAATAGCATCATACTCGTATTCACTTACAAAATCATAGAGGTTTTTGCAAGGATCAGGAACCATGTGCCGGTCATCGGGGTATAAGACAATGGGAAAGGAATACCCACTGACCAGCTTGAAGTATATTCCATGTAATTTGAACCAATTAAAGTTCTAAAAGTTATCTTCGTAAACCATTTCGAAAGCAACAAATGAAAATACTCTTCGGTTTTCTTTTCGCTCTCATCCTGGGATCTAGTTCGCAGGCACAATCCTTTGATGACCTGTCGAAAATGAGTAAATATGAAGGATTTTTTGAGTTTTACTACAATGCGGATGAAGACCGCATCTGCCTGGTGGTTGACAAATTGGACCATGAATTTCTCTATATTCATTCACTTAGCTCCGGCGTCGGTCACAACGATCTTTCCCTTGACCGGGGTCAGCTTGGAGGCGAGGCAGCCCTGGTATTCTTTAAGAAGTCAGGCAACAAACTATTGCTGGTTCAGCGCAACCTCAGGTTCAGAGCCGAAACAGACAACGCTCTCGAAAAAAAAGCTGTAGAAGAGGCTTTTGCAAAATCTGTCCTTTATGGATTTGAGATCAAAGACAAGAGGGCAGGAAAATACCTCATTGATCTTTCCGGCTTCTTATTTACAGATGCTCATGGAGTTGCAGAGCGATTGGCAGAATTGAAACAGGGGAATTACCGCATGGACCCGGGAAGATCTGCCCTGGAACTTGCCAGGACAAAAGCATTTCCGGATAATGTGGAGTTTGAAGCTTTGATTACTCTTTCAGGAAAACCTGAAGGCCGTTTAATTAGAGCAGTCACACCCGATCCTCACCATGTTACAGTTGTCCAGCATCATTCGTTTGTCCGGCTCCCGGATGATAAATTCAAACCCCGAAAGTATCATCCTCAAAGTGGTTGCATTCCCGTTTCTTATATGGATTTCGCTTCCCCCGTTTTCGAGCCCATAGAGAAGAGATTGATTATCCGCCACCGTCTGGAAAAGAAGGATCCGGAATTGCCGGTGAGCCAGCCTGTGGAACCGATTGTTTATTACCTTGACAACGGAACTCCGGAGCCTGTCAGGAGTGCGCTCCTTGAAGGGGGGCGTTGGTGGAACGAAGCATTCGAAGAAGCAGGATTCGAAAATGCCTTCAGGGTCGAGATGTTACCGGAAGATGCCGATCCGCTGGATGTTCGCTACAACATGATCCAGTGGGTGCACCGGTCAAGCCGGGGTTGGAGCTATGGAAATGCGGTAGTTGATCCACGGACCGGTGAAATTATAAAAGGCCATGTGAGCCTGGGTAGTTTGCGTATTCGCCAGGATTTCATGATAGCACAGGCGCTCATGAACAGACCTTATGCAACTGATAATCTTAACCACCAGGCCATGTTGGACCTGGCACTTGCCAGGATCCGGCAGCTGGCAGCCCATGAAATTGGCCACACCCTGGGATTCACCCACAATTTTGCCGCCAGCTCCAACAACCGGGCATCGGTAATGGATTATCCCCACCCCTTACTAAAAGTTATGGATGGTGAAATCAACATGGATCAGGCTTACGATGAAGGAATCGGGGAGTGGGATAAGGTAACCGTGGCCTATGCGTATAAGGAATTCAATGAAAATGAAGATATGAATCTTCAAAAAATCCTCACCTCTGCAAGTGAACGTGGATTAAGGTTCATATCAGACAGGGACGCACGGGCTCCCGGGGGTGCACATCCCTATGCCCATCTGTGGGATAATGGGGCATCCGCCATTGAAGAGTTAGGCAATGTTCTGGAAGTCAGGCATATTGCAATGCAAAATTTCTCCATTGATAACATCCGGCAGGGAGAACCCTATTCGGAACTGGAAGCTATTTTCGTACCCCTCTATTTTTCTCACCGGTACCAGGTGGAGGCAGCAACTAAATTGATTGCCGGGGTGGAATACCAATACTCGGTGAAAGGGGATGCCAATCATAGCGTGAAGCCTGTGGCGGTAGATTTGCAGAAAGAAGCCCTGAAGGCTGTCATACACACACTTTCTCCTGAAGTATTAAAAATTCCTGAAGAAAAACTGGAGTTATTCCCTCCCCTGGCGGAAGGATATGAAAGAACACGTGAGTTATTTGACGGCCAAACCGGGGTTACATTTGACTATTTTGCGGCGCCTTCTGTAGCTGCCAATCTTACCCTGGGTTTTTTGCTTCATCCCGAGCGAGCCAACCGGATGGTTCAGCAAAAGGCGCTGGACGAAAAACAGCCTGGATTGGAAGAATTAGCCGAAGAATTGCTCGATTTTACGGTAAAAACCCTCTCCAGTAAGACAGGTTATGAGGAGGAGATTCAGCACACTGTTGATTTCATAGTCATTGACCATTTGATCGGTTTGGCAAAGGATGATGATTCATCCCCGCAGGTGAAAGCCATCGTGACACATGAACTGAATGCGTTGATGGTATGGCTCGAAGAGAAAACTGTGACAGGGCTCAGTGAAACCTATAAAGAGGCGTATATCGAGCAAATCAAGGAAAATAATATCCGCTACCTGAAAACCCTGCCCAAGTTACCTCCGGGTGCACCTATAGGGATGGAATGCATGTACCGGTGATCATATTGTCCGGCTAATGGGTAACAAATAATTCCTAAATGATCCAATCAGGCCCTGATAATCTTTTTTTATTGGTGAGGTATTTCAAACAAAATGCACACCTTGCAAGTTAATATTGAAAACAGTCCGCTATGCCCATCAATGTACCATCCAATCTACCCGCTATCGGTGAGCTGAAAAAGGAAAATATCTTCATCATGGAGGAGAGCCAGGCCGTTCACCAGGATATCCGGCCTCTTCGGGTTGCCTTGCTAAACCTTATGCCGGTAAAAATGGTGACAGAAACGGATCTGCTGCGTTCCCTTGCGAATACAGCCCTGCAGGTTGAGCTGGACCTGATTCATATGGAGGAACATGAATCAAAAAACACTCCACGGGAACATATGGAGGTATTTTATAAGACGTTCGATCAGGTAAAAAAACAAAGGTTCGACGGACTGATCATTACAGGCGCTCCTGTCGAACACCTCGAGTTTGAAGAGGTGGATTACTGGAAAAGCTTATGTGAGGTACTGGAATGGAGCAAGACAAACGTGAGCAGTACCCTGCATATTTGTTGGGGTGCCCAGGCAGGGCTCTATTACCATTACGGAATACAAAAATTTCCCCTTCCACAAAAGGCATTTGGGATATTTGATCACCACATTTCCGACAGGAAACATCACCTCGTAAGAGGGTTCGATGATGTCTTCCCTGCACCACATTCGAGGTATACAGAAAACAGGCTGGAAGATATAAAAGAACACCCGGATCTGATTCCCCTGGCCTGGTCTCCGGAGGTAGGTTCCAACATTGTCCTGTCAAAAGACAACCGGAATATTTTTATTTCAGGTCACCTTGAATATAATCCGCTTACTTTAAAAAATGAATATGAGCGTGACAAAGCGAGAGGGTTAGGAACGGCAATTCCTGAAAATTATTTCCCCGGCGATGACCCGACCAAGGATCCGGTCATCCGATGGAGGGCGCATGCGAGCTTGCTTTTCTCCAATTGGCTTAATTACTACGTGTACCAGGTTACTCCATATAAATGGGAATAATTTCCATTGACCTTTTTCCAAAAACAGATTTTAGATTATACCTTTAGGTCTTTGCCTAACCCTTAATGATAGGATCCACATGAAAAAGGCATTTCTAATGATTGCGGTTCTGGCTATCGCTCAGATTCTCCCCGCACAGCACGGAAAAGTATATGATAACCTCTCTATGAATAGTAAGATATTGCAGATGGAAAGGAAATTTGCCATCTACCTGCCACCCGATTATGAATTATCCGAACGAAGCTACCCGGTGCTTTACCTGCTGCATGGAGCAGGAGATGATCAGACTGGATGGATTCAGTTTGGAGAAGTATTGCGCATTGCAGACAAGGCCATTCTGAAAGGTACTGCAACCCCCATGATCATCGTGATGCCGGATGCAAGTGAAGGTCAGAGAGGATTTTTCAATGACATTCAGAAAAAATGGAGGTATGAGGATTTCTTTTTCGAAGAGTTTATGCCTTTTGTGGAAAAAGCCTACCGGATCAAAGGGGAAAAACGCTACAGGGCCATATCGGGTCTCTCCATGGGAGGGGGCGGAACGTTTATGTATGCACTGCACCATCCGGAACTCTTCTCCTCGGCCTGCCCCATGAGCGCATCCTGCGGCCCCCTCTCCCTGGAACAAATGGAAAGTCAGCTTGAAAGAGGTGGGGGTACCTCCGCCTCCAGGGAAGAGGTGGAGGTATATTACAAAGAGCACAGCGCCCTGGAACTCGTAAAAAATATGCCCGATGATCAGAAAAAAGCTGTCCGGTGGTACATTGATTGCGGCGACGACGATTTTCTCTTCGAGGGGAATTCCCTGGTGCATATCGCCATGCGGAAGAACGGTATTCCCCATGAATACAGAGTTCGGGAAGGAGTACATAGCTGGACCTACTGGAGAGAATCACTGCCCGCGGTTCTGTCGTTTATTTCGGATGCATTTCACCAGCACTAATTAGCTATTAATTCTCCGGCAAGATCAGCTGCCCAATCACCGACCTGCTTGATTAGTTCACTCTTTTTTCATAATTTACTGACATATGATGGAGATCTAAATTCCGTAAGTCATGAAAAGAAGAAAATTTGTAACACTTTCAGCTATGTCAGTTCCCCTGATCAGTATGTTCCCGGCCAGCCTGTCTGCCATCACCAGAGAAACCATAAAAGGTAAAATCGAAAAACGTTCGCTGGGCAAGACCGGTGAGAAATTATCCATGATCGGTTTCGGAGGCATTGTCGTGGATAAGGCGACCACCGAAGAGGCAGCAGCCCGGGTAAAAGAGGCCATTGACAACGGTATCAATTACTTTGACGTTGCACCTTCGTATGGAAATGCAGAAGAGATGCTCGGACCAGCTCTGGAACCTTATCGCAAAGATGTATTTCTGGCCTGCAAAACAGGAGAACGCAAAAAAGCGGGTGCCAGAAAAGAGCTTGAACAATCACTAAACTATCTGAAAACTGATCACTTCGATCTTTATCAGTTGCATGCGGTTACGAGCCTTGAGGATGTGAAAACCATCTTCGGTAAGGGCGGTGCCATGGAAACGTTTCTTGATGCCAGGGAGGAAGGCAAGGTGCGCTTTCTCGGATTTTCGGCTCACTCTGTCGAAGCTGCCATGGCACTCATGGATGGATTCGATTTCGACACCATTTTATTCCCTGTTAATTTTGCTGCCTGGTATGCAGGTAATTTTGGCCCGCAAGTTTTGGAACGGGCGAAGAAAAAAGGCATGGGAATCCTTGCACTCAAATCCATGGCCTGGAGACGCTGGGAAGAAGGCGAAGAACGAAACATTTCTAAAACCTGGTACAAGCCTCTCACCGATCCCGAAGAGGCAAACAAAGGACTCAGGTTTACCCTGTCTCACCCGGTCACAGCAGCCATTCCCCCCGGGCATGAAGATCTTTTTTCCATGGCCCTTAAACTTGCAAAAGATTTTAGGCCCATGGACCAGGAAGAAATTCTGAAAATGAAGGAGAAGGCAATGAGAACAAGCCCTATCTTTACATATCCGATGACTGCCTCAAATACAATTCCGTAAGCTGAATACGTAATTTCATTTTTTTATATGCCTGAAAGAATAAACGCTGCCCAATAACGGGGATGGGTGTACCGCGTTTCATTCATCAGGTATCTTTTGGCATTTGCCAACGATGTATCCATATCAATTCCCGATAACCAGTTGGAGTAAAACTCCCTCATAAGCAACTGGGTAGCCTGATCATCTACTGCCCACAGGCTGATCATCACCCGTTTTGCGCCTGCCAGGTGGAAGGCCCGCCTGAGCCCATATACGCCTTCCGAGTCATACACATCACCCAGACCCGATTCACACGCACTCAATACTACCAGTTCTGTGCTATCCAGTTCCATCTCCATAATCTCCCAGGCTGTGAGGATTCCGTCTCCATTCCCTTCCTGATAATCGTATGCATAAAAAAGAGTGTTCTGGGCACCGGAAAAGAAAAGGCACGATTTTGCATAGGAATCCATATCCACCACATAAAAGCCCCGGTTCTCATCATCCGAAGTGGTATCACTGCCCTGGCTATCATCCTCGGCAAAATAGCCATGGGTTGCCAGATGCAGCAACCTGGGATTACGAGCTACCGAAATAGCATCCTCGCTGGCCCTGGTGCCCGTGAGGTTTGTGCACTCCCAACCCGACATTTCCAGCATCGATTGGATAGAATCCACTTCGGTCCGGGTTCCGGGTAAATCAGAAAGAAAGGTGCCGGGAAACATCCTGGACTGGTACTCACTGACCGATCTGTTGGTTTCGTCGGGGACCGGATCGGGGACAGACCCCAGGGACATTCGAAAGCTGGGATCACCCGCCAGGAGTGCCATGTGGTTATGACTGTAATCACGATCTGCCGGTTGGAGCAGTTCTTTTAATGAATTCACATATTTAATTTCATATTTATCTAAAATTGGTACGCCCTCACGGTCGGTGAGAGCCTCCACATTTACCTTGTGAAACAGTCCATCCGGTGAAAAGTAAATAGTCTTCTTCCCTTCCATTGCACTATCAATTTTAGACCAAATATGATCGTACAAACCTGGATTGAGCAGCTCTCCATTCTTCCCTGATTCCATTGAATGCCTGTATTCATTATAATCCTCAATGATTTCGATCCCATCAAATAGCGTCAGATACTGAGGATGGTCCACCGTTTCCCTTGTGATAATGAATGCAATATACCAGGGATGATAGGTTATTGTAGGTGGGCCGGTCCTGTGGTAGTACCGAATCACTTCTATGGCTGCTTCATCCTTGCCAAGGGATTGCCTGATATCCTGCCACGTAATGGTGCGATCCACCATATCAATCTCCTCCCCAAGTCTTCTGCTCACCTCCTTTTCGAGCTCCCAAACCCCTGCTTCCAGTGAATCCAGAATTTGAACATCCACGCCAAACTCAGATCGCAGGTTAGCCACCTTCCTTTTTGCATGCAAATATTCCTCATGCAGCTTAAAGAGAATGGTATCTCCCGATTGTGACAATGCTTCCTTCTGAGCTTTTTCAGATTCCATTAATATCCCTTTAATAAACAAGCGGTTATTCAACGCGTTGGATAATACCACCGGGTTGTCAGGAAATTGAAACAGGAAGTTGTTATAAAAACCCAGGTAATTCAACTTTCCGAAGAAATTGGCTCTTTCCTGGGATGAAAGGATGTTCTGAGTTAACAGGAACTGTGCTTTATCCTTTTCTATCACCCGGTCGGCAGCCCTCATGGCTCGCTCATAATCCTCAAGATAATAGTAATCGATTACCTTGCTTGTCTCAATGAAATAGAGAAGCGATTCCTGCTCATTGCCTTCCAACAAGGAAGCTATCTCCGTGGCTTCCTCATACAGGAGGGACAGGTTTTCTTTGTCCCCCAGCTTTACATAACTGTCTGCCTGTTCGAGCATGGTCTCAGCAAAAAACCTGGAATTGTGACCGTATCCCATTTCTACAAGCGTTGAAATCCGCTTGCCATACTCCAGAGATTTTTGATATTCCTTTATGCCAAAAAAATAGGACCTGTAGGACCTGAGGCAGTCGATATAGAGCCTGCCGGTTGTATCAACCCGGTTATCGATACAAATCCTTTCCACCTCCCTTATCTCGCCGATCATCTCATCATTGAAATCACCATAACTGGCCTTAAAGGAAATTTCATGGATCAGGGCATTGGCATAATCGGGATGGTTTTTCCCATACAATTCTGCATAGATCTCTTTCGCAGATATGAACATCTTCCTGGCTTCGGAAGGGTTTCCCATATCAAAATAGGCAAGTCCCAGGTTGATCAGTGTTCCGGGTTCTTTGGGATTCAATTGGTGTGCCTTTTCAAGGCACTGAATAGCCTCCCTGAAGTTTTCCTGTTCATAGTAGAGTAACCCAAGATTGTTATAGACAGGCAGGGCATCAGGAAACTCTAATTGGTCTGTCAGTTCAATTTGTTCCCTTGCCAGCTTATAGAAATACATCGCTCTTTCCTTCTGGTCCGAATCATAATACGATTCTCCCAGAAACGATAGCAGCCACAAAATTTCCTGATCGTCTTCAGGCAGTTTGTGCTGAAGAATATCATATGATTCTAAAGCCGTTTCGGCTGCCAGGTCAGGTCTGGACCCCTCAAAATAAACCGAAGCCAGGGACTGCAGGATCCTGGCCAGACCAATACTATCTAAGGGAGATCCCTTTCGCCGGATCTTAATGGCTTTCTTATAGTATATTTCAGAGATGCCTAATTCTCCTTTGTCCGCATAAAAATGGCCCGTGTTTTCAACACCCTGAATATAGTTCAGGTCTTGTCCATCGGGATTACTTCCAAGGTACGCTTCCAGCTTATGATAGGCGACCAGAGCCCGATCCGGTTTGTCCCAGCTATAATAGAGTGATGCAATGTTGTTAAGCAGCATCATGTAATTTTCAGAGTAACCGTCCAGGAGAATCTGGTAGATTGAATCTGCCCTTTCAAAGTGCAATGCCGCGTGTTCAAAATCCGATTGATAATAATAAACTAGCGCCAGGTTGTTGTTGGCATGTCCAAAAATAAAATTCTTCTCCACACCAGGTACTGAAAAGGAGGAGAGCGCCCTGTCGAAGTTGAGGGCCGCCTCGGGGTATAATCCGTTGTTCATATAGATCAGCCCCAAGTAATTTGCATAGCGTGCATAATCCTGGTCCTTTTGAAAGACGCGTTCGTGAAGAGCCAGGGCCTCTATAAGCGTGGGAACCACCTTTTCCCACTCGGACATGGCTATTTCAAGATCGGCCTTGAAATAAAGTGAACGCAGGTAATGGTAACTCTCGCTTCCATAAACCCGAACCATGATCTCTCTTGCAGTGGAGAGCAGCTCCCCGGCCGATTTGTGATAGCCAAGTTCTGTTTGGATCCTTCCGTATAACTCACACACTTCCGCAAAATTCGGATCGTCGGATAGGGATGGCACCATCATCCTATGGGCTGTAATGATATTGGTTTTAGCAAGTTCCAATTCTTTTAAACCGTGATAAGCCAGAGATACATTGTAGAAGGAAAGGGCATAGCGAATATCGGCGGAATCGAGCTTCTTTTGTGAATAGGCCAGCGCCTTTAAGGCATCGTCCAATGATTCTTCATATAGAAAATGCGCATAATGCGCATTAAATTTTAGCGTAAAGCGCTCCCATTTCTGGCCCGGGAGGGAGAATGAAATCAGAAGCACAATGGTAGCTGATATGTATTTTAATGAATGCACGGTAGTTGATTCTGAAAGATACGAAAGAAATGCTACTTTTGGGTAGCCCCGATACTCACCTTATGCATCGCATTTCTTTACGCCACATGGCTCTAATCGTCGTTTTGGGTTTAGGATCTCTCCTTAGTTTCTCATGTAACCAGGATAAGGACCACTCTCATTTCAAATTATGGTATGAACAGCCTGCGGAGGAATGGACAGAGGCATTGCCGGTTGGAAACGGGAGAATGGGAGCCATGGTATTCGGGGGGGTAGAGATGGAACATATTCAGTTTAATGAAGAGACCCTCTGGACCGGCGAACCCACCAATTACACACATAAGGGAGCCTCCGATTACCTCGGAGAGATAAGGCAATTGTTGTTTGAAGGCCATCAGAAGGAAGCCGAAGAGCTGGCCATGGAAGAATTTATGAGCATCCCTCTTAGACAAAGGGAATATCAACCCTTTGGAGATCTCTATCTTGAATTCCCGACACATAAAACGTATTCCTCCTACCACCGGGAACTGGATATTGAAAATGCTGTGTGCAAAACGACCTATGAGTCCAATCATGTAACATATACGCGTGAAGTGATTGCAAGTCACCCCTATCAGGTGATCGCCATACATCTCAAGGGCAACAAGAAAAAAGCGCTTGAATTTACCGCACGAATGGATGCTGTGCATGAATTGCGGGCCATCACCACCCAGGCAAAGAACCAAACTTTACATGTTTCAGTAAAAGATGGCGCACTAAAAGGAACGGCAAGACTGGTGCTGGAGACCGATGGAGCCACCTCCGCCGAAGGGGATAAAATCAAGGTGACAGGAGCAAGCACTGCCACCCTATGGCTTTCTGCTTCTACCAATTATCTTACCTATAAGGAGGTGAGCAAGAATCCTGACGAGGAATTAGACGCTGTATTTAATGAGCTCCAGAACCTCTCTTTTACCCAGGTGAAGCAGTCACATATCACCGATTACCGCAGCCTGTTTGACCGGTTTTCAATTAATTTTGAAGGCACTCTTCGGGATTCGCTCCCCACAGATGCAAGAATTGTAAAGTTTAGCCAGAGTCCGGATGATCCCCAGCTCCTGGCGCTTTATATCCAATATGGACGATATTTGCTTATTTCATCCAGCCGGCCCGGAACAGAGCCAGCAAATCTCCAGGGAATCTGGAACAAGGATTTGAAACCAGCTTGGGGAAGCAAGTTCACCATTAACATCAATACCGAAATGAATTACTGGCCTGCCGAGGTAACCAATCTCCCGGATTGCAATCAACCTCTTTTCAACATGATAGAAGAGGTTTCAGAAACGGGGAAAGAGGTGGCCCGGGAGCATTACAATTGTGCCGGATGGGTGGCACACCACAATACGGATATTTGGAGAGGGGCTGCTCCCATTAATCATTCCAATCACGGTATTTGGGTAGGTGGCAGCGGTTGGTTATCACACCACCTCTGGGAACACTATCTTTTTACCCGGGACAAAACATTCCTGCGTGAGGAGGCCTATCCGATAATGAAAGGTGCCGCCCTGTTTTATTCGGAATACCTGTTGGAAGATCCTTTCACCGGCTGGCTCATTAGTTCTCCTTCCAACTCGCCCGAAAATGGCGGAATGGTGGCAGGGCCTACCATGGATCATCAAATCATCCGGTCTCTATTTAAGGCCTGCATCAAAGCATCTGAAATCCTGGATACAGATCAATCCTTTGCTTCAGAACTAAAAAGTTTGTCCGGTAGAATTGCTCCGAACCAGGTGGGCCAATATGGCCAGCTCCAGGAGTGGTTACAGGATAAGGATGATCCCGGAAACCATCACCGGCATGTCTCCCACCTTTGGGGAATTTTTCCATCCAATGACATTACCTGGGAAACCAGTCCTGAATTAATGAAAGCTGCAAAACAATCATTGCTGTTCAGAGGCGATGAAGGGACCGGCTGGAGTCTTGCCTGGAAAATAAATTTCTGGGCGCGTCTTCTGGAAGGAGACCATGCATATGAGTTGATAAAGATGATTCTCCGGCCGGCGATTTCAAAAAACACTGAATACACGGGCGGAGGTGGATCCTATTCCAATCTCTTTGACGCACATCCCCCCTTTCAGATTGATGGCAATTTCGGAGCCACAGCGGGCATCGTGGAAATGCTGGTTCAGTCCCATCTTTCTGTCATTGATATCCTTCCTGCATTGCCTTCGGTATTGCCGGACGGAAATATCTCCGGGGTATGCGCGAGAGGTGGATTCGAGCTGTCCTTTAAATGGAGACAGGGCATGCTTTCCAACCTGGAAGTTTATTCAAAAGCCGGCGGGATTTGCAAAATGCGCTATAAAAAACAAGTGGTTGAAATACCCACCAAAAAAGGTGAAATCTATCAGTTCGACGGACGGTTGAATGAACTTTAATAAAAAGAAATTCAATGATTAGAAATATCCTCATTTTCTTAAATCTGATGGCATGTAGCTGTTTTCTTCAGGCCCAAAACTTTGAAAACGGATTTGATTTTAACCTTCCCTATAATGACAGCGCAACCGTGGAATACCTGCCTCACTTCCCCAATCATCCCATCACAGACGCTGACAGGGTAAGCACCGACAGTTCCGGCAACTTTATAGTGAAGGGGATGCCATACAGGTTTTATGGAGGCAACTGTACCACGCAGGCCGCATTCCCTTTGAAGGAAGATGCAGCCCTGATCGCCGGAAGGATGAGAAAATTCGGGATGAATCTGATCCGGTTTCATCATATCGATAATCCCTGGAGTGAAGGGAGCCTGTTTCATACGATCACCGGTACCAGGGCATTTAATCCAATCCTGCTGGACAGGCTCGACTATTTTATATTTCAGCTAAAACGACATGGTATATATGTAGATATGAATTTGAACGTATCACGCACATTTGAGGAAGTAGATGGGGTGGTGGATGCCGATTCATTGAGCGATTACGGGAAGGGTGTTACTCAATTTGACTCACACATGATTTCTCTGCAAAAGGAGTACGCCAGTATGCTCCTGGGCCATGTGAACCCGTATACAGGAACCTCCCTGGCATCCGACCCTGTGCTTGCCATGATAGAGATTATCAATGAGAATAGCCTGTTCAGAATGTGGTATTCGGGTGCCCTGACCCCCATTTCAAAAGGAGGAAAGCTTCCATTATACTATCACAGGAAGTTAGACAGTTTATGGCATGATTACCTGGTTGAAAAATATGATTCTACGAAATACCTTGCGATTGCCTGGAACAAGAACCGCGTTAACGGAGACACCCTGTTTTTCGACGGGTTTGAAAATGGGATAGGATCTGACTGGCAGATGGAATTGCACAACAGTGCAGCAGCCACCATGCAAACTACCGGCGATGCTGCCACCGGTAATTTTGCAGCCCTGGTAAATATCACTGCACTCTCCACGGAAACCTGGCATACCCAGTTTAAAAATGTGGGACAGAGCATCAGGAAGGATAGCATCTATGAGCTGATCTTCAAAGCAAAAGCCAATGAATCCAAAGCGTTGACAGTAAGTTTTATGAGAGATAATTCACCCTGGACCTATTACACGGGAGAGGATTTGCTGGTGGATACTATGTGGCAGGAGTATAAAGTGAGCTTTGCAGCCCCTGAAGATAACCCGGGAAGCCTGCGGATCAGCTTTGGATTTGAACACAACCTGGGCGAATACTTTTTCGATGATTTATTGTTCAAAACCGAAAACAATCAGGGATTGCTTGAGGATGAACTTTTAGAGGAAAGATCCGTCAACCGACTGGGCTACAGCGATTTTAATTCGTTTACCCGGGAACGGATCATGGATCAGACAGAATTTTATACCGGCGTGCAGGTCCACTTCCTCACAGATATGCAAGGCTTCCTTAGAGATTCACTGGGTGTCACTGCGCCAATCACTGGAACAAACTGGTTCACCGGTCCGGAAGATGTGTATGTTCAAAATACACTCGATTACATAGACAACCATGCGTATTGGGACCATCCTAATTTTCCGAACCAATCCTGGTCCCCCACCGACTGGACCATAACGAATAATCCCATGGTCACTTCCGGTTCCGGAACCATCGAAAACCTCTTTAATGGATTAATCGTTCAGGGCAAACCCTATACGGTGAGCGAATACAATCATGCATATCCCAACCAGTACCAGAGTGAATTGCTTCCCATGATTACTGCCTACCTCTCCTACCATGATGCGGATGGTTTCATGATTTTTACCTACAGCGGGAGTTGGGACTGGGATGAAGACATGGTCGACGGTTATTTTGACATTCACCGGAACAGCAATTTAATGGGCAACTTTCCTCTCTTCTCTTTCGCCTTCAGAAATTACCTGATAGGGTGCGACTCCATCCCCGTTGTCATTGAGTATTCCCATAATAACATCCTTGGAATGCCACTGAGCATGTCGAACTGGTGGTCCTCCCATTATCCATATAGTGAGAAGCTGGGTTTGATGCACCGGATGGAGATGTCGTTCGACCATGAAGCGGATTTTGATGCCGGGCTCCTGCCGGAAGTTCCTTCAAATCCGTACTTGCTTAACAACGGACAGATCTTCTGGGACAAGGAGGGGATCTTTATGATCAACACACCTAATTTTATTAGTATTTGTGGTTATCTTAACACCTATTCCGGGGCTTCCACGGAGGCAATGGAAGTGGAGTCGGCGGCTGGTTTCGGTTCGGTGAGCTGGCTGAGCCTGTCGGATTCTGCACTGGATCAAACCTCCAGATCCGTTCTGGCTATTGGATCGAAAATGATGAATGCCGGAATGGTCTGGGATGGCACCACGACAGTACATAACAACTGGGGAGGAGCACCGGCATTGGTCTATCCTCTGAACCCTGTTCTGAAACTTAGAACCCGGTTTTCCTTTATGCGCATCTCACCGCTGAATGAATTGGGACAGGTAATTCAGGGGTCTTCAGATACTATCGCAGCTGATTCAATGGGCTTCGTAACGGTGACGCTGGATCAGTCCTCAAATAATACATTGTGGTTTGGGATCGAGGCCCTGAATTACGAGGAGCCCGTGATTCCGGAGGATACCACGACCCTGTTTACCCCTGGGTATGTGCATACAAACCTGAAATGCTATCCAAATCCTGCCAGGGATGTCGTCCATTTTGAATTGGTGGATCCGGAGCAAACCCCTGCCCTTCTCAGGATTTTTGATCTGACCGGATCCATGGTCTGGTCTGAGAGAATCAGGAAGAAGTTAACCATCCCTGCGACACACATGTCATCAGGTACCTATTACTACCATCTGAAACTGAAGGACGGTGTAGCCAATGGCAAAATCGTCCTGCTAAAAGGGTGAAATCGTCCTGGTAAATAGGTGACATCGGGAAAATGAGCAGCACGTGACACAGGAAACAGAGACAATACTTTTACAGAGTCCCTCTCCCCACGCAGGTACCTGCCTACATTGGCCACATGGTCGATCCAGATACCATTTGCCGGATCAGACGCATATTGGCAAAGCGAATCGATGGTAGAGAGCAGGGAGGTTTGTGATCCACCCACATCCATCTCATGACCTGCCAGGACCAGCCAGCTACCCCGGGACTTACCTTCCTCAATGAGTCTCAGGATATCCTTAAAACTTTTTCCATCCAGTTCCACCCCGGTTATCTGCCCGAAGTCACAATATCCGGGATCGTTCGGGATTTCATCCATCCATGTTCTGCCCGTTTCAAACATGCTGAATACCAGGGGAACATAGCTACGGGTCTGAAGTCCCCTGCCCACAAATGTTTGTCCGCACGGATAAGCAAAGGAAACGGGAGTGACACCTAAAACCTCCTGGAGAAACCGGTTGGCCGAATCGAGCTCCAGACTCATCTGATCCAGGGTATATTCCTCAAGAGCCTTATGCCGCGACCAGCTAAAATTTCCCGTGCATGGGTGTCGAAGTGAATGGTTTCCAATATCATGTCCGTTTGCGACAGCCTCTTTCCACCCTTCCAGGCGCTGTAGCATCAAATCAGGAGAAACATAAAATGTTGCTTTCACCCCATATGCATCCAGAATTGGGATCCCTTTGTCGACCTGACTCAGACGTGCATCATCGAAAGAGAGGCTGATGGCCATTTCTTTTCCATCTGGCCAATGAATCCGGGTTTGTTCCGGTTCAGACTGGCCCGCTTCATATCCCTGTGTAAAAGCGACCGATGTCAGGACCAAGGAAATACAGAGAATTGTATTAAATTTCTTCCGGATCCGGTTCATGGAATTAGTTTTTCAGATTCCTGGTTCATTTGGATGGTTGCACCGCTTTTCGCAGGCATAGATTTTTATTCCATAAATTTACATGTTTATTCTTTAGGGCACATGCTAAAGTTATCTTTACTCTTTGTAATCCTTTTATCAAGGAATCTCGTCGGTCAGGATCAACCTGTGGATCTGGGTATTAAGCCCGGTCAGGTTTCTTCACCAGGTGCGAAAAGCACCCCCGGTATCGATGACAAAACAGAAGGGTTGCTCATCGGCTCGGCCATTGGGGATGCGGCAGGCGGACCACTGGAATTTGTAACCCCACCCAGGCGGAGTTACTGGACCACTACCGAAAAAAAACTCACCCGGGAAGGAGAGGAGGAACTTGCCTCTCTGTTTGAATTAACAGGTTATCCAAAAGATGCTGAACCATTTGCCCAATGGGAGCCCTATGGGCCACCGGGAACCATCACAGACGATACCAGGTTTAAAATGATCTTATTTAGCACTCTGAAAAATCACGGGGGGAAACTAACTCAAGAGACCTTTGCCCGGTCAGTGCTTGATTTCAGAAGCGAACTCCCTCCTGAGTATAGAGATAACTATGATAACTGGATACCCGAAATCGAATATGCCACACGCTGGGTTTTGGGAGAAAGGGAGGATGCCTACCCGGTGGAAAGGATCTGGGGAGGCATCCCCACCATGGAAGGACAGATGCCATTTTTACCTATTGCTGCTTTGAAACCGGATGACCCTGAGTGGTGCTATCTCAAAACTTATGAATTGGGCTATTTCGACATAGGAGTAGCCAAGGATATGAATGCCGCACTGGTGGCCGGATTAGCCAGAGCTCTTCAGCACGACGGTTCCTGGGAGAGCCTGGAAGCGGCAATGAGAAAGATCGATCCATATGGGTATAACAACACATTGTATGTCGACCGGCAGCTAACCACCTGGCTCGATCGTTCCCATCGATTTGTTGAAGAGGCCCGCGGCAATGTAGCCACTCTCTTCACAATCCTCGAAAATGAACTTCAAACCACCTACTGGTGGGAAGCATGGGTGCCAATTGTGGTTGTATTTGCTGTGGCTGAGATTGCTGATTACCACCCCCTGGCTTCCATGCAGATCATTCTTGAGTTTGGTCATGATACCGACTCATATGCGCAGGTGATGGGTGCAATTCTTGGCGCTCTTCACGGAAAAGACGTCTTTCCAATAGAAATGCGGGAAACAGTAAATCTTAAAATGAAAGAGCAGTTTGGTCAGGACACGAGTGACTGGTTGCAGTTGATCAGGAGGTCCCGGAACAACATGGGAACAGATTAACCGCCAATTTTTCGTGATCGCCCGCTGAAATTCTTCGATAAAACTGCTATAATCTCGTTTGCTACCGCCTCGATGGGTTTGTTGGTGACCTGAATGACTGTAAAACCTCCCTTTCTGAATATGGAAAGGGCATAATCGAGCTCACGACGAATTTCTCTTGGATCCACATAATCTGCAGCGTACGAGTATCCGAAATCCGATAACCTTTTATTCCTGTGGGTCAGCAATCGGTTTGTGCCGATATCCAGTCCAAAGACCCGTTTCGGATCCACCCGGAACAGGTCCTCCGGAGGATCGGTTCCCGGAACCAGAGGCACATTGGCCACTTTCCAGCCCAGCATGGCCAGGTACATGCTTGTCGGGGTTTTGCCCGTTCTTGATATTCCTGTAATCACGATATCCGCATCAAAAATCGCCTTTGAATTTAGTCCGTCATCACTGGAAATGGTATATTCTATGGACTCGATGCGGTCAAAGTATTCCAGGTTCATTTTCCGGAATAATCCAGCTTCATTGATAGGTTCCTGATTTAAATAACCGGTTAGATATTCAAACAGTTCTCCCATGAAATCGAACTCGCGGATCCCAAGTTCCCTGCATCTATCTATCAGGCGATTCCTCATTTGCTTATGGACCATGGAATGCACAATTACCCCCCCGCTGCGGGCTACTTCCTCTATGCATTTGTCCAGGATTCCCTCATCCATGATATCAGGGATTACCTTAATTGGTATCTTATTATCAGGGAACTGAACCAGTACAGATTCGACCAGGTTGTTGGCAGAAATCCCTTTCCCACCAGACAGAATATAGATAGGATGAGATTCTCTGGCCATGTCATTACCTCCCATTTTTTTCCTCCTCTCTTCCTTTATCTGGAGTTAAGATAAGAAGAATCCTTTACTATTCAATCCCATTCCCTGCTGCATCCCATTCCATGTGGTAATACAGCTCATCAAAGTAATAATGAAGGGAATTTGTAACTTAGGGAATCTTATTGCACTTCATATAAACACATGAGTCGTATCAATATCTCGTCTTTTTCTTATCTGATCCTTTTCTCTTCACTTATTATCTCGTGTAGTTCAGAGAGGGAGCCGGAGGAGAGAGTCATCGGGGTGAAAATCTATGAGCACCAGGGACCCATGGTGACTTTGTTTGACCAATGGAACAGCTTGGGAATCAATACTGCCTTTTCCAGCATCAAGCTCTTTTCCAATAGCGAATACAGAAACCTTGCCAGGGATAACCACATTACCACCTTTGTAATCTTCCCTGTATTTTTTAATGCAGGTGAACTGGCGTCAAATCCTGATTTATTTGCCATTACGGCAGAAGGAAATCAGGCAAAAGAGGAATGGGTGGAATTTGTATGCCCTTCCAGAAAGAACTATCGGGTTCAAATGGTAGAGAACGCCAGAGAAATTGTTAGAAAATACAACCCGGAAGGGATCAGTATTGACTTTATCCGTCATTTTGTTTTTTGGGAAAAGGTGTATCCTGACAAAGATCCCGGTGCGTTGCCAATGACCTGTTTTGATTCAGCGTGCCTGAACGGTTTTCAGGAAGAAACCGGGATCAGGATTCCACGCGGACTTACCTCCACTTCAGAAAAAGCATCCTGGATACTGACTAATCATGGTGAACGCTGGATGAAATGGAGGAGCAACCTGATCACTTCCATGGTCCGGGAAATTGCTGATGCAGTTCGGGAAATTAAGCCTGAAATTCTTATCACCGTACACCTGGTGCCGTGGGCAAATGAGGATTTCGGCGGAGCAGGAATGAGAATTGCAGGGCAGGATGTGGTGGCGCTCTCCGGGATTGCAGACTACCTGTCTCCCATGACCTATGCCCATATGGTAAAAAGAGAGCCACGCTGGATCCATTCCATTGTGAAGAGTATTTATGGGCAGAGCAGGGGAAAGATTCTCCCCAGCATACAGGTAAGCAAAGCATACCTGGAAATGAATCTTGTGGTGGAAGAGTTTGAACAATCCCTGTCCGAGGCCCTGAAACCGCCATCCAGCGGTGTTGTCTTCTGGTCCTGGGAAAGGCTTGCACGGGAGCCTCGGAAACTTGCGGTGTTGAAAGACATTCTCCAACAAAACTAAGTTGGAGCACAAACCAGGATGATCTCCCGGTATTATATACTACTTTTATTCTTCAATAAACTATACATACCCATGAAGAATCATATCATTACTGCAGTTATTCTTAGCCTGCTTATCTCTTGTCAGACAGTTGTCACGAACGTCACTGACTCGCCCCTGATCACAAAAAATCAATTGGAGCTTACCTCCGATATCATGACCCCGGAAGTGTTATGGTCTTTTGGAAGATTGGGAGATGTCCGGATTTCTCCCGACGGCAAAAAGATTCTTTACGGTGTGAGCTACTATCACATTGAGCAGAACCGCAGCAACCGGGAGTTATTCATCATGAATGCAGATGGAAGTGGCAAAATTCAGCTCACCCGGACACCGGAGAATGAAATAAATGCCATCTGGCATCCGGATGGAAAGCGCATCGTTTACCTCTCCCCGGTTGATGGTCAGATGCAGGCATGGGTGATGAATCAGGATGGAGGTGGGCAATATCAGCTTTCGGAGGTTGAGGGAGGGATTAACAACCTGGAATTTTCACCCTCAGGTGATAAGGTTCTTTTCACCAAAGATGTACAGGTGGATCCAACTACCCGTGATGTTTTTCCCGATCTTCCCAAATCCGATGCACGAATTATCTCCGATCTGATGTACCGGCATTGGGATACTTGGGAAGACGGTGCTTACAGTCATATATTTGTGGCAGATTTTAATGAAGACCCTATTGACGGGGGAAAGGACATTATGGACGGGGAACCTTTTGAATCTCCCATGATGCCTTTTGGCGGTATGGAAGAGATCACCTGGACTCCCGATGGAAAAGCCATCGCCTATACCTGCAAAAAACTGAAAGGAATCGAATATACCTTCAGTACGAATTCTGACATCTACCTCTATAACCTGGAATCCGAAGAAACCCAAAACCTCACCTTGGGTATGCCCGGCTACGACAAGGCACCCATATTTTCTCCGGATGGCAAAAAGATGTACTGGTTAAGCATGGAAAGAGGAGGATTCGAAGCAGATAAGGACCGCCTGTTCGAGTTGGATATGGAAAGTGGAGAGAAGCGCTACCTGACAGGCGGCTTTGATTATAGTCCATCCGGGCTTAGCTGGATGGACGAGGGAAAGAACCTTCTATTTGTGGCTGGTGTCCAGGCAACTTTCCAACTTTTTACCATGGATGTCCAATCGGAGAAAATTAAAGCAATCACTGAGGGGTATCATGACTATCATTCTGCAGTTGCAGCGGGTGACCGGTTAATTGCCACGCGGGTCGATATGACACATCCTGAGGAGATTTATAGCGTTGATCCCTCTACGGGAGAAGCATCCGAGATCTCCTTCGAAAATAAAGATATCCTCGATCAGCTGACCATGCCCACGGTGGAGCAACGATGGATAACTACGACGGATGATAAGCAGATGCTGACGTGGGTCATCTATCCCCCCCATTTCAACATGAACCGGAAATACCCAACCCTGCTTTACTGTGAAGGCGGGCCGCAGTCGCCTCTAAGCCAGTTCTGGAGCTATCGCTGGAATTTTAGCCAGATGGCCTCCAATGGCTATATCGTTGTGGCTCCCAACAGGCGGGGAGTACTAACCATGGGACAGGAATGGACCGATCAGATAAGCAAGGACAACAGCGGCCAGGCCATGCAGGATTTGCTAAAGGCCATCGATGTGATGAAGGAAGAACCCTTTATAGATGAAGATAACCTGGGAGCTATTGGGGCCAGTTTTGGGGGTTTTTCGGTATTCTGGCTGGCCGGTAACCACCAGAAAAGGTTCAAGGCATTTATTGCCCACTGTGGTGTCTACAACTCTGAAATGGAATACATGACTACCGACGAAATGTTTTTTGATTCCTGGGAAAAAGGAGGGGCGCCATGGGAAAAAGATAATCCGGTGGCCCGGAAATCATTTGCCGGATCTCCGCACAATTATGTAAAAAACTGGGACACACCCATTATGGTGATTCACGGCGAACACGATTACCGGATCCCTTACACCCAGGGCATGGCAGCCTTTAATGCTGCTCAAATGCAGGGTATCCCCAGTAAACTCCTGTTTTTCCCATCAGAGACACACTGGGTTCTGAGTCCCCAGAACGGGATACTCTGGCAAAGGGAGTTCAAAGGATGGTTGGACCAATGGTTAAAAGAATAGATACCCTATGATAAAAAACATTCTTCTTATCGGACTGGGGGGTTCCGTCGGAAGCATTGCCAGGTTCTATGTTTCAAAACTTACAAATCATATCGAATGGTTATCCATCCCTGTCGGGACGCTGGCGGTCAATGTGGCTGGCAGCTTCCTGATCGGTTTCCTGATAGGGATCTCAGAGAAGAGTCCAATCCTTACTGTGGAGCTCAGGATGTTCCTGATGGTTGGGCTGTGCGGCGGATTCACCACCTTTTCATCCTTCACCGGGGAAAACCTGATGTTCATGCGAAATGGTCAGTTCCTTCCTCTCTTTTTCTATACCGGTCTCAGTATTTTACTCGGATTCACCGCAGTCTACCTCGGCTATATCATTACGAAGCTGCTGAGCTAAAAAAAATTAAACACCATGCACAATTCTGAACACAGTATTTTAAAAATCCACGCCAGTACCACCGATAAGCTCGGCACCAAATTGCTGTACCGTCATATTGTTGAACTGGCAAAGAAAAAGGGAATTACCGGAGCCACTGTTTACCGTGGAATCATGGGTTTTGGATCCAGCAGTACGATAAGCTCATCGCGGTTCTGGGAATTAACTGAAAAACTGCCTGTGGTTATCGAACTGATTGATAGTACCGAAAGGCTTAATTTATTTTATTCAGAAATAGAAGGAGACCTGCTTTCCATGGCCAAGGGTTGCCTTGTAGCCCTGGAGCCGGTCACTATTCTGCTCCAGAAAAAAGGGAAGTAGTCTTTGGGACCACCAGTATACCGAATATGACATGGGCAATACTCCGTATATGGGCATGGGAACCATGGTCCCCACTCACAAGGGAAAAAAATCTATCTTTGCCTCATAAAGGCGCCGCCGTGATCGTTCCGGAACTGGATGTGCATACATCTGAGATTGAATCAATTAAAATTTGATAACCATTAAAAAATGAGATGATTATGAACACACCCCTGAAACAGAATTTGGTTTCAATGTTGATTCTGGCTTTCCTGCTGGGAATTGGCGCATGTACACCCTCTGAAAATCAGAAACAGGGAACCGCAACAGGAGCCCGCGAACTCTTCCCCGTACCGCCCAGACCAAAAGGGCAAATGGATGTGATTGAGCTTCGGGCCGATCCCATCGACACGGTCAGGATCGCTATTATCGGACTGGGTAACAGGGGTTCAGGAGTAGTCAGACGATACACCTACCTGGAGGGAGTAAAAATTTTGGCTCTGGTTGATGTGCAGCCGGAGAAATTGGAAAATGCACAGGATATTTTACGGGAGAGGGGTCTCCCTGCAGCCGATGGCTATACCGGGACTGAAGATTGGAAAAAAGTGTGTGAACGAGACGATATCGACCTGGTGTATATCAGTACCCATTGGGATTTGCATACGCCCATAGCAGTGTACGCCATGGAACATGGAAAACATGTGGCCATTGAAGTCCCTGCCGCGATTACCATTGACGAATGCTGGCAATTGGTGAATACCTCGGAAAGGACAAGGCGTCACTGCATGCAACTTGAAAACTGCAACTATGACTTTTTCGAGCTGGCAACCCTGAACATGGCAAGGCATGGTCTTTTCGGCGAAATTGTACATGCCGAGGGCGCCTATATTCATGATCTGAGGGAACTCTATTTTGACGATGATTACTATTGGGACCAGTGGAGGTTGAGGCACAATGAAAAACGGAACGGCAACCTCTACCCGACCCATGGATTTGGTCCCATCTGCCATATCATGAACATCCATCGGGGAGATAAATTGGAGTACCTGGTAACCCTGGCGAGTGACCAGTTTGGCATGACTGAATTTGCAAAAGAGAAATTTGGTGAAGATTCGGACTTGGGTACCAGAGATTATAAAAGGGGTGACATGAATACAACCCTTATCAAAACTAACAAAGGAAAAAGCATCCTTGTTCAGCACGATGTGACCAACCCGCGTCCCTACAGCCGGATCCATATGCTCAGTGGAACCAAAGGATTTGTCAGGAAATATCCCGAGAGGGGAATTGCCCTCGAACCCGATGCACATGAATTTATGAGTGATTCGGCCATGGAGGCGCTTCTCGCCGAATACGAACATCCCATTACAAAGGAGGTGGGTGAGCTGGCCAGAAAGGTTGGGGGGCATGGCGGAATGGACTTCACCATGGATTACCGGCTGATTCATTGTTTAAGAAACGGACTTCCCCTGGATATGGATGTATACGACGCTGCGGAGTGGTCTGCAATTACAGAACTTTCAGAAAAATCGATAGAGAACCAGAGCATGTCCGTTAAAGTGCCGGATTTTACCAGGGGCGCCTGGAAAAAAGTTAATACAGTAACCTATTATTAACCCTCAGCAGGCTGAGCAGAGGTATTATTTCCGGTTTTTCACTAAAAGAACGTACTCTTAGAGCGCTCAGTAATCTCATGAAAACGGGTAAGCATACCGGTTATCCTTACAATTTACAACTCATCTCCAGAATTTAACAGTTCATTCCCAATTATTTTTCTCATTCATGGGCCCGGAGTAATTTTACTTCAACAAAACGTCCAATGATGAAACTCGTTCTATTCATTATTATCAGCCACATCATAGTAATTGTTTCGGCACAGCAAAGAATTTCCGGAACGGTTACCGATCGAAAAGGGAATCCAGTTCAAAATGCAAACATTTATTTCGAAGGATCCTATGATGGAACGACCTCAGATTCAACAGGCGATTATTCCTTTAACACCGGCCTGACCGGCAGGCAGATGATTGTAGCAAGTTTTATTGGATTTGAAAAATACTCCAGGGAGGTTGATCTGGGATCAAATGATACTACCATCGACATTGCGTTGACCGAGGAAGTTAGTGAACTAAATGAAGTGGTCATTACTGCCGGGGTGTTTAGCGCCAGCGACAAGAAGAAGTCTGCCACATTAAATTCCTTTGATATTGCCACCACCGCCAGCGCAATGGGTGATATTTATGGAGCCTATGCCACCATGCCGGGATCTCAGAAAGTTGGGGAGGAGGGATTATTGTTTGTCAGGGGAGGCGAAGGATATGAGACAAAAACCTATATGGATGGTATGTGGGTCCAATCGCCCTATTTCTCTTCCATGCCGGACATTCCAACCAGAGGGCGTTTTTCCCCTCTTCTGTTCTCCGAAACTGTCTTCAGCACTGGCGGGTACTCAGCTGAATTCGGAAATGCGCTCTCGTCCATAGTGGATCTCACCACCGAAGGACTGGAAACTGAAGACAAAGCAAGTTTTGGCATCATGACCGTGGGTGCAACTGCATCCTTTTCCAAAAGGTGGGAAAACACCTCCCTGGCCATGACTGGATTGTATGCCGATAATACCTTGCATCACAAGCTTTTTAAACAAAATGTGGATTGGGTTAAAGATCCGGTACTTATGGATGGAACATGCATGTTCCGGCAAAAGATCGGTGAAACAGGACTGTTGAAATCTTTCATTTCATTTAATTCCAACAAGCTGGAGATGAATTATGACAATTTCGAAGGGGGTACCATTGATAAAATTAAATTAGGTACTCATACATTCTATGCCAATACCTCCTATTCCGGTCAAATGAATGAAAAATGGCTTATCAGGACGGGTGCTGCATTTAGCAGCGATATAGAGAACATTACCTATAATGACCTGCCGGTCCAAACCAACAATTCGGCTGCTACATTCAAACTTGTCTTTACCAACCTTACATCTAAAAATCTGAAAATCCGGTTTGGAGGTGACGTGATCCAGGAGTGGTATCAGCAATCGGTTACCCAGGACACAATAATCCGTCTCAAGTTTGATGATCTGCAACCATCCTTCTTTATGGAACCGGAACTGAAGATCTCTGAAAAAGTCGCCCTGCGCATTGGAGCAAGAACCGAATATTCAGCATTGCTCGAAGAGATAACTATTGCACCCAGGGTGTCAGCAGCCTATAAAACCGGGAAATTCAGTCAGGTTTCGCTGGCCTGGGGCAAGTACCGCCAGAAACCGGAAAATGACTATTTGATGTTTGCCCCGCTGTTGAGATCAGAGAGATCTGATCATTATATTATTAATTTCCAGTACAGGAAACAAAAAAGAATCTTCAGGATTGAATCTTACATCAAGCAATACCATGACCTGGTGAAATATGCCGAATTGTATAACACCGACCCCTTAAGCTACAGCAATAATGGCTTTGGCTATGCGACGGGAGTTGATCTTTTCTGGCGCGACCAAAAAACCTTTCAAGGGGTAGATTATTGGATCTCTTACAGCTTTTTAAACACAGCCAGGGATTACAAGGATTTTACCGAAAGTGCCGTTCCTCATTTTGCCTCGGCCCACAACCTTTCCCTTGTCTATAAGCAATTTATAACACCGCTTTCTGCATTTGCCGGATTTACATACTCTTTTGCCAGCGGAAGACCGTATACCGATAGAAACAGCAATGAATTTATGTCAGGACGAACAAAGCCCTATCATGATATAAGCCTTAATCTCACATTCATCGCACAGCTGTGTAAAAAAGAGTGCATCATTCACATGAATGTCACCAACTTATTCGGATTTAAAAATATATATGGGTACAGGTATTCTAAAGTCCCAAGCGATGACGGCAATTATGCTTCGCAGGCAATTGTACCATCCGTTGGCAGACAAGCTGTTCTGATGTGGATGCTCTTACTTTGAACCAATTTATCTCATCTCAAAAATTAATCTCATGAAAACTATTGTCATTTTCCTCATCATCTCCCTGGTTTCTTTATCGTCGTACAGCCAGGATGAAAAATATGTAAAAGCTATGCAAGCAGCCATTGAAAGAATGGACCATGCTTCCGGCAATGAAGATTTCCTTGAATGTGCCAATCAGTTTGAACGGATTGCCAGTGCAGAGAAAACCCGGTGGATGCCCTTCTACTATGGTGCCCATTGCCTGATTATCATGAGTTTCAACGAGCCGGATCCTGCCATGAAAGATCCCATTTTAGACAGGGCACAACAAAACCTCGACCAGGCTTTTTCCATTAATCCGGATGAATCGGAATTGCATGCGCTGCAGGCTTTTCTCTATCCTTCCAGAATATTGGTGGATCCCTTGGGAAGGGGCATGCTTTATATGGAAAAAATTGCCAAAACGCTGGAGGCTGCCAAATCACTAA
>CAZCQL010000057.1:0-30967 GCA_964500835.1 uncultured Bacteroides sp.
AAATTAATAATGATTTTAGTAACCAATTATTGGCATTTCACGTAAGAAATAGTAGCTTTGGTCATAACTAAACCCGCCTATCATGGAATTCAGTCCCCCTGATTACGCATTTCAGGCTGCTCCTTCTTCGCTCCAAAACGTACGCAGTGGATTAAGAAAAATATTCACGAACGATCCCGGACTTAGCCTCCAATTATTTTTGACAGCTCCTATAATCACAGGAGGAATTGCTTTGCACCTGAATGCCATTCAGTGGATACTCATTTTAGTGGTCACAGCGCTTTTTTTTGTGGCGGGAATTTTCAGAAGAGCAGCCCTGCTTCAAATTAAAAATAATTCGACGTATTCCGAATTTCAGACAAGCAGGATCAAGACTATGGGCAATGCCCTGGTGATGGGTACTGCTGCGATTTCGATGTTTACCTACCTGATGGTTTTTGTCCCACGGATCACTCAACTCCTGTAAGAACTCAACTCCTGTAAGAACTGAATTCCTCTATTTCTCAACACCAGCCAGGACTATCCCGGGTTAATCTCAATTAATTTATTGTCCGATGCCGTGTCCTTGATAAGTGAGCGCCTTAGGGGACGAATGGTAAAGGTGAATTCTGCATCATCGGGCAGTACCCGGTAAGGATTGAGCACAGAATTGGCCGTTCCTCCCACTCCGCTTACCCGGTAATCAAGGTTGAGGGTTACTGCATTCTCTTCCTTCAATTGGAATGAATAATGGGCACGATCCAGGTTCTCTGTGCGGTACTTCTGGACACTGGCATTAAATGTCTCCCCTCCGTGACCTCCTTGAATAAAAATTCCCGATCCCGAATTATCGGTAATTGAAATCCAGTGGACATCGGTCTTATTCCCGTAATCCTGTGGTATAATGTAGGGCACATAATCGTCTTCCACTGTACTGGCATACCTCCCCATTTTTGCCCCGGTCTTCCGGTCAGGATAGGTCTCAAAAGGTCCACGCCCAAACCAATTAATCTGCTGATACTTCTTTGGAAGTTCCATTTGCAGTCCCATCTTCGGCAACCACTTACTCATATTACCGCGAGGCGAAACCCGGGTAGAGATTTCAATCTCACCATCCCCGTATATGGAATAGCGATAATGAACTTTAAACCCTGTGGTATAATTTTCCGAATGGACACTGGTTTCGATGCTCAGCTCCGCAATCCCATCGTGGAGGATTGATTGAAAATGGTCCACCTCATGAACAAGCCTGTCAAGTCCGATCGAGCGCCACCCGTTGGCCGTCTCTTTCCCCATCCATTCCTTTGTATATCCCATCTCGGTTTTCCGGAAATTCCACGAGTCCAGGTCGTTGGCGAGCGGTGCTCGCCAGACATTCAGGCGAGGTCCTTTCCTGATCATTTCACTTCCATCGACAATCATGGAACTGATAGATCCCGTGGATCGGTCAAAGGTGTATGAAAATCCGTTCCCATTCACTTCAAGTGATCCACTTTCCTCAATGATTTCAACCGGCGGACACCCTGCCCTGGTCGCTTCCTGAGCAGCCATGAAAGGCAGTTTAAACTGCTCCCAAGCAACCTCATGTCCTGCACCGGCCCATGGCTGGTCCGATTTTGTTGCACAGGACACCTGCAGGTAATAGATTGTCCCCGGATCCAATACGGGTTTGCTGTAGGGAATCCTGATGATCCTGCTTGCTCCGGCCTGTAGCTCCAGTTCCAATTTTCCTTTCTGCACTACCTCACCGTTGGCTGTCACTTCCCACCTTGTCTCCAGATCTTCCAGATTCCTGAAATGGTGGCGGTTTTGCACCATAATCTCACCATTCTCAAGATTTTTTACGCTGAAATCCACCGGTTGAGGCGACTTTTTTAACTGCCACAACTCGGGCTGAATGGTGCGGTCAGGCCAGATCAGTCCATACGTTCGCCCGGGAATTCCGATGGAGTAATATTTCCCCTCCATGCGGGATGTTTCAAAATCGAGCCACAACCGGGAACCGGGTTTAAGCTCCTCTGAATCCACTGACAGCTCACGAATGGTAAGTGCCTTGTCAAATATCCTTACCCTGTCGAGGGTGGCATGGCACATATATCCTTTGTGACTATCTCTCAACTCGGCACTTTTTCCCAGAATCACACCATAGGGGGTATTCCTTAGTTCACCCCTGCATGCTTTGGTCCCAATGATTTTTTCATCCACGAACAGTTCCAGCTTTTCTCCGTTATAAATGCCTGCCACATGGTGCCACTGATTTGTCCAATGCTCGGGCAATCTCCCAAGGAGACTAATTTTCTGGTCGGTCAGCACATAAAACTCCAGGTGTTCCTCATCCGGTTGAATTATCCCAAACTGGTCATCTCCTTTGGTCAGGAAGCTTGCGTTGCCGTTGTACTCCTCAGGGCGGATCCAAAAAGAGAGTGACAGTGCTTCGCCTGAAATATCCAGCGCAGGATCTCTGGAAACCTCCAGCCAGTCGTCGTGCCCGCTGAGGAACAACGCTTGTCCGTATTCGCCCGGAACCAAGTGAGCCTTATTGATAAAAACAGATAGATGTTTGCCAGGCGAATCATCCTCGGTTACCACCACAGGCTGAGAAATTCCGGGACTGACCCAATCCCAGATGGCCCCGCCGGTAAGCCTTGGATATTTATAGATCAGGTCCCAGTACTCATCCAGTCCACCCAGGCTGTTGCCCGTGGCTGCAATGTATTCATCCATAAATGATGGACGCGGATCGTCCGATTTGGCAAATCGTTGTTCCAGGAGAAAGGGTTGAAGGTACCTGGGTCCCACAATATCTTCACATTTTATTGGATTCCTGGCCGGATCCGAATCACGGTTTCCCCCATACATCCACCCGGGACGGCTTGGATCGATCTTCTTTCCCTCCTCCATGACAGCACAAAGGTTGTCCCCTGGTCCACTTTCGTTTCCCGCACTCCAGATTACCACAGATGGATGATTCCTGTCACGGTACACCATTTTCCTCATCCGATCCAGGTATTGATTCCTCCATTGGGGTAATTGAGAAATATATGTATAGCCGTGTGCCTCATCCCCTGTCTCATCCACGATGTAGATGCCAAGCTCATCGGCAAGATCCAGATATTCCACGTTGGGGGGGTAGTGACTTGTACGTACACAATTGATATTGAATTGCTTCATCAAAGAGAGATCTTTGGTCATCGTCTCCAGGTCCATGGTGTGACCGGTCTGCGGATGCAGCATATGGCTATTAACCCCATTGAATTTTATAGGAACCCCATTCACATAGATCGCCTGATCGTGGATTTCAACCTCGCGGAATCCAACTCTGCTGCTCAAGGTTTCCACCACTTGGCGGTCTTCATTAATCAATTCAATCACAAGTGTATACAGCACGGGGAACTCGGCCGACCACTTATCAGGATTCCTTATTTCAAGAGATTGGGTGATAGTTGCCGCTGATTTTCCAGGCAACGAACCAAGCGCAAGCATCCCTTTTCCCCCGGGAACGGATGCCTGGTGTGTATCGTATAATTTCACCCTCACTGAAACCTTATCTGATTTCTTTCCCTCTGAATTTTCCACAGTTGTTTCCACAGAGAGGAGTGCGTCTTCATAGGCATCGTCAAGATCAGTGGTGATATAAAAATCACGGATATGGGTCCGCGGGGCAGACATAAGGTAGACATCCCGAAATATCCCGGACAACCGCCAGGTATCCTGGTCCTCCATGTAAGAACCATCGCTGTAACGCAACACCTTGACTGCAAGACTGTTTACGCCCTTTTTCAGAAACCTTGTAACCTCGTATTCCGCAGGCTCCATTCCACCCTGGTTGTACCCAACCTCCTCTCCGTTGATCCAGACATACGAAGCTGACTGGACCCCTTCAAAATGCAGAAACACCTGCTTGTCATTCCAGTCATCCGGAACCTTAAACGTCCTGTAATAGGATCCCACCGGATTGAATTTCTTAGGGACTTCGGGTGGATTTAGTGGGTGCGGCAATCCGACGTTTCTGAAAAGCGGGTATCCAAATCCCTCCATCTGCCAGTTGGATGGTACATTAATTTCATCCCAATCTGCCCGAAGATAATTCTTTTTATAGAAGTTGACCGGGGCCTCTTCCGGGTTCTCCGCCCAGTGGAATTGCCAGATCCCGTTCAAAGATTGATAAAACGGAGACGATCTCCTGTTACCGGCCAAAGCCTGTTCAAGGGTCCCATAGGGCATCAGTGTGGTGTGTGGCAAAACCTGGTTGCGTTCAAAAACTCCAGGGTTTTCATAATCGGGATGCAATTGTCCTGCTGCCCGAAAGGAACCAGGAATCACCATCAAAAGAGTGAGGATTAGTTTTTGCATGGGATGGAGATATATGTTGCTTGTCAATAGTCACTTTAAAGTATGGCCCCCGCCACCTCGACAGCAAGTGGAAATCTGCCAAACGGGGCACTCACCTGGATCCCCTGGACAAAACCTAGCACCCTGTCGACCATGTGCTGAGCAATCTCTATTCCAGCCTTCAACTGGTCATCTTTGGTCTCAAACCTGGCGATACGTTGAATAAGTTCATCGGGTACATGTACCCCCGGCACCTCATTTTTCATAAATTCGGCATTTCTCAAACTTACCAGGGGCCATATTCCGGCAATAAGGTACATATTACCAAGGTCCACTTTCTCCATAAAAGCTTCAAGAGAAACCACATCAAATACAGGTTGTGTAATAATGTATTCTGCGCCTGCCTCTTTTTTCATCTTCAACCTGTTAATCTCATTTTCCGGATTAATGCTGTTTGGATCCAGGCCAACCCCCGCAAAGAAAGAGGTGGGATCGCCGATACGCTTCTCACCCACATCAATCCCGTGATTGAGATTATTTATCAGGTGTACCAACCCGATGGCATCGATGTCAAAAACAGCGGTTGCCTGGGGATAATCACCTATCATGGGAGGATCGCCTGTAATGGCCAGTATATTTCTCAGTCCCATAGCTGTGGCACCCAGCAGGTCCGACTGCATGCCCAGAAGATTGCGGTCCCTGCAGGTGTAATGCAATACCGTCTCGATACCCACCTGGTTTTGAAGCAATACTGCCAGGGCCAATCCCGTCATCCGGGCCGACGCCCGTGGACCATCAGGAATATTAATCGCATCAATCCTGCTTTCCTTCAATAACTTTGCCCCTTCAAGGGGTTTGGTGATATCGGTACTTCGCGGCGGGACCATTTCCACAAGGACCACCTGTTCCCCTGATGTAAGTTTTTTTGCGAGGTTCGATTTTAACTCCACTGACACAGGTTCGGGCAACGGATCTTCTGTAACCGGCCTTACCCCAATCCTGAGAGAATGCTGAATCCGGGTCTGTTTCATGGCCAATGCATTGGCCATCTTGGAAATATGATCGGGTGTGGTACCACAACACCCCCCTAATACCCTGACACCCTTCTCAATAAACCGTTTGGTATAAACCGAGAAGTATTCTGGAGTGCTCATGTAGATCATTCGGCCATCGGTATACTGTGGCCTGCCTGCGTTGGGCATGATGGCGATTGGTTTGTTGCAGATCTTGCTCATATTCTCTACAAAATCGAGCATGGGTTTGGGACCTACCGTACAGTTCAATCCAATGACCGTTGCTTCCGTTTTGAGAAGCCTGCAGGTCACATCATCCAGGTCCACACCATACCGTGTCTTCCCATCTTCACCTACGGTCATCATGGCAATAACGGGCAATTCGCTCAGACTTCGAATGGCACGGATGGCCTGTTCCATTTCCCTGATATCCTGGAATGTCTCAAGGATAAACAGGTCCACTCCTGCCCGATCCAGAACTCCGGCCTGTTCCACATAAGAGTTATAAATCTCCTCCAGGCTGATGTCGCCCCAGGGCTCAATTTCAACACCCGAAGGCCCCATTGAACCAGAAACATATCCGTTCCCTCCTGCCGCCAGCCTTGCCAGTGAGACCCCCGAGGTATTGATGTCTTCAAGTTGGTCAAGGAGATTATGCGACTTTAATTTAAACCGGTTGGCACCGTACGTATTGGTTTCAATGACTTTTGAACCGGCACGAATATATTCTTCATGAATGGATTGGATCAGGTCGGGGCGGGAGAGATTCAGCTCATCATAACACTTGTCAATAAATACCCCTTTTTCATAAATGAGAGATCCCATGGCCCCATCCAGCAACACCAGATTCTCTTTCATATACTCCTCGAATGAAATCATGGCCAAATTTACAGTTTTTTTGGCTAGTCCATCCGTGAATAGATATATTCGAGACGCCTCTTCACTTGGGGTTCTTCAAGTACTTCTTGCGTAAAATCATCATTGCATAAAGTAAACTTGTACTTGTGGGGGCCATCCATGAGCAATACAAGCGTATTCAGGATTAGAAGGGCCTCTATACCATCCTCAGAACTCCTCAATACTTCGGTAATCACAGGAACCGGATCCCGGTCACCGGTAAGTCCAAGGAATTCAGCAGCCCTGGTTCTTACCAGAAGATTCTCATGGCTGCACAGTTCATGAGCCAGTCCGAAAAAGGAGCTCGCTTCTTTTTCAAAGCAGGAGCAAACTATCAATCCCCAATAAACTTTTAGAGGATCCTGCGATGTGAGTGCGGATCCGATTGCCTCTCTTGCTTCTTCGAAGGATTTCAGGGCCAAATCAGCAATATCAATGAGCTCAGCAATTTCAGCCTGGTGCTGTTGTCCAAATTCCACGGGATTATCAAAAGCATCCTTTCTTAAAATATTTTCGGGGTAAAAACTTAAATCAGGCATTCCCTTTACCCAATTGGTAAGCAATTCCCTCATCTCCAGCAGGATGTCTTCGTATTCAGAATTCCCTGCGAGATTGATAGTCTCAAAAGGATCCGTTTCAAGATCGAAAAGTTCCTCGGCCTCCCTCCTCTCAAAAAAGCGGCTTTGAACCTCGTTCAGTTCTCCCCTGTTAAATAAATCGCGCCATTGCTGATAAGCCAAACTCCTGTAGCGGTAATTATTCTGCAACCCATCCATGTTGAAGGGCTGGTAGCTGCGCATATACTTTATATGCCCTTTCCTGACTGTCCGAACCAGGTCGTACTTTTCATCAAATCTGTCGGCATACCCGTAGGTGACCTCTTCTGCGCTCACCGGTTTCCCGTGCAGAGATTTTCCCAGGAAGGGCTTTCCGTCAATCCCTTTTGGAATCTCAATCCCTGCCAGCTCCAGGAGAGTTGGACCAAAATCAACAAAACTAACGAATCCGTCCATACTGGCTCCTGGTTTTTGGTCCACCAGGTGACTGAAGTTCTTTGGTATCCGTACCACCAGTGGAATATGCAATCCGGTTTCGTAGGTATAGCCTTTGCTTCCAGGCAATACACCCCCGTGATCCCCGAAGTAGAATATAAATGTATTTTCCAACTCTCCCGCTTCATCCAGCTCCTTCACAACATTTCCCACGATGGTATCCACAGCCAATATCTTATCCCGGTAATAGGCTCCTGTAAACCGGAATAGCTCAGTATCGGGATGATTGGGAAACACGGTTACCGAATCCGGATCAGTGACAGGAGAATAGGTCTCCATCAGCTCTTTCTTAAAATGGAGAACCCCTTCATGAGAGACTGAATAGGATTGTTTGTGAAAAAATGGCTGACCGGGTTCCCTGTTCTTCCAGTTGGCCTTTTTGGATGATTCATCCCAGGTGCCTTCGCTCTTAATATAGTTATAATCCTCTTTGCTGTTATTCGTGGTATAATATCCCGCATTCCTGAGATAGACAGGAAACATCTCGATGCCCCCGGGCATTGGAACAAATTCTGATCTGCGATGGAACTGTGCGCCTGTGCGGGGTCCGTAACAGGAAGAGATTAAGGTGGATCGCGCCACACTGCATACCGGAGCGTTGGAAAAGGCACGGGTAAACAGGATCCCATCCTTGGCCATCTCCTCTATGTTGGGAGTAGCAATCCCATCCGGATCAAACAGCTTCATGTAGTGTTTGGAATTGTCTTCGGAGATGATCCATACGAAATTAGGTTTCTCAGGTCCCGTCTCTTTTGTGGTCTTGCAACCAGGTAAGAGACTTAATGACAAGGCGGTTGCTATAATTAGCATCCTGTGTAAAGTGGTGGTTTTCATTGTGTAAAGTTAGTATTATTCACTGGTCGATTGATTCTGACCGGATACGCAGCGCCCATTTTCTGCAACTGCGCATGCATCTCCTCCCGCATGGCCCTTGCAATGTCGGGAAAGTCGTCCACAAGATTGTGCTGCTCACCCAGGTCGTCTGTCAGGTTGTAAAGTTCAACTACCTGGTCTTCGTACATTTCAACCAGTTTCCATTGGTTTCTCCTGATGGCTGACCCCGGGCGCCAGGTGGATCCATGGTAATGAGGGTAGTGCCAGGTCAATGTTCGGTCTTCGATCCCGGCCGGATCCCTCAGAAAAGGGACAAGGCTTTTCCCATCCTGATGAAGTTCGGGTAACAAATCCAGCCCGGCCAGTTCGAGCATGGTTGGGAAAAAATCCATGCTGATAACAGGTTGAGAACACCAGGAACCTGCATAAGCAATCCCGGGGTGCCGAATCAACAGGGGAACCCTGATTCCCCCTTCATAGCACCATCCTTTCCCGGCCCTCAGGGGAATAACCGAAGTGGGGCCTCCTTGCCTGGTGGTTGACAATCCGCCATTGTCGGATGTCACGATGAGAATTGTATTTTCAAACTGCCCTGTCTCTTTTAATTTATCTATGATCCTTCCCACGTTTGTATCCATGGACCGTACCATGGATGCATACCTGAAATTGTTCTGATTAACCCTTGTAATACCCTCATGTTCATTGCGATATACCAATCTTCCACTATCGGGCCCTGAAAAACTCTTCTCACGATAGTAGTCATCGTACTCATCACAACCCTGAATGGGAGTATGCACGGTATAATAAGCCAGGTACAGGAAAAACGGATCCAGGTTGGGAGTATCGTAGAAGGTGGATCCGTAACATCCCATGTCGGTCCATCCCAGGTCATCCACCAGAATAAAAACAATGTTCGGCCTGGAAATCCGCTTGCATCCAAGGAATCCTGCTGCCAAGATCAGTATCAGGGAAAGTTTCACTGGCTAAATTTCAACGGGAGAGAGATCGACTGTCAATCGACCGGACTCTCCCTTAAATGAATTTCGACCCAGTCTTATCTCTATCCTTTTCAGATCCTGGATATTTTTATCGTACGGTAATGGCGGTGGTGACATGCTGACAATTTTCAGTTCTAACGATCCCCCGGTCTCAGGCTGAAGGATGAGCTCTTTGCCATCTTGCTTCAGAATAAGATGGTCCTTTTTAATTTTTATTTCAGCCTGTGTCATCATTTGCCATGTGATTGATTCTGTCTGGGATGAAAAGACAAAGTCATCGCGTATTCGAAGCGTATTTCCCTGGGGCCTGGAAAAGGTCCGAAAGGCTTTCTCCAGGTTTTTTCCATACAACGGTGTAAGATCAAAAGTAACTTCAGGAGTATCTGAACGCCGGTCTTCACGGATCAACATGGCCCTCGCCTCCACCAGATGCATCTCATGGTTAATGGTCAGTGTGCTATGTCCGAAATTGTTTTTTGTAAGCAGATTCCATCTGCCGGAATTTTGTCTGCTGTTCCATAACTCCCCTCCAATAATCTCTTCCAGTTCATGGTATCCCTGATTTCCCGCGTCAAGGGACCAGCGCACCCCGTTTAATTCAAAAATAAAAGAACCTGCATCCATATTCCCATGGTTATCGGCCGCACGGCCTCCTTTTGCAGCCAGAAAAAAAGAATCCTTGCTGTTTTCCCTGTCTCTGAAAATGCACAGGGGCTCTGCACCACGACAGGTCCAAATTTCCGGGTAATCATAGAGTGCTATCTGATGATGGTCCAGGAGCGCCATATTCAGAAAAAAGAGACTATAATAGCGGGTGCTGTGGACAGTGATTGGATTCTTCAGTTCCTGTTCCAGCAAAGAGAGGTAGGTTCCCATATCGAGCCCGGATCCTGTCCGGTAGGCAAACCAGGAAAGCAATCCGAAATGCGCCAGGCTTTGAAATCCTTCCAGACCGGCATCAAAATAGTTGTAGAAATCTCCTGAAGGTCCGGCAGTAAGCTGACTAAAATCTGCACTTTCAATGACCCCCGGAGCGTTTGTAAATCCGAAGTCAGTTCCCAGGGCTGACTCATAAGCCGAAACTGCTGCCGTAAGATAAGTAGTTGCATAGAACCAGTAAGAGGGACCCTCAGGATAGATTCCACCGGGGCCATAGGGTTCAAGAGCCAGGGGGATTTTTTCCACTGCCCGGTGCAGTATCATAGAAGCTATTTCCGGTTCATCTTCGTACACAGCCAGGGCAGCCAGTGATAATCCACCGTGACAGACCAGGTTCCAGTTATGATGGGCATTTACCCAGCTATTAGACCCCGAGGCGGCAATTCCAGGTTTTAATGCCTTTTCAACCAAAGCCAGCCGGGCCATCTTTTTCACCTCCGGTGTGAGCCATTCCCCTGCCCAGTCAACTGCCAACGCTACACCAGCCGCCATCTCAGCCACGTCCAGGAAATGGCTCGGATTCCAGTCCTTGAACCTACATACCGCTGCCAGCTCTGTTTCCAACTTTTTTAAATATTTGTCCTCTTTTTCAAACCGGAATATTAGAGAGAGGGTGGTCAGGCGTCTGATGGCTTCCCTGGAAATCCCAAGAAGTCTTCGGCCCGTTTTCTGGTAGTGGAGTGGCTCGAGCTCCATTATCGATTCAGCGCTTTGGTGCAACAGCTGAAGGCCCAGGGTAGCAGGCACATCCCCGGCCTCAAGTTTCTTCCGGACAAGGGACTCCATTTCAGGATCCAGAATGAGCCTGGGGGTTGTTTTCCTGAGATGTTTTTTTATCCAATCCATGGAAACCGGATTATCAAACTCATGTGTTGTTTCAGCAGTCAGATGTTTGTCAGCAAAAGCCAGGTATTGTTCCCAGTCATACCGGGTAATATCATGTTTTCCTGTCCTAATATGGTAGCCCAGATTTCCTACCCAGCGGGGCTGGTCCACGGGGGGCAGTTGATCATCACGTAATATTTCCTGGCCATACAGTCCATATACCTTGCTTCCGTAATACAGAGAAAGGTATTCTCCGTACGGATCTGCCCAATCATCCTCGCTTGCGCTGGCCACATAGAGCGGGCGGGGGGCCATTAGTGCCAGAAGCATATGCTGGTCTACCGGCAAAGCCACTTCATTATCGTTGAACACATTAAACCTGTCGGCAAACCAGTGCGGGAACACTGTATTGATACGGCTTACCCTTTCTCCAAAAGCCCGCCTTGATAATGCAGCACCACCGCACCCAGAGCTATTGGAGACCACCATGGCAAAGCGCTGGTCAAGTGCCCCGGCCCAGAGTGAGGTTTTTCCCAGGCGCGAATGACCGATGACTGCCACTCGCGTATGATCCACATCTGCATCTGTCTCTAAATAGTCCATGGCCCGGGAGAGTCCCCAGGCCCATGTCGAAATAGTTCCCCAGGTACCTGCAGGGTTATCCGATCCATGCTCCTTAAACAGTTTATGAACACCATTTTTAAATCCATCGTCAAAGTCAGGATCGATATCCCCGGAATAGATGGTAGCCAATCCATACCCCCTGGACAGAATCTGTTCTACAGGCCAGCGGTGGGAGCTGCTTCCCCTGGATTCCTCATTTGCCCGGTGGTCTTCAATTCCCGATTCCTTGCTGTTCGGAACCCAGCTATTGGTGACTGAAATCTTCTTATTGGGATGGATGGTATGGTTACCGTTAAAATTTAATCCAAGAAAAAGTGGTACTGGATCGGGGCGATCATTGGGAAGAAAGATCAGGATGGAGAAACTATGCGTTTCAACGCCATTGCTTAACTGCACCTCAACCTCTTTTTGGATGGCCTTATTCCCTAGTGCATTCGCATTAAAATACGTCACTTCAAATCCGATGGAGATGTCAGAATCGGGAACCCTGCCGTATACATTGTCTTTGAAAAGGTCAAGGATCTCCCTTCTCCTGGTACCCTCCCACTGGTCGATGGACTCGATGGCGGATCCATCGCCGCTCACCAATAATTCAGGCAAGGGACCAATCGTATGTGTTGGGATATCTGATTTATTCTGTGCGGGTGCCTTCCTCAGCATGAATGGTTGAATTGCCAGAAGCAGAACAATTACCCCCCGAATCTGTTTTGTATTTCTCATGCGCTTAAAAGTACAATCCTTAAATTCATATTAAAAAAAATTGAACCAAAATCTTGTGAGATCCATTTTTTTCTTCACTCTTCTCTTCCTTTTTGTATTGGCATTGGACCTCTATGCATTCAGAGGAATGCAACATTTGGGCTTCATTCAACCTGACAGGCAAAAGATCGTTACCTTGGTTTACTGGGGATTGACCTTCCTTATGGTTTGTTTACTGGTGCGGGCAGGAACACTTTACCAGCACAGGCGGGATCCCGGCCGCTTCTTTGTGATAATGCTGATCTTCGGAATATTCCTGATGCTGTATGTCCCTAAGATATTTTTCAATATTTTCCAACTGGTAAGCGATGTTACCCTTTTGACAGCACGGATTTTCAATGCGGACATTTTACACATTCGAAAATACTTCCTGATTACCGGAACAATAGGTGGTATCGTGCTATTCAGCAGTTTTGGTATGGGAATGCTTCGTGGAAGGACCCATCTGAAGGTATTCCGGGAAGAAATCATTATTGGAGAATTACCCGGATCATTGAGTGGCCTTGCTATTGTCCAGTTATCCGACCTGCATCTGGCCGGCTTTTATAATAACCGGGGATATATCAGGCATGTGGTGGACCAGGTAAACCGGCTCCAACCTGACCTGATTCTGTTTACGGGTGATATGGTCCACCATTTTGCTGAAGAGGTGGATCCCTTTGTGGATTTATTGAATGAATTAAAGGCCACAAAGGGCAAATTCGCCGTATTGGGCAACCATGATTATGGCCAATACTATGCCTGGAAAACAAAAGAAGACGAGGTAGCTAATCTGGATAGAGTAAAGGAACAGATCCGGGCCTCCGGATTCGATCTGCTGTTGAATGAACACCGGACCATCACGCTCAATGGGGATTTCCTGGAAATCATAGGAGTGGAAAATTGGGGGAAACCTCCGTTTCAACAATATGGAGATCTGGCCAGGGCGATGGAAGGAACAGATCCGTCTTATGTCAAAATCCTGATGTCTCATGATCCGTCCCATTGGGAACTTGAGGTGCGGGAAAGGGGGAGGGAAAGTGAGAGGGAAATTGAGAGGGGAAATATTCAACTGACACTCTCAGGCCATACCCACGGGATGCAGTTTGGGATCGAACTGGGGAAGTTCAAATGGAGCCCTTCGCGTTGGAGATACAAATACTGGGCGGGGCACTACCAAGAAAACGGCAGACACCTCTATGTGAACCGGGGTTTAGGATTTACGGGGTTCCCGGGCCGGGTAGGTATCCGGCCGGAGATCACGCTGCTAACCCTGAAGGATCACTAATCCTTGAGCAGGTCCACCAGCCTTTCCGGTGCTCTGACCGGCCTGTTGGTTTTCCGGTCCAGAAATACAAGCACTGCTTTTGCCTCATGCGCCAATACTCCTTCTTCGTTGAAAATCCGGTAGTGGAACTCGATCCTTGCCCCCGGCATCTCTTTGACGGTGGTTTCGATGGTAACCAGTTCATCATACCTTAATACATTCCTGAACCTGGATTCCACCGAATACACAGGCATGATGATGCCGCTGTTCTCCAACTCCATATAAGGCAAGCCCAACTCACGGATCATCTCGGTCCGGCCTATCTCCAGCAACCTGCCATAATTGCCATAGTAAACCACTCCCATCTGGTCCGTATCGGCATAGGTGACCCTGTATGTGGTGGTGGTGGTAACTGGTAACATCTGATTTATCTTGTCTCGGTTATTTGCTAATAGTTCGTTTGGACTTACCGCATTAATAGGGTCGTCCAGTTAAGCCAGAATGCGTTCTTAAATATATGATTATTTCTCTCAAATTCTTCTATTGTTGGCACCCTATTACTGAATGCCTCAGACGAAAGCTATACCCGCATTGACTCTCCTCGAGGCTGTGCTTCAAGGAACCTAATCAGCAATACTATCATGCGATCTTGCTCAGCAACCATTTTCATACCTTACGAAGAAGTATCGCTTCCTTATGTATCCCATTGGGAAAAAAGAACTATATGATTTGATTACAGATCCCAATGAATGAGTTAATTTAGCTTCTGAGGTAGCGTACTTTGAATTAATAATGGAGTTCAAGAATCAAGTATTGGAGATAATCAGAATATGACAAAAAAACCATTCCTATGGGCACTGTTGCTCTTTTTCGCTTTGGCCGCCAGTGGTCAGGGACATAAAAACGAATTTAGCCTCGACGGGCCATGGGAGATCATCTTTGACCATTATAATGAGGGTCGTTCACATAAGTTGCATACCACCTATGGCTTTGAGCATCATTCAGACAAACGGGCTATTACAGTTCCTTCATGCTGGGAAGAGATAGAGCAGGATTATGAGGGTGTAGCGTATTACCGCAAGAAATTCACCATCCCCGCACAATGGCAAGGGAAGATGGTATACGTCAACTTTGGTGCAGTCAACTACGTGGCAGAGGTGTGGCTAAACAACCATGTGATTGACTACCACGAAGGTGGTTTTACACCATTTAGTTTTAGAATTGATAAGTCGGTGAAGTTTGGTGGTGAAAATGTGATGACCATGCGTGTCGTTGGACCGATCATTTTAACGGATAAAGTGGTGGATCGTATGGGACGCCAGGAAACGCCGCAATGGCGTGGCGGCATTGCCGGCGGTATCTGGCAACCTGTCAGCATCAGTGTTACCGGCCTGATCAGAGTGGATGATATCTTTATCGAAACAGATATACGCAAAAGCAATGCAAGTTTTACAATGGATATTGAGAGCAATGCCACCACTACCACACACGCTGATGTAAATTTAACTGTAACGTCGCCGGGCGGCAAAACCGTGGCACAAAAGAAGGTGGAAATGAAGCTATCCCCGGGTTCGAATACGGATCAATGGCAAGTAGAAATAGATCAGGCACAACTCTGGAGTTTGGACAACCCAACCCTTTACAAGGCAAGCGTTAAGGTGGAATTTGATGGTCAGCTATCAGATTCGTGGGAGCACAAATTTGGAATGCGGGAATTCACCATCCGGGACAATAAGTTTTATTTGAATGATGAACCAATTTACCTGAAGGCAACTTTTTTTGAGGGCCTGTATCCAACTCGAATTGCCTACCCCGATAGCAAAGAAATGGCCATCAGGGAAATCATGCTGGCCAAAGATGCAGGTTTTAATATGATTCGTCCCTGGCGCAAGCCGCCGCCAAAGATGTGGCTGGATCTGTGCGACAGTATGGGCATGATGACGGTAGGTAGCCTTGTGGTGGAATGTATGCACCGTCCCTTGTCAACGCCCTATCTGGCCAAATGGGTGGAACTGGAGGTGCGTGAATCAATTTTACGCGACAGAAACAGAACCTGTGTGGTACAGTGGGAATTATTTAATGAAGCCAACCGCCCTGTGTTACAACAGATGATGCATTCCATGTCTGTATTGGCACAGGAATTAGATCCCAGCCGCCTGATTCTGGATGAATCGGGCGGCACGAAAGGAGCAAATATGTACCTTCCGTATCAGGATAACCCTTTACGGATCAATGATATTCACACCTATCCAGGTGGCCAGGTGAACAAGGAGCAATATGACCGTTGTCTGATCATCGGAAAAACCCGGGAAGCACAAGAATCGATGGGCCTGCAAGGATTGAAAATGCCCGGGCGCAATGTGCAACCTGGTTTAATGTCCTATTTGTCGGAGTTGGGATACGCCAGCTGGCCTGACATAATAAACAACAACCATGCGTTCCGGGAAGCCAATCCGATTGTACCGGCAGCAGTATCGTACAAAAAGCTGGAAGAGCAATTGTACGGGGCTTTTAAGGTAACCGGTTTTGACAAGGCGTTTCCGGACCTTCAAACGTATTGTCTCGAAGAGCAAAAGATTCACGGTATTGCCAACAAGCGCATGATAGAGGCTACCCGCGCAAATCCTGCCATCAGCGGCTATTGTATCCATGCCCTGACGGATGGTGACTGGATCCTGGGGGCATCAATTCTTGATCTATGGCGAAACCCCAAAACCTATGCCTACGAGATGACCCGGGAAGCCAACCAGCCTCAGATTGTCTCCATTCGCGTGCTTCCCCGTAATTTGTATGCCCAAAAAGGTGGTCAGATTCAGGTCACAGGAATTAGTGAATATGCCGATAGCGAGGTACAGGTGACGCTTCGCATTGAAACGGCAAAAGGACAGGAAGTAAGCACCAGAACATTTGCAAGTCCACTGAAAAACGGGGTGTCTCAATTGTATGATGAAGCCCTGAATACTCATAAGATGAAGGGGGCATATGTGGTGAAGGTGAGTGTAAAGGATGCATCTGGCAGGCAGCTGACTTCCAATGAACAATCTTTTGATGTGTTTACTGAAAAACTTCTGGAAATACCTGAGGCAGAGGTGGCAGTACTGGACGAAGGGTTTAGCATCACCACACATTTGAAAAGCAGGGGGATTGACTGTGTAGCTTTTTCGAATGACATCGATTTGTCGGTACCGGTAATTGTCGGCAGGGGTAAAAAAGGCGATCAGAATTTTCAAAACCAGGTTGACAAGGTGAAGGCTTTTGTGGAGCGTGGTGGCCATGCCATTTTCTTATCCATACATGGTACCAACCTTACCTGGGGCGCTCCAAATCCAGATCCTGAACCTGAAGATGCCGGCGATGACTGGCAGCGAAGTGTACCACGGGTGCTTGAGGACATGGGCCCCGATATGCTGCCATATAATGCCAATATGTACACCACCAGTGGCAATTACATCTCAAGAAATCATGTGGTAACGGATCACCGGGTTTTTAAAGGTTTACCGGTTAACACCCTGATGAGTGGTGTGTATGAAAATGTATCTGCGACAGTGTCAATGTGCCGTCCGGCCGAAGGGAAATACCTTGCGGGGGTGATTACTTACGACCAGAATAAAAATATGGACATTCTGAAGCGTCATTACAATGGTATTGGCGATGTGCTCTGGGCCGCTGATGTTTTATTGGTTGAAAGGGGGAAAGGTAAAATGCTTTACTCCACACTAAGGATTATGGAGAATCTGGGGAAAGATCCGGTCGCCGATAAGTTGCTTTACAATATGATCAGGCTATGGCAATGAGGATATTTCTTGTAAGAATAGTTTTCTATGCCTTGCTTTTCCCATGCAGCATGTTTGCCCAGAGCTATCACATCCCTGCCGATGGCGGACTGCTATTTTACGTTTACAATTCCTTCCAGCTGGAACAGGAATGCATATTCCATGGCAGTTTCTTTGTACCTCTCAAACCTGCCAGATGCCCCACCGTGGCCGGTGTCCATGTTGCAATACATTACCAGCAAATTGTCATCAGTTTTCATGTCTCTCAGTTTTGCCACCCATTTGGCGGGTTCCCAGTATTGAACCTGGCTGTCGTGCAGTCCCGTGGTGACCAGTAAATTTGGATAGTCCTTTGCCTGTACCTGGTCATAAGGAGAATAGCTGAGCATGTACCGGTAGTATTTCTCGTCGTTTGGATCGCCCCACTCATCATACTCACCGGTTGTTAATGGTATATCCTCATCCAGCATGGTGGTCACGACATCCACGAACGGAACAGCAGCGATAACCCCCCCGTATAATTCCGGCTGAAGATTTATCACAGCACCCATTAATAATCCGCCTGCACTCCCTCCAATGGCATACAGATGATCGGGACTGGTATATTTCTCTTTGATCAAATGCTCGGCACAATCATTAAAGTCGGTGAAGGTATGTATCTTGTTCAACAGTTTTCCATCCTCATACCATGGTCTTCCGTTAATCTGACTTCCGCGAATGTGGGCAATGGCAAAAACGAACCCCCTGTCCAGCAATGAGAGCCGTGAAGATGAAAAGCTGGGATCTATGGTAGCACCGTAAGAACCGTATCCATAAAGCAATGTAGGATTGCTTCCATCCAGCTCAATCCCATGCCTGTAGACGATGCTCATGGGTATTTTCTTGCCATCGTCGGCTATGGCATATATCCGATTGGTATTATAATTTGCCTTATCGAAAGTACCCCCCAGTACTTCCTCCTGTTTCAATAAGGTTTTTTCGTGTGTCACCATATGGTAGTCAAAGGTTGAATGCGGAGTAGTGAGTGATGTGTAGCCATACCTCAACACTTTGCTGTCAAAATCAAGGTTGGTGGAAATATAGGCCGTATACGCCTCTTCACCCATCTCGATGTAATACTCTTCCCCTGTCTCCCACTCGATAACGCGCAGGTTGATGAGGCCTTCTTTTCGCTCCTCCACTACCAGGTAGTCTTTGAATAGTTCAATACTTTCCAGATATACATCCTCCCTGTGAGCAATTACTTCTTCCCAGTTATCCTTCTCAGTCTTGTTCTCGGGAGTTTTCATTAATCGGAAATTAGTGGCATCCAGGTTGGTGCGAATATAAAAGAAGTTGCCATAGTGGGATAAATCGTATTCGAGGCCTCTGATCCTTGGCTGCACTAACTTGAATTCACCCCCGGGGGTATCGGCAGAAAGGAACCGGTATTCATTTGTTAAGGTACTTGAACTTCCTATGATCATGAACTCTTTTGACTTGGACTTGTACACATAAGTGCTGAAGGTTTCATCCAGCTCTTCATAAACCATCACATCCTCCGAAAAATCCGTACCCAGCACATGCCTGAAAATGGCTTTGCTCCTCAGTGTGAGGTCGTCTTTTTGGGTGTAGAAGATGGTTTTATTGTCATTTGCCCAGGAGGACGCTCCTGTGGTAAGCGGAATTTCATCCGTGAACATTTCACCCGTCTCCAGGTCCTTGATGTAGAGGGTATACTTTCTACGGCTCACCGTATCAATTCCCATGGTCATATACCGATTGTTGGGGCTCACACTAAATCCCCGGGCATGAAAATAAGGATGCCCCTCGGCTAATTCATTTACGTTGGCCAGGATTTCTTCTTCAGCATCAAGGTTTCCGTTCTTCCGGCAGTATATGGGATACTCCTTTCCCTCCTCATACCTGGCATAATAATAATATCCATTATCCAGATAGGGAACCGTCTCGTCATCCTTCTTTATTCTGCCGGTGATTTCATCAAAAAGGTCCTTTTGGAGGTTTTCTACTCCTTTCATTTTTGACTCCCTGTACTTATTTTCAGCCTCCAGGTATGCGATCACTTCCGGATTCTCCCTCTCTCTAAGCCAGTAGTAGTTATCGATCCGTGTATCACCATGGATGATCAGCTCTTTTGGAATCTTTGCGGCAATAGGTTCTCCCATTTCATTGGATGTGTTACATGATTGAATGGTCAAAGCTGTCCATATGATCAGAGTGACCGGTTTACTTGATTTCATATACGTGGTCTTGGGGTTACCAAATTAATCAATATTTCAATAGTATTGCTCCATATCTCCAACGATTTCAAGTCCTGAAAACAGGCCTGTATCGCTGTATATCAGTGCTCCAGAGCTACTTTTTAATTCAAGGCTTAAAGTAGAAATGATACTCTCTTTAATCTCGCGGTCCATATTTCCGTGCCTGGGCGCTTTCAAAATCCCTCCATCCTGCCTGTATGTCTTCACCTCGAGCCTGAATTTTTTGTGGGTTATTACTACCCTGACCAGTTCAGGAGAGATTTCCAGCAGGGACACCTCCGAGCGGTTATAGGTTGCAAACCGGTAGACCCGGCCATGAAGCAGCAGGAAGGAGAGGAAACCGGGAAAGTGTCCTTTCATCCATGGAATTCTCGCCAGGGAGAGCATGAAGGATGTGCTGTTATTTGAAGTAAAATGGTTGGACTGCATCCATATCCAGTCGGAAGGCATGCTCCGTCCCCAATCCTTTTCAATGTACCCTTTCCCACCCTCAAAATCGGTTTTTGAACCATTAATCTCCAGCGATCCGGATAATCCGTGTTGCATGGATACCACCCCGTGATAACATTCCATAAAAGGAACAAACGTATACCAACCCATTATCCCCGGCGAAAGGAGGCTGGCAGGAAAGGGATGGGTTTCCCTAAAATATAGTTTGCCGTTCAAATGAATCTCTTTGTCACTTATGGCAAGACTGATACTTTTGTCCGAAAACTGATTAGGTCCTATGTGTATATGAAATTTTTTCCGGCTGGATGAAAAAGAATCGATGGCATAGCGGTGGTAGAAAGTTTTTCCGCTGTTGGCGTGGATGACCTGAACAAAGCAATGGGTATCATCTGAATAGGAGATACCAGGGATAATCGACCAAATCTGCTTTCCGCCGGAATCAATGATCTTGAAATACCATCCTTCAAAATAGTTCCTGGGAGTTTTTCTCCCCTGGTAAACAGAAGGCCGGTAAATTCTGGGCAAAAGCGTGCTCAATTGCATTGCCTGTATAACGGGCTTTGCTCCGCCTTGTTCAATCGGATGGTTTTCCCACTCCTTTCAAGGATAGTTGAATCCGGTTTCGTGAAATGTCCACTTCCTTTACTTTTACACGTACATGCTGGTGGATCTTCACGACATCATTTGGATCTCTGATAAACCTGTCGGCCAGCTGGGAGATGTGCACAAGCCCATCCTGTTTTACCCCCACATCCACGAATGCACCGAATTTCGTAATATTTGTCACAATGCCAGGAAGCTCCATTCCAGGCCTTAAATCTTCCGGACGAAACACCCTCTGATCGAATTCAAAAACCTCAATCTGTTCCCTGGGATCGCGTCCGGGTTTTTCAAGTTCGGCCCGGATATCATTCAGAGTGGGGATCCCGGTTTCTCCAGTGACATAATTCTTGAGGTTGATCTGTTTAACAAGAGCTTCATCCCGAACCAGCCGGATCAGATCCACATGTAAATCCCTTGCCATTTTCTCCACGATGTGATAGCTTTCGGGATGTACGCCAGAATTGTCAAGCGGATTATTCGCGTCTTCTATGCGAAGGAATCCGGCACACTGTTCAAAGGCTTTCTCCCCCATCCTGGGAACCTTTTTCAATTCACTTCTGGAGCTGAATCCGCCAAACTCCTGCCTGTAATCCACCACATTCTGTGCCAGAACAGGTCCGAGACCAGATACATAAGTAAGCAGGTGCTTGCTGGAGGTATTCACATTCACTCCCACCCTGTTCACACAACTCTCCACGACTTCATCCAGGCTCTTCTTCAGATTTCCCTGATCCACATCATGCTGGTACTGACCCACACCAATGGACTTTGGGTCGATTTTGACCAGTTCAGCCAAAGGATCCATCAGCCGCCTGCCTATGGAGACTGCTCCCCTCACGGTAACGTCATAGTCTGGAAATTCATCCCTCGCAATTTTTGATGCCGAATAAATGGAGGCACCCGATTCATTGACCACATAGACCTCGATGTCGTGGGGGAACCTTATAAGGCGAATAAAGCGTTCTGTCTCCCTGCTCGCAGTGCCATTCCCGATGGCGACGGCTTCAGTTTTGTATTGCTGCACCAGGGATGACACTTTTTTTGTGGCACCGGCCCTGTCAGACTGGGGCGGATGCGGATAAATTGTTTCATTGTGCAGCAGGTTGCCCTGTTCATCGAGGCATACCAGTTTGCATCCGCTTCTGAATCCCGGATCGAGCGCTATTACCCGCTTTTGTCCGAGCGGCGAAGCCAACAGCAACTGCCGAAGATTCTCAGCAAACACATGGATGGCCTCGTTGTCGGCTTTCACCTTATAGAGTGCTTTGTATTCATTCTCGATAGAGGGGTGGATCAGGCGTTTATAAGAGTCGTGCAGGGCCTCGGATACCTGCCGGCCCACCTCATAAGGGCTGGTCACAAACTGGTCCTTCAGTGCATCGATAACCCCGCTGTTCTGAGGATCAATTGAAATCTTTAAAAATCCTTCCTGCTCCCCTCTCCTCATTGCCAGGATCCGGTGACCCGGGCACTTCTTCAGGGGCTCCTTTAATTCAAAATAATCGGTGAATTTAATTCCGTCTTCTTCTTTGCCTCTGACCACCTTTGAGGATATAACTGCACTCCGCTCGAAATGAAACCTGACCGTCTTCCTTGCTTTCTGATCCTCATTGATCCATTCGGCAATAATATCCCTGGCCCCCTGGAGGGCGCTCTCCACAGTTTCCACCTCTTCTTTCACAAAGGCAGATGCTGCGTCTTCAACCTGCCTCTCCTGTTGCTTCATTAAAATTTTTGCCAATGGTTCAAGACCTTTTTCCCTGGCAATCGAAGCCCTGGTTTTCCGCTTCACCTTGTAAGGAAGATAGATATCTTCCAGCAAAACCGGATCGAGGCACTCTTCGATCTTTTGCTTTAATTCACCGGTGAGCTTGTCCTGTTCTTCGATGGTTTTCAGGATATATTCTTTCCGTTTCTGTAACTCCTTCAATTTATTCAGCTCATCCCTGATCTCAGTGATCTTCACTTCATCGAGGCTGCCTGTATGTTCCTTCCGGTACCGGCTGATGAAAGGAATGGTAGCCCCCTCTTCCAGGAGTTCAATGGTGTTTTTTACCTGCCTGACCGGGATCCGGGTCAACTTTGCAATAATTTCTTCAAATACGATCATTTCGGGATTACTATCTGTCGTAGTACCAGTAATCATCCTGGTATTCCGGTATAAAGGTAGTGATTGTATGTACATTCGAAGAGTATCCTCCGAAAAACCCGGTACCCCCTTCCACATTGGAGTACACGATAACCGGAACGGCCAGATAATCATCCTTAGACTGGTAATGCAATTGACGTGATTTCAGGTATTTGTAATAGGATTCCGAGATAGAATGAAGCCTGAAATGCACCAGGGCTGAATCAGCCGATGAAAGGGATTCCGATAAGATCCGCCCTCGCAGGGAATAGGTCTTTCCGTCGATTAACTGATCTGAAAACAGAATGCCGTTATCGGTAATTGCTTCAACGATAATGTCTTCGGAACCGAAATGCGAAGCATCCTTAAACCGGATGATATCCTCGAGAATGTAAATGGAATCTCTGGGATAGTAATTCCACTGGTTTCCATAGAAGAGTGAATCGACGATGACCACGGTGGTATCCCTCCACCGGGTGTATGACCGGTCAGTCTCCACATTCAACATGTAATAATTTTCTACCCCCGGAGGATCATGAAGGGTTAAATCGAACTGAAGCAGGGTTGTTTTTGAAGACCAGTATTGATCTCCAAATTCTATTGTAATAAGAGAGGTATCAATGGATTCAATTGCAACCGGTGGGGGAACAGGACTACTGGCCGAAACAGGTTCATACCCTGCATTTTCTACCTCGATGGTATAAATTTGACCTACCTCCGGAGTGAAAGATTTGGTTCGGAAGTACCCATTGGCTTCATAACTAAGCTGCTCGATCAGTGTGGATCCGCTATACAATCTTACAAATGCCTTATCCAATGGAAGTACCTTCGCATTGTCAAGAATATGGCGGGTTCTTGACACCTGGACCCGAACGGTGGAATCATTGGAGATTGCCCCATTCAATACAATAAGTTTATCCGATTCCTCCAGATCGATAAACAGAACTGATTCACATGAACAGGCTAACAATCCCATGGCAACAATAAGAGGCTGTAGTTTTTTCATTTTGCCTGGAATTCAAATGAGTAGCTAATGGATGGGATGAACATAAAGATGCTCATCTGTTTCAGCGCCCTGTTTCCATAATTGTCGTATCCAAAGAAGAGAAAGAACGGATTCTGCCTGTTATACGCATTATAGACTCCAATGCTCCATGTCCGGGTACCCCACCTTTTCTCTTTGTGCCTGTTGATTCCAACATCCAACCTGTGATAAGCCGGTTCACGGTAGGCATTCTTCCCTTTGAAATACTCAATCTCCGACTGCCCGTAATATGAATAGGGGTAATACTCCTCATTAAAGTTATAATTAGCCGATGCATACCTTGATACTGCAAGGGTCCTTGCTTTTCCTGTTCCATATACCCAGGTCGCACTCAGATCAGTTCGATTACTGACTCTATACATCAGAACCACCGAAACATCGTGTCGCCGGTCATAGGTATAAGGATATGGGATGCCGTTGTTCAATTCGTCAAATTGTACTTCGACTTTGGAGAGGGTATATCCCGCCCAGCCTTTGAACTTTCCCAGGTCCTTTCTTGCCAGAATTTCAAGCCCATAGGATTCCCCTTGCCCGTTGCGCTCAATTTTATCCTCCCAGTCGATGCCATATTCAAAGAAACTGGACCCCTCCGAGTAGTCAATCAGACCATTCATGGTCTTATAAAAACCTTCCAGGGTGAAGTACCAGCTGTCTTTCAAATTATAGGCAAATCCCAATGCGGACTGGTACGAGTTCTGGGGACGGGTAAGGTCAGTGGATGGCACCCAGATATCGGTGGGCAAACCGATCGTGCTGTTAGTGAGCAAGTGGATGTACTGATCCATTCTCGTAAAAGCAGCCTTCAGGGACAGATGGGGAGTCAGCAGTACTCTTCCGGTGAAGCGGGGCTGCAGGGAGTGATAAAATTTCTCCTTTACCATAAATGCCGAATAATGGAGCCCAATGTTTGCCCTGATCCTCGACCCAAGTTGAAAATTATCCTCTGCATAAACGTAGAATTCATTGGCAAATATCGGATCATTATTGAACTCAAGGTTTAGTGTATCATCAGTTGATTCAAGCGTCTCAACACCAGGGGAGAATTTATGATACAGGTATTTGCCTCCATATCGAATGGAATGGGAAGGTGACGGCCGGTAATCAAAATCAACCAGCCCCCCATAGTCCCGGATCCCCGAATAATAATTATACGAATACCCGATGTCGTATTTCCCGTTTACAAGGGTTTTTGTATCGTCAAAGGTGTTGAATTTATAGTTGCTGTAGATAAGGGATACGTTGCTGAAAAGCCTGCTTCCAAAGAGATGATTCCAACGAAGTGCGGTGGTAAGATTTCCCCAGTATAGTCCCGATTCGGATTTGGTTTGATAGGACGTATCATTATCGATGCGTTGCTCCTCATTGTTAATGAATAACCGGTCGCGCCCGTGATACAAACTCAGGTAGATGCGGTCAGATTCTGAAAATTTATGATTGATCTTGGCGTTCACGTCGTAAAAATAATATCCGGAAACACCCTCAACCCCATTCGATTTATTGACCTGCTTAATGATGGGCCGGGCCAGTATATCAAGATAGGTTCTCCGGGCTGAGAGGATAAACGATGTGTTATCTTTGACTACGGGGCCTTCCAGAGTAAGCTTGGACGCGATCAGCCCGATGGAACCGGCGGCATGAAATTTCTTCATATTGCCTTCTTTTAACCGGATGTCAACCACCGACGAGAGCCGTCCCCCAAAATGAGCCGGGAAGCCCCCCTTGGTAAGGGTAATATTGGAGATAGCGTCCGGATTGAATACCGAGAAGAACCCAAAAAGGTGGTTGGCATTATAAATGGGTACTCCATCCAGGAGAAAAAGATTCTGATCCGGCCCTCCTCCCCTGACATAGATCCCACTGGTCCCTTCTGTTCCCGATTGAACCCCTGGCATCAACTGGATGGTCTTTATCACATCTGCCTCCCCCATGAACATGGGTATGGATTTAATATCCCCGATCGGGATATGTACCGCGCTCATCTGTGCATCATCCACTATATCCTGGGGACGATTGGTAGAAACCACTACTTCATCAAGCAACATGGAAGGCTCCAGAGAAAGGTTCATGGTGAGGTTGGCTGCCAGCCTGAAGGTATCCATATGTGGCGCATACCCCACATAGGAAACCTGCAGTTTCACTTCCCCGGATGGAATGGTGAGGCTGTAGAATCCATATTCATTGGCAGAAGTCCCTTTCCCGGAAAGGTAGTCATACACGGTGGCGGCTATGAGCTTTTCACCTGAGGACTGGTCCAGCACATACCCACTGATCGTGTACTGCTGTCCCCAAAGAGCCATCGAGTAAAAGATTATCCAAATTCCGGTAACAGGTAATTTTATTTTCATTATCGGAGGGGGAAATGACAAATATTTAAAGGTAAACATGAAGTTGGGACATTTTACTATAAAACGCTATTTTTGTATAAAAGTGTCATCCATGAAGCATCACCTGATTTTTCCTTCCATTTTAACAGCCGATTTTCTTCACCTGGAGAAGGAAATTGCCATGGTCAATTCGTCCGGTGCCGACCTGTTGCACCTGGATATCATGGATGGAGTATTTGTACCAAACCTTACCTTTGGTTTTCCTGTCATCAGTCAGATCAAATCCGTTTCAACCAAACCCCTGGATGTGCATCTGATGATCGTGAACCCCGACCGTTACCTGGAGCAGTACAGGGATGCTGGTGCTGACTGGCTAACAGTGCATTATGAGACTTGCCCCCATCTCCACCGGACGGTTCAGAAGATCAAAGAGCTTGGTATGAAACCTGGTGTGGCCGTTAATCCGCATACCGACGTGTCCTTGCTTGAGCCCATCCTCAGGGATCTGAACATGGTCCTTGTGATGACCGTTAATCCCGGTTTCGGAGGACAAGATTTTATAAATGCCTCCTACCAAAAGATCAGGAAAATGGGAAAGATGGTAACTGATTCCGGATCAGAGGCCCTGATCCAGGTGGATGGAGGTGTCACAGAAAAGAACATCTCCGATCTTAAAGAAGCCGGTGTGGATGTATTTGTGGTGGGTAATACCATATTCTCCTCAAAAGACCCTGTTCAGGTCATTTCTAATCTAAAAAACAGCTCATAGCCCATGTACCGGCAAAAAAAACAGCGTGATTACCGAAGCCTGTGGATCATCAGTATGGCACTTTTGGCCATTGGGATTGTATTTACCATTAATATGGCAATGATCCGTCCCCTGGGGTATATGTTGCTCGGGGTGGGAGGATTTGGCCTGGTCTGGAGCCTTACCCAAATGGATAAGTGGAAAGATAAGCAAGATAAGGACAATCAAAAACGATTTAACTGATGAAGGTTTCCCTATGAGAAAAAAAGTTGGGGTGGGACTAATCGGATCCCGCTTTATTTCACACATTCATGCAGACTCGTTGAAATTGGTTGCAGACGCTGAAGTGCTGGCAGTTATGTCCCCAACCGAAGGTCACGCAAAGGAATTTGCTGAGAAATTCGACATTCCATCTTTTTTTACCGACCTGGATCACCTGTTGGCAATGGATGATCTCGATCTGGTTGTCATCGGGGCACCCAATTACCTGCATTGTGAAATTACCCTGAAGGCAGCTTTGGCCGGCAAACACATTGTGGTGGAAAAACCTTTTTGTATGAATCTCTCAGAGGCCGATCAGATGATCGGAGCCTGTAATAAGGCCGGTGTCAAATTGATGTATGCCGAGGAACTCTGTTTTACCCCAAAATATGTGCGACTGAAAAGCCTGCTGGATGAAGGAGCTCTCGGGTTTCCTGTCCTGCTGAAGCAATCCGAAAAACACGATGGACCGCATGCAGCTCATTTTTGGGATGTGGAGCGCTCCGGGGGTGGGGTAACCATGGATATGGGATGCCATGCATTTCAGTTTTTCAGGTGGATCAATGGCAACAACCGGGTAAAATCAGTCTATGCCCAGATGAGCACCAGCGTGCACAAAGAAAAAACAAAAGGTGATGATAACTCGATCATCATCCTGGAGTTTGAGAACGGGGTTACCGCCATGGCTGAGGAGAGCTGGACCAAGCCCGGAGGCATGGACGATCGTGCGGAGATACATGGATCCGGAGGAGTTGCCTATGCCGATGTACTGCAGGGCAACTCGATCCAGACATACAGCACCAAAGGAGTAGGATATGCTGTTGAGAAAGCCGGGAATACGGTCGGATGGAGCTACACCATGTATGAGGAAACCTGGAATTACGGGTTTCCCCAGGAATTTACACACTTTGTGGATTGTGTAAAAAATAACAAACAACCCCTGGTCACAGGTGAAGATGGAAAAGCTGTTCTGGAAATTATATTTGCAGCTTACGAGTCAGCCGGGACAGGTCAGAAAGTATACCTGCCATTTCATACAAAGGCCGATAAGCCGTACAAACTCTGGAAGAAATAGGCGGACAATCATATGAACATCACCTATTGCAAGGATTATCAGAGCATGAGTCTCCAGGCCGGTTTAACGCTCATCACAGAAATTGAAAAAAAGAAAGACCTGCTGTTGTGCGCCTCCACAGGGAATTCTCCAACGGGATTGTATAAAGAGCTGGAAATTAAATCGCTTGAGGAGAAAGAATTCTTTCAGTATGTAAGGATTATTAAGCTGGATGAATGGGGAGGTGTTCCTCCGGATCATCCATCCACCTGTGAGCAATACCTTCGTAAGAAGCTAGTAATTCCGTTGGATATCTCCCCGGTAAATTACATATCGTTTCTATCCGATCCGCCTGATCCTTCGGGGGAATGCATGAGGATTCAATCTGAACTTGACCGGCAAGGGCCCATCGATGTCTGCATTTTAGGCCTGGGCAGGAACGGTCATCTGGGCCTTAATGAGCCTGGAGAGCCCTTTGATTCCCGATGCCATGTAGCAAAATTAACGGAAATTTCCCTTGGGCACAGCATGCTCGGGGAAATGGATAGCCATCCGGCATACGGTCTCACCCTGGGGTTGAAGGATATTTTGTCTTCTGCATTGATTTTGCTCCTGGTCAGTGGAAAAAACAAGACCCCGGTCCTGGGGGAATTTTTGCAGGAGAAAGCAAACGAAGCGCTGCCTGCATCCTGTTTATGGTCCCATCAAAATGTAGAGTGCTTCATCAATCAATCTGACTTTGACTAATCACTCGGTTCCCTCCAGATACTTTTGCAGATACACATACTTTTTAGTCAGATCCCCCCCACTGGTTATTGAAGCTCTTTCCAGCATACCGGTATTCTGTAATCCCAGTAATTCAGGAAAAACATGTTCAATCAGTGCATCTCCAAAATCTGACGATGCGTCGCGCGGCAATTCGCCGGGCAGGTTATCAACAGCCATGACTGTAATGGTTCCTTCCCTGAAAGGTTCCGTCTCTTTGCCTGAAACCGGATCATAGCCGTAGAATGGATCTGCAATAGTGGATGCCCTGATGGTCGAGGCAATCGGCCCCCGGATGTCGCAGCTGATATCTGCAATGACCGATATGGGAATATGGCCTCCTGCCAGGTCATCGCGGGATAACAGTATGGGAGACCGGGGATCCCAAAAATGACAGGCTACGAAAAGATTGGTCATGGCAGCATAGCGCCCGAAGTTGTTTGTATACATCTCCGGGTGGTCAACAAAATGAGTAAATTCGAAGGCCGAACCATCACTCCGGGTCGCATAGTGCCATGGATCGAGCCGTGTAAACACTGCCTGGTCGAATTTTGTATTCAAATATTCAGATGGAGAAGTTTCCTTGATACCGGCTGCTTCAAGGATCTCAATAGCACCGCCAGCCACCCTGCCTCCACCTGTAATTGCGATCCGGGTCTTTCCCATGTCAAGCTTTTGCAGTTCTGTTCTTAGATCAACAAGATCGTGACAGACCGATGCCGGTCTCATTTCAGGGCTACCCGATTTCAGTCCGTACGCCCTTAGTCCGTTATAGGTGCCCACTACCCCTGCCCACTTGCCAAAGGCTACCACCCTGACATATTTCCTGGTGGTGAGGTATTCATAATCTATTAGCCTGATACCTTTCCTGACTAAAGCCTGCAACAGGCCTCGGTTATAGGGCTGCTTTTTTGCAGTGTGGGAAAAAAAGAGATAGGTCTTCTTGTCCAACAATGCACCTGTTTTTACCTCCTTCACCCCCATTACAATCTGGCAGGAGGAGAGATCTTCTTCAAGAACGATTCCTTCGGCCCTGTATTCATCATCGGAGAAACAGCGAAAATCAGAAGGCTGCACTAAAATCTCCAGGCCGGGAAATTCCTTCATCAGTTTCCGGCATTGTTCAGGAGTAAGCGGAACCCGCTTATCGGGGGGAGTTTTGGTCTCACGCAGGATGGCTATTCTGATCCGGTCCATTACTGTGCCATCTGTATCGGAAAAGCTATCAGTGTTTGCCACTTGGCCGTATCCGGTTCCGACCCCGGATCGGTCAGGTAGAATTCAAAAGCATCACCGGAAATTTTCAGATTATTGGCTTGTACTTCCGTCATGATTACCCCATACAGGTTTCCCAGCTGTTCACCAATAGTCTCCATAGTCCCGGCCCCATTGGCAACCATGGCCGTAATGGGTTGTTGAGTGGTAAGGGAGATGCGTCCCAGCGAACTCATGGAGTGTGGCATACTTTCGAGGTATTCCTTTAAGTTTTTGAGACCGCTTTCAAAACTCTGTTTCAGGAATATTTTGCCAAAGATCATCCCTAGCCGGCCAATGGGGTATGAGGTCTCCTGAGAAAACGACCAGACCAATTGCGTACCGTTCTCCACCGGCTCAAAGGTCCATTCAATCTCAGATGGAGAATCCATATCTCCAAACCAGAGGGATGATTTGATCGACTCATTGTCTGTCACGGAAATCACCTCCATCCTTCCTGTGCCTAATTTCACACCGTCCCATTCATAGGTCGATCCGATAAATCCGGATTTCGAATGGATAGTAACTTTCGTTGTGCTATCGCTGGCCACCCAAGGATCCCACTTCTCCCGGTCAGTATAGGAGGCTACCAGCGGAAATATCTCAGATGGTTCTTTTTGGATTTCTATTCCGGCACTTACTTTTGCAGTGGCTGGAGAAAACAGGGGCACGATGAGCATGGCAGCTACCAGAATACCTACAATTATCAGAATTATTTTTAAGACTTTCATAGATAAGGATTAGTTTTATAATTAAAATTCCTAAAATTAATAAAGGAGTCAATACAAGTCAAACTTAACAGG
>CAZCQL010000058.1:0-2946 GCA_964500835.1 uncultured Bacteroides sp.
ATTATACACTCTCACAGAATATATCTGATTATGACACCCTCAATATCCATGTAACATTCAGGTATGCAATACTATAGCTGATGCTTAACTCCTGTAGACGGCCGTATAAATTGGATATCTGGGCAGATGTCTATGTGGAAGCTAATATTCAATTCTAAGAGAGTTGAGCTTTAAATAGGAGAAGAGTATTAAGGTGCCAAGGAGGTATGAGCATAGAAGGCACATCTTAACTGAGTGGACCCTTACCATACTTGAAAGGAGATCGTCTACGTAAGGTGACACCTCTTGGGGACCTTACCTAAGTATTGCTTCTATCTCTTACAGGTTAAATTCTGTCAGTCTCATCCCATTCTCAAACCAGAACAGAAGCATCTATACTTCTTTTGAATAGTCCATACTGATTGACGTGGTGAGGTAACAGCTATCAGCTCTTTCTGATTAATAGTGGAAATATCTGTTATATATAATATAGCACTAATTCTTAATTGGTTCGGATATATTCCGAACATTTTACATATCTTTACGTTCAATACAATGAGATTAATTGGTAAAAATAAGCTTGAGAAAGTAAAACGAAAGAACAAAGGTAATTCAGCATTAATCAAAGCAATTGATCAATTAATAAATGATATTGAAAATGCTAACTGGAAGAAAAGTGAGGATCTTAAACAATCAAGGATTGATGCAGATAGAGTACATAATGATGGATATTACTTTTTTGACATAGATATCCATAGGACATTAATTCTTATTGAGTTTGATGAGATTGGAGAGGCAACAGTAGTCTGGGTAGGATCTCATCAAGAATATGAGAAGATTTTTAAGAATAATAAGAATACAATTAAAAAATGGCTAAGAGGAAATGAGTATATAGATTAGGTTATGAAAACACAGTTTGATATAGAAGGAGTTTTAAAATCTGGGAAACTTCAGAGCGAGCTCGAATATGAAAGAGCCCTAGTTGCAGATAGAAAGTTAAGAATTCTTTGTAAAGAAAATAAAAGACTTATACCTATTCGCAAAGAATTAAGAGATATTATTGAGCGACATGAGAATAGAAATTGGTCGAAAGAATCTGAAATAAGCGAAATAAAAATTCGAGAAAGTGACCTTGCTGAATTAATTGCAGAGAAAGAGAGACGATTTATCCAAAGAAGGAAGGAATTAATAAAACACAGACTGAAGCAATTTGGTTTAAACCAGCAGAACCTAATGACTTTATTGGGTCATGGAAGCAAAACTCATATGTCCGAACTAATGAATGGGATTTCTCCATTTACCCTTAATGATCTAATAATTATTAATCGGCTCTTCAAGATTGACTTATCAGATTTAGTACCCACCACAATTACTCAGAATCAACGTGAGAAAATAAAAAAGACTATTCAGGATATTGGAGCAACCAAGATCAGATTAAGTGCGCAAGATTTCGACTTAGTAACTGCGTGATAAACAAATGCTAACCATGAACATTCCAAAAATCAAATCTTTTCTCCTCTAATACTTCTTCATTTACCAAAGTAAAAGCACTCTATCCCAAATCTAGCCTTTCTTTCTCGGTATTTTCTCACCCAAGGTAAAGTCCTTCTTTTCTTTTCCAAGTGCAGCTTAATATTGCCGAATACCGCACCTATCACCGCACCTCATTAAATTATAGACTGTGTAACTAATTGCTAATAAGAATAAATGGTCTAAATGCCTTCAGTCGGGATGGGACTGGGGCGAGTAGCAGCCAGGGGCAATTACTTTGAATGTATTGCAATTGTGCAGGCTATGGGCCATCAGCCAACTTGAATTTGGCCAGTGAAATGCCTGCATCCACACTGTTATAAAAAACATAGAACTCGTTCTTATAAAAATGTATTCGGGGCCTGTTCCGGCCCTCAGATGCATGAGTCCGGTGGGCAGGTTTATCTGCATAGGAGGACCAGCTATCTCCTGCATCAAAGGAATAGGTATACCGCAGGGTAGAGTTTGAAGCCGTTTCACCTTCCCCACCGGTTTCCAGGCCAACAACCAGGATCGTATCCCCGGTGGTGGATGTGGCCAAGGCGGACATGCCCAGATCCAGGTGCCAGGCACCAAGCCGATCAAGCACTATCTTGTTTATAACTTCATGATTGCCTGTATTTGAAAATCGTTCAAAAACTACCGCTTCATGATCCCCTTCACCGCTGGTGATAAATACCCTGCCACTGTGATCAACTTTAATATCGGGCATGCCTGCCCTTCCTTCCCCGGCAAGAAACTGGTTGGCACTGGAGGCAAGGGCTTTGGGAAGTGAAGAGTTAATAGGGGCATGCATGTAAAATACCGTCCCGGCAGGATCGGGCTGCCCGGTGGCCAGGTGGAGGCTATTTCCGTACCGGACCATACGGAAGTCTGCATCCACCCTGTAATAGTTGTCATCCCCGAAGGATCCCCAGGGGTCTACTGTTCCATCGTAAAGCTTATAAAAGGAGACCTGCCCCTCTACATCATCCGTGGTAAGCATCGTATGGGCAAATAATGCCTCACCCCCGTCCAAGGCCACAATATCCACTACGTAATTCCTGGGTTGCTCTGAACCCAAAACCTGGTTCTCTATGGACCATGTGCCACCGGCTTCTCTTTTGGAATAATTCAATTCAAATCCTTCTTCGCTGGGTTTATCCCCCCGGCGGTGGATTACATGCACCACTCCGTCAGAACCCACATCCACAGCCGGGTGAAAATCAAATACCCCCTGCCTGGTGTCATTTACATTTTTATTCGTATAAATGATATTTCCCTCCAGATCAAGCTCATAATAATTATCCGAAATGAGATAGATCTTATCGTTGGCAACGGCGGCATCGAAATTCCTGCTGTTGGCTATTATATCAGGAACATTTACCACTGTAAATGGGTCAGGTTCATCATCTCCAAACCATCCACACCGGCTAAGCAGCAAGGCAATAAGCATAA
>CAZCQL010000058.1:3046-14169 GCA_964500835.1 uncultured Bacteroides sp.
GCCAGAGCCGGGATTTTATTCTTTAGGGCCTCAAGTACTCTGTCCGGAGTCATTGGCAACTGCAATAACCTTGCACCGGAAGCATTAAAAATCGCATTTGCTATGACAGCCCCCATGCAAATTATTGCGGGTTCACCACCTCCCTGGGGAGGATCATTTTTTGCTTCAATTAATATTGACTCGATCTCAGGCAACCAGGAAAATTTTGGCAGCTCATATGTGTCAAAATTTTTGGTATGTATCTTACCTCCCTCAAATTGTATATCTTCACTCAGGGAATATCCCATGCCCATTGTAATACATCCTTCTATTTGTATCTTAGCCCCTTCAGGATTAATCACATGGCCCATATCCTGTACACACATTACTCTCTTAATTTTTACGGCCCCCGTTCCTTTATCTACATGAACCTCAGCCATGAGCGCCACATATGTTCCCGCATCTATTCCGCAGGCTAATCCGAATCCATGATCTTCGGGAAGATTGCCGGTTTGACCAAAATTTTCACCGATGGTTTCCAAAACCTTGATCATCTTCTTATCCTTCAGGTTCATCAGTCGAAATTTCAATGGATCGATACCGGCTTCATAAGACATCATATCAATCTGGGATTCCCGGGCAAAGGAATTGGTGTTATTTGCAGGAGCCCTCCAGGCTCCCACTGCAAACGGATGAGATCCGGATGAACCCCGCCAACCAGGACCGTAAACCTTGGTGACATGATGAGGGATATTGTAAAACTGGTGTGAGCCCCTTTCACCTGCGCAATACACACTATAATCCCAGAATGTTAGTTTCCCCGACTTCGTTAGACCCGATTTGATTTTTACCACGCTGGCAGGCCTGTAAGTATCATAAAAGAATTCTTCCTCCCTGGTCCAGGCCACCTGGACAGGTTTCCCGGTCAATTTTGCCAGACGGGCAGCTTCTATTGCCTGTTGGCTGGCACTTTTACCTCCAAAGCCTCCTCCGACAAAGACGGGCATTATCCGCACATTCTCTGAAGCGAAATTTAGGGCATCAGCTACCTGGTCTTTCACCCTGAATGGAGTTTGGGTGGATGCCCATACTGTGACCTTTCCGTCTTCGATAAGTACAGTTGCAGTATGTGGCTCCATAGTTGCATGGGCTACGTACCCATCTAAATATTCCTTTTCAATAAAGAGATCAGATTCCTCGATACCAGTCTCCAGACTTCCATCTTCAGCTACGGTTTCTCCCTCCGGTGAAACCTTGAGTAAATGCTTAAAAATTGTATTTTCATTTATATGGGATACCGGGGTTTCATAATCAGATTTTATCAAAGCAATTGCTTTAGCTGCCACATCAGGTAATTCGTGCAGAACTGCAATCAAATCGCTTTCATGTACAATCTCAAGGCCTTCGATATCTTTTACGGGAGAGAAATCAACCCCAGTTAATTTTGAGTCGTGTGAGGGGGGGCGCAAAATCCTTGCATACAACATTCCCGGAATTTGGATATCTCCTGCATACTTAGCTTTTCCAGTAACTTTATCATTGGCATCTGTTCTCAGAAATTCAGTCCCGGAAATGTTCAATTCTGAGGGAGCTTTCACGGGTACCTTTTCATCAAGAATCTTTGCAATCTTTTTGCCCTTGGCTAGTTCAGCATAAGTTACTTTGTCTTTTTTATTTTTAGTATTATGAACTACACCATCTTTAACGGCAAGCTGATTCTTTGGTACATTCAAATGTTTTGCCGCAAGTTCCATCAAAGTTTCTCTTGCTTCAGCACCAGCTGCCCTCAGAAGAGGACCGAAAAACCGGGTGGTCATCGATCCGAAAGTACCCCTGTCCCAGGGACAAAGATCTGTATCACCCATAATCATTTCAACACTCTCCATTGAAACATCCAGTTCGTCGGCCAGCATTTGTGCGAGTGAGGTAATAATACCCTGGCCCATCTCAATTTTACCGGTAAAACATTTTACCTTACCATCTTCTTCGATTAACAGGTAGGCGTTGAAATCTGATGGCGGCTGACTTTTTGCCAGGAGCTCTTGTCCACCTGCGGTAATAGCGATAATGATTCCGCCGCTGAAATATTTCAGGAAATCACGCCTGTCATGGTCCCCGGGGGATTTAATATCTTTAAAATCTTTCTTTAAATACCTGTCCGTTTTCATAGCTTGCCCCCTACACTATATTATTTGTTATCATATGGTTGTCTGAAGTCGATATCTCATGCAAAGTCATTCGTATAATGGACCATATTCCGAAGGAATTCACTTTGAAAGTCAACACACCAGGGAAGACTGGTCTGGTATAAAGTTAGGTCATAGTTTGAAACGAGTCAAACGCCCCTTTCGTCCAATCGTTCAATACTTCCACATGGAAGATGGAGATGCTCCCTAATGCGTATCCATTGTCATATTGGATTTAAGCTCAATTTGCGTTTGATGGGCTGCAAGCATTGCTCTTTTTTGTAAAGATTCTGAAAAAAGTGAACAAGAAATTCGGGAAAGTGACCTTGCTGAATTAAGAAGACCAAATGCTAAACAGACCTTGGTTATTCCTTTGATTTGATTTTGACCTTCGAAGACCTCAGTCCCTCTGCACTTGCACTGATAATCAGGTCGCCAGGTTCACTTCCTGCTTGCAGAATCAACAGTTGTTTTCCTTTTCTGACCTCCTTCGAGGTGGAATTATTGGGAGTATGGTCAGCCATATCACCATTATCAATCACCCTGATCCTTCCCGGTCCATCCAGTTTGTAGTTGACCAGTTGGTTGCTGTGAGGATTAAGGACCCCGGTACTATCTACCACTTTGGTAGTAATATGGACAATGTCTTTGCCATTGGGATTGACCTGATCGCGGTCGGGTTGCATGGCTAATGCATAAGGAGAGGCCGAGGTGATCAACGTGTCAGATACCTTTTGTGTCTTTCCTCGTTCATCATTATAAAAAGCATGAGCAACCAATTCTCCTGGTTCGTAGGTTATGTTCGTCTTAATCACTCCGTCTGCAAAGGAGTTTCTCTCCAGGGAACTTATCAGCTTGTTGTTCAGGCGCAGTTCCACATGGTCACAATTTGTAAAAATTACGACTTCCTTTGTGCTGTTATCATCGGCAAAACTCCAATGGTCAACCAATGGAGCCCCTGCCCAACTGGTTTGCCAGCTTGTAAGGTTGTTTAATGAATCGGCCAGTATGGAATCTTTTACTGTAAGCTTGACAACCGGATCGTCTCTGTAGTGTGATCCGATATACCATGCATGAGGTTTGATAAATCCATTGGATAGCAGTAATCCGTGTCTTAAACCTCTGTCTGGCCAACCAGCCGATTCTCCCAGGTAATCGATCCCTGCCCAGATAAACTGTCCAGCGACAAACTCCTCCATATCATTCCATGAATTGTCTGCATAACTGATCTCCTGGTAATCATCCATTCGTTTGGTACCATAGGGTTTGGTCTCGGTTGCAATGAAGACAGATTCAGGGAATTTTTCATGCCATGTCTTAAATGAATCGGTTCTGTAGTTGTAAGAAACCACAGGGGATACATGCATCATCCTGGAAGGGACTTCATGATTTGCAGCAGTCCCCGGATGGAGGGCGGCTGTCACCTCCCTGGAGGGGTCGATTGCCTTAACAAGGTCCATAAGATCGTTGTACCAGGCCACTCCTTTTGAAGGATTATTTAGCTGCTCAACGGTTTCGTTTCCAACGCTCCATAACACAACGGACGGATGGTTCCTGTCGCGGCGTATGAAATTGGTTAAATCGGTTTCCCAGGTTTCGGTAAATTTCTTCTCACTTTTATTGCCCCGCCAGTCTTCCTCCCATTTATCATACATTTCGTCAATCACCAGGAAACCCATCCTGTCGCACAGGTCAAGTACTTCAGGGGCATGGGGATTGTGAGCAAACCTGATGGCGTTTACACCCAGCTCCTTAAGAATTAAAAATCTTCTTTTCCAGCTGTCCACGGTAATGGCGGCTCCCAATTCACCACCGTCATGGTGCAGACATACGCCTTTCATCATCATCTTCATTCCGTTGAGGAGGAATCCTCTATCCGGATCAAATTCCACCGATCGGACTCCGTGCATGGTTTTTATATGATCAATCTGCTTATTTCTGTTCATCAGGTAACAATTCACGGAATAAAGGTTCGGTTGTTCGGGAGACCAGAGCAAGGGATCTTCTATTTTAAATGAGCGACGGGTTAGTCCTTCCTTCTTCGGCTCAATAAATTCACTGTTTTTTCCTTGCGCCACAATTCGACCATTTGGATCTATAATATCATAGCGAACCTCAAAACGCGTTGCCTTTTTTCCATTGTTCAGCAACTCCAGTGAAACCATTATTTCGGCGTCACCGGTACTGTCGATTATGGATGTAACCGAATTCCCCCATATGGGAACGTGTAACTGATTGGTAGTGATCAGTCTCACATGCCTGTAAATCCCTCCACCGGAATACCACCTGTCTACAGGCAGGATGCTGCAATCGGTCCTGACAGCAATGACGTTCATGGTATCGGTGCGGACCAGGGAAGTGACGTCGTGGTGGAAACTGGAATATCCATAGATCTGCTTCCCGAGGTGGACTCCATTAAAATAAATGTCGGCATTCATCTGGACCCCTTCGAAAAGCAGGTAGAACTGTTTATCGCTTTGGTAATCTGACAGATTGATGGATTTCCGGTACCATCCCACTCCTCCGGGGTAATATCCACCCTGTGTGCCTGAAGGATTTGATTTGCTTACAGGTTGTGCAATCATCCAGTCATGCGGAAGAGAAACAAACTCCCATTTGGAATCGTCGAATTTCGGATTTTGCGCTCCTCTCGGATCATCCAGGATAAACCTCCAATTCAGATCAATGGCATCATCTGTCCTTGGCTGAGTGTCCCTGGTTCTGTAAATGAACAGGGTGGCCAGAATAAAGGCGATACTAAGTATGATCCAGTGAACTGCCTTCATCAGAAGTTGGAGGTTTTAAGAAGATGTTCGTACCGGTTAATGAATTTATGAGCAGTATCAAAATGGGCTGCTTTCAGCCTTCGGTTCACAGCGGGTTGTGAAATACCGAGCATCTGACTTATCTCCATCTGGTTCTTTCCGGTAAGATTGAGGAACATGGCTTCAGCTTGTTCATCCGACCAGTTATGGATCAGAATATCCATGAATCTGCAGGTGAGATCGAACTCGGCATTCAATGATTTCTCAGGGGTAATAATACTCAGTCTTTGATTTCGCTTCATATCTCCAAGACCTGAAGTAGCTGTTCTAATAGCAGTTCCATCCGATTCTCTCAGATGGTCCTGCGCAAATTCTACAGGGCCGATTCCCTTGCATACCTTCAACTCGAGTCTTTCCGATAATTCTTTATAGGAAAGAAAACGAAAGGCACTGAAAAGCATGATCAGTGACCGCATTGAGTGCAAAGGTGATTCTGATAAAGCAAGGAATTCATCCATCCTGATGATCTCATATTTAAGTTTACCTTCATCAGGAACCATTCTGTTTATGGCCTGAAAAGAAGCACGAATAAGGTCAGGGATCTTACTGTACTGCTCGTCAGACACCCTGTTTCCAGGGGCAAGTTCTCCCGCGATAATGGCGTAATGTGCCTTTTTCGTCATTCCAATCTAAATAAAATTAATCCGGGTATTCCTGGCTTTATTAAGTAAAATAGTTAGACGGCAAATTTATAATAATAAAAGCTTATTATGCAAATTTTTAGATAAAATATTGCATAATGAAAGACGAGTGCTCTTTTTGTGCTGGATATAAATTGATTATTTGCAAGCTCTTAAGTAACATGAAGGGAGAAACATTAGATTCATTCTGAATAACCCGGACCGTTCCCCTGAAACCATGTATTCATGGGGATTAGTGTTAATTTTGAGAACCGGAACAAAACGTGATATTAATCAAATGGACAATGGCTAAGATCTATTGCTTATTACTTTCAGTCTCCATCATAGGAACCCTTCAGTCTCAGGAACCTACCCGTTGGAGAGGACCTTCAGGAGACGGAACATATCCTGAAACCGGCTTGTTAAAACAATGGCCGGCAAAGGGTCCTGAAGTCCTTTGGATCTACGAACAATTGGGACAGGGGCACTCTTCGGCCGTAGCGGCAAACGCAGCCGTTTATTCTTCTGGAATGATAGAAGGGACGGGCTATCTGTTCAAATTTGACCTCCATGGAGGGCTGGTCTATAAAAAACCTTATGGGCCGGAGTTTACTGAAAGTTGGTACGGTACCAGGGGGACTCCGGTAATCGTTGGGAAAAAAATCTATTTAATGAGCGGTAATGGAAAGCTGGTATGTTTTAATGAACCAGATGGGAAGATTCTCTGGAGCAAAGAGCTATTTAAGGAGTTTGATGGCAAAAATGTTCAGTGGGGTGCGAATGAAACACCTGTGGTCGACGGAGATATCATCTATGTTACTCCTGGCGGAAAGAAAAATAATGTGGTGGCACTCGACAGGCACTCAGGCTCTCTAGTCTGGAGCAGTCCGGGGGAAGGGGAATTATCTGCCTATTGCACTCCTCTTCTATTTGAACACAACGGGAGAAAGATTTTAGCTACCCATACGGCATCTCATCTTATTGGCCTTGATGCAGAAACCGGGAAACTGCTCTGGTCCATTAGTCAAACTAACAGTTGGTCTGTTCATGCAAACACGCCTATTTATTCTAACGGGGAGCTGTTTTATTTCAGCGGTTATGGCCAGGGAGGTGGGAAATTAAAACTTAGTCCGGATGGAAATTCGGTTTCGCAGGTGTGGAGAAACAAATCCATAGATAGCCGGATAGGGGGGGCTGTATTGCATAATGGCTACCTCTATGCTTCCGGTGATAACAACCGGGAATGGCACTGCCTGGATTGGAAAACAGGCGATGAGATGTATTCCTCGGCAGCCTCGGGCAAAGGGGGGGTTATCTTTGCCGACGGAATGCTCTACTGTTATAGTGAAAAAGGTGAGCTGGCTCTTGTGAAAGCCGATCCTTCCGGTTTTCAGGTTGTCAGCAAAATCAAAATATCAAAAGGTTCCGAGCAGCATTGGGCGCATCTCATGATCTCTGACGGAGTGCTTTACCTGCGGCATGGGCAAGCGCTTATCGCATATCGTGTGAAAGGGTAAAAAGCTGAAAGGCTGAACGATTGAAAATGTAAAAGTGAAACAAGGGATGACAGACATGAGGAGAGGTTTGGCAATAGCGTGGTTGGTCATTGCTATCGGATCGCCAGTGTCTGGTCAGGATGCCCAATGGCGGGGCCCTCACAGGGATGGAAAATACAGCGATACAGGACTCTTAAAAGAGTGGCCCAAAAAGGGACCTGAGCTGATTCTCAGGAGGGATGGACTGGGTAAAGGGTATTCGACGCCGGTCCTCTACCAGGGATCTGTATATATAAGCGGAAAAAGGGAGATGGTGGATGTGGTCACCAAACTCAACATGAAAGGTGATATCCTCTGGGAGACCGAGTATGGTAGTGCATGGAATAAATCATTTCCTGAGACCAGAAATACTCCCACCATTGAAGATGGACATCTGTACATCATGGGAGGGCTGGGGACGGTCGTATGCATTGATACAGAAACCGGGGATATCATTTGGGAAGTAAATACCCATAAGGAATTCAGTGGTGAATTTCACAACTGGGGAATGGCTGAATCCCTTTTACTGACAGACAATGCTGTTATCTCCTCACCGATTGGGGAAAGAACGGCAGTTGTAGCCCTCGATAAGAAGGACGGCACTCTTCTATGGGAGTCTGAATCAGAAGGGGGTGTCAGATCCTATGCCTCCCCTGTGCTTATCAACCACAACGGAAGAGAGATGATCCTGGTAACCTCATCGAAGGACATCATTGCAGTGGCTCCATTAACTGGTGAAGTTATTTGGACTTATGATATAGTTACCGGTTTCTCAGAAAAGAATCGAAAGAACAATACCAATACACCACTTTATCATGAGGGTTCAATATTTACTACATGCGGGTATGATACCGAAGCCCTGATGCTTACACTTTCCCCTGATGGGGGAATAGCGGAATTGAAGTGGAGCGATGGCACACTCGATAATCACCACGGAGGGGTTGTTCTTGTGGATGGATACATTTATGGCTCTAATTGGATTAACAACGGGAATGGGAATTGGGTTTGCCAGGAGTGGGAGACAGGCAAGGTGATGTATGAAGAAAAATGGTTCAATAAGGGCTCCATAATATATGCCGACGGACTCCTTTACGTCTACGAGGAAAAAAAGGGGCATGTGGGACTGGTAGAACCATCCACCGAAGGATTTAAGGTGATTAGTTCATTTACGATAGACGGCGGTTCCGGACCTAATTGGGCGCATATGTCAATTTACGATAAGAAGCTGTTTATACGGCATGGTGAGGTGTTGTTAGTCTATAGGATTTCTTAGGGGTTAGGGATGAGTTGTTAGCTGTAAAATGTTAAAGATTAGGGTGCTAGAATAGTAAAATGTCAGGAAGTAAATTGAAATATAATACAACAAATATTGTCACAGGATTGCTGGTTATGGCCGGGGTTATCTCTTTGGGATGGTGGTTGGCGAAGGATCCGGTGAAAGAGTTTGTCACATCCCAGCCCGGGCTTGACAACCGGGGAGAAGGTGGTATAATTGCGGATATAGATATCGGCGCCTATTTTGAATCGCTGGGCACCATGGAAAGTGATCTGGAAGAATCATGGCCCAGGTTTCGTGGTGCTGGCTTTAATAACATCAGTCGATCCAGAGTTCCGCTGATTGATCGATTTCCGGCAGATGGGCCTGTGATAAAATGGAAGATTGGCCTGGGCGAAGGACATGCCGGGGCCGCTATTTACAAGGGAGCGGTTTATGTGATGGATTATGACGAGGAGAAGCGGGCCGATCTGTTACGCTGTTTTTCATTGGTGGATGGCAGGGAACTATGGAAACGGGGTTACTATATCAACCTGAAACGAAATCATGGAATGTCACGAACCGTTCCGGCAATTACGAAGGATTATATCATCACTATTGGACCGCGAAGTCATGTCATGTGTGTAAGCCGCGAGAACGGTGATTTTCTTTGGGGCCTGAATGTGGAAAAAGAATATCTGACGGAGATCCCGTTATGGTATACAGGGCAATGCCCTCTGATTGATGATGGTAAAGCGATAATTGCCACCGGAGGAAGAGCCCTGATTATTGCCATTGACCTCGCAACCGGGGAGGTACTCTGGGAAACACCAAATCTAAATAACTGGCATATGTCTCATTCATCCATCATGCCTTATGAGTATGAAGGGGTCAAAATGTATGTGTACAGTGCTTTCGGAGGAGCCTGCGGAATTGCAGCTGACGGAACCAGGGAAGGTGAAATCCTTTGGGAGACTTCTGCCTGGAACCATGAAGTGGTGGCGCCCGCACCAGTTTGCATGCCCGATGGAAAGATTTTTTTGACGGCCGGTTACGGCGCCGGGTCAATGGTGCTGCAGCTGCAAAAGTCCGGGCCCCGATTTGACGTTCAGGTTTTACAGGAATATACTGCAAAAGATGGAATGGCCTGTGAACAGCAGACACCTGTGGTATTTGAAGGACACCTGCTGGCAATTTTACCCAAAGATGCCGGTCCGCTGAGAAACCAGCTGGTTTGTGTGCATCCTGACGATTTTACCAGGGTAGTCTGGTCCAGCGGGCAAGACAAGAGGTTCGGATTGGGACCCTATATGATCGCAGATAACAAACTCTTTATTGTGAGCGATGACGGTACGTTGACGATTGCCAGGCCAAGTACCCGCGAGTACCTGGAATTGGACAGTTACCGTGTTTTGGAAGGACAGGATGCATGGGGACCACTTGCCATGGCTGATGGATACCTTGTCATGCGCGATTCAAAAACCATGATCTGTCTTGATATGTCAAAGGATCGGCAATGACTTAACCCGAAGAAACAGGATGAAAAAAAATAGCTTAACCATTGTAGTTCTGGTGATCCTGGCGGTGATCATTGGGGTGATCCTGGTCGACTTCATGAATAACCGGCCCGACCGGAGGGGTGAAAATCCCTATGCTCTGGATATAGATCAATACAAAGAGGTTGATCCGGCACTGATTTCTCATAAAGAAACCCGGAATTTCTCATTGGGAATGCTTGGTCCAACCGGCTTATGCCTTTACAATGACAGGCTCTATGTTACCGGTGAATCATCCTTGGCTATTATATCCCTGGATGGTACAAGTGCGGGTATGTTTGAAATTCTGCCCCACTCCACATCCATTCTTGTGGAAGATGATTTTATCCTGATCGCCGACTCTTCCCATGTGGTGAAGTATGATCACCAGGGAAATCTTGTGCAGGAATGGCTCAGCATGGGTGAAAGGGCACGTCTTACTTCAATGGCGCTGAAAGAAGATCGGGTCTATGTGGCTGATGCTGGCAACAGAAGAGTTATGATCTTTAATGTGGAAGGGGAAGTGCTTGGGGAATTTGACGGGAAAGCAGTAACTGAAGCAGGGCATGGATTTATTGTGCCCAGCCCGAACTTTGATCTGGTTGTAAACAAGTATGGAGAACTCTGGATAGTGAATCCTGGGAAACATGCGTTAGAGAATTATAGTGATGATGGTCAAATGCGCGGATTCTGGGAGCACATCTCTTCTGATATTGAAGGATTCCTGGGGTGTTGCAATCCTGCCAGAATCACTGTGATGGATGATGGCTCATTTGTAACCAGTGAAAAAGGGGTTGTGAGAATAAAAATCTACGATCAGTCGGGAAAACTTAAAAGTGTTGTTGCACCACCAGATTTGTTCAAGGAGGGGGGCAAGGCACCGGATATTTGCGTGGATCACAAAGGGATTATATATGCCCTTGATTTTGACAGGGATATGGTGAGAATTTTTGAACCTAAGGAAAATGGATAGACGAAATTTTTTACACAGTGTAGCCAGGGGTGGATTGCTGGCAATACTTGTTGCCCTGTCCGGGGTACTGCTGAATAGAAAACAAATCTCCCTGCTGGAGGATTGTCCGGATAATTTTCAATGCAGGAGTTGTAATAAAATCAATCGGTGCAGGCTGCCTGAGGCAAGTACTGTTCGTGAAGACGGGTAAGAAATCCGAGAAGATGGGTAAGAAA
>CAZCQL010000058.1:14269-16741 GCA_964500835.1 uncultured Bacteroides sp.
GGGTAAGAAATCCGAGAAGATGGGTAAGAAAGATAAGGGATATAACAGAAGGGATTTTATAAATAGCGGCGTCAGGCTTACGCTGGGCCTTACTGTGGCTGGGACCGGGGTACTATCCCTTGCCCGATCATCCACGGGAAAGGACTATGTATGGCAAATCGATCCGTTTAAGTGTACACAGTGTGGCCGGTGCGCCACTGAATGTGTAAAATCCACATCGGCTGTAAAGTGTATTCATGCGTACAACCTCTGCGGATACTGTGACCTGTGCGGGGGATATCTGAAGCCTGGAGCAAAGCGTGAAACAGGGGCGGAGAACCAGCTCTGTCCCACAGCTGCTATCCAACGGCAATTTATAGAGGAGCCCTATTTCGAATACGTCATCGATGAGGAACTATGTATTGGTTGTTCAAAGTGCGTGAAGGGATGCTCCGCTTTCGGGAATGGGTCCCTGCACCTTCAGATCAGGCACAACCTCTGTCTGAATTGTAATCAGTGCTCCATCGCCCGAATGTGTCCGTCGGATGCCATCAGCCGTGTTCCGGCCGATGAGCCCTATATGATAAAGGGGGATTTTATTTCTTCGAAGGAGGGGTAAGATGCTGAAGAAAATCTCCTTTATAACTCTTACCCTCATCCTGCTTTCATTTCTGGCTGGCAACCTCGTTCAGGCACAGCAAAGATTTCCGAAACCCGAATTTGATTCAGGGTATGTGCAACCCAGTCCCACCCAACCGGAACCCAGGTCTATTGCCTTGGAATATTTTGATGTGTTTGTTCTGCTGGCAGTTCTGTCTCTGGCTTCCTGGCTTGCCGTACGGAAAAGGTCACGCAGGGGGATGCTCTGGCTCTCCATTTTCTCGCTTATATATTTTGGGTTTTACCGTGATGGGTGCATCTGTTCTATCGGTGCCATTCAGAATGTCACACTTTCCATCTTTGATCCGGCCTATGCCATCTCTCTGACAGCGCTTCTATTTTTTATTTTACCGCTGCTCTTCGCGCTGTTCTTTGGCAGGGCATTTTGTGCAGCTGCATGTCCATTGGGGGCCATACAGGACCTGATTGTGATCAATCCCGTTTCCATTCCCAGCTGGGTTCGGAAATCTCTGGGATTTATCCCGGTAATTTACCTGGGATTATCGGTACTTTTTGCGGCTACTGGCAGTGATTTTATCATTTGCCGGTATGATCCATTTGTGGGAATTTTCAGGATGGATGGTCCCTTCCTGATGATCTTTTTGGGAGTTACCTTTCTTTTGCTGGGAATGTTTTATGCCCGGCCCTATTGCAGGGTATTTTGCCCCTACGGCGTATTGCTGGGCTGGCTATCAAGGTTCTCAAAGTGGCATCTTACCATAACTCCCTCCGAATGCATCAGTTGCAAACTTTGCAAAGGCTCCTGCCCGTTTGATGCCATTGATGTTCCGGTAGATGAGGAGTACAGATCACCGGAAGTATCAAGGAAAAATTTAAGAAAGTTTATCTTTTATATCGGGCTTATTCCGGTGCTCGCTATCCTGGGTGGATGGATTGGATCAAAGTCTCATATCTTTCTGAGCCGCGCTCACCCGGATGTGTACCTGGCCGAATTGATGATCAGTCATCCGGAATTGAAGGAGGACGAAGAAAATCTTGATATTCAGGCATTCCTGGAGTCAGGGAAAACTTTCGAACAACTGGTGGAGGGAGCTTCCGTGATCAGGAATAAATTTAAAAAAGGGGGTTTGGTACTTGGAGGATTCATCGGGATCGCTCTGGGGATCACCCTGATGAACCAGGTTGTTTTCAGAAGGAAAGAGGACTATGAACCCAATAAGAGAGATTGTTTCAGTTGTGGGAGATGCATGGATTACTGCCCTGTTGAGAAACCGGCTCGTGGCAAACACCTCACTTTTTCATAGGGAATACACAAATGATGGATCAGGGAACTAAAATAAAATTGGCCCACCGGGTAGCGCTTATATCAGGAAGCTTTTGTGGTTTGGTGGCACTTTTGCTCATCTTAAATTTCTGGCACATGAAACAGCATGAGCCCCTGGAAAGCGCAACCATTGAGGCACTTATAAAAAGACTATCACAGGAGCCCAACAATGACATATTAAAAGAGGAGATAAGAAGCTTTGATCTGCTGGCGCGAAAAGCCTACTTTACAAGCCGCTGGCAAATAAAGGCAGGCACCTGGTTGTTGTTGATTGGGGGGATTGTCATGGCAGTCTCGCTAAAGGTTTACACCGATCTCAGATCAAGAATCGAACGACCGGATGAAGTTACTGAAGAACTCCTGCGGGCAAGGGCAAATGCCCAGTATTGGCTGTTTCTGACCGGTGGTATCGTCCTTGGTTTCTCATTGGTTGCGGCTTACCTGAGCAATGATTTTCTGCATGAATACCGGCAGGTGGGTGGGAGTGACGAGACCCCAACTGCTCAAAACAGCGTAAAGGTAATCGAGGTATTTCCAGCCGTACAGGC
>CAZCQL010000058.1:16841-30786 GCA_964500835.1 uncultured Bacteroides sp.
ACAGGCAGACCAGGACAGTATAGTTCCTTCTGCGGTTCCTTCTGCGGTTCCTTCTGCGGTTCCTTCTGCGGTTCCTTCTACGGTTCCTTCTACTGTCACTTCTGAAGGTCTTTCTGAAGGTCTTTCTGAAGGTCTTTCTGATGCGGACCGGCAGCCTCTGTCTCAGGGATCATCGGGAATACCATCCATTGCCTTCGACAGGGAAAATTTTAAAAAGAACCATGCTAATTTCAGGGGTTACCAGGGATTGGGAGTATCATACCATAAAGACATTCCCATAAGCTGGAACGGATCAACAGGTGAAAATATTAAGTGGAAGGTGGCCTTCACCAAACCGGGATATAATTCGCCTGTCATATGGGGTGATAAGATATTTATCTCCGGAGGTGATGCCCGGTCACGGGTAGTCACATGCTACAACCGGCTTACCGGACAACTCCTGTGGGAAAGGGAAGTGAAAGACATCCCGGGTTCTCCGGCCTCGCCTCCTAAGGTTAGTGAAGATACCGGATTGGCGGCACCCACAATGGCTGTTGATGGAACGCGTGTCTATGCCATTTTTGCTACTGGCGATGTCATTGCTTTCGATCTGGATGGAAACAGGGTTTGGGGAAGAAATCTGGGGGTTCCAAACAACCATTACGGTCATTCTTCTTCTCTCCTCGTGTGGGGGAACAAATTAATTGTGCAATACGATACCAATGCAAGTGGAAGAATGCTGGCGCTGGATACCTCTGGTGGGGAAACTATCTGGGATGTGAAACGACCGGTACATATTTCATGGGCTTCTCCGGCACTCATTGAAGTGGGTGGAAAAATGCAGGTGGTAACCACCTCAGATCCTTATGTATCCGGTCATGATCTTGAATCGGGTGCCGAACTCTGGAAAGTGGAGGCCATGATGGGTGAGGTTGCTCCTTCCATCGCCTATGACGACGGACTTGTGTTTGCCACCAACGAATATGCAAGGCTCGTGGCAGTGAAACCCGAATCAGGAGCAACATTTGCCTGGGAAGATGATGAATATCTGGCCGAAGTTGCCAGCCCGGTGGCCTATAGTGGTTTACTGTATGTAGCTACCAGCTATGGAGTACTTGTCTGTTATGAGGCAAAAACCGGTGAAAAGCAGTGGGAAAAAGAGTTTGACAATGGATTTTATTCTTCCCCTATGATAGCCGACGGAAAACTCTATCTCATAGATGTGGGTGGGATAACTCATATCCTGAAAGCCGACAATACCGGAACCGTTGTGGGCGAACCTGAACTGGGTGAAGGAGGGTTTGCCCTTCCGGTATTTGCTGATGGGGTAATCTATATCAGAGGTGAGAAGCATCTTTATTGTATTGGACAATGAGTGGACAACCATTTAAATAAGGGAGGGATGGAAGGTGGAGGTCGATCTTAGAGACATAGATGGAATTGTTAACCAATTGGGATCGGAGCAAAAAGCTGTCATTCCTGTCCTTCAGGCCATCCAGGAAAGGTATAATTATCTTCCTGAAGAGGCCCTTCGAAGGGTATGCGAAATTTCAGATATTACGCCGGCCCAACTGGTAGGGGTTGCCAGTTTCTATTCGCAATTCAGGTTCACTCCGGCAGGGGCACACATGATCAAAGTATGTGTTGGCACAGCCTGTCACGTGAAAGGTGCAGTACAGGTGTATGATGCCATGAAGCGGGAATTAGGACTTACCGGTAAGGAAGATACCACCCAATCGGGTGGGTATACGATTGAAAAAGTCAACTGCCTGGGATGTTGTACCCTGGCGCCCGTGGTGCAGATTGATCAGGTGACCTATGGCCATGTAAGCACCTCGCTGGCAGCTTCCATTATTTCTGATTTTGAGAGCCAGAAAGCAACTTCGGGTAAAAAACAATACAAATATGCAGATGGAAGGGAAGTGAAGGGTGAGATCAGGATCGGTCTGGGATCGTGCTGTGTGGCAAGCGGAAGTGATGAGATCAGGGACGCGGTTAAGGAGACAATTGACAGGAACGGATTACATGTGAAACTGAAGCATGTGGGTTGCGTGGGAATGTGTCACCAGGTTCCCCTGGTGGAGGTCGTTCCGACGGACGGGGAACCAACACTCTATTCAAAGGTGAAGGCTGCGGATGTGGAACAAATTGTCGAACAGCACTTTCAGTCCGCGGGATTGCTTAAGAGAATTGCAAACAGGGTGCTTCATGCTGCCGATTCGGTGAGGGATGACAGCCGGTGGATGGGTGTGGAAAGGTATTCCCTTGATGTAAGGGAGAAACATGTTTCTTCTTTCCTTGGGAAGCAGGTTCCGATGGCAACCGAATTCCGGGGAGTGATTAACCCCGTTGACATCGAGGAATACATACAGAGAAACGGATTCAGGGGGCTCACAAAAGTTTTGAAGAAAATGTCCCGCGAGCAGCTGATTCACGAGATTACAGCCAGCGGGATAAGAGGGAGGGGAGGGGCTGGTTTTCCAACCGGACAGAAATGGGAACTTGTAGCAGCCAGCAACAACGACACCAAGTACGTAATCTGCAACGGAGACGAGGGTGATCCGGGTGCATTTATGGACAGGATGTTGCTCGAGTCATATCCCTTCCGGGTTATTGAAGGGATGATTGCAGCAGGGTATGCAGTGGGTTCCTCCGAAGGAATCCTCTATATCCGGGCAGAATACCCGCTGGCAGTAAGCCGGATGCTGCAAGCCATTGATATATGCCGGGAGAAGGGGTACCTGGGCAAGAATATCCTGGGAACAGGATTGCATTTTGATCTATCCGTTTATCAGGGAGCCGGAGCATTTGTTTGTGGTGAGGAGACCGCCCTGATGGAATCCATTGAAGGAAAGAGGGGATTTCCAAGGATTCGACCCCCGTATCCGGCGGTAAGCGGGTTGTGGGGCAGGCCTACTCTCATTAATAATACGGAGACGTTTGCTCAGATTGCATATATCATCAAGAACTCGGCTGATGCATTTAATCGAATCGGAACGGAAAAATCAAGGGGCACAAAAGTATTCGCACTTGCCGGCAAAGTGGCCAGGGGAGGCCTGATCGAGGTTCCTATGGGAATGACCGTTAGGGAGGTGGTAGAAGAGATTGGAGGAGGTGTGGCCGACGGCAGATCTTTTAAGGCCGTGCAGATCGGGGGACCCTCAGGTGGATGTGTTCCCTCCTGGAAAGCCGATACTCCGATCGATTTCGAATCGCTGAAGGACGTGGGTGCCATGATGGGCTCAGGCGGATTGGTGGTATTGGATGATCGGGACTGCATGGTGGATATAGCTCGCTATTTTTTAACCTTTACTCAGAATGAGGCGTGCGGGAAATGCAGTTTTGGCCGGATCGGGACCAAGCGCATGCTCGAAATTCTTGAGAAGATCACTTCTGGAAAGGGAACCGATAAAGACCTTGAAAATCTTGAAGAACTGGCCCAATGGACCAAGAAAGGCAGCCTTTGTGGACTTTGCGCTACTGCTCCCAATCCGATTCTATCCACGCTGGAATATTTCAGGGATGAATACGAGGCTCATCTCAGTGGAGTGTGTCCCGCTGGAAAGTGTACGGAACTTATAAAGTATGAAATCACAGATGACTGCATTGGCTGTACACTCTGTGCACAGGACTGTCCGGTGGATGCGATTGCATTCAAGCCACACGAAAAGCATGAGGTAAATAACGAATTATGCATAAAATGTGACGGATGCCGACAGGTATGTCCCGAAAATGCAGTAATCACGAGGTAACTATCTCCGGTTAAATGATAAAACTGAAAATCGATAACAGGGAAGTTGAGGCCGGGAACGGGTCGGTACTTATACAGGTGATCAGAGCAACCGGAGTGGAAGTGCCATCCATGTGTTATCTGGAAGGAAATAAACACTTTACCTCCTGCATGGTTTGTGTGGTCAAAGACAGGAAAAACGGGAAATTAATTCCGTCCTGTTCGTTGATGGCCGAGGAAGGAATGGACATAGTCTCCATGGATGAGGAAGTGCATGAGGCACGCAAAGTATCTCTGGATCTGATGCTCAGCGAACATGTGGGCGATTGTGAAGCTCCCTGCCAGATTACCTGTCCGGCCCACATGGACATCCCCCTCATGAACCGGCTTCTGGCAGAAGGAAATTTTTCTGAAGCACACAGGGTGGTAAAAAAGGACATCGCATTACCTTCGGTTTTAGGCAGGATCTGTTCTGCTCCATGTGAAGGGGCATGTAGAAGGAAACCCATTGACGGTGCGATTTCCATCTGCCTTCTGAAAAGGTACGCAGGAGATCATGATTTGGAATCGGATTCCCAATGGGTACCTGAAAAGGCTCCGCTAAGCCAGAAAAAGATAGCGATTTTAGGTGCGGGTCCGGCTGGTCTGGCAGCAGCCTTTCATCTGGCCCTAAAAGGACACGATTGTACGGTAATTGACCGCAATGCGAAGGCTGGCGGAAGCCTGTGTAAAGAGGTCACTCAGGAGGATTTACCGCCTGAGGTACTTGCCGGCGAAATTCAACTAATTGAATCTGCTGGAGTTTCTTTCAGATTAAATGAAAATGTGGATCGCTCCGGATTTAAAAAACTACTGGCATCCAATGATGCAGTTGTAGTGGCTGTGGGCAAAGGTGAAAGCGGAGCTTCGGAGTGGGGACTGCCCATGCATGCAAAAGGAATTGAAGCAGATGAAAGAACCTACCAGGTAGCAGCCTCCAATGTATTCGTGGTTGGGAGTGCATTAAAACCTTCCAGAATGGCAATCCGCGCACTGGGACAAGGAAAAGAAGTGGCCTTCAGCGTGGATCAATACCTTTCAGAAAAGGATGTGAGAGGTGAAAAGTTCATGTTTAACAGCCGGTTCGGAAAATTATTGCCTCCAGAGTATGCAGAATATTTGAAGGAATCAAAAGTGGGGGACCGCATCGAACCAAAAACGCTGGCGGACGGGTTTACCCCGGAGCAGGTCATGGAGGAGGCTAAACGCTGCATGCATTGTGATTGCAGAGATATGCACAACTGCAAGCTTAGGATATACTCCGATGGGTACGGTGCAGACCAAAGGAAATTCAAGTCCGAAAACCGGTTGCTATCCACCAAACAGTACCAGCATGATAAGGTCATCTATGAGCCCTCCAAATGTATTAAGTGCGGAATCTGTGTAACGATAACAGAAGAGTACAGGGAGGATCTCGGCCTGACATTTATTGGCAGGGGTTTTGAGGTAGTAGTCGGGATCCCGTTCAACGAAACCCTTGACCGGGGCCTTCACAAGGCCTCAACAAAAGCAGCCCTGGCCTGCCCGACCGGAGCGTTGAGCATGAAAAGTGACGAAGTGAAAAAGTGAAAAAGTGAAAAAGTGATACATAAGAGCAGCACATACCGGGGTGCATTTGTTTCCGCTTTGTTAGCGCTATCGTTGCTTTGCGCGCAGGCGCAGAGGGGTGATTGCTGGGGGAATTTCAGGGGGGACCCGAAACTTACCGGGGTGAGCCGGGCGACACTGCCCGATGAACCTGTTTTACTGTGGAATTTCAATACCCAGGGGGGTATTATGGCTGCCCCGGTGGTGTGCAACGGGGTCATCGTGGTTGGAACCATCAAAGGTCATCTTTATGGGATCAATGAGGATGGGACATTAAAATGGAAGATTATTGCAGAGAATGCCATTGAGGCGCCGGCACTTATTGTAGATAACGTGGTGTACGCCGGCGACCTGGATGGGAACCTTTATGGTGTTGATCTGGAAACCGGAAATATTAAGTGGACCTATCAGACTGATAACCAGATCATGGGTTCGCCGGTGTATCATCGCAATGGAAATAAGAAGGTGGTCCTGGTAGGAAGCTATGACTACTACCTGCATGGGGTTGATCCTGATACCGGAAAGGGATTGTGGAAATTCGAAACAGACAATTTCATTAATGGAGCATGCGCACTGTACAACGGCATGGCTGTATTTGGCGGGTGTGATGGATTTATTCACCTGGTGGATGCCCTTAGTGGAAAGTTCAGATCCAGTATGGAAATCTCAACCTATGTTGCCTCCTCGGCATGTGTTGATGGAAACTTTGCTTATGTCGGCGATTATGATGGCAGATTTTCTGCTGTTGATCTGGTGAACCAAAAGGTGGCTTGGGTATTTGAAAACAAAGCAGCTAATTTACCATTTATTGCTTCACCAGCGGTCTATGGAGATCACATCTATATAGGAAACCGGGACAAATTTTTATATTGCCTGAATAAAAAGAGTGGCCGGCTGGTTTGGAAATACAATACCGGATCCAGGGTTGACGCATCTTCGGTGGTGGTTGGTAAGCGATTGCTGACTGCCAATATGAGGGGGGATCTGTTCCTTATGGATAGAAAGTCAGGGAAGCCCTTCTGGACCTATGAATTGGGGACACCTGTCAATTCCAATCCGGCTGTGGTGAACGGCCGCATCTATGTGGCAGGGGATGATGGAAGGGTATATTGTTTTGGAAAGAAATAGGACATGAATATAATGCATATTATCCCCGGCTCCGGGGGAAGTTTTTATTGTGGAAATTGCCTGAGAGATTCGAAGTATGTGGAAGCTCTCAGAAGATCGGGTCACCAGGTGGTAAAAGTACCTATGTACCTTCCTCTTTTTGCCGATGAGCATGATCTGAGCAGGGAAATACCTGTTTTTTACGGCGCCATAAGTATCTACCTGAAACAGGTCTATCCCATATTTAGAAAAGCTCCGGCCTGGATCGACTCTCTTCTGAACTCCAAACCAATGCTGAAACTGGCCTCCAGATTCTCTGGATCTACCAGGGCTAAAGGGTTGGAAGAGTTGACAGTTTCCATGCTATTAGGTGAGGAGGGACAGCAAAAGAAGGAACTTGACCGGATGGTGGATTGGATTGTTGAACACTGTAATCCGGATGTGATTCATCTCTCCAATGCCCTGTTGCTTGGACTTGCTCACGAGTTATCGGACCGCATAAAGGTACCGGTTATCTGTTCATTACAGGATGAGGATGTATGGGTAGATGTGATGAAGCCCTCGGCCCGGGAGAGTGTGTGGAAGCTTATGGGCAGGAAGGCCATCTTTGCAGACTCATTTATTTCAGTAAGTGATTTTTATGCCGGAATCATGCAGGAGAAATTGAACATTCATGGTGAGAAACTGGAGAGTGTTCACATCGGAGTGGCCCCCGAAAACTATACATTCATCCCTGCTGGTGAAAAGAAACGCAGGATTGGTTATGTCTCACGCATGTGCGTTGAAAACGGATTGGATATCCTGGTGGATGCATTTATTCTCTTAAAGCAGGACGAAGTGTTTAAGGATGTGGAACTGGTACTCACCGGCGGCTCTACCGGTGATGACAGGCACTATCTCTCCGAAATTAAAGCAAATTTGAAGCGCAACCACTTGCTTGGTCAGGTAGAGTTTCATGAGGAATTCGGGGAAGAAGGATTGAGAGAATTCCTGGAGAAGGTATCTGTGGTATCGGTGCCGGTTCGAAATGGAGAGGCATTTGGAATCTATCTTCTGGAATGCATGGTTTCCGGTGTTCCTGTGGTACAGCCTTCCCTGGGAGCATTTCCCGAAATTGTAAATCTTACAAAGGGAGGCGCAATTTATGGGCCCAATACCCCCGGGGCCCTGGCAGAATCGCTGGGAAAATTACTGTCAGACCCCGAAGAGCTGGATCTCCTTAGCAGAAAAGGAAGAGAAGGGGTAGAACAACATTTCCATATTGATATTCAGGCTGAAAGAATGGTGAAAGTGTATGAAAGGGCCATTGGCTCTACCGTCACTTCACAGGTTGGGCAGCGCACATAATTAATTTTTTCCGTAATTTGACAATTCAAAACCTATGTTGCTCACACTTGAAAACATTTGCAAGGATTTCGGGAATCCCTCCGACCCTGCATACCGCTCTGTACTAAAAGACCTTTCTTTCCATGTTGAAGAGAATGAGTCTGTTGCGGTACTTGGCCCTTCAGGATCCGGTAAAACCACCCTCCTCAATCTAATTGGCGGACTGGACTATCCGACCAGTGGTTCAGTTCAATTCAGAGGCGATAATATCACCGCCTATTCCACATCGGAGATGGATCGTTTCAGGAATGAGTCCATCGGTTATGTTTTTCAGTTTCATCATCTGCTTCCGCAATGTACCCTGCTGGAAAATGTGTTGGTGCCTGCTCTGGTAAACCGGGGTAAAGATGACCGAAAAGAAAAATCTAATCGGGCCAAAGAGTTAATGAGCAGGGTTGGGATTTGGGATTACCGGGATCAATTTCCAGGGAAGCTTTCAGGAGGAGAATGTCAGCGTGCGGCAGTTGTAAGGGCCCTGATAAATCAGCCCTCAATTCTACTGGCCGATGAACCTACGGGCGCCCTTGATAGCGAAAACGTGAGCAACATGGCCGGATTGCTGCTCGACCTGAACAGAGAACAAGGTATTGCCCTCGTTGTCGTGACGCATTCCATCGATCTGGCGAAGCAAATGGACAGCACGTTGGAATTACGGAGTGGCAAGCTTGTAAAAGTCTGATTAGCAAAGGAATCAACCCGATGAATGTTGCCCGGTTCATAAGAAATAATCTTACGCACTTCTGGAAAAAGAACCTGCTGTTTGCAACGGGGATAGCTGTGAGTACCGCAGTGTTGACAGGGGCACTTATTGTCGGTGACTCGGTAAGTCATAGCCTGAACAGGATCGTGGTTCATCGCCTGGGTCATGTGACTCATGTAGTGAGAGCCGGAGACCGGTATTTTTCCAATGAATTGGCAGAAAGGGTGGGAGGACAGCTCGGGGTACCTGTATCTTCCCTGCTAGTGCAGGAGGGAATGGCAGTGGCGGATGGGGGACAGTTACGGATAAACCATGTGCAGGTTCTTGGAGTTGATCGCGGATTTGATCATATGGCAGGTATGGTGAATTATTACAGTGAGCTTTCGGGTGACAGCATTGTCATCAGCCGGAATCTTGCCAGCCGTCTCAATCTCGAAGTAGGAAGTGAGGTATTGTTACGGATTCAGAAAGCCAGTCTTATCCCTCTGAATGCTCCTTTTGTGTCGGATGAAGAAAGTGTAGTCCCCCTAAGAGCCGTCATAAAAGGGATTTCAGATGAGGAAGAGCTTGGCAGGTTCAATCTTAATGTGTCGCAGACCGCTCCGTTTAACGTATTCATCTCTCAGTCCAGGCTCCGCGAGTTGATGGAATTTGACGGGGGGATCAATGCCATGCTGATTCAGGCAGATGCAGGCATGCAGAATGAACTGATCCTGTCTGCTGTCAGGGAGCATTTTTCAATCGCAGATGCGGGGCTTCACATAAATCAAATCGGTGAAAGGAACCAGATAGAAGTTACGAGCGACCGGGTATTTATCGATGATGCTATTTCAGAAAGTATACAGGCGCTTACAGTTTCCGGGACAGGGAGCCTCACCTATTTTGTAAACCAGTTTTCATCGGAAGACAGGGACACACCTTACTCCTTCGTCTCTACCTTGCCCGATAACTGGCTTCGCTCCAACGAGATCATCATTAATTCCTGGCTTGCGGATGATTTGTCAGCAGGGGCAGGGGATACTATTCGGGTCACCTATTTCAAAGTAGGACCCCTCCGGGAATTGAACGAAGAGACCACCTCTTTTGTGGTGAAATCGGTGGTTCCCATGGAAGGCAGGTTTGCCGACAGGACACTGATGCCGGATTTACCGGGATTATCAGATGTGGGGAATTGCAGGGATTGGGATACCGGCGTGCCCATTAATTTAGAGAGCATCCGTGACAAAGATGAGGACTACTGGGACGATTTTGGAGGCATGCCCAAGGCTTTCATATCCCTTTCAAGTGGAATGGAAATGTGGAAGAACAGGTTTGGGAGTTATACGGCGTTCAGGTTTGATGCCAGTGAAACTGATGTGCCTTCTCTGGAATCATCCCTGTTGAATAATTTAGATCCTTCGTCCCTTGGATTTACCATTGAAGCATCGAAAAGAAAGGGGTACGATGCCGCCGGTGGAGGAGTAGATTTTAGCGAATTGTTTGGCGGCCTCAGCTTCTTTTTGCTGGCGGCCGGGGTCCTTCTGACGGTATTGCTGTTCCTGTTGAATTTAGAGGGCCGGAAAACCCAGTTAAAAACACTGGTGGCTCTGGGGATCCCCCTCAGGATCATCAGGCGAATCATGGCCATGGAAAGCATGGTGGTTGCTTTAGCCGGAGCCGTCGCTGGCGTGGGGCTTGCTATCATTTACAACCAGCTGGTTTTTAAGGCTTTAAATGGTGTATGGAAGGATGTGGTCCGGACTGAGATGATGGTGATCGATATCCGGGGAGGCACCATACTGACCGGGATGGCTCTCTCGTTAGCAATCTCTTTTATGGCACTTGTCTTTCCGTTAAACCGGATGTTAAAAAAGCAGTTCAGCGTTCACAGGAAAGAGGCTTTCGGAAGGGTAAAAACCCGGGTTCCGCGTCAAAGGACCCTTGCTTTGCTCTTTCTTATCTCCGGCCTGGTGGCATTGGGATTGATTGGATCACAGCTCATTCAGATGGAAGTGGACAATGCGTCCCTCTTTTTTGCTGCCGGCGGACTTTTGCTGCTGGCATTCCTGTTCTTTTTTATATGGTACCTGGGAAGGCTCCGGCAATCCGCCGGAAAGGATTTACATCTATCAGGATTAAGCTGGAAAAATGCCCTCAGGAACCGTACCAGGAGCATAAGTGTGGTGATCCTCTTTGCCATCGGAGCGTTTCTCGTGATATCAACGGGAAGTAACCGCAAGGACCTGTTCGTCAATTCGGAAGATCCCACAAGCGGAACAGGAGGCTTTCTCTATTATGCCGAAACTACCGTTCCGGTCCTTCAAAAGCTTACCGATCCAAAGGTTAAATACGCATACGGATTGGGGGAAGGGTATTCTTTTGTGCAGTTCAGAAAGGCTTCAGGAGATGATGCCAGTTGTCTCAACCTGAATAAAATAGTAAATCCGCAGGTACTGGGAGTTGATCCGTCGATGCTGGAAGGCCGGTTTTCATTTATTTCCCGCACCGGTTATCTTGATGATGACCGACCCTGGACCTCCCTTGATTTTGAACTTCCTGGAGGTCTGATTCCTGCCATTGCGGACGAAACGGTGATAAAATATGGATTAGGACTCAAAGTTGGTGATACGCTTCATTACATCAATTCCACCGGAGGGTCCATGGATTTGCTGCTTATCGGGGGATTGGCCCCATCGGTTTTTCAGGGCAATGTCATTATCTCCGATAAAAGGTTTCTGGAACAATTTCCGGAAAGCAGTGGCACCCATGTTTTCCTGGTGGATGGGGCAATGGCAGATACCTCCCTGATCCAGTCTGAACTGAATCGTGGATTCAGGGACCTGGGGTGGGATATGCAACTTACAGCTACCCGGCTGGCCGAGTTTAACTCGGTGACCAACACCTATCTCTCCATATTCCTTGTGATGGGAGCCCTCGGATTGCTGGTGGGGACTTTTGGTCTGGTGGTGGTATTGTCCAGAAGCATCCTGGAGCGCAAACAGGAGCTCGCACTGTTTAGAGCTGTTGGTTTTCGGCATACAGACATAAGGAAACTGGTGGCCAGGGAATACATGATTCTCCTTCTCGCCGGTATAGGCGCCGGATTTATCACAGCCATCGTGGCGACCCTTCCATCCATCCTCAGTCCAAATACAGGAGTCTCTTTTCTCTCCATACTTGTCTGGTTGATTCTCCTGACCGGGAACGGGCTGATCTGGATTCAATTGATTACCCGCTGGGCTCTGAATGATGCCTCTATCTATACCTCGCTCAGAAATGAATAAGCAGGCCTCATACAACCAATTACGCGTACACAATATTGCTGAATGGAGGGCGTGGTTGAAGAAGAACCATGACAGGGAAGCGGTGATCTGGCTGGTGTATAAAAAAAAGAGTACGGGATCTGCTCCGTTTGATTACGATATGTCGGTGGATGAGGCACTCTGTTACGGGTGGGTTGATAGCCTGTTAAAATCCATCGACGAGAAAGAGTATATGCGCAAGTTTACTCCCCGTAAACCTGCCAGCACCTGGTCGGACCACAATAAGCGCCGGATCAGGAGGTTGATCGGTGAAGGAAGGATGACCACCGCAGGGATGAAAACCGTAGAAGAAGGGAAGCGGAGCGGGATGTGGGAAAAGGGAATAAAACCCCCGGAGGTGGATGATGCGATGCCGGCTGCGCTCCTTCATGCCTTTCAGACCCGTCCGGCTGCCAGGGACAATTACTTCAAAATGACAAAGAGGTGTCAATCGCACTATAACATCTGGATCAACATGGCCAGGCGCGCAGAAACCATTCACAAACGGGTTGAAGAGTCCATCCGGTTGCTTGAGAAAGGTGAGGAGCTGGGATTGAAATGAGCCTGAAAACCGCGGATAAACAAGTAGTATTGCTTACAGGAGCATCCGGGTCCATGGGATTTGAAGCTTTCAAGCTTTTATGGGAGAAAAAAGATCTATTTGATATCGTCTTGCTTTTGCGCCCTTCAAAGAAGAATAAAAGAAACTTTGGCAGGTACGCAGACAATGGATTGAAGATCGTTTGGGGCGACGCTCTAAACCAGGGAGATATAGAGGAGGCCTGTAAAGGAATTGACTGGTGCCTTCATACCATGGCACTTATTTCCCCTGAAGCTGACCGCAATCCGGAGATGGCCCATAAGGTCAATGCACTAGCTACCCGGCACATTGTGAAAGCCATTGAAGCACAGGATCCGGATCATATCAAACTGGTTTACATTGGCACCGTTGCACAGTATGGCGACAGGATGCCACCTGTGCATGTGGGACGTGTGGGCGATCCGCTTAATCCCAGTTACTGTGACAGCTATTCAATCTCGAAAATGGAGGGGGAGTTATCCGTGATGGAATCCTCCATCAGGCACAGGGCATCGCTCAGACAAACTTTTATCATGATCCCCGATCTCTTTTCTCTCATGGATCCCATCATGTTCCGTCAGCCCATCAACTCCTTTATGGAGACAATTACAGCCAGGGATTCGGGCCGGCTCCTGGTGAGTTGTCTCGATATACCCGATCAGTCTGATTTCTGGGGTAACTATTTTAATGTCTCGGGCGGACCTGATTGCAGGATAACCTATCTGGAATTCCTCGACAGGATATACAGGATACTGGGAATCGATTACCGGAAGGCCATGGAGCGTCCCTGGTTCGCGTTAAAGAATTTCCATATGCAATTTTTTGAGGATGGGCATTTATTGAATGAGTACCTGAAGCACTGGGAGGGAGGACAAACCCTGGAAGATTTTTATGAAGATGTCTGGCGGCATTTGCCCTGGTACCTGAAGATGTCTGCCCGCAGCGCTAAACACATTCCTCCTTTCCGGTGGATCGTTCATAAAATTACTCATACCCGGCTAAAGAGACTGGCGGACAAGCCTGGTGGTACGCAGCATTGGATACGGAAGGGTGAAAGTGGCAAGATCAGGGCATTTTATGGTTCTTTGGAGGATTATAACACTATTCCCGGCTGGGGGGAGCAAATGCCTTCCCTGGATCATGATCAGGAATACAAAAGGCTTGATCACGGATACGATGAGTCAAAAAAAGCGCTTCATTTGAAGGATCTGCAGCAGGCAGCTCAGTATCGGGGCGGATCGCTGGCTAGCGAAACCTGGGATAAAGGCATGGATTCGGTCCTTACCTGGAAGTGTGGCCAGAATCATACCTTCCGTATGGCACCGCACACCGTGCTAAAGGGAGGCCACTGGTGCATGAAATGCATTTCAAATCCCATGGATTAAAGCCCCCGGGCCTTCAACCTCCCCCCCCGGGCCTTCAACCTACACACCCCCGGGCCTTCAAACGCAAACTTTCCGGGCCTTCAACCTGCCCGCCCCCGGACCTTCAATCTACCCGCCCCCGGGCCTTCAAACGCAAACTTGCCCGCGCGTGCACATACCCGCACGCCCGGA
>CAZCQL010000059.1:0-1270 GCA_964500835.1 uncultured Bacteroides sp.
CCGTAGCCCCGCTTATCCAGCTCTTTCTCCCTGGGGGTAAGAGGCGTACTGGCTAGGTAAGCAATTCCCCTGCGTCCAGGTTGCCACCTGAATGATGATACCCCCGATTCAGAGTCTGTAAGCCTTGCCTGGCCTCTCCCGGAGGAGGGCATGGCCCACACCTGTTTGGGTTCATCCCCTCTGCCATAAAGAAATGCAATGTGTTTGCCATCGGGGCTCCACATGGGGGAAGACCCTTTGACTCCTCCTTCAAACAGAGGTTCTGGCCGGCCGCCTGAGAGTATCATCCTGTAATAAGTGGACTTGGCAGGTCCGGGATTTTCATTGGGCCCTCTTGGGGTGGAAATGTAATAGATCACCTCTTTGCCATCGGGACTAAGTTGTGTGCCGTTCAGGGATTTAAGCTGCAGCAGATCTGATGCTGTCAGGACCTCCTGACCGGAAACAGTAATGGTACTGGTAATCAGTAAAGGAAGAGAAATCAAAAAAGAAAGAAGGATCAATAAAGATCGTGAGGAGTAAACAGAGAAAGGAATAGAAGCGCAAGTACAGGGAGAAATACCTGAGGCTGATTTTATTTTCATCTTCAGCGGGTTCAATGGAAAGGATATAAAGGTAGAAATATTCCAAAAAATAGCGTCACGAATGATTGTTTTACTCGTGACGTGGAGCTTCAATAATCTGTTAATTCCAATAATTTTCTGGATTGTTACCTGTTTGTCTTATATTGTTCCTTTTACCTAATCCAATAAGACTGAAATTATGAAAGATTTAAAGATTAACTATCTGGCAGTCCTGGTGGCTGTTGTCTTGCAATTTGTACTTGGATTTTTATGGTTTGGTCCTCTTTTCGGGGATGCATGGATGGATATGGTGGGTCTGGATACGGCCTCTGTGCAAGCCAATCCGCCTGGAGCAGGAGTGTGGATTTCTAACGTAATCTCTGCAGCACTTTCCATGTATCTGCTTGCCTGGTTATTTGTGAAACTTAAGGTTGAATCCGTCACCAGGGGTATCTGGTTGGGATTTGTGCTGGGATTTGTGCTCGTGTTGATGACCGGAATGGTAGGTGGTTTTTTTGCCGATTCCCCCTACTGGCTGGCATGGATAACCGGAGGAGAAACAACGGTTGGACTGATGCTTGGAGGCGCTGTACTGGGAGCCTGGAGGAAGTCATAGGCGCTAATGATATCACAGTGCCTGAACTTGACCGCTTTGGGATCAAGGGCACCCGATCAATAGGAACCCTTGCCGTGTGTATGTTTCTCGG
>CAZCQL010000059.1:1370-30751 GCA_964500835.1 uncultured Bacteroides sp.
CTCCACACTAATGAAGAAGCTCCACACTATAGGAGAATCAGGCTCATCACCCACAGGATTAGTATTGCAGAAACACCAATGACTAAAGTTCCCACTGTCTGGATCCGGAATCCGGTTTTTACTTTCATCCCGGTCATCTGAGTAAAGATCCAGAACATGCTGTCGTTGGCGTGGGAGACCACAAGTGATCCGGAGCCAATGGACAGGACTACAAGGGCTCTTGCTACATTGGTATCAAATCCAAGGGATGCCATCATTGGGGCGATAAGAGAAGCGGTAGTAATTAAGGACACCGTAGAGGATCCTTGCGCACTTTTGATGGCCGCAGCGATCAGGAAGGGCATGAAAATCCCAATTCTCATGGTGGCAAGTGATTCGCCCAGTACGTCTGCGATGCCCGAGTTTCGAAGTACCATTCCAAATGCACCTCCAGCACCTGTGATCAGGATGATAATTGCGGCATTCTGAAGTGCTTTACCCACCCATCCGGCAGATGAAAGCATGTCCTTCTCCAGTTTCCGTGGCAGAGTAAAAGCCATGAGTATCCCTATCATGAGAGCGATAACCGGTTCGCCAATAAATCCGATAAGTTGCCTGGCAGCTCCGGATCCAAACGGGCTTGTGGGGAAATCAGAAATTGATTTCAGGACGATGAGCAGGATCGGAAGCAAGATGGGGATAAAAGACCTGAACGCCGAGGGAGCTGTTTTCAGGGTTTCCTCAATCTCCTCGGGCGAAATTTCAGGATTTGGATCAATGTATACCCTCGAGGCAATTTTCGATGCATAGAGCCAGCCGGTCAGCAGTACAGGTATACTGGTTATTACACCGAGCATGATCACCATGCCAAGATCAGCTTCAAGGATTCCGGCAGCTGCAATGGGCCCAGGGGTCGGAGGGACCAGTACATGTGTTACAGACAGGCCCAGCACAAGGGCTGAAGCTGATCCCGCGAGGGATATTTTTGCTTCCTTGGAAAGAGCTTTGTTAAGTGGAGAGAGAATCACAAATCCAGAATCGGCAAAGACGGGTATTGAGACAAAGTATCCGATAATTGACATGGTAAGAGGAACCTGTTTTTTCCCGGTAAGTTTCAGAATACGGTTAGCCATGGCATAGGCTCCTCCCGATTGCTCCAGAAAGGTTCCGATAATGACCCCGGCAATGATGACTATCCCTATCTGCCCTATGGTCCCTCCAAATCCTTTGTTTATCGATTCTACAATGGAAGGTAACGGCATTCCTGAGAGCAACCCAAAAAAGACCGCCACAAAAAGGAGTGCCAGAAAGGGATGAAACCGGTACCTGCTCGTGGAAACAACTATAAGAAGAACACTAACCAGAAGAAGAATGATAAGAAACATAGGGGATCACGTTTACATTAACAGGATGCCAGATTTGCGGCAATGGTCATTCATTTGTCCCGGCCAGAGACTTGCCTGAACTTCACCTATGTGTGCTTTCCGGAGGAAGTACATACAGAGCCTCGACTGGCCGATTCCTCCTCCTACCGATTCGGGATATTCTCCCGCCAGCAGCCGTTTATGAAAGAGCAGCTCTTTTCGCTCACTCTTTCCCTTAAGCTTAAGTTGCTTAATCAACGCTGACTTGTCAACCCTAATTCCCATGGATGAGAGTTCAAATGCATTTTCCAGGATTGGATTCCACACGACAATATCGCCATTCAGCCCTCTGAATCCGTTTTCCGTTTCCGTTGACCAGTCATCGTAATCCGGAGCCCTTCCGTCATGGATTTCTCCATTGCTGAGAGTACCTCCGATACCGATAATAAAAACTGCCCCGTGTTCCTTTGCAATTTCATGCTCTCTCTCTTTCGGATCTAAATCAGGATACCGGTCTAAAAGCTCTTCCGCATGAATAAAATGAATTTCCTCGGGAAGTATAGGTGTGATACCGGGATAATTCTCATAAACTATGAATTCGGTTCGTTTGATAACGGCGAAGATCTGACGAACGATGGCTTTCAGGCAGGTGAGAGTACGTTCTTGCGGCAGCAGGATCTTTTCCCAGTCCCACTGATCAACGTAGATGGAGTGAATATTGTCGAGCTCCTCATCTGGACGGAGGGCGTTCATATCGGTGTAGATACCATAATTGATAGCAATTTCATAATCTGCCAGCATCATGCGTTTCCATTTTGCCAGGGAGTGCACTATCTCGGCCACGGTGCCGTCCATATCCTTCACTTCAAAGGATACCGGCCGTTCAATGCCGTTTAAATCATCATTGATGCCTGTGCCGCGCTGAACAAAAAGAGGAGCGGTAACTCTGCGAAGTTTCAATTCGGCAGCAAGATTTGATTCGAAGAAATCTTTTACCAGTTTGATAGCTTTTTCCGTTCCTTTCAGATCGAGGATGGAACTGTAATTCCTGGGGATGACCAATTTCATATCGCTTTTGGTTTGCAGGTTGGGTGAGCTACAAATAACAGATTTAAAAATCAGATTTCAAAACGATATCAGATCAGAATTATTGGTCCTGCTACTTGACTTCTTACTCGGAACCCTCGTGCAAAAAGGTAATGTCTCCCACCAGGACCTCCTCGTGATTATCCCTGTATTTCACCTCTGCTTTGTAGATGTAAACTCCGGGACTGGCCAGCTCTCCCGATTTTAAGTAGCCATCCCATCCATGGTTAAGTTGCTTGGTTTCCCAGATCATCTCACCCCAGCGGGTATAAATTCTCATATGGATCTTTGTAGCATTGATAAGATTGGGATGAAATATGGTATTGTCGTAAACCCCTTCAAACACCTCCCCGGTACCCTGGCCCTGTCCTTTAAAGACAAAAGCATTGGGAAATTCCGCACTCCCTTCCCCTGCCACGATCGTGATCAGGTTTTCCTTTACAAGGGTATCCACGCACTCATGCTCACTCCAGGCTAAAAGGGTGACCGTGAAAGTCCCTTCAATTCCGTAAATGTGGGTAGCATTCTCCGTAGGAGAAGTATTCCCATCGCCAAATTCCCAAAGATAATTGACGGCATTTCCGGAGGTGTTTACGAACTTAAAGATCTGCTTGAGGTCTTTTGCCTCGACCGGGAATGCATTGAATTCTGCGGTCGGGCGCTCATAGATGGATATGATATGCTCAACAGTATCGGTACCTGACATGCCGAATGCAGCTAGCTTCACATGATGCCCCTTGCTTTGATAGAACGTATGTGTTGGATTTACTTCCGTGGAAAAGGTGCCGTCATCGAAATCCCAAATATAGGAATCCGCGTATTCACTTGTATTGGAGAACGTGATCTCCAGCGGGGGACAACCGATGGAATCGGGCTCGAAAATAGCAATGGGCGGCGGCGGCAGGATCTGCACTCTCTTGGTGATGCTGTCTCTGCAATACTGGTTAAATGTTTTAAGTTCAATATCGTAGAATCCGGGGTCTTCGTACTCATGTCCGTTAGGGTCTTTGACCACATCCGTCGAATCATCCCCAAAATCCCATAGATAGGACCAGTCACCAAAACTGGAGGTATTGATAAGGAACACGTTGGACTGGGGGAAATTCTGAATCTCAGGCGATACGAAAAAGTCAGCTTCAGGAGTTTCATAAATAGTTACCGTGTCGGTAATGGTATCCATACAACCCAGGAACGATTCGATGACCAACTGATAATGATACGTAGTATCGAGCTGGAATACCTCAAAATAAGTCGTATCAATGACGCCATCGAGGGTGTCGATACGGAAATTCATTGAATCGCTTGTAGGTATGGAGTAAGTGTGGGATATCCCGGGTGTCCGTGTGGTGGTGGAATCATTATCCCCAAAACTCCAGGTGTATTTATCATATCCGCTTACGGCAATGAAATCCACGTCCACCGGGCTGCAAAAATCATCAAAAGTGGCCTCCACCGTCATGTCAGGCCTTGGATGAACCAACATGGTCAGCGTGTCATTCAGGTCAGTTTCGCATGCGTTACTTCCGTGGTGTTCAATGACCTTATGAATCACATACCGGTTTAGTCCCAGCTGATTGAACAAAGGTATGGGGATTGTGTCGGCAGATAGATTGAACATGGTGTCGATAACTCCCCTGTTCTCCACCACCAGGTCAAACATAGAGGTGTCGGAACCTGTGATCAGAATATTGGCAGTGGTCCGGTTATCGAGCAAATCGCACCACGTCGAATCTTTGGTAAGTATCTCCGCATTGGGAAGATCAGCCACACGCACCTCCAATGAATCAATGCCTGAGCAACCAAAGGCATCGGTCTCAGTGGTAAAAACGATTTCATGAGCTCCAATTCCGGCAATGGTGGGGTCGAATAAGCCGGTATTCACATTGGTGATCCCGGTTCCTGCCCAGGTACCCAGAGAAGGTGTTGCCTCCAGGTCGAAGGCGCCATCATTGATGCAAAACGGGTCCACCGGTGTGATCACACCATCTGGGGCATCCCTTACAGTAATTTCGATGGAGTCGGCCGACGAACATGCATTGTTATCAGTAATTACGTATTTGATCTTATGGGTCCCGGGACCTGCAACGTACGGGGCAAATTCACCTGTAGCGGCATTGATAATCCCCTTACCTGTAAAGGTTCCTCCTCCTGTAGCCACATCCAGGAAAACGTTATCGTTAAACTCACACATGGTGTCCACCGGGGTGATGGTGGCATCAGGAAGGTCCACAATGCGGATCACCACTCTGTCAGTCTCTGCGGGCTCTTCAGGCATCCCTGGTTCATACGGATTGCAAAAATTCCAATATCTTATTTCAACCTCAAATTCCTCACCAATCATGTTATCATTGGCGACAGTGATGAACAGGCTTTTCTCACTCGAACCAGTTACCGGCCCGGGGAGTTTAAGCACAGGTCCAACCAGCGGCCAGGGACCAGTGTAACCCTCCACACTTACCGGAGTGGCGGAGGACATGGTATTGTCTGTTCCATATACCCATTGGATCCATCTGGTATCCACATTTGGCACATCATTCTCCTGTGGCGGGACACAATTGAATCGAGTATCATCCAGGAATTGCATGGTGGCCCCATTGCCAATACATATGGGATAAACGTTGGGATCGGCATCCACATTTCCACCATTTTTATTGTCTGTATCCCATATGGTTACGGTTTGCGGCTGAGAGGAGGAGGTGCATTCGACACCGTCAACGATCAGGGTAGCTGTGGGATGGTAATTGCACCTGTCATCAAGTGAGCCATAAATGTGGTCAGCATCTGAAGTAAAAGTGCCTGCGGGTCCTTCAATGGCGGTTTTTGTTTCGGAGGCTCCATCGTCCCAGACATACTCAATCTCAACTACAGTACCAGCGTTGTTTACACCCACATAGGTGACATCCCAGTTCACATCCACAGGTGAACAAAATTTATCGATGACAATGCCATTGTCTTTGGAGAGTATGTTGCAATTTTGCCCTAAGCCTTTGAAGGACAGGAGAACGAAGCATGTTATATAGAGCAGGATTGCTCGTCTTTTCATAAGTGAAATTTATGAAATATTTTTCTAATAGTCGGTAAAGTCCCAATCGCCACGGAACGGTCTATTTAGCATTCGGTTGGCATCGTCGTCGTCAACAAATTGCTCATGGTAGGGGGCCCATTTTAAAGTCCGTTCCAGGCTATATGCCATATTAATGATGTTGCATACAGTAGCAGTTCGATGACCGGTTTCTACATCCGAGACAGGCCGGTTCCTCTTTTTAATGGCATCGATCCAATCCTGGTAATGGTTATCACTTCGATAGAGGGGTTTGTCATTTCCATTTAATTCCAGCTCGGTGAGGCCTGTTATATCGGAGCGGTAAAAACTTCTGCTTACTTCGATCTTGCCTTCAGAACCTATAAACTGGACGGCATTAGATTCGCCCCAATCCACATGATTCATGACCACTCCATTGGAATATTTCATTTGTAGTCCACGTTTTGCACGTTTCTCCGGAGGGGCAAACTCGACCGGACCGGATTTATCCATGCCCAGGCCCCACTGACCAATATCAAACATATGAGCCCCCCAATCGGTGATTAATCCGCCTCCGAAATCCTTGTATGCCCGCCAATTTGCCCATCCGGTGTCTTCCATGGGAGGAGCAAGTTCCGGATTGTAATTCCTGAACATGGATGGTCCGACCCACAGGTCCCAGTTCAGATAATCTGGAACCGGCTCGCCAGGTAATTCACACGCCATGACAGGATCTCCTACGCTCACATTCACCTCTTTTATATCTCCGAGATATCCATTATATACCATTTCACATGCATGTCTGAAATTTCTCCAGGAACGTTGCATGTTCCCTGTCTGAAAAACCCGGTCATATTTTCGCGTGGCTAATACCATCGCTCTGCCTTCGGCCACGGAAAGGGCCATAGGCTTTTCACAGTAGATGTCTTTTCCGGCTTTGGCTGCATCTATGGCCATCATGGCATGCCAGTGGTCCGGGGACGCAATCACTACGGCATCTATATCTTTTCGGTCCAGCAGTTCCCGGTAGTTTTCATAGGTATCTACTGCCTGCGTCCCGCCATTTAATTTTTCGGAATTTGCCTTTTCCGCTGCTTTTTTAAAACGGGCAAGCTTTTTCGTGTCTACATCGCAGGCAGCAAGGACCATTGTTTGCGGGCATCCTGAAATCCATTTCACCAGTCCCATGCTCTGCTTGCCTGTGCCAATAAAGCCAAGATTAATCCTGTCACCCGGAGAAGGATGCCCCATTCCTCCCATTACATGCCCGGGAATAACAGTAATTGCACCAGCTCCGAGTGTCGTTTTGCCAATAAAATCTCTTCTGTTCATGATAATTTGTTTTGCGGGGATTTGCGGATCAGTCCATAAAAATAGCTGTTGATACCAGAAATCCAATAAAAGTTTAAAGATTAGTAAAGGATTTTTCCCTCCATGCCCTTCCAATCTTCAAGAAGATGGTCCATCTCAGGGAGGCTTATTTTTGATGATTTTAGCTCTCGTTTCTCAGAAGGAAGCACCAATTCACCGTAAAGTTTATGGTCCATAAATCCAATTTGCCGGGCAACCTCACGGCCGGCCGAGTAATATAGACTGCGTATGTCTGCCCAATAGATGGCCGAAAGGCACATGGGACAAGGCTCAAAGTTTGTGTAAATTACAGCCCCGGTCAAATGATGGTGGCTCACTTTGGAGCAGGCATTTCTGATGGCATTCACCTCGGCGTGCGCAGTAGGGTCGTTTGTTTTTAGCACCGAATTGTGACCTGCTCCAATGACTTTGCCTTCCAAGGTAATAACGGCTCCAAAAGGACCGCCTTCATGGTTATGAATACCCTTGAAGGCCTCTTGTATGGCCTGTTTCATGAATGTCTTATGTGGCATGACATTACTTTATAGTAAATGTAATGATTGTTATTTTAATTACCTTGCACAGGCATTTCTATCCAATCAGAAACTTCATACCACATGAAATTCGGACATTTTGATGATCATAGAAGAGAGTATGTAATTACGAATCCCAGAACCCCCTATCCATGGATCAATTACCTGGGTTGTGAGGAGTTTTTCTCCCTTATTTCGAATACTGCAGGTGGATATAGTTTTTATAAGGATGCCCGGTTAAGGCGGATCACCAGGTACAGATACAACAATGTTCCCGTTGATGATGGAGGCAAGTATTTTTATATCAATGAAAATGGGAAAGTATGGTCTCCCGGATGGAAACCCGTGAAAACCGCTCTGGATAGCTATGAGTGCCGGCATGGAATGGGATATACCGTAATTACAGGAGAAGTTGATCAAATAGAGGCCGAGGTACTCTATCTGGTGCCTGTTGGTTTTCAAGGCGAAGTGCAAAGGGTGAAGCTCACAAACCACAGCCACATGAGGCGCTCTTTCTCCCTCTTCTCTTTTATTGAATGGTGCCTTTGGGATGCCTTGGATGATGGTTCCAATTTCCAGCGCAATTTTTCCACCGGTCAGGTTGAGATTGAGGGATCTACGATCTATCACAAAACAGAATTTCGCGAAAGGCGCGATCATTATGCCTTTTATACGGTAAGCGATCCGGTCGAAGGATTGGATACCGATCGGGAATCATTCCTCGGATTATACAATGGATTTGATGCTCCGGATGCAGTAATGGAATGCAGGTCGCGAAATTCTCATGCTCATGGCTGGTCCCCCATCGGGTCACATCATTTAAAAATAGAACTGGAGCCGGGAGATAAAAAGGAACTGGTTTTTGTGCTTGGATATGTGGAAGTCCCGGTCGAAGATAAGTTTTCGTCGCCCCAGGTGATAAATAAAACGCCGGCTAAGGAGATGATTAGTAAATTTCAGACATCTTCGGACGTTGACAAAGCGTTTGAAGATCTTGAACGGTTCTGGGATAACCTGCTTTCGGTTTACCAGCTGGATCATCCGGAAGAGGAACTGAACCGGGCCGTGAATATCTGGAACCAGTATCAGTGCATGGTGACCTTCAATTTCAGCCGCAGCGCTTCATTTTTTGAATCAGGAATTGGACGAGGCATGGGATTCAGGGATTCCAACCAGGATCTGATAGGATTTGTTCACCAGATTCCGGAACGTGCAAGGGAGCGTATAATCGACATTGCTTCGACACAGTTCGAGGATGGAGGAGCCTACCATCAATACCAGCCACTTACAAAAAGGGGGAATGATGCAGTGGGCAGTAACTTCAACGACGATCCACTCTGGCTCATCCTTTCCATTGATGAATATATCAAGGAAACTGGTGATTGGAGTATCCTGGAAGAAATGGTTCCGTTCGACAACAACGAATCCAACAAAGCATCCCTGTTCGAACACATGAGGCGCTCGTTCTACCATGTGGTCCATAACCTGGGGCCGCATAAACTACCGCTCATTGGCCGGGCTGACTGGAATGATTGTCTGAACCTGAACTGTTTTTCGGAAACCCCCGGAGAATCATTCCAGACTACTGAAAATATGGAAGGAGGTGTGGCTGAATCGGTCTTTATCGCCGGAATGTTTGTGCTATATGGAAAAGCGTACGCCGAACTTTGTAAAAAACTTGGAAAGGTCGGGGAGGCAGAAGAAGCAGCCCGACACATTGAAAATATGACCAGGGTGGTCGACCTGCATGGATGGGACGGTGATTGGTTTATTCGTGCGTACGACCATTTCGGGGAAAAAGTCGGGAGCAAGGAGCAGGAGGAGGGAAAGATTTTTATAGAATCCCAGGGTATGTGTGTGATGGCCGGGATGGGTCTTGAGGATGGAAGAGCCAGGAAGGCACTGGATTCGGTAAAAGAGCGGCTTGACAGTGAATTCGGAATTGTGCTGAATAATCCAGCCTTTTCAAGCTATATTGTCAAATATGGTGAGATCAGCTCCTATCCCGAAGGATATAAGGAAAATGCAGGAATATTCTGCCACAATAATCCATGGATTATGATAGCCGAAACTCTTACAGGGAACGGAAATGCTGCCTGGAAATACTTCAGAAAGATCTGTCCACCTTACCTGGAGGAGATTAGCGAGCTTCATAAAACAGAGCCCTATGTCTATTCGCAGATGATCGCGGGCAAGGATGCACCGACGCCTGGTGAAGCTAAGAATAGCTGGCTTACTGGAACTGCCGCCTGGAATTTCTATGCTGTTTCACAATACATACTGGGAATAAGGCCAGACTTTGATGGGCTGAAAATCCATCCTGTAATCCCTGATGAATGGAGCGGATATAAGGTAACGCGGAAGTTTAGGGGTGCTACCTACCAGATAGAAGTTGTCAATCCGGATCATGTTTCACAAGGAGTGAAAGAGATCATCATGAATAGCAGGAAGATAATGGGTACATTGCTCCCTCTTTGTGACGAAGGAACTACCAATAAAGTGCGGGTAGTGATGGGTTAATACCGGATTCTCTCCCATTTCATCGGGTTTTCATGTGTGCCTGCTTTTCATCAGAGTTCCTTATTTCTGGTGATCAAGTCATTAATTGATTGCACAGATGCAGCGGACCGAAATTCATCTACCGGAGTATGTATGCAGTAGTCAACCAGCTGGTCGATGGTGGATGTGGCCACGTGCATTCGGGTATCGGATGAGGCATAGTAGATAAAGACTTTCCCATCCTCATCGGCGATCCATCCATTGGAAAATAGCACATTGGACACATCACCCACGCGCTCCTCGTTCCTGGGCCCCATAAAAAGTCCTGCGGGTTTGTGGATTATCTTCGACGGATCGTCCAGTGCAGTCATAAATAGATAAAGCGTATACCGGAGACCTGCAGCGCAATTGCGTACACCGTGCGCCAGGTTTAGCCAGCCTTTGCCGGTTTTGAGAGGTGCAGGGCCCTGCCCGTTCTTTAATTCATAAATAGTATGGTAGACTTTGGCGTCCATGATCTCTTCCTGCCTCACCTCGGCATGAACCATCGAATCGGAGAATCCAAAAGCAATTCCTCCCCCTTTACCTGTCTCGATAAATCCATCCTGTGGACGGGTATAGAAAGCATATTTACCATCAATCAATTCGGGATGCAATACCACATTCCGCTGTTGTCCTCCTTGAGTCACCAGGTCGGGTAATCGTTCCCAATTCACCAAATCTTTTGTTCGTGCAATCCCTGCTGCCGCCACTGCGCTGCGGGTATCTCCATCTTGGGCATCAGGGTCTTTTCGTTCGGAACAGAATATGCCGTATATATATCCATCCTCGTGTTGGGTTAATCTAATATCGTACACGTTCGTGTCCGGATCACCGGTCTCCGGCATGGTCATTGGCCGGTCCCGGAATCTGAAATTATCAATGCCATTGGGGCTTTCTGCGATGGCAAAAAATGATTTCCTGTCATTTCCTTCGCACCGGACTGCTAGAAGGTAGTTTCCCTTCCATTTGATTGCGCCGGAATTCATGGCCGCATTGAAGCCAATTCGTTCCATAAAAAATGGATTGGATTTGGGATTAAAATCGAACCTCCACTCCATTGGAAAATGATCGCGGGTTACCACCGGGTATTTGTACCGGTTGTATATTCCGTTGACACTAAAAAGCGCTTCATTTTTTCTCGTAAGCAACGCCTCGTGTCCTTTCCTTATGGTGTCCATGCGCTGCCAAAACAGGTTCTTATCCATATGTGTATCGGTTGATTTATGTTTCAGGTGCGATCCATTCTGCGAATCATTTCCATGCAAGCCCTCCCATTGTGGTAGGGACACTTCCAAAACCCGGCTTTCTCATTTTTGATCCGGGGAATACCCCTCCTGTTAACACTCCAGTACCATTCGCCGTTTTGGTGGTCGATAATCCTGTGATTAATAAAGTCCCAACTTTGCAGGGTTTTCCGGGCAAATTCTTCATCTCCGGAGAGTTGGTACGCATTAAAATATCCTACCAGGGCTTCCGCCTGGGGCCACCAGTGTTTATCGGAATCGAGCTTGTTCTCTTTGGGTATAAATTCGTAAAACAAGCCGCCGTCTGTATCCAATCCTGTAAAATTTTCCCTGGCCATCCGGATTGCCAGTTTCCCGGTTTGCTCTGCTAGGGCAGGCTTACCCAAAACTTCTGCAGATTCATGAAGAAGCCAGGAGCATTCAATATCATGTCCGTAAGAAACCAGAGAGGATTTGAGATTCCACTCATCATCAAAAAAGAGATTCAGGTGGGATGTTTCCTTATTGACAAATTTGGTTAAAAACAGATGAATCATATTTTCCAGGGATTTTTCCAGCCGGGTATTTTTCCAGATACGGTTGAGGTTGGCATAGGCCTCCATTACATGTAAGTGGGTGTTCATGGTTTTACTCTCATTGTCATCCTTTTCACTGAGCCGAAGGTCCTTTATCCGGGTCCAGTCCCTTGCAAAAGCTTCTGTATATCCATTTTTCTCATTATCAAAAGCATGGGATTCAATTACTTCAAAGAGTTTTACAGACACTTCCAGTGCCAATTCATCGCCACATGCCATCCTGTATTCTGCCATCGCATATATGGTGAATGCAATGGCATAAATCTGTTTCCTTGAGGAAATTACATTCGCCTGGTAGTCAAGCTCCCAGTATACGCCCCCCAACTCCGTGTCAAGGAAATGATCAAGAATAAAATTGTATGCGCGATGCGCAGCATCCAGGTACGCATTCTCTTTAAACATCCGGAAGGCAGCCGAGAAGGTCCACAGGATCCGTGCATTCATTATGGCGCCTTTGCTGGCCTTTTCAACAGGCTTGTTCCAATGATCCACATGGCCATAAAACCCCCCGTATTCCGGATCCGGGGTAAATTTCATCCAGTAGGGAAGAATGTTCCCTCTCAATTCCTCTTCAAGCGCCTTCCTCAGCTGCTTAAATTGTTCCATGATTCCTTTGCTGCCTGGTTTTCATCGGGAAGCCGGTCCCACCATGTTCTTTTCATCACAATAAAACTTAGGACAATAATGGCTAAGGATATTCCCAGTGGCAGCATCTTCCGTAATATAATATAAATTGGGAAGATGACCAGGGCTGTTTGGGCGATAATTCCAATCAGCACATTCAGCATGTCTCTCCAGAAATCGGTGTTTCTCCTGAATGCGGGATCATCGGCAACTACCTTGTCATGGATTGGCTTCCAGAAGCCCCATGGCTTCACGTTTTTATAAAAGTTTTTTAATGCTTCCTCATCTGTGGGCGGAGTCGTATAGGTTCCAATCAGGGCTCCTGCAAGGGAGACCACCAGGATCAAAGGGAAATAGTACAGATCAAGGAATGTGAAAATTTTACTAAAGATGAGGGCAGTGACGATGCCCGTCAACATTCCCCAGAAAAATCCGTATCCATTAAACCTCCACCAGTACCATTTAAGTACATTGGAAGCTGTGTAGGCTCCCCATAATGCAGAAACAATCCATTGGAGCACATCATTTACATCCAGTGCAAAGAATCCGAAAACAACACTAAGCCCAACCACCGTGATCCCTGTGATGTAGTTTGTCCGGCTCATCTGTTTTCTGGAGGCTCTGGGCCTCAGGTATTTCAGGTAGATATCATTCACGATATAAGCCTGGGCCGCATTCAGCGTTCCAGCAAAAGTTGACATAAAGGCAGCCAGTAATCCTGCCAGCAGGAGTCCCATAAAACCCACCGGAACAAATTGGCTGATGGCCGAAGGCAGAATCTGTTCAAAATCGATTCGGTCTCCCACGATAAGGTCCAGCTTGTCATAAAAAAGCAGTCCGAGTACGGCAAATCCGGCAATCATAAAATACCTTGTGGGCATTAAGACCACAGATACAAATCCGGACATTTTTGCCGCATCCTTCGGAGATTTGGTGGAAAGGATTTTCTGCATGTCATAGTTGGGAGCAGGGCCGGCAGCACTCACCAGGATACCTTTAAACAGCATCACGCTAAAGAAGATACTAAAAAGAGAATATCCATCACTGGCTATTTTTGCATTGACCTCATTGATGATCCCAGTCCAGTTCAAATCCAATCTGGCCCCAAAGAAGGGATTCATCCAGCCTTTGGGTACAACCAGTGGGTTATCAACCAGCGCATTCATAGCGATCACTCCGATTACCACAGCTGAAACAGTCATAATGGTATACTGAATCACATCGGCCCAGACGATACTGGTCATTCCCCCCAAAATAGCATAAAACATTGCAAAAAGGGTGAATACGATCCCGTAAACATGGGCCACGTATTGGGGTGCAACTTCAAAAGGCACAAAAGGAGAGACAACCTCCCAGGGGATAAATATCTCTACGAATTTACCCAATCCGATAAAACCGTATGTCAGGAATCCCAGGCAGCTGATTAGGGCAAACACTACTACGATACCGTGTGAAAGCCTGCCATCCCTGCCAGATCCGAACCGTGTACTGATCCATTCAGCCCCGGTGGTTGCATTTGAACGACGCAACCAGATGGAGATAAATACCATCAGGAAAATCTGGTTGAAGACCGGCCATAACCAGGGTATCCATATGGATTTCAGCCCATACACAAAAGCCAGGGTAACCAGCCACATGGTACCTGAGATATCAAACATTCCTGAGGCATTGCTGAGTCCCAGCATGTACCAGGGGAGCTTGTTTCCTCCCAGGATGTAGGCTGTTTTATCTTTTTGAGCCCGTTTTTTTAAAACCAGGCCAATAACGATAGTTGAAGCAAGATAAAGGCTGATTATCAGGAAGTCGAGAAGGGTAAGTTTCATGTGAAGGGGCGTGTTTGTTGCCGGGGTCAAAAATATTAAAATATAAACCCCCGGCAAACAATGCGCGGGGGTTTCATCAGAAACTAATCTGTGAATTGACTACACGTGCTTCTATTTTGCGGTGCCGCTCAGGTGGGGCAGGTACACGCTTAATTCGTCTTCGTAGCTGTTGTAGCTTTCCCTGTATTCCTTGAGGAAATTGTCCGACGATCCTTCCCCGTGCACCTCTTCAAAATCCTTTCTGAAAGTGGATTTTTCATCCAGTGAGGCCCACGTTCTTAAACCGTTTGAAATGGCCACATCGCGGTGGGTGTTGGACTGGAACCGGGAATAGTATACCCTGAAATAATCGGGATAATCTTTAGCCTTGTATACTTCCATGGCCATCTTTAAGACCTTTTCAAACCGGTACCACTGTCCCTTCTTCACATCATACACGCTATAAAGTTCCTTTCCGGATTCAGATCCTTCAGGAGTATAGGACAAGTCTTCCCGAAGCTTCACCCATTCAAAATCGGTCACATGTTTGCAAAGTGCAAGCACATTGTTATTCCAGTCATCGTCGTGCGCCTGGTCACGTTCACGTGAATCAAAATCGGAGAAAGTCAGGGGTCCCATTACCCAGGCATATTTGCCAGCATTGGATCCGCTGAAAATCGACCATACGTCTGCGCTCATAAATCCTTCATTGTGGAATTTCTTGTTATGTGTTGCCAGATTCTCTTCAAATGCCGAAATCTGGTCAAGTTTTGGTTCAAGTAGCATAGTCAGGAACATTTTGTAATCATCCTGGGCACTCAAAAGAGTTATGCTCAGGGAGAGAAGCGCCATGGTGTGAAATACTTTTTTCATAATTACGATTATTTTTTAATATAGGTTATTGGTTAATAAATATTTAAGGTACGCCAATTAGCCGGAAGGATTCTGAATAACCTTAAATTTGACATTTATTTAACAACTTCCTGAATCTCAGAAGTTTCATTACATTTGAGGATTAAATAAAAGTGAATGCGTGTAATTGTACTCTGTACAGGGCGTAGCGGCTCCCTCACTTTCGCCCGGGCTTGCAGTCATATAACAAATTATACCGTGGGGCATGAGAGCCGCTCGCGCAGGCTTGGAAAAGATCGGTTCACTCTTCCCGACAATCATATTGAAGCAGATAACCGGTTAGTCTGGTTCCCGGCTGCACTTGAACAGGAGTATGGCGATAGGGCGTTTTACGTGCACCTTATTCGGAACCGGGAAGCGACCATTCAAAGTTACAACCGCCGCTGGATCAGGAACGGGAGCCTGATCAGGGCATATTGTGAGGGAATACATCAGATAGCCCTGCACAAGCTGGACAGGCGCCTCAGACTTGAGGTAGTCGGAGACTTTTACGACCAGGTAAATGCCAATATTACCCATTTTCTGAAAGATAAGGAGCAACAATTCTGCCTGCATATCGAAAATGCTTTGGTGGAGTTTCCCCAATTCTGGAACCTGATCGGTGCGGAAGGGGATTTGAAGCGTGCGGTTGCAACTTTTGATCACACGTTCAATAAATCAAAGACCCGCAGATTCAAAAATTTCAGGCACGAGATGAGATTCTGGCTGATGAAAATGAGGCGGCGGATTTTTTGATAATCGTTTTGATTCTTCTAAATTGCATTTTCCTGTAAAATAGCCCTCTTTTCATGGCTGTTCTAAAAAGCGTCAATCCATTTGATCCTGCAAGGATTATTAATTATCCACAGGTGACAGATATGAACCTGGCGGTAATCCTGGGTAGGGCTAACAGTGCATTCCTTAATTTCCGCAAGCTTTCATTTGATCAACGCGGGGCATTGATGACCAAGGCAGCCTCCATCCTGAGGGAGCGCAGCAGAGAATATGCCGGGATTATTACCAGGGAGATGGGCAAACCTGTGACCGAGGCAGAAGCTGAAGTGAAGAAATGTGCGTGGGTGTGTGAGTTTTATGCGGAAAATGCCCGGGAATTTCTGGCGAAGAAGGAAGTGGAGACTGAAGCGGAAGACAGCTCAGTAATTTACCAGCCCTTAGGTCCTGTACTGGCCATCATGCCCTGGAATTTTCCATTCTGGCAGGTTTTCAGGTTTGCGGCACCGGCCCTTATGGCAGGGAATACAGCACTGTTAAAACACGCCTCAAATGTTCAGGGATGTGCGGGGGCTATCGAGGAATTATTCGGTGAGGCCGGATTTCAGGAAGGAGTATTTCAGAACCTGGCAATTAGTGCCGACCGTGTGGCAGGGGTGCTTTCCAATGAGTATGTACAGGCGGTTACGTTAACGGGGAGTGAGGCAGCAGGGGCAGCAGTTGCTTCCACGGCTGGGGGTCATCTGAAGAAATGTGTGCTGGAGTTAGGAGGGAACAATGCATTTGTAGTCTTAAATGATGCCAACCTGGAGCTGGCCCTTAATATCGCTATTCCTGCCAGGTTGCAAAACGGGGGGCAGAGCTGTATTGCAGCCAAACGATTCATCCTGGAATCTTGGATCGCCGAAGATTTTATTCCGGGTCTCTTGAACAGAATAGGACAACTGGTGATTGGAGATCCAATGGACGAGAAAACGAATATTGGTCCCCTCTCCTCTGTAAAACAGGCTCAGGAAGTAGAAGGACAGGTGAAAGATTCGGTGAAATCTGGAGCAAAATTAATTACTGGCGGGCACAGAGACGGGACTTTTTTTGAACCAACGGTACTTTCCGGGATCAAACCGGGAATGCGGGTGTTTGATGAAGAGGTCTTTGGTCCCGTTTATTCCATCATGGAGGTGGATTCACCCGGGATGGCATTAGAGCTTTCCAACCAATCCAGGTTTGGTTTGGGGGTGCAGCTCTTTACCCAATCGGAGAGTTCGGCCGATCTGTTTATTGAAGGCGCGAATGAGGGCGCAGTCTTTGTCAATTCCATGGTCAGATCAGATCCCAGGCTCCCTTTTGGAGGTCTTAAAAAATCCGGGTTTGGCAGGGAGCTTTCGGTAGAAGGAATTAGAGAATTTGTGAATATTAAAACAATCTGGATAGATTAAATTAACCCCAAAATTTCCCTTATCACATGAGCCGTACCATACTAATTTTCGCATTGTTGTCTTCCATGGCGGGAATGACTGCCCAGAGCAGCTCATTTACAAAACCTGCTGACTTTTTTGGATTTGAACCAGGATCGGATCGCAATTTAATTACCTATGAGCAACAGATCGCCTACCTGGAAATTCTGGATGAGGAATCACCGCGAATTAAACTTGAGAGAATAGGAACATCATCTCAGGGCAAGCCCATGTACATTGCATTTATATCAAGCGAAGAGAATATTGAAAATCTGTCTGATCTTAAGGTGATAAACAGAGAGCTGGCTCTGAATGACACCCTTGGAGCACACCAACTTGAGGGAATGATCAGCAGCGGAAAAGTATTCGTTCTTGCTACGCTGTCGATGCACTCATCAGAGGTCGCACCCTCCCAATCGGTACCCCTGATTACCTATGAATTTGCTTCTACTGCGGACCGAAAGAAATTGGAGTGGCTCCATAATGTAGTGTACATGATGGTACCCTGTCACAATCCGGATGGAATGGATATGATCGTAGAGAACTATAAAAAATATCTGGCCACACCTTACGAAGGGGCATCCCTTCCCCGGGTTTATCACAAATATGTGGGACATGACATCAACCGGGATTTTGTGGTGTTAACCCAGACTGAAACTAAAGCCGTGGCCGGCATTTATAACCAAACCTGGTTTCCCCAGGTAATGGTTGAGAAGCACCAGATGGGATCCACCGGTCCCCGGTATTTCGTTCCTCCAAACCACGATCCCATCGCAGAAAATGTACCCGCCGGAATTTATCAGTGGGGAGGAGTTTTTGGTCAGCATATGGCCACAGATATGACAGTTTCTGGATTTGAAGGTGTTTCACAACACTACAGCTTTGATGATTATTGGCCCGGATCCACAGAAACCTGTATTTGGAAAAATGTGATCGGATTCCTGACGGAAGCGGCCAGCGTGCGTACGGCAACTCCTGTTTTTATTGAACCTACTGAGCTTCGCGTATCCGGCAAAGGTCTTTCCGAATATAAGAAGGGTGTCAACATGCTTTTGCCCTGGGAAGGGGGATGGTGGCACTTGGGCAACATCGTTGAATATGAGATAGCCTCCACCATGTCTATTATAAAAACCGCTTCCCTTTACCGGGAGGATATCCTGGAATTCAGGAACCGGATGTGCAGGGAGCAGGTGGCCCTGGGAAAATCTGAGGCCCCTTTCTATTACATTCTTCCTCAGGAGCAGCACGATCCTGGTGAACTTGTGAACCTTGCGAACCTGATGATGGAGCATGGTATCCGGATTTATGAACTAGAAGAGGATCTTGTACTGGAGGGTACGGTATTTCATTCGGGCGATGTGGTGATACCCCTGGCTCAGCCATTCAGGGCCTTTATCAAAGAAGTTCTGGAGAGGCAGGAATTCCCTGAACGGCATTATGCACCGGGTGGAGAACTTATCAAACCTTATGACATCACCAGTTGGTCGCTTCCCCTTCACCGGGATGTAACCTCCCATGAGATCGAGGTAAGAAGCAAGGTTCTTGAAGACAGATTGTCTCCGATAAATGGGAAATACAGCCTGAAGGAATCCATCGATATGGAGGTGTATGCAATGATCCTGACGGTTTCATCAAATGAATCGTTCAGGTCGGCCTTTAAGGCTCTGGAGAATGGGTTAAGAGTGGAACGGCTCCGGGAAGCTGTTGAATTGAGAGGCCGCACATATGGCAAGGGCAGCTTCGTGGTATTCTACGATTCCGGGAAAAAAAGTGAGTGGGAGGATGTGATGGAGGAGCTACCCTTTCAGGCCGGATATATCTCGGACAAGAGAGAACTGAATTCCACCCCGCTGGCCATGCCACGCATTGCGCTGGTGGAGTCTTATTTTCATGACATGGATGCGGGATGGACCCGATATATTTTAGACACCTACCATGTACCTTTCGAAGTTTTGCACCCCGGTCAGTTTCAAAAAACCGGGCTTTCAGCGCAATTTGATGTAATAATTTTTCCCAGCAACCAAAAAGAGGTTCTCATGACAGGCAAAAGAAAGGCGGGTGAGTCTTACTCCATGAGTAATTATCATCCCGATTTTGTAAAAGGAATCGAGAAGGAAGGGTTTGAGAAACTTATGACTTTTTCCGACCAGGGAGGGATCGTCATAGCATGGGGAAATTCAACCAGCCTGTTTAACGGCCTGTTAAAGATCAAACGAAAGGAAAAAGAAGAGGAATTTGAGCTTCCCTTTAACGATATCTCTTCGCAACTGAGCAAAGAAGGATTGTACGTTCCCGGAAGCCTGGTGAAGATGGAGGTGCTCCAGGAACATCCGGTCACCCTTGGGATGCCTGAAAGCATTGGAGTTTTTTCCCGGGGGCAGCCTGTATTTACCACTTCGGTCCCCATGTTTGACATGGACCGGAAGGTTCTTGGGACTTATCCTGAAAAGGATGTGCTTATGAGTGGCTACGCTGCAAAAGAAGAAAAGCTGGGCAACAGGGCCGCTATGATCTGGTTGAGAAAAGGGAAAGGGCAGTTTGTTCTTTTCGGGTTCAATCCACAATTCAGAGCTTCTACCCAGAGTTCTTTCAAGCTGTTCTTCAATGCCATGTTGCTGGGAAAAATTGAGTAGCTATTTGCCTGTCCCTTTATCCATTTCTGCATAAATCTCACGAATCTCTTCTCTCAGGGTGGTCGCATCCCACGAACTGTCAGCATCATGGATGGTTTCCTCGTTTTCGATGCGAAAAAGCTCCTCAAGCTCGCTGGCGTATTTTTTAGCCTCTAACAGATATTTTTTATCATCCTTGTCGTAATGTTGGTACAATTCAGAGACCACTTCCTGATGGTGCTTTTTAAATGTTCTGGCCAGCCGATGAGCATGGTAATTGCTGAATCCCAGCTGACAAAGTGCTTTTACCCCTAATTGAAGTGAAGATTCAAAAACGTCGCGGTCATACTCTGTAACCTCCCGTTTAATGAGTTCAAAGGTGTGTTGGTAGTCAAGTGCCCGGGCCATGATTTTTAAATGGGGATAGCTTTGCCGGACATGATCGACGATCTGAAGAGATTTTTGTTTGTCGTCCACCGCTACCACAATTGCTTTTGCATTTTTGGCTCCTGCAGCGTGAAGCAAATCGGGCCTTGTAGCATCTCCATAATAGACCTTAAATCCAAATTTCCTCAATACCTGGATATTATCCGGATTATCATCCAGGATTGTAGCTTTGATCCCATTGGCAATTAAAAAGCGTCCAACCACCACACCAAACTTATCAAACCCGGCAATAATCACCGGATTGTCTGTTTCATCTATCTGATCGTGTTCGGGGATATTCTGAGACCGGCTGACCAGGGGCTGAACAACCTTGTCATTGAACAGGAGCAAGAGGGGTGTGATGGCCATGGATAGGGCTACAATTATAAAAAGGAGACCTGTTGTCTCGGGAGAGATTACTCCGTTTTCAAGACTGAATGCTACAAGAACAAATGCAAACTCTCCTCCCTGGGCCAGGGAGAATGCAAAAAGGGTATTCTGACCGCCTTTCAGCCCAAAAAATCGTCCCAGGATGAACAACACTCCAAATTTCAGGAGAATCAGGGTCAATAAAAGCCCTGTAATTAATCCCGGTGAACGAACCAGGAGATTAAAATCGATGCTGGCACCCACTGAAATAAAAAATAATCCCAGGAGCAATCCTTTGAAGGGTTCAATGTCCGCTTCAAGCTCATGGCGGTATTCGTTGTTGGCAAGAACAACACCTGCCAGGAATGCTCCCAGGGCAGGGGATAGTCCTACGAGGTCCATAACAATTGATATGGCAATGACCAGAAGAAGGGCAGTAGCTGTGAAGATCTCACGTAATCCTGTACGGGCAATAATCCTGAAAATATAGCGTGCCAGGTATCTCCCAACGAATATAATTCCAGAGATTACCACAAGGATCAAGACCACCTGAAACCACCCGTCTACTTCAATCCCGGCTATTTCTTTAACCTCCCCGGCATGACCTGCTGAACCGGTCCCTGAATGGATGGCAAGCAATGGGATCAGGGCCAGGATTGGTATGACTGCAATATCCTGAAAAAGGAGAACGGAGAAGGAAGCCTGCCCTGCAGCCTGTTTCATCAATCCCTTTTCAGCAAGTGTCTGTAAAACTATGGCCGTGGAGGAGAGTGCCAGCATCAGTCCAATGGCAGCACCTTCCCGCAGGGTTTGCCCAAACAAGATAAATGCAGTCCCAATAACCAGGGTGGAAAGTAAAAGTTGAAGCCCTCCCAATCCAAAAATTGTTTTCCTCATTTGCCAGAGCAGGTTGGGTTTCAGTTCCAAACCAATAAGAAACAGCATCATCACTACCCCGAATTCCGCAAAATGCATCACGTCTTCACCCTCCGTACCAATCAGTTTTAATACAAATGGGCCTATAATCACGCCGGCAATCAGATATCCTAAAACCGACCCTAACCCAAGTCGTTTTGCCACAGGTACTGATATCACTGCTGCCATCAGGTAAATGAAGGCCTGGTAGAAAAAATCCTGTTGATGCATATCCTTATGGTTTAGGCGATTAAATCATTCAAATAATCATGTGCAAAAATCTCCTCCTCCTCGAAGATGTTATCCCTGAGTGACTGGATAATCTTGCGGTATTCCTTTCCTGATTCGGCGATTCCCTGTTCATCCAGAAGATGGGTACCATGTACCATAAAAGGAGGGAGGTAACTCATGTTGCATAGTTTTACAGTCAGTTCAAACGGAGCCAGCAGCTGGCGTATGGAAAAACTGCGCATTCCCCCTTCCTGGTACACTTCCCTTCGGCCTCCGGCAGTGATGGCTGACATTACCTTTTTCCCTGCCAGCGCTTTTCCTTCACGGCCATATGCAAATCCGTGTTGCAGTACCAGATCGATCCACTCCTTAAGCAAGGAAGGGGAAGAGTACCAGTAAAAAGGGTGCTGCCAAACAATCAGATCATGTTCCATCAGGATTTGCTGTTCTTCTTTCACGTCCAGATGAAAGTCCGGATACCTGTCATACATCGGTCTGATGGTTACGCCTTCCATATCCTCCACTGACCTGATCATTTCCTTGTTCACCCTTGACTTGTGCAACAGAGGGTGGAAAAGGAGGATAAGTATATTCTGTTTTTTTGTCATTTTATTATTCCAATTCGTTATTATTCTGATTCAAATATAGTTTATATCAAATTGATTTCGCTTCCATTTAACATCACCCTTAGTTCATATTCAGCTGAGGGTGAAGTCAATAATTATTTGATATCGCTATGTTGATTAATTCTATTCTCTAATAACAATCAAGTGAAAGAAATGATCAATCCTAAAAAACGGTTAGTTTTGCATGTGCAATACAACTTATGACATCATGAGATACAAAAGAAAAAAAAATTATAGAATCAGATTACGTATCCTGGTCATCATGTGCGCAAGCCTGGCCACTCCGGTACTTGCGCAAAAAGAGGCGTACAAGCTTTTCAGAGAAAATGGAAAAAAGACCAGGTACGAAAAAATGTTGCAGGGCGCATCAGAGGCCGATGTGGTACTTTTTGGAGAACTTCATACCAATCCGATATCTCACTGGTTGCAGCTGGAGCTAACCACAGACTTGCATGCGATCAAAGGAGATGGGCTCGTCCTCGGTGCTGAAATGTTTGAGGCAGATAACCAATTGATCCTCAATGAATACTTAACCGGGCTGATCTCTGAAGATAAATTTGAAGAGGAAGCAAGGTTGTGGAAGAATTACGCCACAGATTACAAACCGCTGGTCCTGGTTGCCAGGGACAATGGGCTAAGATTTATAGCCACAAACATACCCAGGAGGTACGCCAATACAGTATTCAAACAAGGCTTGGCGAAGCTGGACAGCCTGACTGACGAGGCAAAAAGATACATAGCCCCTCTTCCACTTGACTATGATACCTCTTTAAATTGCTACAGCCAGCTTTTGGATGGTGGCGGGATGCCGGGTCATGGAAGTATAAACCTTGCTGATGCCCAGGCTATAAAAGATGCCACCATGTCTCATTTTATTTTAAAAAACTGGGAAAAGGGTCAGCTATTTGTGCATTACCAGGGAGCGTATCATTCCGATTCCTACGAAAGCATGAACTGGTTCCTGAAAAGGGCGAACCCTGAGCTAAATATAATGACCATTTCCAGCGTTTCCCAGGACAGCCTGGAAGAGCTGGAGGAAGATTCAATGGGGAAGGCCGATTTCATTATCGTGGTACCTTCCACCATGACAAAAACAAGCAGATAGGGATACTAAAACAGCCACATCATGCCAAAATGTCCCAAACGCAAAAGAGAATGCCCCTTTTGAGACATCCTCTGTGCTATCTGTTCAATAAGTAACGTATTTTCAGATCATTTACTCCTCGGGCATAACCAGGTCGACCAGCTCCCAGAGTTCAACGCCATCCATCTTTCGGACCTTACTCATTTTTTCATAAGCCTGATCTGATGACATACCCGGGTGGACGGAAGAAAACAGATCGTCACCCATGTCGCCATCTTTAGTCAACTGCGCAACATCTGCGTATCCATCGACGGTCACATAAGCGGCCTGACCTTCTTTGACGGGCCAGTTCGACCAGATACCCCAATGGGATCTGAGTCCTCTCTTTATGGCTTCTTCATGAACAGGCTTAAATATTTCCAGTTCCATGTTCACATAATCGCCGCCCATGCCCTGCATCACATGCATCTGGTTTACATAAATAAATGTGGAAGGTGCACTATTATCTGCCTGGGCAATCTGATGGCTTACCTGCCTCCCGGCCAGGATCCTGGATGCGCCTGTTTTGTTAAAAATTTCCGCATCGGCACCGTTTGCAAATTCGTCCAGAAGTCCTTCCGGGAAACCTTTAAAGGATTGTGCGTAATCGTTGTACCAGTTGACGGTGATATACTGATAAGGATCGTTGTATCCCGCATAAACGTTCCTCCAGAGCTGCCAGCCGGCAGACACTCCTGCTTCAATTCTTTTCTGGTGTATCTTTTTCCAGACTTTTTCGACCTGGAGGTAGGTACCTTCAGATTCCTGGGTAACTTTCATGTACTCCAGAACCACCGTAGGATTCTGAGCTGTGAGAGAAAAGGACATCACCGCCAGAAGCAGTGCGGTAAAAACTTTTAAAACATTCTTCATCATGTTGTGATTTAGGTAAATAGACTTGTTTAACTACCATAAAGTACAATCATCATGTGGAATTGTTTGCTCACGTCGACTGTTTAACAAACATTTATGATATGGAGATATTGTACAATTATTGATCATTTTTCACATCTTTAAGATTATAAATTTTCAATTATGATACGGATAAGCATACCTAAGGCGGCTTCAGGGAGTCTGATTTTTCTTTTGATTGCAGTTAATCCAGCGTTGCAGGCTCAGGAATCCTTTATAATAATAAATGCAGACCAGGGAGAAGAAACGATCAGCAGGCATATTTATGGCCATTTTTCGGAACATCTGGGACATTGTATCTATGGTGGTTACTGGGTCGGGAAAGAATCAAAGATTCCTAATAAAAATGGGATACGTACAGACGTGGTGGATGCGCTCAGACAAATTAAGATTCCCAATCTGAGATGGCCTGGAGGATGCTTTGCAGATGAATATCATTGGATGGACGGAATCGGACCGGCTGAAGGAAGGCCAAAGATGGTGAACACGCATTGGGGTGGAGTTACCGAAGATAATAGTTTTGGCACCCATGAATTCCTTGAGCTGTGTGGACAGTTGGGAACCGAACCGGTAATTTGTGGAAATGTGGGTAGCGGTTCGGTTAAGGAAATGTCCCAGTGGGTAGAGTACCTTAATTTCGACGGTATTAGTCCCATGGCCGATCTTAGGAGGGCAAACGGAAGGGAGGAATCCTGGGGAGTTAAATTCTGGGGCGTCGGAAATGAAAGCTGGGGATGCGGCGGACACATGACCCCGGATTTTTACGCTGATCAGTACAGGAGGTATGCCACCTTTTGCAGAAACTACGGGGATAACCACCTGTACAAGATTGCAGGGGGGGCTAACTCTGAAGATTATAACTGGACGGAAGTGCTGATGCAGAAGATTCCTCTTCAATTAATGAATGGGATTTCCCTTCACTATTATACAACCAATTGGGGAAATAAGGGATCGGCTACAGATTTTGGGGAGGACCTCTACTTCGATATCCTCAGGAGGTGTTTAAGAATTGAACGTGCCATCGACAGGCACATAGCTGTCATGGACAGGTACGATCCGGAAAAAAAAGTCGCGCTTGTATTCGATGAATGGGGTACCTGGTATGATGTTGAACCGGGGACCAATCCAGGATTCCTGTTTCAGCAAAATACTATGAGGGATGCCCTTGTAGCAGGATTAACGCTTAATTACCTGAATGAGCGCTGTAACAGGGTAAAGATGGCCAACATCGCACAGACTGTGAACGTTCTCCAATCCCTGATTTTCACCGATGGAGCTAAAATGATGCTGACTCCAACCTACTATATTTACGACATGTATAAGGTGCACCATGATGCAACCTTGTTGCCACTCTCTATTGACAGCCCAGACTATCACTTCGGGGATCAGACATTGCCCGCATTAAGTGCAAGTGCTTCCCAAAGTGAGGACAGAAAAATTCATATTTCTCTGGTTAATATAGATCCCAACCATGCACACTCACTTACGATCCAGGTGAGAGGCACCGAGGTGAAATCAATCTCCGGGAAAATTCTTGCGGCAAAGGAGATCAATAGCCACAATACCTTCGATAATCCGATGGAAGTAGTTCCTGAGGATTTCAATGAGGCCAGGATAAACCAGGGTAATCTGGAGATGACTCTTCCACCCAAATCAGTTGTGGTGCTGGAGTTAGAATAACCGTGGGTATTAATGAAAATCCGATTCCTTCCGGGCAATGAGGAAATCCTGAGAACATGCATTCGGAGAGGGCATTCACACAGCTATATTTTCTTTCGGCGAGCTTATTAAAAAGGTGAGTCGTCTTTTTCTTCTTTCCTGGTATAGAAGCGCTGGGTGGGGTATGCGAATTCGATATCTTTGTTTCTTGCAAATGCCCTTAATACATCCTCCCATATCTCATGTTCGGTGACCCGTCTTTTGCGGGCATCACAAATGTACCTCATTGTCAGGAGTATACCGCTGTCTTTGACGGATGTGTATACAATGGGCGTCAGGTACTGGTAAAAAATCATGTATTTTTTACTGGCCTCAATGATCTTTTTCTCTGCATCAGCCGAAAGATCTTCCGCATGCTCGCTGACGATTTTTTGAAGCAGGTCCCTGGCCTGCCGCCAATTGCTTTCGAAGGTTACCAGCACGGGCAACTCATTCCAGATGAATTTAAATCCGGCACTATAATTAGCCTGGGATGCAGTAAATATCGTTCCGTTTGGGATGTGAATAATTCTTCCGGTGCTCTGATCGGCATCAACCCAGTTACCGATCTCCAGCAGGGTGAATTGGAAAATACGGAGATCGATTACGTCTCCGGCTTTATCTCCGATCTGGATGCGATCGCCCAGGCCAAATGGTTTACGGGCCAGGATAAAAATCCAGCCTGCAATGTTGGTCAGAAGATCCTTCAATGCAATGGCCAGACCGGCCGTGAACAATCCGAGAAATGCACCAAGCTGCCCAATGGCCCTGATCCACACGCTCGCGATCAGGATCACGGTAAGGATACCCACAGTGAAGGAGACAGCCCGTTTCCATGAATACCTGGATTTTGGGTCTTCGGTAAACCTCCATACCACTTTCAGGATTGCAAATCGAATGACACCCAAGACTACCAGGATAAGGATCGAGAACAGAATCTTTGACTGGTTTTCCGGACTGATTCCAACAGAATCATCCAGAAACCCGGTTATCCCTGTGGAATCCTGTGTAAGCGGATTAATTGATCTTGGTTCAAAAATGGACTTCACATCAATGGAATCCTGGCGCATATCTGTAATATTTTCCTGGTGGGAGTAGCTTAGACTCTATCTAAAAATAGTGAATAATCTTCAATTACTCACCCGGAAGTGCCGGGATAATTAAATGCCCTCCAGGATCAGATCCTTGCCAGCGCCATGGTGGAGGCATGCAGGGCAATGGAGATAAACAGGTAGAGATTGCGTGACGCTACCGGGGACAGGCGCAGAAATTTATAGTGGATGGAGCCGGCATGACAGGATGAAATACAATCACCACACAGGGTACAGGTAAGTCCGGGTTTCCTGTTCATAATATGTTTTTTGTTTAATGCATCGTAGGTACATGTCGGGGTGCATGCCATGCAATCGGTGCAACTCGCATCATCGATGTACATTCTGAACGGATTGACAAACCGGGTCAGGTTTACGATCGTGCCGATGGGGCAATAGGTGGCACAATGCACCATTTTGCCTTTCCGCCGTGAAACCAGAAGGATTATCCCGAGACCGGTAATTCCAATCCCCCCTGCGATAATTGTGGCGCTGAGTACAGGCAGTTTAAAAATCCTCAGCATGATAGCGCCAAGGACAACCAAAAGGATCACTGTGGATTTTAGGGCCCATTTGTATTTAATGGGACCGCGGATTGTTTTACCTCCCGAAGCCAGGCCGTCAATAGCACCAAAATAACAGAGGTGACTGCACCAGGCGGGTCCTGAAAGGATTACCGTGCTCACAAACAGAATGGACATGACAGAAGCATGTCCCCTGTATATCGGGCCTGCCAGGATCATGGCAGGAACGGGGAGGTGCAATTTCCCCGTCATCAGGAATTTATCAAAGCCGGACAATCCTAAGACCAGCTGAGAGAAAAATAGAACCGAAAAAGCAATCCAGGTATATTTCCTCCAGGCCTGTACCTGCTTCGGATCCTGCATTTTATAAGCAACGAGGCCACCGTAAAGGCCTATTATAATAACCTCAAACCATCCCCCTCCTTTCACAAACCTTTCCAATAAAAGTATCGGATTTTCCGCCTTCACCTGTACAAATGACAGAAGGGATGCAATGAGCAGAAATACCAATACAGGCAATCTCAATAATTTCCCTGGATTGCCCGCATAGGTCAGTGTCTGGTTCATTCTAAGCCCACTCTTCTTCGAGAATCTCGCCCTCTACGCCAACAATTACTGACTTCACCGGGACTTTCCTTTCGCTATGTGCCGAGGCCGCCTTTACGATTTGAAGCAATCCACCGCAACAGGGCACTTGCATCATCATCACGGTTAATGTATTGATCCTGGCATCGTCAATCAAGGATTTGATCTTGGAAACGTAACTATCAAGTTCTGAATCTAGTTTAGGGCAGGCTATGGCCAGGCTTTTTCCCCGAAGCCATTTGGAATGAAAGTTACCCAATGAAAATGCAACGCAATCTGCAGCCAGTACCAGGTCGGCCTGCTGAAAGTAAGAGGCCATCGGATTGATCAGGTGCATTTGTACCGGCCATTGCCTTAATTCTGATTGCTGACCGCCGGTCATTTGGTTGTCCACGGTCAATGAACCCGCAGCCACTGCACCCTGGTGAGATGCTGCTGATTGAGGGTTGAAACTCCTGGCCTCTGAACCTGCGCATCCGCAAGCCAGTTGCTCCTCTTCTACTATTGCCTGGTGTACTCTGCTCATGACATCATTTATTTTAAATTCAACATTGTTTTCATGATCCTTTAAATACTGAACGCCTTCCCGCAGGAATTCCATTTCGTTATGTTCTTTTAGATGGAGCAGATGGGCAACCACCGTATTCTCCCCTTTTTCTACCATGACCTCCATCACGCTGGTTTCATCATAGGGTTCAGCCTCTCTTTCCTCAATAGTGATAGCACCCTGAGGACAATGTCCAAGGCAAGCGCCCAGGCCATCACACATGAGATCACTGATAAGTCTGGCTTTGCCATCAATCATCTGCAACGCGCCCTCGTGGCAATTGGGAATGCACTGCGCGCATCCGTCACATAAATCCTCATCTATTCTTACAACCTCCCGTAGCATGGTATGTTAGTATATTAGTTTGTGCTGAAGCGTGATTGCTTCTGCGATATCTTTTAGTTATACAAACTTAAGACAGCTTGATGATTTATTTTAGTAACAAATGTTACAACCATTAAAAAAACCATGTACCAGATTATCTATTTATTTATAATCAAAGGGGGTGCTGTGGATGTGGATTTT
>CAZCQL010000060.1:0-30667 GCA_964500835.1 uncultured Bacteroides sp.
TCACCTTTATTGCTAAATTTGGAGATAACGCGCGCCGCTATCGATGGTTGAACAGGTTTTAAGGACCTGTAATTGATCAGTAAAGAAATAATAACCAGGAGTCTTATTGTTTACCGGTAAAACTCGACCTTTCACCGAATACTGTTTCCTCTATTCTTATATCCGCACTACATTTGAAATAAATTAAACATTATTAGTATGGAAAGGCAACCACAAAACTTTAAAAAATCAGGAAGAACTCATTTATTACTGGGGATCGTCCTGATGTTCCTGGGATTGTTTCTAATTGCAGACCTGGCAGACATAGTTCCATGGCGTATGAGGGATTTCCTCTTCACGTGGCAGGCACTGCTTATTTTCCTGGGTCTTATTTTCCTTTCGAATAAGGATAACAAGGGAACAGGCATTATTCTAATTGCAGTTGGATCCTTTTTCCTGCTCCCAAAATTAAATTTTTTTGATTTACCGGACTACTGGCACAGGCTATTCTGGCCAACCATGCTGATTTTTCTGGGTGTGGTGGTAATATTTGGAGGCCGTCGTCGTGGAAGCGGGGGCACATACTTTGGAGGGAGCAGACGCAAGGGCTCAGGTGAGGATTACCTGGATGATGTGGATGTATTCGGGGGAGGTGACAGGGTCATCAATTCCCAGAATTTTCAGGGAGGTAAAATCACCCATATCTTTGGCGGCTCTAAATATGACATGACAAACGCCCGGTTGGCACCAGGCAAAAATTACCTGGAGATAGTTTGGATCTTCGGAGGATCAAAATTCATCATTCCGGAAGGCTGGGATGTGAAAGTAGAGGTCACTTCAATATTTGGTGGTTTTTCAGATAAGAGGGTAAGATCAATTGTTGTCAAAGAAGCGGATCGGTCCCTAGTCATAACAGGAACTTGTATTTTTGGGGGTGGTGAAATAGTTAACTATCACTGATGAGTCATCCCATAACCGGCCGCAAGCGAACGCTTCTGATTTATTCTTTTGTCTGGCTGGTCATATCAGCGCTACAGGGATTTCTTTATTGGTATTTTTTAAGTTTCTCGTTATCGGTAGTGATTATCGACTCCCTGGTATCAAGCCTGCTGTTTGGATTCCTGGGTTTACTTCCATGGTACCCCACCCGATATATACCCTTTCAAAGACAATCCCCGCTGTACTCGATCCTGGCCCATATAGTGGCAGGGCTGATAATAATAACCATTTGGGTGCTGGTAAACATGGGGCTGTTGGACGCTATTTTCAACGACCAGTCTGAGTACATCCAATTTCTTGGTGATTCATTGGTCTGGCGGGCAATACTTGGTGGATTGGTTTACCTGGTTTTGGTGCTCATCTACTATCTGGTTGCAAACAACCAGAAATTGCAGGAAAGGACTCAACAAGAGGAGCGCCTTAAAAATCTTGTAAGGGATTCTGAGTTGAACCTATTAAAATCTCAAATTAATCCTCATTTTTTATTTAATTCCCTTAATTCCATCGCGTCCTTAACCATGTCCAATCCTGATGAAGCAAGGGATATGATTATCCGTTTGTCAGATTTATTAAGGTATTCCCTGAAACATAGAGAGAATGAGTATGTACCCTTGAAGGAGGAATTAGGCAGGATGAAAGACTACCTCGCCATCGAGAAAATTAGATTTGGCGACAAGTTGCAGTACGTCTTCCATGTAAATGGGGAATGTGAAGAGTTTCCAGTTCCAACCATGATCTTTCAACCATTGTTTGAGAATGCTATCAGACATAGTGTGTACGAGAGCATAGAGACGATAACTATCCGATTCAAATGCATTCCTGAAAATGATTATATGAAAACCGTGATTTCCAATGATTACGATCCCCGGATACCGACTAAAAAAGGAACCGGATTGGGACTCCAAAATGTTAGCCAAAGAATTGAACTTGCTTATCAGGAAATGGGATTGGTCCGATGGAAAGGTGATGGAGGTGTATTCACTGTATCCATATTATTTCCACGTATATTTGCAAAACGATGAGAATCATTAAAACAATTATTATTGAAGATGAAAAACCGGCGAGAGATCTTATTAAGCTGTATATGACAGATTTCCAGGAACTTGAATTGATTGGCGAATATACTAATGGCTTTGATGGATTAAAAGGGATAAATGAACTGAAGCCAGATGCCATCTTTCTGGATGTTCAAATGCCAAAGCTTACCGGATTTGAATTACTCGAGGTTCTGGAACACGATCCTGAAGTAATTTTCACAACGGCATATGATCAGTATGCCATTCGGGCATTTGAACAAAGCGCTGTGGATTATCTGCTTAAACCATTTTCTAAAGAACGGTTCAGTGAGGCTCTAGGTAAACTGGCAGCGCGGATTAAGAATCGCGTTGAAGCTGCCAACTCCGATAATGGGATCGAAAGGATAAGGCAGCACCTGGCTGAAAGTGAAGAAAAACTGCACAGGGTTGTGATTAAAAAATCGGGTAGAATCCATGTTATCTCCACTGCAGATATACATTTCCTGGAAGCACAGGATGATTATGTAATGATCTATTCTGCTGAAGGCAAATTCTTAAAGCAGCAAACAATGAAGTATTTTGAAAATCATTTGGATCCAAAGCAGTTTATTAGAGTACATCGTTCGTACATTGCAAACATTGCCAGCATCGAAAGGATCGAGCCCTATGAGAAAAGTAATTTCATTCTCATACTGAAAGACGGGAACAAAGTACCCGTAAGCCGCAGTGGCATGCAGGTACTAAAGGAGAATCTTGACTTTTAAGTATATAAACTAACAATCTATGTCACTCCAAATAGACGAAACGGATATTACCAAATTTATTGTGGTTGGAGACAGAGTGCTTATTAAGCCCAAAAACCAGCAGGATAGGACAAAATCCGGACTTTATTTGCCTCCGGGGGTCCAGGAGAATGAGAAAATCCATAGCGGCTACGTTCTTAAGGTTGGGCCCGGGTATCCTATTCCGGCCATTCAGGAGAGCGATGAACCATGGAAAGATCATGGGGATGAGGTAAAGTATGTACCCTTGCAGGCTAAGGAAGGTGATCTTGCAGTATACCTACAAAAGAGTGGATACATTATTGAGTTCAACAGCGAAAAATATGTAATTGTACCACATTCGGCAATCCTGATGCTCATCAGAGATGAGAATTTATTTAAATGACAGATTATTCTGAGCAGTCAGAGTGCCTGAAGCATTCCACGAGGTGATCGTTGACAAGGCCGGTTGCCTGCATATGTGCATATATAGTAGTTGACCCAAGAAATCGAAATCCTTTTTGTTTCAAATCTTTGCTGATGGTATCCGACAGTGGAGTTGTGGCGGGTATCTCTGACAGCCTGGAAAAGTGATTTACCACCTGTTTTCCATTGGTAAATCTCCATAGGTAGTCATGAAATGAACCATACTGTCCCTGAATCTCTAAAAATCGTTGGGCATTGTTAATGGATGATTCGATTTTTTTGCGGTTCCGGATTATTCCAGTATCCTGCAACATTTCCAGGATTTTTGATTCATCGAAAAGGGCTACTTTTTTCGCATCAAAATCAGCATACAATCTTCTGTACCCTTTACGGCGCTTAAGAATGGTGAGCCAGCTAAGTCCAGCCTGTGCTGATTCGAGAACAAGAAATTCAAATTGGATCCTGTCTTCATTCACTGGCACACCCCACTCAAGATCATGATAATCAACGTATAGCGAATCAGTGCCACACCAGCTGCACCGTATTTTATCTTCCATTATTTCAGGTTTTAATTTACCCCTGAAGATAGGGAATAAACGGTAAAAGTGTTTTTCACTGACGGACAGTTAGTTTTTGTTGATTGTTTTTTTATTCTTTGACAGACACATTTGATAATGGGTTTGAAATGTGTTATTTTTGAATCGGACGTAAGATTGGAAAACTTTTAAATGATGAGGTTAAAGATTTTAACCCTGGTATTAGGTATTTCCGTTCTTTTAAGTGCTTCTTGCTCAAATAGCGAACCGGTAAAGTTAATGCCTATCACTACCGATTCGGAACTTGCCCTTGAATTTTACGAGACAGGGATGATGGCTTTTGACCAGATAAAACTAAGACTGGCCTGGCACAATCTTGAGTTAGCGGTCAAAGAGGATCCGGATTTTTTTATGGCTCATTTTTGGATGTATTTCATGTCCGGTAAAGGCCCGAAGAAAGTTGCAGAAAGTGCGCTGCAGTCTGATGCCCCTTTGAATGATGCAGAGAAGGAGATCAAAACGGCATTTAAGTATCTGTTGGATGGACAGAATGAAAAAGTTGTTGAGCATCTTCAGATGGCAATTGATCTCTACCCTTCTGATCCTGCGGTATACAAGATATTATATATCCTTCAGTTTCAGTTTCTAAAGGACGTTGAGGGGGCAATAGAAACCATCCGGAGATCCATTAAAGTCCAACCTGACTTTGCGCTTGCATACAATCAGCTTGGATATGCATTCATGGATATGGAAGAGTATGATCGTGCGGAGGAGGCTTTCGATAAGTACATTACGTTAGCCCCTGCGATAGCTAATCCATACGATTCAAAAGGTGATTTCTACATGACCATGGAAGAATATGACAAAGCCTATGAAAGCTATATGAAAGCTTTCGAAATTGATTCGGGTTTTATTGTAAGTGAAAAGAAAGCAATGAAAGCAAAGGCTCTTTTTGAAAAATCTGATTTCTAGAAGGAGTTTTTTCTATTCAGACAACTTCTCGTAGAAATAACTTTCCCTTTTAGACATTTCATCAAAGGTATAAAGCTTGTTCTTATTAAGTAGCACAAAGTTGACCAGTGCAAAATCTCCAATGCACATAATATTGTGACTTAACAGGAAGAAAGCTGGGAATAAGATCATTTCCGGAAACCATGTGGCAATTATAAAGATAGTTGCTGCATTGATCACCAAGAAGGGAGCGAGAGCAAGGAAATAGAGTTCTTTTCCCGAAACTGGATACTGGTCGGCTGTGACGAAAAAAATAAGTTGTTGCAAATCCGCTCCAAAGCGTATTTTCCTGGCTCCAACAATCCGGTAGGCCAGTCCGTGAAGCGATTCATGCAGAGGAATCACCAGAATGCTTCCGGCCAATATACCAGTAATGGAATGTATAATAATCGTCGGCCAGGATAGTTGTGATTCGATTAACCCGAGGGCGGTAAACACCACAATAACTGCCAGTAATACAAGGTTTACTGCCGCATAGAGAAATGATACGATGCTTCGTCTTTTGATGTTGGCAAGTACGAAAGGGATCATATCGTTGAATTCAAGTATTAGGATCTGCCGGTAGGCTGGATCATTCTGCAGCATCTCCACATCAGGTATTCTGGAGGATCTTGAAGAAAGCTTTTTTGTCATAGGTTTTCCCTAAATTCGGATTCCTTTTCTCGCTTGAATATAGTAAATGAATCAGCGCCAATCAACCGGATATTTGTTTGCTTTTGGAGCTTCTCTGGCACTTGCTGCCTCTTTCGTATTCAGGAAATCTCAGATGGTGGGTATTTTGACTACCCTCATAGGGATCTTTTCTGGAAACACTGATAGTAATCGTATTTGCATACCAATCGCTGAAATTAATTCAGGCTACGAAAACCTCGCTGATCACATGGGATAGCACATTTAACCGTCAAGTATAAAACTATACACAGTATATTTGGATGCCTTGCGGGCATACTTATTGGCTTCACTACCCTGTCCTTTCAACCTGCTCAGTCTGGAGAGCCCCATATATCCAATAGCCTTAAACTGATCGGCAAACGGTCCGAAAGTGTCCGCTATTTTCAGGGTATTCAAATATCCCTTCCATGCCATCTGGTAATTTTTAGATTTTTTTTCTGCCAGAAAAGCACCGGCCATAACCTTTATCATTTCAGAGTATGGGTCATTCTGGGTTTTTGTGGCTTCAAGTACTTCCTGAACTCTTCCAAATCGATGCTGATGAAGCAATATTGTTAACAAGTGCCCATGGTAAAATATATTCTGCGGATATTCTCTGTAAAGTCGTTCGGCAAATATTGTTGCAGTATTCAGGTCCTTTTCATATTTCAGTTGAATCAGGGACATGAATAACGTAGATTCCACTTTTAGGAAGACAGTGTGATTAATAGCATAGTTCAATTGCCTTAATCCCAGATTTTTATCGCCATCCTGCATGAATGCGACCATCGGTTTGTATGCTGGATGGGCTTTGGGGTATGCTTCTATATAATAGTTGTAAAGTCCGGTGGAGAAATAGAACTCATTGAACTGATCCTTCAATTTGAAGCCCTCCTTGGTATGCCTGTACATGGTTCGCAGATCAGCTACAACTTTACCCGATTTTCCATTATCTGCCCAAAACATAGCTTTGAATGCCCTGCTGAACAGATCAAAAAAGACACCTTCCAAATGGGTATTCTTGTTTTCCAAATAATCCTGCGCCAATTTTACAGACCGGTCCATAAGATTGACAAATCTATCAGAAGCTTTATTCTCTGGAGTGAGCGGAAATTCTTCCCAGTATATAATTAGTGCTTCAAGGAAATATGGAGCCGGGTGCCCGGGAGTTTCCCTGGATAATTCCTGCTGGAATTGATGGGCTTTGACAAATGAAAAATTATAGGTGTGTGTAAGACAACTGTCTACGCGATCGAGCAGATCGGATCTGTTGAGATAAGATATCTGTGCATTTAGCTGTGCCCAGTAAAAGGGCGTCAATACGAGAATTGCCAATATTCTTCTCATAACGCAAAGATAAAATTTAAATTTTCGCACATTTGTGTTTTCTTATTATAACTATGCTTCAGATCGGGGATAAGATTGTTAGCCTGGAGATATTCGAGAATCATTTTATTTGTCACCTGGAGAAATGTGAAGGAAACTGCTGCGTATTTGGGGATTCGGGAGCTCCCTTAGAGGACACTGAAACGGAATTGATCAAGGATCATATGGATCAGATTAAACCATTTATGCGGACTGAGGGACGGAAGTCGATAAATGAACAAAGTGAATGGGTGATCGACCGCGATGGGGACAAGGTAACCCCATTGGTTGATGGGGAAGAGTGTGCTTACGCGTTCTTTGAAAAGGGCATAGCCCAATGTGCCATTGAAAAAGCATACGAGAATGGCTCTATTCCTTTTCAGAAGCCGGTTTCCTGTCATCTTTACCCAATCAGGGTCACCAAATTAAAAAATGGAATTGCGCTCAACTATCACCAGTGGAGCATATGTGAACCTGCCCGTATTTTGGGAGATAAGGAAGGCGTACCTGTTTTCAGATTTCTAAAAGATTCAATAAAAAGGGTATATGGACCACAGTTCTATGAAGAGCTTGAGACTGTTTATAATCAATTAAATCACCAATCTCCGGAAAAATCGAAGTAAATTCTTAAACAAAAAAGTCGCATGAAAACCATTGAGAACTATGTGGAAGACCACAAAGAACGGTTCCTAAAAGAATTGTTTGAATTCCTCAGGATCCCTTCCATCAGTGCCTTAGAAGACCACAAGGGGGACATGATAAAAACTGCCGAATTTATCAAATCTTCTCTTTTGGACGCTGGGGCCGATCACGCAGAGGTAAAGGAAACGACTGGTTGGCCGGTGGTGTATGGACATAAATTTGTGGATCAGGCTTTGCCCACTGTGCTTGTTTACGGACATTATGATGTTCAGCCGGTTGAGCCCCTGGACCATTGGGATTCAAACCCATTTGAACCTGAAATAAGAGACGGGAAAATATTTGCCAGAGGAGCAGATGATGATAAAGGACAATTGTTTATGCACCTGAAAGCTTTCGAACTGATGAACCAGACCGGAACACTGACCTGCAATGTGAAGTTTATGATAGAAGGAGAGGAGGAAGTTGGTTCTCCAAGCCTGAAAGAGTTCTGTAAGAAAAATGCAAAGCTGCTGAAAGCGGACATTATACTGATCTCTGATACGACTATGATCGCCCAGGACATTCCATCGATTACTGTTGGATTGAGAGGCCTCAGTTACCTTGAGGTGGAACTGACTGGTCCGGATCGAGACCTTCACTCGGGTTTATTTGGTGGTGCAGTGGCTAATCCCGCGAATTTGCTGGCCAAAATGATCGCCTCTCTTACAGACGAAAACAATCATATTACCATTCCTGGTTTCTATAATGATGTCATGGAAGTGCCGGAGAGTGAACGAGCAGAAATGTCTAAGGCTCCATTCAACCTGGAGGAATACAAATCAGCCATAAACATTGAAGAGGTGATTGGTGAAAAAGGATATACAACCATCGAAAGGACAGGTATTCGGCCAAGCCTGGATGTGAACGGAATTTGGTCGGGTTACACGGGTGAAGGGGCTAAGACGGTGCTGCCATCAAAAGCTTTTGCAAAAATCTCAATGAGACTGGTGCCCAATCAGGACTCAAAAAAAATTGATGAACTTTTCATCAATCATTTTAAGACCCTCGCTCCTTCAGGAACCAAGGTGAAGATACGAAGTTTGCATGGCGGACAGGGATATGTTACACCTACAGATTTTCCTGCCTACAGGGCAGCAAGCAAAGCCATTGAGGAGAGTTTCGGTAAAAGACCCGTTCCCACAAGAAGTGGAGGAAGTATTCCCATTGTTTCAGATTTTGAAGAGGTGCTTGGGATCAAATCAATCCTTATGGGCTTTGGTCTGGAATCTGATGCCATCCATTCTCCGAACGAAAATTACCCGCTCTTTAATTTCTACAAGGGTATCGAAACTCTGCCACTTTTCTATGCGTATTTTGCAGATGAGTTGAAATAGAATTATCACAAGTTTTTTCATGATAAGCCGGCCGTATGTGGCAGACGGCTTATTTTTTGAAATTGAAAATATTTATGAAAAACCTTAAAAAATATGGGGAAATTGCATTAAATAGGCAATAATATTCACATTCCTAGTAAAAATTAGGGGGTATAAATAAATAAAATATATATTTGCAGCAATAAACCCTAATTTCGTATTATTTTAAAAATATCGTTATGGCCGTTATCAGATTTAAAGCACTGGAACAAGTTTTTGATAGGAAACCTAATCATGTGAGCCCTCCTTCGGACAAGACTTCGGATTATTATGCAATTAATGTATTCGATAAGGTAAAAATGCAGAAATACCTTTCAAAAGATGCGTTCAGTCATGTAATGGACGCCATTGAGAGAGGAACAACCATCGACAGGAGAAAAGCTGACGCAGTTGCTTCTGGAATGAAGGCCTGGGCTACCGAAAGAGGAGCTACTCATTATACGCACTGGTTTCAACCCCTGACAGGTGGAACTGCTGAAAAGCACGATGCATTTATTACTCCAAATCAATTTGGAGGAGTTGTAGAATTCTTTTCATCTTCAGCTCTTGCTCAACAAGAACCTGACGCTTCTTCTTTTCCCAGTGGCGGCATTAGGAACACTTTTGAAGCGCGTGGTTATACTGCATGGGACCCGTCGTCTCCTGCGTTTATTATTGATAATACCCTGAGTATTCCTACGGTATTTATCTCATATACCGGGGAAGCATTAGACCACAAGACGCCATTACTTAAAGCACTTAACGTGGTTGATAAGGCTGCGACCGATGTATGTCAGTATTTCGATAAGAATGTGACGAAAGTACAGTCCAATCTAGGATGGGAACAGGAGTACTTCCTGGTGGATGAGGCACTTTATTATGCCCGCCCCGATCTTGCACTCACAGGACGTACGTTGATGGGACATGCATCCTCTAAGGACCAGCAGCTGGATGATCACTATTTTGGGTCCATCCCCGAGCGTGTAGCAGCCTTTATGCATGACCTGGAATCTGAAGCATACAAGTTAGGTATCCCGGCGAAGACCAGGCACAATGAGGTGGCGCCCAACCAGTATGAGCTGGCCCCTGTCTTTGAAGAATGTAATTTGGCTGTGGACCATAATGTGCTTGTCATGGACCTGATGAAGAAGGTGTCCAGGCATCATGGCTTCAGGGTATTATTCCATGAAAAACCATTCCAGGCAATAAATGGAACCGGTAAGCATAACAACTGGTCACTGGCTACTGATACGGGTGTGGTTCTTCACAGTCCGGGCAAAAACCCGAAAACAAACTTGCAGTTCCTTACCTACGTGGTGAATACCATTAAAGCTGTATTTGATCATCAGGATTTGCTGAGAGCGAGCGTTGCATCGGCTTCAAATGCCCATCGGCTGGGTGCGAATGAAGCGCCACCATCTATCCTCTCCTGTTTCCTCGGATCAGAAGTATCTGCAATGCTTGATCAGTTGGAAGAGCAAGTCACGAATAAGAAGATGACCCCGGATGAGAAGACCGCATTAAAATTAGATATTGGAAAAATACCCGAGATTCTTTTAGATAACACCGACCGGAACCGAACGTCTCCCTTTGCTTTTACTGGCAACAGGTTTGAATTCAGGGCAGTAGGTGGAAGTTGTAATCCGGCTACTCCGATGACAATCCTGAATGCAGCTGTTGCCGGTCAGCTTATTCAATTTAAAAAAGAGGTGGATCTGTTAATCGAATCGGGTGTGAAAAAGGATGAAGCTATGTTCCAGGTTCTCAGAGAATACATTATACAATCCAAGGCCATTCGATTTGAAGGAGATAACTATAGTGACGACTGGCTGCAAGAGGCAAAGAAACGCGGCCTAACCAATGTGACAGACGTTCCTGAAGCGCTTTCAGCTTACCTGACTGACAAATCAAAAAAGCTCTTTTTCGACTTGGGCATTTTCACAGAGTCTGAACTTGAAGGACGCGTAGAGGTTATGTTTGAGCAGTATACCATGAAGATCCAGATTGAAGCCAGGGTACTTGGTGATCTGTCTATCAACCATATTGTCCCGACAGCAGTTAAATACCAAAACAGGCTGATGGAGAATGTGCTGGGACTTAAAGAGATCTATGGTGAGGAGTATAAAAAGCTTGCCGGTAACCGGATCGAACTTATCAAGGATATTTCTGATCATGTAACAGCTATTAAAACAGGGGTAAATGAAATGATTGAAGCCCGGAAAGTCGCAAACAAGATGGGTGATGAAAAGGAGAAGGCCAAAGCATACTCCAGCAAGGTGGCTCCCTTTCTTGTTAAAATTCGCTCCCATATCGATAAGCTGGAACTTATTGTGGATGATGAGATCTGGCCGTTGCCAAAGTACAGAGAGTTGTTATTCTCGAGCTAACAACAGCATTTCAACCTTACTAAACTGGTCTTCCAATCAAACGGGGGGCCGGTTTTTTTATCTCATGACAAAAACGTACACACATTTAGAATAAAGAATTAATCGACAATGTACTTCATCAAACTAAAGGTTCCTCGCTGCTTGCCACCTTTAGAGTCAATATCCTGATGAACCCCAATAATCTCAGGAGTTGCTGCGTTTTATATTCATAGAAAAAAAAGGTAATTTTATCCAATTGTAAAAAACCCGGAAATCGATGAAGAATAAATTCATGAGACTCATTTCCCTGGCCATCCTGGTCACTCTAGTATCGTTCCCTGCGAACGCGCAGAAGAAGCAGAAAGACTCCAGGGCACAGGCCGCCTTCGATGCCGGCGAGTTTTTTGCAGCAATTGACCTCTATAAAAATGCATATAATAAGGTCGATAAGGAGCGGAAAACGGGTATCTTTTATAAGATTGGCGAATGCTACAGGATTTTGGGAGACTCACGATCCTCTATCATCTGGTATAAAAAGGCCGTTCGTGAAGATTACCAGGATCCCATAATATATCTGAGGTACGGCCAAATGTTACTTGAAAATGAGAATTATACTGAAGCGGAGGAACAATTCAGAAAGTACGAGGATCTTGTGCCTGATGACCCCCGCGGAGGGATCGGAATCGAATCCTGTGAGGCGGCTATTGTTTGGAAAGATAATCCTACGGGGTACATTGTAGAGAACATGCGCTATTTTAATTCCAGGCAGAGAGATTTTAGTCCGGCGTATGTGAATGAGGAATTAACTGATGTACTATTTACATCCACGCGTGAGGAGGCCATGGGAAATGAAACACATGGGGCAACAGGCCAGAATTTTGCAGATCTTTTTATATCAAGCATGGACAGGAAGGGAAAATGGAGTGTGCCTGTTCCTGTGGAGAGCCTTAATTCAGAGTTCGAAGATGGAACTCCTTGCATTTCACCTGACTTTTCAAGCCTTTATTTTACCAGGTGTAAAAAAGGGAAAAATCAGCAGTTGGGTTGTCAGATATACAGGGCAAGTGCAGATGAAAAAGGCTGGTCAGAACCCCAGGTGGAGTTTGAAGCATTCGGAGATAGCATAACCACTGCTCACCCGGCTATCTCGCCTGATGGATCAACCCTCTATTTTGTATCTGATATGCCTGGTGGATTGGGTGAGAATGACATATGGAAAATTTCCAAAGATGGTGAAGGCGGAGGCTGGGGAGAGCCAGTAAATCTCGGAGAGGAAATCAATACCACCGGAAATGAACTTTATCCATTTGTCCATAGTGATGGCACACTATATTTTTCAAGCGATAGCCGTGTAGGATTGGGTGGATTGGACATATATAAAGCAGTACTGGATGAGACTGGCAGCTGGATGGTGGAAAATATGAAACCTCCGATTAACTCATCAGAGGATGACTTTGGGATTGTCTTTGAACCTAATTCCGAAAGGGGATTTTTCAGTACATCCAGGAAAGGAAGGGGAAATGATGATATTTTCTCCTTTGTTCTTCCTCCTCTTGAATTTTCTGTAACCGGAGTTGTCAAAGATGAACGAAATGATCAGATTCTTCCCGGGTCAATTGTTAAGTCGGTGGGAAGTGATGGGATTACAGTAGAGACAAGTACAAGTGATGAGGGTGCTTTCAAATTCATGCTTAAGCCCGGCACAGATTATGTATTTATCGCAAGTCAGCCCGGCTACCTGAATGGAAAAGAGAGGGAATCGACCAAGGGTCTTGATCAGAGCAAAGTATTTGAAGTAACTATTTATCTTGCTTCGACTACGCACGTGATTGAACTTCCTAATATTTTTTATGACTTTGCGAAATGGGATCTCCGTCCCGAGTCAATGGTCTCACTTGACAACCTGGTGGAAACATTGAACGACAATCCCAATGTCACTATTGAGCTAATGTCACACACAGACTCCCGGGGCACACCAGCTGACAACCAGGAACTATCTCAAAAGAGGGCCCAATCAGTAGTCGATTATTTAATTTCAAAAGGTATTGAAAGCGATCGCCTGGAAGCTAAAGGGTATGGAGAATCTCAACCTAAAGTAGTGGATGATAAGGTGATATCACAGTACAGCTTTCTGGAACTGGAAGAAGTGTTGACGGAAAGCTTTATTAACCAGCTTGAGAGTCCTGAACTTCAGGAAAAAGCCCATCAGGTGAACAGACGTACCGAATTTAAGGTATTGTCCACGGAATATATTCCGCAAAACTAGTTTAAATGAATCAGGGTTCCCGCTACCTGCAACGTGGCGTTTCATTTGGTAAGGAAGACGTTCACCAGGCTATTAAAAAAGTGGACAAAGGATTGTTTCCCGGAGCATTCTGTAAAATTATTCCAGATATGCTCACGGGAGATCCTGACTACTGCATGGTAATGCATGCAGATGGTGCAGGAACAAAATCATCCCTCGCATATATTTATTGGAAGGAGACAGGTGATATTTCTGTTTGGAAGGGGATTGCACAGGATGCCATAGTGATGAACCTTGATGATTTACTGTGTGTGGGAGTGACAGATGATATCCTGCTCTCTTCTACCATAGGGAGGAATAAAAACCGTATTCCTGGCGAGGTGGTCTCTGAAATAATCAATGGAACAGAAGAGATACTGGAGGATCTTCGAAATCTGGGTATTCGTATTTATAGTACTGGTGGAGAGACGGCCGACGTGGGCGATTTAGTCAGGACCATTATAGTGGATTCTACAGTCACAGCCAGATCAATACGCACCGATATTATTGAGAACCGCATCAGCCCCGGAAATGTCATAGTAGGATTATCCTCCTCAGGCCATGCCAGTTATGAGGATAGATACAATGGAGGGATGGGAAGCAACGGACTAACCTCCGCAAGGCATGATGTATTTGGGAATTACCTTGCCCTAAAGTACCCGGAAAGCTTTGATCCGGCCATGGATAACTCTCTGGTATACTCGGGAAGCAAAAAACTTACCGATACCATTGCTGATGTTGGATTGGATGCTGGCAAGCTGGTACTTTCGCCAACCCGTACCTATGCTCCGGTTATCAAACAGGTGCTAGCCCGTTACAGGAAGAAGATAAGCGGAATGATTCATTGCTCCGGGGGTGCCCAGACCAAAGTTATGCACTTTGCAGACAAGGTACATGTCATCAAGGACAACCTTTTTCCTGTACCAGCCCTCTTTAAGATGATACAGGAAGAATCAGGGACTGATTGGAAGGAGATGTACCAGGTATTCAATATGGGACATCGATTTGAGATTTATACGGATGGACAAACCGCGAATAAGATAATCCAATTGGCTGGTGAATTCAAGATCGAAGCAAGGATTGTAGGCAGGTGTGAACCTGCGGATAAGAAAAAACTCTCCATTTCAGGAGAGCATGGAGAGTTCGAATATTAGGTAATAGCTAGACATGGGAGAGAACATGATATTACGCCGGTTGGAGGGTGTGAAAGCCAGATTTGATGAAGTTGGACAACTTATTACCGATCCGTCGGTGATTTCTGATATGAAGCGGTATGTAAAGTTGAACCGCGAGTACAAACATCTGCAGCCACTTATAACAGCGTTTGATTCAATGAAGAATCTGATAAGCAATATAGACATTGCCAGGAAGATCCTGGCAGAGGAGAAGGATGAAGAATTGAAGGAAATGGCACGGGATGAGCTAGAGATATACCAACAGCAATTAGGCCCATTGGAGGAGGATATCAAGTTACTCCTGCTTCCCAAAGACCCGGAAGATGATAAAAATGCCATCGTGGAGATCAGAGCAGGGACCGGCGGGGATGAAGCCAGCATTTTTGCCGGAGACCTTTACAGGATGTATTTGAAATATTTTGAATCTAAGCATTGGAAAGCTTCCACCACCAGTTTTACTGAAGGAACTGTCGGAGGATACAAAGAAATAATTATGGATGTGAGTGGCGTTGGGGTGTATGGTATTATGAAGTATGAATCAGGCGTACACCGGGTTCAGCGTGTTCCTCAAACAGAGACCCAGGGTCGTGTCCATACTTCGGCAGCTACAGTGGCGGTGCTTCCGGAAGCGGAAGAATTTGAAGTGGAGGTAAATCAGGCTGATATCCGAAAGGATACCTATTGCTCGTCGGGACCTGGTGGTCAGTCTGTTAATACAACTTATTCAGCCATACGATTAACGCACATTCCCAGTGGAATTGTTGTAACTTGTCAGGATGAGAAATCGCAACTTAAAAACCTTGACAAGGCCATGAAGGAACTGAGGGCCAGGTTATACAGCCTTGAATTGCAAAAGAGAATGGATGAAATTTCCTCCCAGCGCAGGACGATGGTATCTTCCGGCGACCGGTCAGCGAAGATCCGTACGTACAACTACCCCCAGGGCAGGGTAACTGATCACAGGATAAACCTTACCTTGTATAATCTTCAGTCTATAATGAACGGCGATCTTCAGGATGTGATCGAGAAATTGCAGATGGCCGAAAATGCAGAGCGATTGAAAGAAAGTGGGATGGAGTAACTTGTGAAGAGTGGGAAAAGAGTAAGAGGTAAGACGCAAGTGGAAAAGTGAAAAAAATTTCAGGATGAATGCCGAAGAATTGTTTAGGAACATCCAGCGAAAGAAGAGCTATCTTTGTATAGGTCTTGATACCGACTATAAAAAGATCCCAAGGAGACTTCTTGATAAGGAGTATCCTATATTTGAATTTAATAAGCATATAATTGATGCTACCCAGGATCTGGCCGTGGCCTACAAACCCAATCTGGCCTTTTATGAAAGCATGGGTGCAGCAGGATATATGAGTCTGGAAATGACCATTACTTATCTGAGGACACAATATCCTGAATTATTCATTATCGCGGATGCCAAGCGCGGTGATATTGGGAATACTTCCCGAATGTATGCCAGTGCTTATTTCAAAACACTTGATTGCGATGCAATTACCCTCTCGCCTTATATGGGATATGATAGTATTTTGCCATTTTTGCAGGTGAAAGGAAAATGGGCAGTGTTATTGGCATTGACGTCAAATGAAGGATCGGGAGATTTTCAACAGGTTGAATTAAAAGAGAACTCTAAACTTTTTGAACATGTGATTACCACATGCTCCGGATGGGGTAATGTAAACAATACCATGTTCGTAGTAGGAGCAACGAAAGCAGATGAGTTGAAAAATATCAGAATACTGGCACCGGAGCATTTTCTTCTGATCCCCGGTATTGGCAATCAGGGTGGAAATCTTAGTGCTGTAGCAGAGTATGGAATGAATGACAGATGCGGATTACTGGTCAATGCCAGCAGGTCCATACTCTATGCCGATGTAACCAACAAATTCGAACAGGCAGCCAGGGCTGAGGCTTCCAATCTACAGCAGAAGATGGAGGATACGTTAAAAGACAGGAACCTGATTTAATTTACCAGTTCTTTTACTTTCTCGGCTGCCTCCTGAAGGGTTATGGCCGAGTGAACTTCCAATCCGGAATTATCGATAAGTACTTTTGCTTCTTCAGCATTGGTGCCTTGCAATCTGACAATGACCGGTATATCTATCTCCTCGATGGTCTTATAAGCTTCTACGACACCTTCTGCCACCCTGTCACAGCGCACGATTCCTCCGAAAATATTAATCAGTATTGCCTTCACACTTGGGTCCTTAAGGATAATTCTGAATCCAGCCTCAACCGTCTGGGCATTGGCTGTTCCCCCTACGTCCAGGAAATTTGCAGGTTCTCCGCCCGACAGTTTGATGATATCCATGGTAGCCATAGCCAGTCCGGCACCGTTTACCATACACCCCACATTGCCTTCAAGTTTAATAAAATTCAGGTTAAACTTACCTGCCTCTACTTCAGCTGGATCCTCTTCATTGAGATCCCTCATGGCTGCATAATTTGGATGCCTGTAAAGCGCATTATCATCGATGTTCACCTTGGCATCAGCAGCCATGATCCGATTGTCGGAAGTTTTAAATACAGGATTGATTTCAAACATGGAAGCATCTGAATTCTCATAGGCTTTATAAAGGGATGTAGCAAACTTTACCATGTCCTTGAAAGCTTGCCCGGACAATCCAAGGTTGAAAGCAATATGCCTTGCCTGGAAAGCCAGGATCCCAGTACCCGGATCAATCTCCTCTTTAAAGATCAGATGTGGAGTCTTCTCAGCCACTGTTTCGATATCCATTCCTCCCTCGGTTGAATAGAGGATCATGTTCTTACCCGTATCACGGTTTAGAAGCACACTCATATAGAACTCCTGTGGATCACTTTCCCCCGGAAAGTATATTCCCTGTTCTATGAGTATTTTATGGACAATCTTTCCCTCAGAGCCGGTCTGGTGGGTAACCAGGGTCATTCCCAAAATATCTTTAGCGTACGCTTTAACTTCATCCAGGGACTTTGCGATTTTCACTCCGCCTCCTTTGCCTCTTCCTCCTGCATGTATCTGGGCTTTCACAGCCCAGGTATTGGCGCCTGTTTCGGCTTTAATTCTCTGTGCAGCCTCGTATGCTTTTTCGGGTGTATGGGCTACTTCTCCCAGGGGTACTGCCACCCCAAATTGCTTCAGGATCTGTTTGCCCTGGTATTCATGAATATTCATGGCATTAATTGCTAGGTTCTTTTTTAACCCGATCGTGATTTTCGGGATTAGTACAAATTTAGCAATATGATTTTAGTGGGCAACCGAAGAATGTGGCCAAAAGAAGGATCCGGGATTACAGGCGAAGAATGTGGTAAACGGGAAAGAATTGAGTGTGAAAGATGCGGAGGTTCTTGGCTGAAGGTGAAGAAATTTGATAAATTCGCTTAAAATCCCTTTTTTCCATGAGGAAGTTGCTGAACGAAGAACTTGGCCGCTTAGGGCCTGAGGAGTATAAAAAGTCTAAAAAGATTCCGGTGATAGTGGTTCTGGATAATATCCGCAGTCAGCACAACATCGGTTCGGTATTTCGCACGGCAGATGCATTCCGTTTGGAGGGTATTTATCTTTGTGGTATAACGGCTACTCCACCGCATCGGGAAATACATAAAACTGCTCTTGGAGCTACCGAGTCTGTTAAATGGAACTATTTTAAAGAGACCAAGGATGCCATCGGTGTCTTGAGAAAAAAGAAATATAAGATCCTGTCTGTGGAACAGGTAGTGGGTGCCCTAAGGCTTGATCAGCTTAAACTGTCAATAAATCAGAAGTATGCCCTGGTTTTAGGTCACGAGGTTCACGGTGTGGACCAGCGGGTTGTTGACCTGAGTGATTATTGTGTGGAGATACCTCAGTATGGTACAAAACACTCCTTAAATATATCTGTGGCCTCAGGAATAGTCATATGGGAAGTTTTTAAGCAACTTTACCTGTAGTCCGGAAATTCGTAGTCCTCCTATCTTACCCCACATAAGCACATTACCAACGACACGCTAATTATTACATCAAAACATACGATCAATTCTGTGGGAGGGTGTGGCATAAAAAAAAACGCCCCGGAATGCGAGGCGTTTTTTTATGTATGTTCGCTTATAATCTATTCCATGAGGGAAGTAAATCCGGGCTCATTAAAGAGCGGTGCGAATTCAAGATCTTTTGGTGCACGGTTCTTTATCCAGGCAGCAAAATCACCTTCAGTGGAAGAAACAGCATTCTTCAGATTTTCCAGAGCTACTTCCGGCTTATCCTGGCCGGAGGCAATTACTGCAAGCAGGTAGCTGCGCATGGGATGTTCGAATTCCAGATTAGCAGCAGTCCTCCAGGCACCTTCATCATCGCCAGCAAGGTACTTGGCCAGTGCTGAATTGTATGATCCTTCACTTCCGAAATAGTTGACAGCTGATTCATAATCTCCTTCAATGATATTCACAATGCCCAGGTTATAATTAACTTTCGGACCGGCTCCGAGGGATGCAGTAAAGGCTTCTTTAGCGGCCGCAACATCACCTTTATTAAGAGCGACAGCCCCCAGGTTATTATTTGCAATGTCAGTGTCTTTGATGGCCTTGGAAGCTTTAAATTCAGTTTCGGCTTCATCTACTTTTTCCAACTGAAACAGGACAGCTCCCAGGTTGTTATGAGCGCGCAAGCAACCGGGGTCTACCATAGTAGCTTTCTTATAAACGGCAGCCTTTGTTTCGTTATCCTCCATGAGAGTCGCTGTATAAAGAAGCTCTTCCAGAACCAGCGTATCCGCATTGTTTTCCCACAGGCCTTTAAGCTCTTCATCGCTCCATCCGATGTGTTCCATACTTACCGTGAATTTAGACCTTCTTAGCTGGGGAAGGATCTCTTCCTTAATTACTTCAAAAGCGGCGGTCAGATTTTTAATTTCCTGTTCACGCACAACCGGATCAGAATGCATACTGAGTACCCTGAGTATCATCTCTTTGTCCTGTATATCGGATTCTTCCATGGCCAATTTAAATCCATCCCAGTCTTCAGGAGTGGAAAGAAGACTCATCAACTCATCAGCAATATCAACCTTCGATTTTTTCAATTGACCAGCAAGGTATTTCTCAGCAGTCTGCTGGCGCTTGCCTGCAAGTTTAGTATTCAGATCAAGTTCACCATCTGGGGAAGCATATGCAGATATTTCCAATCCTTTGAGTTCAAGTCTTTCGTTTTCATCTGTCTTTTTAATAACCTCATTCAATTCGGCAATTTCCTCCTTAGCCATCTCTTTTCTGCGAACATCTGCCCTGTTAATGACATACTTGATGTCTGCCTCATAGGATTTGGGAACTATTTGCTTGTAATGGTCGGAAAAGAACAGAACCTTGGGATTTTTATAAACTAATTGGGGCGTTGCAATTATTCCATCAGCAAGTTTCACTTCACCCAAGTCGGCAGTTTTATCTTTAATTGCTGCCTGCACATTGAAATAGAGCTCAGACCGCAACATTTCATCTTCATAGGTAAAGGTGTTTGATACACTTCCTTTGCCACCATTGTCAAAACTAATTGGCTTGTTGTTTTCAGTGACATCTTGCCCTTGGAGTACAAGTGACTCCAGCTCTTTTTCTCCACCTTCGTACTTGAGGACCGGAGTGAGCGTTACAACAGCTTTTTTGTTAAAATACTTGGCAGGATAGTTAACATCGACAGTTACATCCACTTCTCCTCCATGCATTTCAAGTACTTCAGGAGTTACCGTGTAGCCTACCAGGTCAGCTTCTTTGACCATCTTATTTAGGCCACCGCAACTGCTTAGTACTGCTGCTGCGAGAATAAAAATCGCAAGGTTTTTGAGGTTTTTCATAACAATCAGGTTATTTGTTTAATATTTAGTGATTTCAGTGGTTAATTTATTTCTAGTGCAAACTTAATAATGTTTTTGAAAAAAGTAAAGAATTATACGGCTTATGCCCATATAAGTTACAAATTAAGCATATTCATTCCAACCAAATATTCCCCTTCAAAGATAACTTTTTTAATTTGTTGATAGTCTGTCCTTTTATTCACAAAGTCCAGGTCGGTTGTGTCAATAACAAGAATCTTTAATTCAGTCTGAGATTTGAAGAATCCAAAATAGCCAGCCTGGACCTCTTTAAGGTAATCAGCCCGGATGTTTTGCTCATAGGACCGCCCCCTTTTTTTGATGTTTTGCATGAGCTTTTCCACCGGAAGATGCAAATAAACGTAGAGATCCGGCCTGGGAACTTGCTGATTGATAATAGTATATAACTTCTCAAAAAGCACCATTTCATCCTCCTTCAGGTTGTATTTACTAAAGATGAATGATTTTGCAAGGTAATAATCGCTCACCACCGGTTGCCTAAAGAGGTCGGGGTGCCCTAGTTCGGTTTTTATTTGTTGGTAGCGCTCAGACAAAAAGGAAAGTTCCAGCTGAAAGGCATAGCGTTCGGGATCTTCGTAAAACCTCGCCAGAAAGGGATTGTCATTGAATTGTTCAAGGATGAGCCGACTTGATGTCTCCTCAGCCAGCATGGTTGCAAAGCTGGTTTTTCCGGCACCAATATTCCCTTCTATTGTTATATAATTGTAATTCAAAGACTTATCAAAATAAGGATAGTTTAATACTCTGGCGTGAGTTTCATGCTTTTGAAAATGGTATTCGGCTAGTTGTATGATGCATGCCCAGTAAAGCCCTTAGCAAATACTAAGAATGCGATCGCAAACAAGGTTTTCATCAGATGGAAATAATTTGGATATAAACATAAATAACCACCATGAATTATACAAACGATCTTATTGGTAATAAAAAACCCCGCCAAGATTAGGGCGGGGTTTAGATAATTATTTAGTCGTTTTTTCTTTCGGGTTTGGGAAGCAGGACTTTCCTTGAAAGTTTGAGTTTGCCATTTCTCTCATCCACTGCGATGAGTTTCACCTCAATCTCATCCCCTTCTTTGAGTACTTCTTCCACTTTCTCCAACCTTCTCCACTCAATTTCCGAGATGTGGAGAAGTCCATCTTTCCCGGGAAGTATTTCAACAAAAGCACCATAAGGCGTAATAGTTTTTACTTTCCCTTTATACACTGCACCGGGTTCCGGAACGGCAACAATTCCTTTTATCCAGTTCATAGCTGCATCGATGGAAGCTTTGTCCACTGCAAAAACATCCACCAGGCCAACGTTTTCAATCTCCTCAATGGTGATGGTGCTCTTGGTTTCCGCCTGAATCTCCTGTATCACTTTTCCACCCGGGCCAATAACTGCACCGATCATATCTTTGGGGATCTCTATTCTTTCGATCCTTGGAGTATGCGGTTTGAAATCAGGATTTGGTTCGGCAATGGTTTCACTCATCACATCGAGGATATGAAGTCTTCCTTTTTTCGCCTGCTCCAGCGCCTGAGATAGTATTTCATAGGAGAGACCTTCAACTTTTATGTCCATTTGAGTTGCAGTAATTCCATCACGTGTTCCGGTTACTTTAAAATCCATATCACCCAGGTGATCCTCATCTCCCAGTATATCGGAAAGGACGGCAAACTTATCCGAATCCTTATCGGTGATCAGTCCCATGGCAATCCCTGACACCGGTTTTTTGATCTGTACACCGGAATCCATCAGTGCCAGTGTGCCTGCGCAAACAGTAGCCATCGAGGAGGAGCCATTTGATTCCAGAATATCTGATACGATTCTGAGGGTGTAAGGCAATTCATCTTCAGATGGGAGCATTCTTTTCAATGCCCTGTGGGCAAGGTTTCCATGTCCGATTTCCCTTCTGCTGGTTCCCCGGTTGGGCCGGGCATCACCAGTAGAGAATGCCGGAAAATTATAATGAAGCAAGAATTTATCATTTCCTTTTTTGAGTACATCATCGATGAGCTTCGCATCCATTTTTGTTCCGAGAGTAACCGTCGTGATGGATTGGGTTTCACCCCTTGTGAATACTGCTGAACCATGGGCCGAAGGCAGGTAGTCCACTTCACACCAAATAGGACGGATCTCATCAGTTCTCCTTCCATCGAGCCTGACAGCCTCATCCAGGATTACCCGGCGCACAGCTTCTTTCTCAACATCGTGGTAATATTTACCTACCAGCATTTCATTCACTTCACCATCTTCTCCGGCTTCCTCAATAAGCTTTGTAAGAAAATCTTCCTTTATCTTGCCAAATGCTTCGCTTCTTGCATGCTTGTCAGCATTGGCAGATTGTGCAATTTTCAGGGCAGTATCGTAAGTCTCCTCCCAAACTCGCTTGGAAAGAGCTTCATCGGCGGTTTCGTGACTATATTCACGTTTCTCCTCTTTGCCTGCTGTTTTGGCCAGTGCAAGTTGTGCACTGCACATGGGCTTAATCGCTTCATGAGCAAATTTAATAGCTTCCAGCATATCAGCTTCTGAAACTTCATTCATTTCTCCTTCTACCATCAGAATGTTATCGAAGGTAGCTCCGACGATGATCTCGATATCTGCATCCTGTAATTGGCTAAAAGTTGGATTTACTACCAACTCGCCATTCACCCTGGCTACTCGGGCTTCGGCTATGGGGCCATGAAAAGGTACATCTGAAACCGCCAAAGCAGCAGATGCAGCTAATCCTGCAAGTGCATCAGGCGGGGTGTCGGACTCTGCCGACATCAGTGTCACATTGACAAAAGTCTCTGCGTGGTAATCATCAGGGAATAAGGGGCGAAGTGCCCTGTCTACAAGTCTGGAGATCAAAATTTCATAATCGGATGGCCGTGCCTCCCTTTTGAGGAATCCTCCGGGAAATTTCCCGAGTGCTGCATACTTCTCTTTATAATCGACTGAGAGTGGCATGAAATCCACATCTTCCCTGGCTTCTTTTGCGCTTACCACAGTGGCAAGTACCATGGTATCTCCCATTTTGACCATCACAGCGCCATCTGCCTGTTTCGCTAGTACACCTGTTTCAATAGTTATTGTGCGACCATCACCTAGGTCGATGATCTCTTGGATTGCTCTTGGTTTTGACATAGTAAATGATTAAACTCAATGAATACGAAAAAAGGCAATCGAACAATTGCCTTTTTTACGTAGATAACTCTTATTTTCTAATTTTCAGGGATTTGATGATTGCACGATACCTCTCAATATCATTTTCTTTGAGGTAATCCAGTAATTTTCTCCTCTTACCTACGAGCTTAAGCAAGGCCCTTTGTGTGCTGTAATCTTTTTTGTTGGTCAGCAGGTGCTGTGTAAGGTGGTTAATTCGTGTAGTAAAAATTGCAATCTGGCCTTCGGCTGAACCTGTATCAGCCTCGGATTTGCCATACGTCTTGAAGATTTCCTTCTTTTTCTCCGTTGTTAAATACATTCTATTATCCGCTTTAAAATCCTATTTCAAAAATTGAGTTGCAAAGGTATTTATTTTTTTTGATTTCGCAACAGGCGTTCTATGATTTCAAACCAATAACGATACAGGAAATCAATAGATTGGGCCAAAGGAAATGCAGTCTGGTTATTGACGAGCAACATCAGTCGAAATAGTCTCTCGAAGATGGCTGATCTGTGTCCTGGTTCCGGCTCTTTTTAGTTTTATATCGGAATTTTCCAACGATGCACGGGAGATAATTTTAATGGAAGAATTAAGCTCTTTCGCCGTTCACACGACAAAGAGGTTATCCGCATCTTGGGGAAGGGTAGTGATCAGTGCCCTTGCCCTTTCCAGATTGGCAATTTTCAGAACCACCTCATCGGCTGCGTCTCCTTCCACATAAAGCATTCCCGAAGTTTCCCTCAATGTTTGAACTATCTCGGTATTTTGCTCTATCACCAGTCCCAAAGTTAAGTATGCGTGCCTTAAACTATTATTTTTCATGGAACGCCGATTCGATAAACCCTGCCCCTATCTGACAATGAATGCACCTATTTTGTTTGCAATAATTATGATGAAGCTGGATTAGCGCCTGGCTTTCTACTGCATTACAGGGTTTTATACCATAGACCTCCCATTTTTTAATGATATGGTTAGACTCTGCTTTCAATTCGGTCAGGAGAGAAGTGGCACGATGAATAACCTCCGGTTTTTGTTCTGTTTTCCCCATCACGCGTAAAAAAGGAACTATGACATTGATGATCAGAGATATGATGGATTGGTGGCCCATATACTTTATCGTGAGAGGGGAACATTTTCCAAATACATAATGGGTATCCCAAAACTTACTTGCCCTGACCCTCAGTAACTGTTCGATTTCTACCAGGGAGGAAGTTGCCATGATGGAATCAGTTATGGGAAATCGCTTGTGCAATAAAGCCGCGAATTGTGAAAGCCTGACAGTCGGGAAAGAAGCAGGGCGAAGCCGGAGAAATTTCCACAGATGTTTTGATACAGGTTTACCTGGGATAAATGGAACCCTTTCGTTATAAAGATTCGCAAGGTTTATTGCATACGGACTTTGGTTCTGCGCAGACTGAAGAAATCCTGATTGACCAAAAAAAATAGCCTCCAAAACGGGAAGGTTATCTCTGAGTTCCATCAAAGGTTGTAATGGGATCCCCGATGCAACCATTTCAAAGGGAAGGCTATTGATGGGAAGTCCAAATCCTGAGGCCATAGCCCTGTAAAAAGTTTCCTCCCGATTCATTCCCGGTATGGATAGAATTCTGGAAATCCGGCCTGTTTTATAATGCAATCTTTCAGCAAGCAGCTGGTTAAACCAAGGTTTTAATGTGGCTGTTGGCACGTTCTTTAAATAGCTGCTGCAGGGCAACCAGCTTTCAACTCTCCATTCAGAATTGTATGCTGCCAGGATTTGTTGCTGGAAATTAAGGACAAAGGCAGGGATTCGTCTACCCTTGCTATTCCTGACATCCACATCAAATTCTCTCACTACATGCAAGATCACGTTGTCATAAGCTGGATCGAGGTGATGATTGTGTTTTACCCAATCGGATGCAATCAGGTGAACCTCCACATTGCCTGCCCATAAAAGGCGATTCATGTAAATTCGCGCGTTGAAGAAGTCAGGACCCGCATTAAAATTCTGGCTTCCCGGATCCAAGATTTCAAGATTAATTCCACAGGCAGTACGTGACTTTTTATTACCCAGGAGTCCCCGCTTCCAGATGAACTGTAGAATTTCCTCGCTATCCATATCCGTATATATGATGAAGCAAGGCATTCTCGTCGGTCATTTTTGATATTTTTACATTCATGAATAAGATTACAATCATTCTGGTAATCTCCTGGTTGCTTCCCCAATGCAGACAGTAACCATTTACTGCTTAAAGAAAATACCGTATAGGGGGAAAAATCCTGGTGAGACTTCACGAAGGCAAAAAGAGGCACTGAAATTCTATCGAAATTAAAAGGAGTAGGCGAGGCCGGCAGAGAGTTCAATAGTTCGTACCAGAAAATCGGAAACAACCACTGGGACGTCTTCCGCAATATCCCGGAACAAGTCAAATGAATAGTCGAACCTGGCCCTGCTCTGAAATAAATCTGCTCCCAATTTCAGCGCAATGTTTGAATTTAGATGGTACCTGAGTCCACTTCCCGCAGTGAATCCAAAAGCAAGTATATTTTTACTGGTTCTGGAATAGATTTCGGTGCCAGTGAAGATAATGCTAAGCTCCTGGTCGGGTGGCTTGAGGATACTTATACCAGCCAATCCTCTGAAATCAATGTAAAGTCTTGGGGAAGTCCGAATTGAAAAGTGTGGTCCAAGAAATAGATTTATATAGTTCCAAAATCCTGTATTGTAAAGAATTTCTGCATCGTTGGGTATCTCGATAATGGTTGCTGAATTCTCTTTAACGTGAGCAGTCATATCATTTAACAAGGAGTCGCGCACTGCATAGTTAGATCCGAATGAGAACGATCCACCTATCCCAAGATAGGAAAGCGGAAAATATCCGGCATCGAACTTGATTGCCCCTCCTGTTAGGGCATATCCGTTGCTCGACAAATCACCTGTTAATTTATAATCACCCTGGGGAATGGCAGCACCGAAAGAAATACTTACAAAATTCTGCTGTCCAAATATGGACATGCAATCCATACTCAGGAGGAACATCAGGACCCATAAAGAATTCTTTTTTCGCATGGAAATTTACTATTTACAGTTTTCTTTTAAATGGCATGGTCATGCACCTGACTCCGCCACCTCCGCGTGAAAGCTCAGTTCCCTCGATAGTAAGAACATATTTTTTGAGGGATGATAGATCTGTTTTTCCTTCCAGGACATCACTGGAACTAATTATTTCGTAACCAGATTGATGAAGGTTTTCCAAGGTATGGACATTGCGGCCATACCCGATAAGTTTCCCTGGTCCGATAGCAAAAAAGTTGGCACCGCTGTGCCATTGCTCCCGCTCTTGGGTCATGGTATCTTTTGCTCCCCCACAGAAGGATGGCTTTAAATCCATGCCCAAGGATGCCAGCGCGCTCACAAGGTTTTCTACGTTATGAATGGAATCAACCTTTCCATTTTGTATATCGATCTGTATGGTCTGGTATTTGTTTGATTTAAGGATCAGGGGTTCGTAAACCATGCAAGAATCTTTGTCAAGAAGCGTAAAGACCATATCAAGGTGGATGAACGATTCGGGCGAAGAAGGCAATTCCTGAACAAGGATATGGTGCTTCTCTTTTCGCCCCGACAACATCTTAACCAGGAAATCAACACCCTGAGAAGTAGTTCGGGAGCCCATGCCAACCAATGTAATGTTCTTAGCGGCAATGAGCAGGTCCCCGCCCTCCATCGAGAACGTATTATTCCCGTTATAGTATTCAATGGGGTTGACTGTCTGCACCCTAAAATTGGGATGGTAATCAAAAATGGCCTGCATGATCAATGCCTCCCTATCTCTTACCCGGCTGGCCATTCGTGAAATTAAGACGCGGTCCCCGATGGCCGCCGCAGCATCCCTTGTGAAAAAGAAATTATGCAGGGGGCGAAGGGAAAAGTGCTCACTATTCAAATAACCGGTCAGCGTATTACGTTCAATTGGTACTCCCTGAATAAGTTGGGACGCCAACTGGGATTCAGTAAGAGCCAGTAACTGGTCAATCATTTTCTGACTTCCTTCGTTATAGCATGCTTTCTTGACGATCTTTTCCCGTATCTCCCTGGACCTTAAAATATCTTTGAGTAAATCGCTAACCGTGAAAACCGGAACCAATTCCTGAAGAATGCGCTCCAACTGGTTATATTCACGACGGGCCACAGAAAGGTTTAGTATATCGCTGTAGAGGGCTCGTTCAGCATTGACAGGTCTCATATTTTCAACCTCCTGGCCAGGTGGATGGAGGATGACCCCTTCTAAATTACCTATTTCTGAATAAACCTGAATGGCCGACATGCCGCAAAGTTAATAGAATTCTTCCATCAGTTAACCGGAAAACCCATTGCGGATATGGGTGTCGTCGCAAAAGGGTTTGTTGGAAGATCCTCCGCATCGACAAAGGTAAATAACTCCTTCATTTTCAATTATCTTACCACTGGAATTAACTACGCGAAAGTTACCGGATACTTCAAGTGGCCCATTTTCAACAACTTTAAATATGGTAAATGGCTCATCCATTGTCATTGTGGCTTTCTAAAAATCCAACTTTCCGGTGAGTCCCGTCGCAGTAAGGCATACTTCGGGAATTTCCGCACCTGCAAAATGATGTCATTCGCGTGGGTTTCAGTTCTCTGTCATCCGCATCTATAATCTTAAATGTTCCCTCCACGACTATAGGCCCGTCCTTCATGATCCTAATATTGGTAGGTTTTATACGGGAAGATTTTTGACCGGTGGAGGGTTGAACCGGTGTCTCAATTGTTTCTGTAATGGTTTCTGGATTCTCCTCCTCAGAAACAACTTGTCTCTGTAAGGCTAATTCTTCTGGAGAAAGATCGGTATTGTATTTCCATATGATAGCCTGAGTTGGGCACTTATTCACCACTTCTGAGATCCGCCTGGTTGGAGCACCCCCCATATTTACCCATGGTCTCCTGCCCGGATTAAACACCTCGATGAGCTCCCTGAAACAGGTGGTGGCATGGATGCATTTGGAGGGAATCCAGAAGACTGTGATTTCCCCATTTGAATACTGTCTGTTTCTAGGATCGGCCATTAGAAATCAATATAAATCCGTTCAGCATTAAAAAACAAAATCGCTGATCGAATGTTCAAATGCCCTTCCGGAACCAGCTATTGCGAAAAAAGCAGTTATATGAATCCTGCTTCGATTCCTCTCACAATATCCTCAATGATCTTGTCCTCGTCTGCCGGATCGTATTCAGCTTTCAGATTATTGCCGAAAATTCTTGCAATTCCCTGCCAAAAGAATGCAGTTATACCGCCCTTCAGGTCTTTTATTACTTCGTAAGAAGTTATCCCGGTTTCTCTATCGATCAGTTTTACCAGAATGATACCCTGGGTTATTGTAAGGCGTTTTACTTCTTTTTCAAATTTATCCATGATCATCTTTTCGGCTTCTTTTACATATGCTTTTTGCTCTTTTTGGTTTTTCAATGTGGCCAGTTGCCTGTCCAGTTCTTTAAGTTCCACCCCTGCGATTTTGGCATACGGATAGGCCTTTTTAACATTATGGATTAATCTCCTGTACTTCCTCTTAAGGAAAAGATAGTCATAGTCCTTCCGCTCATATACTTTGATTTCCGGTAATTCGATCATGGGGATGGTATCATTCCCTTCAATCACACCACGGGTAACGGCGGAATTATCTGATTCTAAGTTCTGGGCAGTCAGGTATGGCACAAATAATAGCTGTAACCCGACCCAGAATATATATCTATTCTGTTTCTTCACGTAATTCAATAATCAATTCTCACTATTGGCTTCAATCCTGTTGTCTCAAAAACTATTCCATCATCCTGATCAGCGCATCCACCATCTTATCGGCCCCTTCTGCAATCTGGTCAATGGTAGCATCCAGCATATAACAGGGGGTCGTTGCAAAGTTATGATCATCATCGATAACCACTTCACCATGAGTTGTTTGAACATGGGTAGTGCCCAGCGATTCCAGTGTGTTAATCGTGTCTTCATCATCCCCAATGGTTATTGTAACCCTGCCATAGATTTTTGCCAGGATGACTGGTGAAATGCAAAGTGCGCCAACAGGTTTTCCCAGATCTGACATCATCCTGATGGCTTCTTCTACTTCGGGCAGTACCGAAGCATCGGCTCCTTCAAAGGCCCATGATGACAAATTCTTTGCCGCTCCAAATCCTCCCGGGAAGAGCAGTGTGTCGAAATCTTCAGGATTAAATTCCTTCAAGTCATGAATTTTGCCCCTGGCTATTCGAGCAGACTCCACCAATACGTTTCTTGTTTCCTCCATTGTCTCCCCGGTAATATGGTTAATCACATGATGCTGGTCGGTGTTGGGGGCGAAGATCTCATAGCTGCATCCTTTTTTTGCAATGGCCAGCATGCTGAGGGTGGCTTCGTGGATTTCGGCGCCATCGTAGACCCCACATCCGGATAATACTATTGCGAACTTTTTCATCGGTTTTGGTTTTTGCTCGTAATATTATATTTGTAGTGGCTAAATTATGGAATTCTACAGAACATTTATTGGATTGCCTGTAAAAGTAGATGAAGGGATGCTTAAATCTCGCCTCGAATTAATGGAATCTTTGTCTCATGAACGGATCAGTTGGGTTGATCCACAGCTATATCACATCACACTCAGGTTTCTTGGGGATACAGAGATCTCTGTTATTGAGAAAATTAAGATGGCACTTCAGAATAGAGTGGTATTACCGGTAAAAATGAATGAGATGCTTTCCCGGGCCACCAGCTTCGGTAGCAGGAATAGACCAAGGGTAATCTGGGTTGGATTTGAAAATTGTTCACTGATTGAATCCCTGAAGAGGGAAGTGGATAGCGCTCTTAAGGTATGCGGTATCCCTCCTTCTAACCAACCTTTCACGGCTCATCTTACCCTGGGTAGGGTAAGGGGTTTGAACGATCTGGATCGATTCTACGAAGTGATAGCCTCCATGAAGGATCAGTTCAGTTATCCTTTACTTCTTGACAAAATGGATTTTTACCGGAGTGAGTTAAGCAAAAGGGGACCTCTCTACACCTCTCTGCATCGTTTGGAATTTGGAGACTAGCGGAG
>CAZCQL010000061.1:0-29634 GCA_964500835.1 uncultured Bacteroides sp.
GCGAAAGTAATGAAATTTGGATTAATTAAAATCTTTCCTTTTATTTGATATCCCTAAAGGAATTGAAATGAAAATGATTCGCACAGATTGGTGGTGGCAACTTGATTTCCGAAAGACCGGAGAGTAGGATCTGCCCCTTTGTGCAATACAATACAAAAGGCTTCCACTTCGGTGGAGGCCTTTTTTTATGGTGGATAAAAGATAACATAAGTACGATTTTAACCAAAACTATTACCGATGAAAAAAGTTCCGGTAAGGATTGAAAGAAGAAGGATACTGGCAGATATTATCACACCAGTAAGTATTTATTTGAAGGTGAGGGATGTGTTTCCAAATTCGCTCTTGCTTGAAAGCTCTGATTACCATAGCAAGGAGAATTCCTTCTCGTTCATTTGTATGGATCCACTGGCTGAATTCAGTGTTCATCGTGGAGAGATGACTGTGCTGCTCCCCGGCCAGAATCCGATACATTCGAAGGTGCAGGCAGTGCATCATGCGGTAGAACAATTGAATGATTTTATTTCGGCCTTTGATATGGGCACCAGTGGGGAGGATATGCTGGTGGATGGGGTATTCGGATACACTACCTATGATGCGGTCCAGTATTTTGAAGATATCACCTTTACGTCCCCTCTTCCGGCGAAAGAGGATATCCCGGAGTTGAGGTACAATTTTTTCAAATTCGTATTGGCCATTAATCACCTCACCAATGAGCTGGTATTGTTTGAACATATAGTAAATGGCGGAGTGAGTGAGATTGACCATGTGACCGCCCTTCTTCAAAACCGGAACATTGCATTGTATGGATTTGAAATTTTGGGGGAGGAGTCTTCGAATCTGACGGATGAGGATTACAGGAAAATGGTGGCAAAAGGGAAGGAGCATTGTTTCAGGGGAGATGTGTTCCAGATTGTACTGTCAAGACAATTTCACCAGTCATTCAGAGGGGATGATTTTAATGTATACCGTGCGTTGAGATCCATCAATCCGTCCCCATATCTGTTCTATTTCGACTATGGCAGTTACAAGCTTTTCGGCTCATCTCCCGAGGCGCAAATAGAAGTGAAGGGAGGGAAGGCTTTTATCAATCCAATTGCTGGTACCTTCAGACGTACAGGGAATGACATGGAGGACCAGGAGCTGGCTAAGAAACTGGCCAAAGATGATAAGGAGAATGCCGAACATGTGATGCTGGTTGACCTGGCAAGGAATGACCTGAGCCGGACTACTGAAAAGGTGACCGTGGTAGACTATCGGGAGATCCAGTTTTACTCACACGTAATCCATATGGTATCAAAGGTTTCCGGAGTATTGCCAGAGAATGCAAATACCATTCGGATCATGGCCGAATCATTTCCAGCGGGGACTCTTTCGGGCGCTCCCAAGTACCGAGCCATGGAACTCATCGATGCCTATGAAGGTAAAAGGAGGGGATATTACGGGGGAACTATTGGATTCATCAGGTTCAACGGAGATATAAATCACGCCATAATGATTCGCTCTTTTCTTTCCCGCGATCATACTCTGTACTATCAGGCGGGAGCAGGCATTGTATCCGAATCTACCGAAGAGGGTGAGCTCCAGGAGGTAAATAATAAGTTAGCAGCACTAAAATCGGCCATTGAAATGGCCAGGAATTTGAACTAGACAAATAGAAAGAACATGAAAATATTAGTTCTGGATAATTACGATTCTTTCACCTACAACCTGGTTCAGTATATTGAACGGGTTTTAAAAGTCCCGGTGGATGTGAAGCGCAATGATCAGATTTTATTGAATGAGATAGCATCCTATGATAAAATAGTTATTAGTCCGGGACCGGGTATCCCTATTGAGGCGGGCATTACGCTCGATTTAATCAGGGAATATGGTGCTGAAAAAAGTATTTTTGGTGTGTGCCTCGGGCACCAGGCCATCGCTGAAGCTTATGGGGGTTCTATTTATAATTTGGATACAGTGTATCATGGAGTTATGGGACAAATGAAGCAAATCATTCCTGGGGACTACCTGTTTGAGGGTATCCCGGAAGAATTTGATGCGGGAAGGTATCATTCGTGGATTGTCGATCATGATTCCCTTCCGGAAGAGTTGGAAATTACCGTGGAGAACAGTGAAGGATATATTATGGCACTCAGACACAAAGAATATGATGTGCGGGGCGTGCAGTTTCATCCCGAATCGGTGCTAACCGAGTACGGGGGGAGAATGATTCTGAACTGGATTAATGAATAAAGTCAGAAAAATTAGAAAGTATACTAATTATGAAAGAAACACTGCAATACTTATTTGACCAGAAGACCCTGGGTAATAAAGATGCCAAGCGTATTCTGAAGAATATGGCGGAAGGAAAATACAATGATTCAGAAATAGCTGCTTTTATTTCAGTATACCTGATGCGCAGCATCACAGTAGAGGAGCTAACGGGTTTCCGTGATGCCTTACTCGAACTTTGCACTCCCGTTGATTTGTCGGAATTTAATACCATTGATGTATGTGGTACCGGAGGAGATGAGAAGAATACCTTCAATATATCGACACTCACTTCATTTGTAGTGGCTGGGGCAGGCGAAAAGGTGGCTAAACATGGCAACTATAGCGTCTCTTCAGCCTGTGGTTCTTCTAATGTGCTGGAATATTACGGTTATAGTTTCTCGAACGATCCTGACAGATTAAAGAGGGAGATTGACAGGTATAACATCTGTTTCTTGCATGCGCCCCTTTTTAATCCGGCCATGAAAAACGTGGCACCCGTTAGACGAAGCCTCCGGATCAAAACGTTTTTTAATATGCTTGGTCCCATGGTTAATCCATCCTTCCCGGAGAATCAACTTGTGGGGGTTTTCAGTCTGGATGTTGCCAGACTTTATAGCTACCTCTACCAGGAGTCGGAGAAACAATACTGTATAATTCACTCATTGGACGGTTACGACGAAATTTCACTAACTGGCGGATTTAAAGCACTTACACGGCAAACCGAACGTGCCTTTGTCCCAGCCGACCTCGGGCTCGATCAGGTAACACCTTTGGAGATCTATGGAGGATCTTCCATTGAAGAGGCTGCTACTGTCTTCCTGAACATACTGGAAGGAAAGGGAAGCCAGGCTCAGAACGATGTGGTGGTTGCTAATGCTGCCTTTGCCCTTTACTGCATGGATGAATCCAAAGGACTTGAGGATTGCATTGCACGTGCCAATCACTCATTGAAATCTGAATCTGCATTGACCACTTTTAAGAACCTGATAGAAACTAAATAGCATGAATATTCTGGACGCCATTGTTGAACACAAGCGTATTGAGGTGATGAAGCGGAAGCAAAAAAGACCCTTATCCAACCTGGAATCATTTCCATTTTACAGGCGGAAGACGAATGTGATTGACCTGGAGCAACTGAGTAAAAAACCAGGCATTATTGCTGAATTTAAGCGCAAGTCTCCCTCAAAGGGCGCAATAAACATGGATGCTGATCCTGTTGAAGTGGCTGGAGCATATCACTCTGCCGGAGTTTCAGGGGTGAGTATTCTTACTGACAGGACATTCTTTGGAGGTTCCTTTGCGGATTTGAAGCTAGTAAGAGAATCATATTCTGACCTGGTCGTACTTCGGAAAGATTTTATAATAGATCCATACCAGTTGCACGAAGCAAGTGCCTACGGTGCCGACATGGTGCTGCTTATTGGAGCCATATTGGAAAAGAATATGATAGCAGATCTCGCGCTGGAGGCTCGTTCACTCGGGCTTCAGGTTCTATTTGAAGTATATGGGATGCCTGAGTTAGAGAAATACCATGATTCCATCGGATTCGTAGGTGTAAATAACCGCAACCTGAAAACCTTTCAGGTGGATACCGGCAGGAGCATGGAACTGATTGGACAAATGCCCAAGGGAATCACTCCAGTATCTGAAAGTGGTCTCGGGAATGGAGATGAAATCAGGAGCATGTGGATGGCCGGGTTCAGGTTATTCCTGATGGGTGAATCTTTTATGAAAGAGCAGAATCCGGGCAGGGCCTGTAAAACATTTATGCAGGAGCTGTGAAAGATTCACCACGTATAAAGGTTTGCGGGATGAGGGATCCCGAAAACATTGGAAGGGTGTGTGAGCTGAAGCCTGAATTCATCGGCTTTATTTTTTACCGGGGTTCCAAACGATATGTGGGAGACAAGCCCGACGCAACTATTTTCGCTATTCCCGGCAGGGAAACAGGCAAAGTAGGGATTTTTGTCAATGAAGAGATTTCCATCGTGATGCAAGCCGCTGAGGAGTACCACCTCGACCTGGTTCAGTTGCATGGTGACGAATCTCCGGAATACTGCCGGAAACTCGATATTGCTGGTATTCCAGTAATTAAAGTGCTCAATCCCAACACTATACTTGAAGGACAGAGCCATCTCGATTATGAAACACATGCGCGTTATTTATTATTCGATACTCCGGGGAAAGAGCTTGGGGGGACCGGACGCAAATTTGACTGGGACCTGTTGGATGGATCATCGGTATCTTGTCCCTTTTTCCTCAGCGGAGGCATTGGTCCCAAGGATAGCAGAGCCATCAGGGAAATTGAGCACCCGGCTCTTTTTGGAGTTGACGTTAATAGTAAATTCGAGTTGGCTCCGGGTATTAAGGATACGGTATTGCTCGAAAGATTTATGCAGGAACTAAGAGTTTAGAGATTACTAAAATGGAGCGCTATGAGTGATATGGGTTTTGATGTCGATCAAAAAGGTTATTATGGCGAATTTGGGGGTGCCTATATTCCCGAGATGCTATATCCAAATATTAAAGAGCTGAAAGACAATTATTTAACAATCATCGGATCGGATCAATTTAAGCACAACTTTAGGCAATTGTTACAGGATTATGCTGGAAGACCAACTCCGCTGTTCAGGGCAGATCGGCTTTCGAAGCATTATGGAACCCACATCTACCTTAAGCGGGAGGACCTGAATCATACGGGAGCCCATAAGATAAACAATACCATTGGCCAGATCCTCCTGGCGAGGGGTTTGGGGAAAAAACGGATCATTGCGGAAACGGGAGCAGGACAGCATGGTGTTGCTACGGCCACGGTATGTGCCCTTACAGGTATGAAATGCATCGTGTATATGGGAGCGCTGGATGTGGATAGGCAGTCCCCCAATGTAAAGAAGATGAAGATGCTTGGCGCTGAAGTGGTTCCTGTTCATAGCGGGAATAAGACCTTGAAGGATGCCACAAACGAGGCTATTCGTGACTGGATCAACCATCCGGTGGAGACTCATTACATAATTGGCTCTGTTGTCGGACCTCATCCATATCCCGACATGGTAACCCGGTTCCAGTCGGTCATCTCCGAGGAGATACAGATCCAGCTTAAAGAAAAAACAGGACGCGATTACCCCGACTATTTGGTGGCTTGTGTGGGAGGAGGAAGTAATGCTGCGGGAGCCTATCACCATTATCTGGAAGATGAACGGGTAAGACTGATCTCGGCAGAAGCTGCGGGTTTGGGAGTAGACTCGGGCCAATCAGCGGCCACCTCCATCCTGGGCAAAACGGGGATTATCCATGGAAGCAAAACATTGCTTATGCAGAATGAGGACGGACAAATAAAAGAACCCTATTCCATATCGGCCGGACTCGATTATCCGGGAGTGGGACCACTACATGCATGGCTTGCTAAAACAGGCAGAGCGACTGTATATGCCGCTACCGATGAAGAGGCTCTTCAGGCTGCGCTGCTATGTACCCGTAAAGAAGGAATAATTCCAGCCCTGGAAACTGCGCATGCCCTTGCCGTTCTGGAGAAGATTGCACCTGGGTCGGAGGATATCGTGGTGGTAAATCTATCCGGCCGTGGGGACAAGGATATGGAGACCTATATAGAAAAACTTGGCATCTAAGTTGAACTCGCATGAATCGAATCGACCATTTATTTAAAAAGAAACAGGGAGGTATCCTTTCTGTATATATCACAGCCGGTTACCCTCATCTGAATGATGTTCCGGCCCTTTTAGCGGCCCTTCAGAAGAATGGAATTGATATGGTTGAAATTGGAATGCCTTTTTCAGATCCGTTGGCTGACGGACCTGTAATACAGCACAGCAGTCATACAGCACTTCAGAATGGAATGAGTCTGAAGCTGCTATTCAAACAACTGAAAGGCATTCGCACCTCTGTTCATATCCCACTGGTTCTCATGGGGTATCTCAATCCAGTATTGCAAATGGGTATGGAAAATTTTTTGGCAAATTGCCGTGATGCAGGTATTGACGGGGTGATATTACCCGATCTCCCGCCGGATGTCTATAAAGACAACTTCCTTGAACTTTTCCAAAAATACGGAATCCACAACTCGTTATTGATTACACCTCATACTTCACCCAATCGCATCATGGAAATTGCATCGATGTCAGGCGGGTTCCTCTATTTGGTAGCGGAGGCTTCAACAACCGGAGCAAGAGCAATTATTGGCCGCCACCAGGTGAAATATTTTCAGCGGATTGGGAAAATGGATCTTCCACTTCCCGGATTAATCGGATTTGGAATTTCCAGTCATGAAACTTTTTTGACGGCGTGCAAGCATGCAAGTGGAGCTATTATTGGGAGTGCATTTATCAGGGCGATTGGGGAAGAAGGTCCTCTGGAAGGGAAGGTGGAGACTTTCATTCAATCCATTCGGTATGGATAACCTGTAAAAGGGGAGCGTTATTTTAAATCCAGATTATGGCTTTTAAATTGACTCGCCAGCCGGTCCAGTTCGTGGTAAGGATTTTTAGTGAATTGGTCGGATTGTGTAATCGACTACCGCCTTCAGTATTAGAGAGTTCTGCAGGAAAGTCTACCAGGTAGCCTCCGTCAAGCCCAACTGAAAAGGTTTTAAACTTATACATTAGTTCAAGTCCGGTGGACACATTGGGACTAATGGATTTATACTTATTATCGGCCGAATAGCTAACTCCTGCAGCGGCAATTGCGCTGACTACTCTCAGACGTGTCAGGTTCGCATCCAGCCTGCCAATTAAGGAAAGGCTAATTTTCTCACCACCGATAACGGTATAGGATAAAAATGCTCCCAATCGGTGTGAATTTGCGACCATGTTGGTATTTAAGCTGCCAGAATAATCTGTATAATCTGATTTCCCTCCAGTGGAAGTTTGCACATACCCGGCGCCAATATTCAGGATGCCAAGCACTTGCCTGAAATAGCTGACTGAAAAACTTACATAAGGAGGAAAGGAGCTAATAATCTTGCCAGCCACTGGATATGTGCTTAGTATGTATTCCTGAAAGCCCTTCAAATCCTCCATATGGAATGAGGCTCCCCCATAGGCAAACATGAGACCTTTATCCTGGGCGCGCATTTCAGATCCGGAAAAGTGGACTGCTGAAAGGATCAGGACAAATGCAAGCGTTTTTTTCATTTAACTCCTCCTTGTTCAAAATTGATCGGGTAGTCTGTTGAAAAGAAATCATATTCAAGTTCGACGATATCAGCCAGGCTGTTTGAATTTGTACTGAAAAATAAATAGAGCGACAAGGTGTCTATTCCTGGTTCTTCTACCACCGTTGTATCAATCCAGAAAGCACCGTTGATGGAATCCGAATTATAGATCATCTGTTCCCGGACAAAGGCTTGAAGCTGGTAGAATTTGCCATTTGTTATTTCCACTTCATAAACTACTTCAAGGCTATCCGTTACCGAAGGAGTATTCAGAGTGTCAAGATTGGAGGTCATCCAAATTTCAGGTGGATCACCAGGCACGGGATCAACATGGTAAATTCCTGATTCTGAATAGGTACAGGCATAGATGGATATCAAAATACCTGCCAGCAATATGAAAGAGACATTCCTCATGAAGGGGCTCAAATGTAGTAAAAAATGGGAAAAATGTTAAAAACGGTAAGAAAATCAGCACTCCTGAATTTATATTCCCTAACCGGGTTAATTCACCAGGTTGATCTAGGAAGAGAGGACACTGTCGATAACCTGCTGGAATACATCCTCCATTGCCAGACCCAGGTTGCTGACCTGTTTTGGGATGATGCTATTTTTTGACATTCCCGGAATGGAATTCAGTTCAAGAAAATAGAGTTGGTTTCCTTTTATGATGAAGTCCACTCTGATAATTCCCGAGGAATCGGTAAGGTCGTAAATCCTCATGGCAAGTTCCTGACACTTGTCCCGCAAATCTTCATCAATTCGGGCAGGAGTGATCTCCTCGGCTTTCCCTTCTGTATATTTGGCTTCGTAGTCGAAGAATTCGTTCTTCGGAACAATCTCAGTTACAGGGAATACAGTAAATCCCTGGTTGGTTTTCATCAGTCCGCAAGTCACTTCGGTACCTTTAATGTACCGTTCAATGATGGCTTCGTGGTCCTCTCTAAGTGCTTCCTTCACGGCAGATTGAAGTTCTTCAAATTTTGACACCTTGGCTATTCCGAAACTGGATCCTCCACTGTTGGGCTTAACAAAGCAAGGGAGACCTACCTTTTCTGCTACCAATTCAAGGTCCGTTTCGAACTTTTTTCGTACCAGACTTGATTCAGGAGTGAGTACGCTATGCTGTTTTAGAAAGCTCTTGCAGGTGTATTTATTAAATGTCAGTGCAGAAGAATGGTGGTTTGAACAGCTGTATGGTATACCCATCATATCGAACCATCCTTGCAATTTTCCATCTTCTCCCGGAGTACCGTGTATGGTATTCCATGCAAAATCAAAGGAGAAAAGGCCACCCTGGGTAGCAAAGCTAAAACTGTTTTTATCCAGGGGGATCCGTAAATCACCCTGGTGCACTGTCCACATCGCTCCTCTCACCTCCACCAGGAAACAGATGTGTCCGGCGTTTTCGAGCCACGCCCGGACCTGTTCGGCGCTTTTCATGGAGATCCCATATTCTGAAGAATCTCCTCCGGTGAAAATGGCTATGTTCATGCTATTTTTGAGTTGAACTGTAGTCGTACTATAAATTTACGATCTTTTCTGCGAAAGCGGCAGGGTAGGGTTAGCTCAAATTGACGAACGTGTCCATACCTCCATAAACGTGCCTTCTAATTGGATTATTAGCTTAATTAGCAGTAATCAACCAGCGGATCATCAGCTATTACTCTTCTCTTCGGCCCTGAAGATACGTTCGCCATTTTTGCAGAAGCACACGAAATCCCTCTGGGGGTGGAGTCTCAAACAGGACCTCCTTTCCCGAAGTTGGGTGAACGAATCCCAGGGTCTGTGCATGCAGGGCCTGACCGGGCAGGAGATGAAAACAATTTTGCACAAATTGTTTGTATTTGGTAAAGGTTGTTCCCCTGAGTATGCGGTCACCTCCATACTCGGGGTCGTTAAACAAGGGATGTGACAATTGCTGGAAATGAACCCTGATTTGATGTGTCCGGCCAGTTTCCAGTCTGCATTCCACCAGGTTCACATACCCTAATCGTTCAAGAACTTTGTAATGTGTTACAGCCACTTTGCCCCGATCACCCTCGGGAAAAACAAACATTAGCCTTCGATCCCTGGGATTGCGGCCGATGTTCCCTTCTATAGTGCCTTCATCTTGCTCCAAATCACCCCAGACAAGAGCCAAATAAGTTCTCGTTGAGGTTTTGTGAAAAAACTGACTGGCCAGTTTATTCAGAGCCAATTCATTTTTAGCTACCACAAGCAACCCGGAAGTGTTTTTATCAATGCGGTGGACGAGCCCCGGGCGTTCATCACCGGAGCTAAACAGAGGATTATCCCTGAGGTGGTACATCAAAGCATGCACCAGTGTCCCTGAATAATTCCCATGCCCGGGATGTACGACCATCCCCGGCATTTTATTCACAATAATAATCTCTTCATCCTCATAGACAATTGACAGGGGTATATTTTCCTGAACCATCTCAACTTTTCTTGGAGGGTGTGGAAGTACCAGGCTTATGGAGTCTCCGGGCTTCACACGGTAGTTTGGTTTTACACTCGAACCATTGGCTAATATGTTTCCGGCATTTGCAGCAGCCTGAATCCTGCTCCTGGAAGTACCCTCCATCCTACTAAAGAGAAATTTGTCAACCCTCAAAACATGTTGTCCGGGATCGGCTAAGAATCGAAAGTGCTCGTACAGCTCATTATTATCAACCGCATCAACACTCATTCTCTATGGATTGATGAGAAGTTTTGATTGGAAAGCGTTTCGGCCAACCAATGCCCGTACGTAATAGATCCCTGCCGGTATAGAGGATATATCCACGCTGTGGGTCAGAGTGGAGGAATGGAGAACAAGACGGCCTGAAGCATCAAAGATTTCAAGTTGGATCTTACTTCCTTCTCCTTGGACCTTATTTCCTTCAACAGTTGGGGGCAGATCGAAATAGAGATGGTCTGAGGCAGGATTGGGATAAATATGCATGGTTGGCGTCCCTGATAATTTTCCCTTGGCGCTGGTGGTTTCATTATATATAAATGGCCTGAACAAGATTACTCCAGGGGCTGAAGAGGATTGCCAGGTACCCTCGATATTGTAGAACATTACAGAAGGAGATGGCTTGTTGTTTAGATCCAGTCCTACGTTCAGCAGGAACTCATTATACTGCCGCCACCCCACATAAAATGGTCCGTCCACCGAAACTGGCTCTGAAAACATATACTTTATAAATCCCGGATAACCAGAGGTATAGAGGGGTTGGTATTCACCGTCATCTTCCCATATCACTGAACCGGGCTGACCATCTGCATCGTCCCAGACCACCAGATTGAAATAGTAATTAAGATTGAGGGAATCATAAACTTGATTGAAATAAATATAGACTCCCCCTAATTTATCAGGCTGATATGAATGGTACTGCATAGCTACCACTCCGTCTCCGGATCCTCCTCCCCGTAATCCGTAACCAGCCTCAGCGGTCCCATCATCATAGGAATAATAATCTTTAAAGACCTGGTTGTGAGTCACAGTATCATTTACTTTAGGATCAAATTCGTCGGTGCGCAGGGCTGCTTGAAACCGGACAACAGCCGAATCTCCGCGGCTAAAATTAAAAGGATAGATATAACCGAAATTAACAATAGTATCCTCTAGGCCTGGCAGGTCCTGGGCTGTGGGAGCCCCGGGGGCATAGGTTTCATCGTAAAATGGTTCCTGAATGGTGAGTGACCTGGTTACGTTTCTTGCTGTGGTATCGTTGTTCCGGTACCGGGCAAAAACAAGGGGATCAAGTACAGTATTGTAGGCCTGTTCGAAATGTGCCCAGGGCAGGGAGGTGAGATTTTTCAGAATAGAATTCAGACCAGTAGAAAAGGCTACGTCTTTAAGGACCGTATCAGCTGCAAACCTGTTTCGGTCTAACCTCACATAATCCACGTGCCAGTAATCAGCATTGCTCCTCATGTCGGGATAATCATTGCTGCGTGAAAGACTTGCCCGGTTTCTAAACCTGAATTTAAAACCGCTCTTCAGAAATCGTTTATCCCTGACAGGGATCATTACATCCTTGAACGGTAGATTCTCTCCCCCCGTAATGCTCCATACGTTGACCCACACACCTGAATCGGGTGAATAAAAATCAACCATCAGAGAATCATGAGTCTCGGGAACATCGCAAAGGCCTCCACCCTGGTATAGAAAACTGAGATAAATGCTATCGGACGCCGGATAGTCCAGATCAATGGATTGTGAAGTTAAATGGTCTGCCACAAAGGTATTAGGAGCCAGGACAGCATCCTTGTAAATACTTCCATCTGCATCAAGGGCATCCAGTGAGGCAACTCCATTTGTCACAGGATTTCTACAGTAATTGTTGTTAATAAAGGCAAACGCATCGCTCCAGATACTTGAATCGGGAAATACGGAACCTGTGGAAAAGTCATCAAATATTGGAAGGGTTAGAGTGGTAACCGAAGCTGATTTTTTTTTATTCAGTTTTTTATGGTGGCAATTAGCGAGCTGTGGATTAGAAGATAACGGTACAATCACTTCCTGGGCATGCAGTCCGGACGGAGTTAAAAAGCTACATGCGATTACAATTCCAGTTTTTAAGGATCTATTCATGAACAAATTCTGTCTCCTCACCATAGAGTATTGAATCGGGCGCTGGCAAAAGGGTTGAATCCACAGTAATCCAGATATCTACCTGCATTCCCATATTCATTCTCTTAAACTCTTCAAATTCGGGGTACTGCCGCCAGATGAAAGCCCTCGCACTGTCTTCTTCATTTTCCATGCTCTCATCATAGGTAATCGCACCCGTATTCAAATAGAAATCAGCTATCATCTCCGTGGCTTCACTTAATAACATTCCGACCAGATCAGGTACCCGGGTAGTCTCCTCACTCACACCCATCCCAAGTACCAGGTCAATGATTGCGCCTTTGGTGATTTCTGTTCCTTCATTAATAACGGAGTCATAGTACATTTGTTGCAGTACATTATTGATGGCGTAATCGCGTTTATACTTGATATCACCAAGGATTAATCCTGCATTATGCAAAGCAAGTCTCGCCTGTCGAATTGACAATCCCACCAGCCTGGGCATCGATACCATTTCCAGGTTCACGGCATTCATGGTAAGGAATATCTTCCGGTTCTTCTTCACCCTGGAGTTGGCTTCTGGATTTTGCTTGAGCACGGTACCTCTTGGCATTTCTGTGGAGAATACCGAATCGATAACTACATAACGAAGTCGGCGAGAGGAAGTTACTTCATCAACTTCATCTTCAGTGAGACCTGCCAAATTAGGGACAGTAATTGCTTGTCCGTGGTGAGTGTAAATTTTTAGCCATACCAGCGTGCCAAGCAGCAATATGATTCCCAGTGCAATAGCCAGGCCAAGGTGACGAAGGAATTTCCTTGTAATCAGAAACCTTAAAAAATCCATCTTATGAGCTTTGTTAAAGGTAAGGTTTATTCAATGATTTCTATGAGTTTTGGGTCACCAGTCCAGTTTTTGTAATGATTGAGGATTCCTGGTATACTTCATAATCTGTGTTGATGTTCCATAGGTCATATCCTGCAGAACTTAGGATGTTCTCTGAAACACGCATACCCATTAAAATACTGTGGTCCTGATTGTTGTATTTATATGAACCATACCTTCCAATGGCATGCAATCCTTTCACTGAAGTCAGGTACTGTTCGACTGGTTTCATTACCTCCCGGTATCCACGGAAATAAACAGGGTAGCATCTCGGCAGCCTAACCACGTGACCCTCCTTTACATTTTCTTCTTTCACGAGGCCGGTCCTGACTATTTCCTCCCGTGCTCTGCTAATAAGTTCCTCCGGCTCCCGATTCCACAGCGAATCATTAAAAAAGCACCAGTATTCAAGGCAGAGTATGGAAGATTGGGAATTCCCGTATACAGAAGGAAGCCAATTTCTGAAGTTAGTAACCCTGCCCACTTCCACAGATGGTTCATGGATATATAACCACTGATCCGAAAACAAATCTGCACGGTCAACCCGGAGGTACACCAGAATAGTATTTCTAAAAGTTAATTTTTTTGATTGTTCCACGATTGCATCGGGGACTTCAGGTAATCTTTCTACGAGTATGGAGATAGGCATGGTTGATACTATCTGGTCATAGGATTTTATTTCCCCGTTCTCCAGTTTCAGAGAGCTGGCAGCTCCGTTGGAAGTTATCACCTTTTCAACTCCGGTATTCACATGAACTATTCCACCACGCGACTCGATCTTTTTCTGCATTTTTTCATACACTGTCCCTGTCCCCCCAATGGGATAAGCGAATTGTTCCACCAGGGTTGCATGCTTATTGCTTTTCCCCCTGAAAACTGCATTTTTGATGGCCTCGAAAAGGGAGAGCTTTTTAATCCGTTGGGCTGCGAAATCAGAATCCAACTCGGTACATGAAATACCCCATAGTTTTTCGGAATAGGTTTTAAAAAATATGGTATATAATCTTTTCCCGAATCTGCTTTTAACCCATCCTTCGAATGTGGATGTGTCCCTGGTTGGAAACATTCGTTCTGCCAGATAACTCAGGAAACAATGCGAGGCTTCAATTATTCCCAGGCCATTCAATGCGTTGAATGCCCGGATGGGGTAATCAAAGAATTTTTTCTTATAATAGATCCTGGTCTGCCTGTCAACAATGCCGTATTGGTCTTTAACTACTTCCAACCATAAGGCATTGATGCTGGCATCGTGACTAAAAAATCGGTGTGGCCCAAGGTCCACACGCTGATCCCATAGATCAATCGACTTTGAAAGGCCACCTACACGATCACTTTTTTCGTAAACATCAAGGGCTAAAACTTTATCCCCTAAAGCTTTAGAGATCTCGTATGCCGCAGTCATTCCGGCTGGTCCTGCTCCAATCACCGCTATCCTCATACCATCTGCTTTGAAGAGACCAAAATTAGAAAAAAAACATCACCGGAGTCTGTTTATTTGTGCCCTTACTGTGTTTGCCATCTCTATGTCTCCGGAAGACTGATACACCTCTGCAAGTTTTTCAAAAGCCTCCGTGAATTTCCCATTGTAACGGATAGCCTGTTTGAGGTTGTAGATGGCATTATCCTTATCGTCTTTCATTGCGTAGCACAATCCCAGGTTATAGTAGCCCGAATAGAACTTGTAGTTTGAATTTATGGCCTGGTTAATGAGCTTTATCGCCTCCTCCAGAAGTGTTATATCCTGCTTTACCTCCGATTCAATAAGGTATGAATAGCCTTTCAGATTTAAAGCCTTGTCATATTCCGGATAAAGTTTCAGGAGCCGGTCCATGGTATTCCTTGCATCATCGAATCGAAGAAATGCGGTATAGGCATTCCCAAGTTCAAGATAGGCTGCTTCGTTGTTTTCATCATAAGCAATTGCGCTCTCAAGCATGGCAACTGCTTTCGTGAGCTTTTCGCCATTTTGTTCTCTAAGTCCGTCAGCCAGTAAAGTTGAACCATTATAATCATCCTTATTTTTCCTCTCAATGATAGCTGCTACGACCACATCATCCACTTTGATCTCATGGATTACATTCTTGGGTGGCCATAACCCGTTGTTTAACTGATACGGCTGGATATAGTTGCAGTATAGGATGGCATAATCCCAGTCATATTTCCCCCGGTCATAATAGCGCGAGTAAAGGGGTTGGACCTTATCCCTGTGATTCCTGAAATAGTAACCAAGGTTTGAGTTGCTTGCCACAATGACCGGTCCGTTTTTGGCCGAAGAGATACCGGGTAGAATTTCTTCAAGGAAGTAATCCGTTGCTGGTTTCAGGCTATTTGCATAGTAATCTGTCTCAAAAGTTCCATACGTATGGTTGATGCCTCCGGACCATTCGTTGAAATAGATATAGGTATTCGGATGGTTTTTAACGATGTGTTTCAACGGATGAATCAACCCGGCAATCACAAGTGCAATGATGATGTATGACATCCAACCAGGTTTCACCCTTTTAATAAAGTGAGTAATTGCCACCGCTGCCAGGGCTATCATGGAGGGATAGATGAACATCATATGTCTCCATCCTCCGTAAACATTTGATTCCCGGTAGATAATAAATACCACGGGAAACAAAATCGTAAACCAGAGCAAAAAATACCAGAACCCCTGGTTATCTTTTCGATCGATATACCATGTAACAGAAGATGTAATCCATCCCAATAAAATGATTACGGGCACGCTTATCAGAATATTTTTTGGAATATAATGCCATGGAAGATTATCTGACCATAGAACCAATCCGTCGTACAACACCCTGATTGAGACCTGAATGTTGGTCATCACCTTAAATGCCTGAATGGGATGGTTGATGATATCCTGAAGAGCATAGGGCCATGTAAGAAGGCTTAGGAGGTACCCACCGGCCGAGATTAATACCAGGGTGAGTAGTCCCTTAAGGGCGAATCGCCACCATGCAATTGAAAAGAACTTCCAGGGCCATTTGTGGACCAGCAAATAGAGTCCTGCAAACATAAACAAGTATGGGATGAGCAGGAGACCCCCAATTCGGATCCCATTGCTCCATCCAATTCCTAATGCAATCCAAAGCGCAGAACGGGTGCTGATACGAGGTAGTTTTTTTAGGAAAAGGATGATGTGGTATAAGGTAAAAATATTTCCTAAGGCGAACGGAACATCCATGGAATTGTTGAAGGAATGACCCAGAAATCTTGGAGAAAGAAACATCAGTATCAGGGCCAGCCATCCTCCGGAATAACCAGCAAATAATCGAACGAGGAGACCCGTAAACAGAATCGCAGCTGCTCCGGTTAAGGCTACCATTGCATGCCTTGCTTCGTAAGGACTACCTTCCAAATGAAAGAGACGAATCAACAGGTAGGTGAAGAAATCAAACGATTGGCCGTAGTAGTTCAGTTTGAATTTTGGATCATCTAGTGCCGAGGGATCATCCTCGGTAAAATAGCGGTAGACTTTAAGGGCATGTTGATAGTGTTTTTCGTCGTCGCCTGAGAGCCCTGCATCCTGACTTAATATCGGAAGAATTATAAAGATCGCCAGCGCTGTGAGGAAGAATGCCAGCCTGAATAAAGGATGCTCCTTTAGAAAAAATAAGTTCCTTAGGGCAGGAACTTGCGATTCTTTTATTGGGAGTGTTGTATTCCATTTCAGGTTGATCTTCAGCTTGTCCCAGAATAAAGGACCCGATGCCGATCCCTCTTCGAACGGGGCGTCCTGATTTATTATTACCTCTTTCCGTTCAAATCCATGTTTTCTCAGCATCAATCGAATTAGATCAGGATCAGGAAATTTCTCCCTGGCTGTCACAGTAAGAAGATACGGCATGGCTTCGGCAGGGATTATCACACCAGCCTGTTCGATGCGCTTCTTCCCCTTGAAGGAGATGTCGTATAATGTCCGTTGGTTTGCATCCACCGGAAGAGGGAGCCTGAAAAATTCGTTGGGATTAATCTGCCTTTTCAGTGGATGGTTTTCTAAGATGACGGTATAGCCTTCCTTAAATGTATCACGGATCTCTTGACCATCAGGCCGATCTGAAGCAATGTATTTGATCAATTTGTGCCCATCCCGATGGGGTGGCGTACCTTGATAGAAACAGCAAAGGACTGAGTGGGATGCATGCTCGGATTTTATCTTCTCTGCAAATTCCGTCAGGTATTCAGTAGAAACCTGATTGTGGCCCGGTTCATGAAAAAGAAACTGAAAGGAGTATCTGGATTTCAGTGATTGATGATCTTTTTGCTTATTTTTTTTGTGGGGACCGCTTTTAGCCATTACACCAGTGATGAGTCGGTGTGAAAATACAAATAATCAGCTAAAGTAGGTTCAAAAAAAAACCAACCAGTGACCGGTCAGTTCTTATGGGCGAAATACGAACAGTTTAGTTTAGGCTTTTTGCCTGGGTTCATCGGAGACTGACAGTTTTTTTCTACCTTTCTTCCTTCTTCCTGTAAGGATGCTTCGTCCGCTGGCTGAAGACATCCGCTCCCTGAAACCATGTTTGTTCTTCCTTTTCCTGTTGGATGGCTGAAATGTTCGCTTCATCACATGAATTGTTTTGAGGGTGCAAAATTAGTCATTTTTTCAGATAAACAATCATTTTTGTATAAAAAAATGACTCGTCAAACCATGCAGATATGGGATACAATTCAACTTTGCTTTTGAATGCTCCCAGTTCCTCATCCAGATCGCCTCCCTTTAAAGAAATCAGGCCATTGGCCATCCTGTAACCATCTCCAGGCTTGATGAGATGATGTGTCCAGTTGTACAGTACCGGGAAAGCAGTTACAGCCCTCGAAATCACAAAATCGGCGGTTGCATTCAGTTTTTCCATTCTTTCCTGCAAAACAGTCACATTTTGTAGCTTCAGAGTTTCACTAATCTCCTGAACCAGGCGAATCTTTTTACCAATGGAATCAACAAGAAGGAACCGGGTTTCAGGATAGAGAATAGCCAAAGGAATACCCGGGAACCCTCCTCCAGTTCCCACATCAATTACAGATGTTTTATTTCTAAACCGGAATTTCATTCCTATGGATAAAGAATGCAGAATATGTCGTTCTTCAAGGAAATCCACATCTTTTCTGGAAATGACATTGACCTTTTTATTCAGTGAGGGAAGGATCTCCAACAGTTTCTCAAACTGTCCCACCTGTACACGTTCAAGGTCAGGAAAGTATTTGCGTATAAGTTGCATGCACTAGGGCTTCTCGCTGGATCGGCTTAGAATGTTGAGCAGTAACTCCCGGGCCCTGAATAACTGTGCTTTAACTGTGCCAATTGGAATATCCAGTTCCTCAGCAATCTCATCGTAGGAATACTCTTTGAAGTACCTAAGCTCGACCAGCGTCCTGTATCTGGGCTTTAACCGGGCAACCACCTTCCGCATGTGCTTAATTTTCTGCTTATTGATCATCGTCAATTCCGGGTCGGGGCTATCGGATTGGATCAGTGATGAAGGGGCAAGTGAGTCTTCACCATCAACTGTCTGATCCAGAGAAACATGACTCGCCCGTTTCTTTCTAATAAAATCAATACAGTTATTGGTGGCGATCTTAAATAGCCAGGTGGAGAAGGCAAAATTTGGAGTATACTGATCGATATTCTTAAAGGCTTTCCCAAAAGCCTCGATAGTGAGGTCCTCGGCATCTACGGGGCTGTTCACCATCTTGAGCAGCATGAAATAAATGGCATCCCGGTACCGGCCAAGGAGCTCTCCGTAGGCCAGCTGATCACCTTTCCTTGCTTTTGCCACCAATTCAATATCCATCTGGGCTTTAGGGGAAAGATTGGAATTTAACTCCATGACTGATTCTTTGATTCAAATTTGCTACCCAACCAAATGATTCCCAGCATAAGCGGCATGATCAGATCAAGCAGCAGCGAAGGTACTAATAAATACTTTTCGCACAAACGCTGCATTCCCAATCCAAAGATGATCATTCTGGTAATTATTAATACTCCAAAAAGTGCCCCTACGACCCATACCCAATGTGACAGAATACACAACAGAACAAGAGACAAATAGTTCATCAACCGGCTTATGATTTCGCCGGCGATACGAGTTCTTGATCGCATGGTATAATGAGCTCCAGCAGTCAGGTGCCTTTTCTTTTGTTTAACCCAGCTTTTAAATGAAGTTTTCGGTACAGAGAGTGTATGGCTCTCATGGCTGATCTCCACGCTGGTATTTTCTTTATTCGCTGTTTCATTTACGAACAGGTCATCATCTCCAGAAGCCAGATGATAATGATTAGCGAATCCTTTGTTGCTAAAAAAAAGATCCTTTTCATAGGCCAGATTCCTTCCCACTCCCATATAAGGCCTTCCCGATATGGCATATGAAAGATACTGTATGGCAGTAGATACAGTTTCATAGCGGATGAGGATATTAAGCAGTCCTTTTTTTCGTTCATACCCACCATAGCCAAGGACAATCTTCTTTTCCCGGGTAAGATTCGCTGCCATTCTTTGAAGCCACAGGTTGCTCACCGGGTAGCAATCTGCATCGATTAGTAACACGTGATCGTATTTGGCTGATTTAAGCCCGATTGTTAAGGCAAGTTTCTTTCCGTGTAAAAACTTTTCGCTTGCAGGAATCGAGGTATAGCGCAGGTGTTTATAATGAACCATTAACTCAGATAACAACTGTTCAGTATCGTCTGTGGAACAGTCATTCACCACCACTACTTCAAAAACAGGATAATCCTGTTCCAGGACTTTTGGGAGAAACTTCTGTAAGTTTTCCATCTCATTTTTTGCGCAAATGATTATTGAAACGCCCTTCTTTGTTTTTCTTTTCTTTTCAGGCTTATATAGGGGCAGTTTCAGGAATACCAATACATAGTATCCTAATTGTATCATCAATGTGACACCAAAGAGGGCGAGCAACACCCAATCATATATGGTCGAACTTGCGATTAATTGTCCCGGTTTCATGAAATTCAAATTTAGCTGGCAATCACATAAAAGAAAAAGCAGGTTTTCAACAATTGCTTATCTTTGGCTGATCTCATATTTTTCCATGAATTTTCAAATACTTCACCAGGACAAAAATAGCTTTGCACGGGCCGGCACGATCAAAACTGACCACTCCGAGATTCACACCCCTGTGTTCATGCCTGTGGGTACTGCAGGGAGTGTAAAAGGTATTCACCAACAAGAGTTACGGGATGACATTCATGCATCCATTATCCTGGGAAATACCTACCACCTATATCTTAGGCCAGGCCTCGATACAGTAAGGAAAGCCGGAGGGCTTCACAAATTTATCAACTGGGATCGCTCTATTCTAACCGATAGTGGAGGTTACCAGGTCTTTTCACTTGCTGCGAACCGGAAGCTGAAGCCTGAAGGCGCCTGGTTTCGTTCCCATATTGATGGTTCCAAACACCTGTTTACACCGGAAAACATCGTAGATACCCAGCGGGTTATTGGAGCAGATATTATCATGGCCTTCGATGAATGCACTCCCTGGCCATGTGACTATGACTATGCCAGGAAATCGCTTGATCTGACACACAGCTGGCTGGACAGGGGTCTGGTTCAATTCGAAAAAACAGAGTCGCTTTATGGACATGGACAGGCTTTTTTTCCTATTGTTCAGGGAAGCGTATTTAAAGATTTGAGAAAAGCATCTGCAGAATACGTGGCAGAAAAGGGAGCACATGGAAATGCCATTGGAGGCCTCTCAGTTGGAGAGCCTGCAGAGGAGATGTATGCCATGCTGGAGCTGGTTAATCGTGTTTTGCCGGGAGATAAACCCCGGTACCTGATGGGGGTGGGAACTCCGGTGAACATTCTCGAGGCTATATCTCTGGGTGTAGATATGTTTGATTGTGTGATGCCTACACGTAACGGGAGAAATGGCATGCTTTATACCAGGAAAGGAATCATCAATATCAAGAATAGGAAATGGATGCAGGATTATTCTCCCATTGATGCAGATAGCCACAGCTATGTTGACATGCAATATTCAAAAGCATATTTGCGTCATTTAATCGTAGCCGGTGAGATGCTTGGAGCCCAAATTGCAAGTTTACATAACCTGGCATTCTACCTTTGGCTTGTTAGGAAAGCGTTTGATGAAATAAAAAACGGCACATTCACTTCATGGAAGGAAAAGATAACATTGGATTTAAGTATAAGATTGTAAGGTTTTTCGGATTGAAGATGCTGGACGTTTACGTGATCCGAAAATTTTTAGGATCGTTTTTCCTGTCCATCGCACTGATTCTTTCTATTGTGGTGATCTTTGATCTGTCCGAAAAAATTGATGATTTTCTTGAAAGTGGTGCCAGCCTGAAAGCAATCCTATTTGACTACTATTTAAATTTCATCCCATATTTTGCCGTACTATTCAGTTCCTTGTTTGCCTTCATTGCAGTAATCTATTTTACTTCCAGGATGGCATATAATACCGAAATCATCGCTATTCTAAACAGTGGGATGAGTTTTCGTCGATTATTGCTCCCTTATATGATATCAGCCATATTTATTGCGGCGTTTGCTTTTTATTTAAGTGACCAGGTTATTCCAAGTGCCAATAAGGTTAAACTCAATTTTGAAGAACAATATGTAAAAAAGAGGCCGATTCGATTTAAGACAAAGGATTTTCACCGCCAAATTGAACCGGGGATTTATGTGTATCTTCAGAGCTACAGCAATGTTTCGAAGGTAGGATATCAATTTACCATCGAGAAATTCGAGGAGGGTGAATTAGTGTCAAAAATGTTTGCAGACCAAATAAGGTGGGATACTGCCACCAATAAATGGCAGGCCAGGAGGTATTATATCCGAACCATCGATGGATTGAAAGAGACGTTAGAGGAGGGAAGAATGATCGATACAACCCTCAGCATTCATCCGGAAGATTTCAGAATGCGATTAAATATCGTCGAGACCATGAGCCTGAAAGAACTTGACGAGTTTATTAAAAAGCAACGTATGCAAGGAGAAACCAATGTGATTTCCTACCAGATAGAACGTCATAACCGCATTGCGTTCCCATTCACTACTTTGATACTTACCCTGATTGGAGTGGCGGTATCTTCCAAAAAAATGAGGGGAGGAATTGGTCTGCAGATCGCTTTAGGAGTGGTGATCAGTTTTTCTTATATACTATTTACCCAGTTTTCGAAGCAATTTGCCATCGGAGGAATGCTGCCGGTGGTTGCTGCAGTCTGGCTGCCAAACATCTTCTTTTTGATCATTGCTGCCTTCCTGATGCGGCTTGCCCCCAGGTAAGAAAATATTGTGCAACAGTTTTTCTAACAGTGATGTTTTTTGTAAGATTGTACCGCAAATCAAATTCAAAAACAATGGCCTCTTCCAAAAAGGTTCAGGAATTACAAAAGCGGCGAGAACAGGTGCAGCAGGGGGGTGGTGAAAAAGCTATCCAAAAGCAGGTTGCCATGGGGAAAATGACGGCCAGGGAACGAATTGTAAAATTGCTGGATGAAGGGTCGTTTAATGAATACGACATGTTTGTGGAGCATGAAGCCAGGGATTTTGGCATGGATCAAAAAATCCTGCATGGGGATGGTGTGATTACTGGCACCGGTACGATTGGAAACAAACCGGTATGCATTTTTGCTCAGGATTTCACTGTGGCAGGGGGTTCCCTAGGGAACATGCATGCCAGGAAGATCACAAAGATCATGGACCACTCTTTAAAAATGAGGATGCCGCTTATTGGGATCAATGATTCTGGAGGAGCTAGAATTCAGGAAGGGGTTAGTTCTTTAGCAGGATATGGGGAAATATTTTTTAGGAATACCCTTGCATCGGGAGTGATCCCGCAAATTTCGGTGATCCTGGGGCCCTGTGCCGGTGGAGCGGTATACTCTCCGGCATTAACAGATTTCGTCTTTGTGGTGGATAGTATTTCTAAAATGTTCATTACTGGACCAGAGGTAATAAAAACAGTCCTCGGAGAAGATATAACCATGGAAGAGCTGGGTGGGGCCCGGGTCCACAGTGAAATTACCGGGAATGCCCATTTCTTTTCTGAGACCGAAAAGGAATGTTTTGATCAAATAAAATCATTGCTAAGCTACCTCCCCTGGTCCAATACAGATATTCCTGCGAGGAAGGAGTTAAAAGAGCCCCTTGAGAAATTTGATGTCTCAAGTATTGTCCCAGCTGAGAAAAAGAAACCTTATGATGTACGAAGCGTCATCAGGGCTGTGACCGATGGTTCAGACTTCTTTGAGATCCAGGAAGGCTGGGCAGCAAACATCGTTATTGGATTTGGCCCCATGGGAGGACGTACTGTGGGATTTGTTGCCAATCAACCCCTCGTGCTGGCGGGAGTATTGGATGTCGATTCATCAGATAAAGCTGCCAGGTTTATCCGCTATTGCGATGCCTTCAACATTCCTATCGTGACATTTGTGGATCTACCCGGTTATTTGCCCGGGGTGGATCAGGAGCATGCAGGAGTGATCAGACATGGTGCAAAATTATTGTATGCGTACAGTGAGGCAACGGTACCTAAAATTACCCTGATTTTGCGTAAAGCATATGGTGGGGGATATATTGCAATGAATTCCAGGCATTTGAGAGCGGACTTTGTGTTTGCGTGGCCAGATGCTGAGGTGGCAGTAATGGGACCGGAAGGAGCCGCAAATATTATATTCAGGAGAGAGATAGCAGCAGCAGAGGATCCGGATAAAATGAGACAACAAAAAGTGAAGGAATACAAAGAGAAATTCGCAAATCCATATGTTGCTGCTGCAAAGGGATTTATAGATTCGGTTATAGAACCCTGGGAAACACGAAGATCGTTAATGCATGCCCTTGAAGTTTCCGGAGAAAAGAGTGTGGGAATGCCTGCAAAAAAACATGGAATTCCACCTTTTTAATCACAAACAATGAGCCTTTCTGAGAATTCATCAAAGAGCAATCCCATAGCAGATCCTCCCATGGAGAATTTGGTGATTGGTGACGTTTCGTATCGTACCCGACTTACCTCAAAGTTCAAAAACAGGGTACGCTGGACCAGGCCTGATGAAAAGAATGTGACAGCTGTAATACCCGGATCCATTAAGAAAATACTGGAGGTTGAGGGTGCCCGGGTAGAACAAGGAACACCCCTTCTGATCCTGGAAGCAATGAAAATGGAAAACCTTGTGCTGTCTCCAAGTGATGGAGTGATAAAGAAGATTTCGGTTACGGAAGGAGAACAGGTTTCCAAGTCACAACACCTGGTGGAGCTTATTTAATCAGGACTGACCGGGATTCCATTTCAATATATTCATGTCTATATTTCCTGTCCAGATTACGTATTGTTCCAGTTCTTTTGGCAGGACAGGAGGGGCTGAAAATAATCCATACAATGATGATCCGCTCCCGCTCAAGGAGGCATACACAGCACCCTCCTGATAAAGGGTTTCTTTAATCCTCCTTAATTCAGGATATTTTTTAAATAGTGAGAATTCAAAATCATTAACTATCAGCTTCTTCCATTGATCCAGAGGCGCTTCAATTAATTCTGTTAGATAATAATTAGGTTTTGAAGGATTTACATCTGAATAGGCTTCCTGGGTGGAAACATGAACCTGAGGAAAGATCAGAATCAGATGCATTGGTTTGAATTGAATAGGCAGTGGACTAAGAATATCTCCCCGACCATGCATCATCATCGGATTCTCCTGAAGGAAAAAAGGGCAATCACTACCCAGCTTGATTGCCAAATTTTGAAGTTGTTCTTGCGAAAGAGAATTTCCAGCCAGTAAATTCAATCCTTTTAAAGTTATCGAGGCGTTGGATGATCCGCCACCCAATCCGGCACCGACGGGAATCTGTTTGTGGAGGTGCATCGATATGGGCGGAAGAGGACATTCATGTGTAAAAAGTCCCCAGGCTCTTACACAAAGATTTTTGTTGACAGAGTCCTTAAATTGAATACCGGATTGGTGGAATTGAAGTCTTCTACCGGCTTCCGACGATATCCTGATCTCCATAATATCGCACAAACCCACTGGAAACAAAAGCGATTGTAGATTGTGAAATCCATCCATCCGCCTTTCAATCACCTGTAGGCCAATGTTGATTTTTGCTGGTGAGAATAGGATCATGGCGTATAAAGATATTGCATTTTTCAACATTTGTTAATTAAAACTTTGGCTGCAGTGTGTATAAGAAATTTAAGGGGTCAGAACTGAGACAGGGGTGGTTTCTTACCTTAGGGCCCAAATTGATTCTATATGGCAAAACAACAAGGCAGCACATCGAAAAAGAACCCGGGAATTGCTCTTGACTATGGGAAGATACCTCCGCAGGCGATGGACCTGGAGGAGGCAGTACTGGGGGCTATCATGCTTGAAAAAGATGCCTTGCTTTCAGTGCTGGATATCGTTGAGCCGAAAAGTTTTTACAAGGAGGCGCATCAGCAGATTTTTGAAGTTGCGCAGTCTCTCTCCCAGCAGGAAAAGCCCATTGACCTGCTCACCGTCACTGAGGAATTGCGAAAACTGGAGAAGCTGGAATCAGTTGGCGGCACTGTCTACATTGCACAGCTCACATCCCGGGTTGGATCGGCGGCTCACCTGGAGTATCATGCCCGCATTGTGGCGCAAAAGTATATTCAAAGAGAACTTATTAGGGTTTCCTCGGATATTCAGGAACGGGCGTTTGATGAAAGCACCGACGTGGACGATCTCCTGGATTATTCGGAAAGGGAGTTGTTGAACATTGCGGAAGGGCATATCAAGAAGGAGACTATAAAGCTTAACAACCTGCTGAAAACTGCCATTGAGCAAATTGAGGAAGCTGCTAAGCGCGAGGATAGTCTTAGTGGAGTGCCATCTGGATTTACAAGGCTTGACCGACTGACATCGGGGTGGCAGAAATCAGACCTGATCATCCTCGCGGCACGACCCTCCATGGGAAAAACTGCCTTTGTACTTTCCATGGCCAGGAACATGGCTGTGGACCATAACCGTCCGGTGGCGTTTTTTTCACTAGAAATGTCATCCATTCAACTTGTAAATCGGCTGATCATTGGCGAGACACAACTGGCCTCAGATAAAATAAGAACCGGAAGATTAGAAAACTATGAATGGGAGCAGCTGGAATACAAAATCAAAGATCTTGAAAAAGCTCCCATATATGTGGATGACACCCCAGCCATCTCAATCTTCGAGTTCAGGGCGAAAGTTCGTCGTCTAAAGCAAAAATATGATATCCAGGCTGTGGTAATTGACTACCTGCAACTGATGACAGGCTCCAAAGATTCGGGGAGTCGTGAACAGGAGGTGAGTAATATTTCACGATCGCTTAAGAGTGTCGCTAAAGAACTTGATATACCTGTTATTGCACTATCCCAGCTTAACCGGAGTGTGGAAATGCGTTCCGGTAACAAGCGCCCGCAGTTGTCAGACCTTCGGGAGTCTGGTGCCATTGAGCAGGATGCCGACCTGGTCCTCTTTATTCACCGACCGGAATATTATGGGATTGATGTGGATGAAGAAGGAAACTCATTAAAGGGGATTGCAGAGATTATTGTTTCCAAGCACAGGAATGGACCAGTAGGTGATATCCAATTGAAGTTTGTGCGTGAGTTTGCCAAATTCGTGGATCTGGACGATGCACTAGCCATGGCAGATGATGACGAGAACGGTTTTATTGTTGGCTCAAAAATGAATGCTGATGCAGGCAGCAGGGAGGCGTTGAACGACGACATCGGAATGAACAACGGTTTTGATGAGCCTTCCCCTTTTTAGCGTAAAAAAATACCGCCTGGTGTGAGGCGGTATTTGAAATATGATTGAGTGCAAGGTCACATGATGTGTTAGATCCATGCCTCTGTCATCCAGGATTCCATTTCGATTGCTTCAGAAGCTTCGAAAGGAGCGGTCATCCAGTTTTCGATTTCCAGGGATTCATCTAAATCATTGCTTTCAAAAGGGGTTATCATCCATGCCTCCAGGCAAAGTTCTTCATCAGCTATAGACCATTCAAAGGTATTGGCCATCCAGTTTTCCAGTCCTATCTCATCTTCGTATATGACTTCTGTATTTTCAATGATAAAGGAGGAACTAACAACCGGAGCTGTATAAAAGTCTCTGGAAGCTTTGTGGCTTGACCAGCTGCGAAGATCGTGCATCCAATTTTCGATCCGGCTGTTCTTGTTACCGTATTCAGTTGTCATATATTCAACTTCATTTTTTTGTTTGTTAAACAACTTGTCCTTCATGACAGAAAGTTGTCCGAAAGAAGTGGCTGTCAGTGCAACCAGTGCGATGCTTAAGATTATGTTTTTCGATGTTTTCATGTCTCTTACTTTTCTATTGATAAATGGTTGGAATGAATTGAGCACAATTCGTGCCAAACTATACAAAGAGCTGTAAATTAATACAATAACATATATTTTGGCAATGGGTATGATCTGTTATTTCTGAACGCTCCTGTTACAAAGGTGTTCGATTACGTACACTGGAAGGAGCAAGATTACCTTCATCAGGCTAAAGCATCCACTCTCGTACCCAGATGATTTCAGTTGATGCAAATGGTTTGGTCATCCATGGCTCCACATTTAGTTCTTCTTCGACCACACTGCTATCGAAAGGTTCAATCATCCATGATTCAATCCGGATATCCTCTTCATACCAATTATCAATTTTACTTATTTCTGTCGCATGGTTGGTGAAATATGCTGTCTGATCCGTTTGATCGGTATACAATCTTTCCAAATTAAAAGTACGTTGGCCAGAAGCTACTATTTTATTTGCCTGCTGATGCATCTTTTAAATGATATCGTTGTCTCTTAGATTAAGAAAACACAGATTAGTTTAACCTAACGAATGAAATAATGAATAAGATCATAGTACCAGGTATGTTAATTTTATCGGTGGTATTCACAGCGTGCGATTATTACGGACCCTGTCTCAATGGAACAGGTCCCGTCATTAGCGAGGTACGCGATATTAGTGATTTCACCGGGGTAAGTAACAATGGATCCTTTGATGTGTTTGTAACTCAGTCAGATGAATTTGATGTGGAAGTAGTTGCCCAAGGAAACCTGATTCCAATTATAAAAACGCATGTGTCGGGAAACACGCTGAGGATAGAGACGAAAAATGGGACCTGTTATAGATCTGATTCCCCAGTAGAGATATATGTTTCTCTTCCTGAACTGGAGTTGTTGGCTCTTTCCGGCTCAGGTGAAGTAGTAGCCGATGTGGCAGATGCACCTGGGGTAAAGTTTTCAAATTCAGGATCGGGACAGATGAGCATCGAAACTGTCGTGGCCGGGGAACTCGCCATTACGAATTCGGGTTCCGGTAAGGTTGAGATTCTGGAATCGACTGTCAATGAACTTAGGTTAGTTCAGTCGGGTTCTGGTACCATCCATGGAGGGACCATACGTGAATCAGCTAATGTGAGTATTCGGCATAGTTCTTCCGGAAGGGTGAGGGCCTCTGTTGTTAACGGGTCCATGGTTGATGCAATACTTAGTGGATCCGGTAATATCGATCTTGATGGTGAGATTTCTTCGGCAGAATACACCCTGAATTCATCTGGGAGAATCGATGCGCTCGAGCTTGAGGCAGCTGAAGTAAATGCTACCATTACTGGATCAGGTAGAATCTTTGTATGGGCTACTGAAATCCTTGAAGCTACCATTACCGGGTCGGGGGATGTTATTTACAGGGGTCAGCCTGCCATAAGTTTTCAAATCACCGGATCGGGGAAGGTCCGGCCCTATTAGGCTAGGCACCCCCAACAATCAGGACTATTTCACCTTTTATTTTTTTTTCGCTGAAGTACTGAATAATTTCTTCAAGAGTACCCCTAACGGTCTCCTCGTGAACTTTTGTAAGTTCCCTGGAGACCGAAGCTTTTCTGTCAGGTCCAAAGTACTCGGAAAGCTGGGTCAGTGTTTTATTAAGCCTGAAGGGAGATTCGTAAAAAATAAGCGTTCGGGGTTCCTTCGAGAGTTCAGCTAGTCTTTTATTTCTGCCTTTTTTCTGGGGCAAAAATCCCTCGAAAGAAAACCTGTCACACGGAAGACCCGAATTAACCAAAGCGGGCAAAAGGGCAGAGGGCCCAGGAAGGGTTTCTATTTCGATATCCTGATCAAGGCAGGCCCTTACAAGAAGGTAACCAGGATCAGAGATTCCAGGTGTACCTGCATCGGTTATTAGTGCCATCGAAATTCCGCTTTGCAATTTTTGCACAAGTGACTCCCGTGTTCGGTACTCATTAAATTTATGGTGGGATTGAACAGGTTTGCTAATTTGAAAGTGTTTAAGCAATATTCCTGATTTACGTGTATCTTCCGCCAATATAAGGTCAACTTCTCTTAATACCTCAAGAGCCCTCAATGTAATATCACCAAGATTACCAATAGGAGTCGGTACCAAGAATAATTTCGCCATTTTATAACTGGGTAAACCGGCGCCTGATCAATCCTGCCAGAATTTCGACACCTTCATGATCCATTTGATCAGAAAATTGTGCTTCGAGGAGACTAGCCGCATCTTCGTAGTTGCCGGTTCCTTCCAGGTCGTTCACCAAGTTGCCAAACTTATCAGAATCTCCTCCAAACAGTTCACGAATTATCAGGAAACGATCATTAATGCCAATGTTCCGGCCAATATTATCAATATGTTGCCCCTGAATTTTTGTATCTGAAGATTTCGCTCTCTTTCCACCCAGGTTCTCATTGATGCTCGACTCGGCAGAGAACCTCTCTGCAAGAATTTCTGCACCTTTCATTAACCTGGCTTCAG
>CAZCQL010000062.1:0-29451 GCA_964500835.1 uncultured Bacteroides sp.
CTGGTCTTTTCCTTCATTGGAATGCAGAACCAGGAAAGGGCTGTCGGAAACCTGAGTAGCATAGATGTCTCTTTGGAGATGAGCAGTATTGGCATCGAGGAAGTAATCACCATTGGGTACGGGCGACAGAAGAAGAGTGATGTGACAGGGTCCGTTTCCTCCTTTGACACGGAAATCATTAAAGAAAGGCCCAGCACAAACCTTACCCAGGCCCTGCAGGGCAGCATGGCCGGAGTAAAAATCACCACAGGAGGATCTACAGCAGTAGGAATAGCCAATGTGCTGATACGGGGTGAAAATTCTATCACCGCGAGCAACGCCCCGCTGATCATCCTGGATGGCATTCCATATGATGGGAGTCTCTCTGAACTAAATCCCAATGATATTGAGAGTATGGAAGTCCTTAAAGATGCCTCCTCAACTTCCATCTACGGCTCAAGGGGAGCAAATGGCGTAATCCTCATTGGAACCAAGCAGGGAAAAGCAGGGAAAATCCAGGTTTCTTACAACATGTTTTACACATGGGATCAAGTGGCCCATATGCCCGATATGCAGAATGCTGCCGATTAATGGAGGGATATGTGGGAACGCAATATGACCAACCCTCTGAGCCATCCCGGAAATACCACTTCCCTCGAGCAGCAGTTCAACAATGCCCTGCAAGGGGATGAAACAGACAATACAGAAATCAATCAATGCTTTCATGCAAGGCCTTCCGGGACAAACCTGGACAGAGTACCGAGATGCCATCCTCGCCAACTATCCCGATGAGGTCCATGACCGTGAAACCCTCTTGCAGCTGGCCGGGGATTTTGCCTATCCTGAAGGAGGCCACGATACCGACTGGGTGGGCCTGGCCTCTAGAACCGGACACAAGCAACAGCACAATCTATCTCTTTCCGGGGGGTCAGAAAAGATGACCTATTTATATCTCGGGTATCTATGACAAATCCGAAGGCATTGCCCTTGGTGATGATTTTGAGCGCATGCTTTCCCGCATTAACCTCTATAATTGTAAGAATGTATTGATCAGCGAGCTAAGTATCATTGACTCCCCGGCCTGGACAATCCACCCCGTATATTGTGAGAATGTGACCATCAAGAAAATCTCAATCATCCAACCCTACGAGTCTCCCAATACAGATAGAATCAACCCGGAATCCTGCAAAAATGTGCGCATCCTGAACTGTTTTGTGGACTGTGGAGATGACTGCATCACTATAAAATCCAGCTATAATGAAGATGGTAGACGAGTGGGAATCCCCTGCGAAAACATCGTGATCAGCAACTGCACCTTTGCCCATGGAAGAAGCGCAGTAGGCATTGGCAGCGAAATGTCAGGAGGTGTAAAAAACTTGGCTATTTCCAATTGTGTATTCAATGGAACCCTGAGGGGCCTGCGTATTAAAACCAACCGGGACCGGGGTGGAACCGTTGAAAACTACAGGGCCGATAACATCATAATGTCAGATGTGGAGACAGCCATTTCCATCGACATGTACTACGGCACCAAGGAAAACAGGCCAGTCCCGGTAAGCGAGAAAACACCTTACTTCCGGAATATTCACATCAGCAATATTACAGCCACGGATCTTCTCAACAGCGTTCAGATTACTGGATTACCTGAAGCGCTGGTGGAAGATTTTTCTCTTGTTAATTCGAATTTCCAGGCTGAAAATGGTCTTGAAGCCAGCTTTGTCCGGGAATTCAGAATCAGTGATGTGAGGATCAACTGCAACTCGGGTTCTCCTTTGTACATTCATGAGGCAAAAGATATAGAAATTGACAATTTCAGTACGGGTTCTTCCCTTGAGGACAGAGCAATTATGGAACTTAAAGCCTTACAGGAGGCTTTTATCCACAGTTGTCAACTCAGTAAAGGAGCAAGGGTGTTTTTAGAATCAAGTCAATCGAAGGATATTGAATTAAGCAACAACCTTCTTCGCTCATCAAAAATAGTGGAAGAATGAAGAAGTTATCCATATTCATCGTACTTATGAGCTTTTGTCTGGGTGCATTTTGCATCGATATACAGGCAAAGCAAAAGATGAATATGCTTTTCATCATGACCGACCAGCAGCAGTATTTCACGATGAAGGCCTATGGAAATGATGTCATCCAGACTCCCAATCTGGATACGCTCGCGGTGAACTCCTTTATATTTGAGAATGCCTATGTATCGCAACCAGTGTGTTCACCTGGCAGGGGAACAATTATGAGTGGCCTGTATCCCCACTCGCATCGGGTAATCAATAATGACCTTACCCTGCCGGTGGAGCTGCCCGTCCTGCCGGAAATTCGTAGCCGGACTTCCCTTTGAGCACTGCAAACCAGCCCTCGTCCAGGAGAATGCTGAAAATTTCCTGGAAACCAACAACCTCTTTTACCTGGAGAAGCATAACCCAAAGGTCGAAGAGTTAAGCAGGAAAATAATCAAGTGGCAGCTTTTAACCAATGATACAGAAAATGAAATATTATGAAAAAGATACTCCTATTATTCAGCATCAGTTTATTTTTCTTTGGAAGTTGTGATGAAGATGAATTTTTGAGGGAAGAACCCAAAGATGCTATTTATTCCGAAAATCTTTTTGTAGATTACTCAGGCTTCTGTGCCAGCATGAACTCAGTTTATGGAATGATGCGAAAGCTTTATATCGACAGTGAACTGGCAGGACAAGAGGGTCTCTGGGTCATTAATACAGATAATGTTTCCACCCGTGATTCGCCTATTAACCGTTTTGAAGGCATGTCACCCGCCTGGGAGAGGAATTCTATTGAAGACATTAAGGAGAAGATGAAAAAAGATCTGATTTTTGCTGTGGATAATCTCCCCCTGGATCGTGAAGATAAAATCAGAATAAACGGTGCTGTAGCCAGACACTATCTTGGGGAACTATACCTTTCTCTGTGTGACTTCCAGAATGCATTGGATGTACTGAAGCCATTGTGTGAAGGTAGCAGCTTCAGCCTTGTGAAGGACCGTTTTGGAAGAGTTGCCGGTAATCCTGATGGAAATATGTTCAAGGATGTGATCAGAAGCCCCTTTACAAACCAGGGTAATACTGAGACTTTCTTTGTTATTTCCAACGGCCTGGATATTCCTGGTTCTCAGATACTAAATCTAATGGAGAACTGGGTGGGGCATTATCGCAAATACTCCAAAATACAGCAAAATGCAGAATGGCATGAACGCTTCGGCGGTTGTGGAAGAGGCCGCTATATATGTACCCCATGGTCCATGTTCAATGAGAGCGACTATCAACTATACGATCAATATAAATACCTCAAAGATCCCGCAGATGAACACATAATCGATCAATGGTTATGGACCAACACCGATGGTCGGGATAATTATTTGTATGAAATGGATGATATACGTGGCATTGAAACTTCCATACGGAAATTTTTTGTTTACGACTGGAATGCAAATGGATCATTAACCGATACAAGTACTTACCCTCTGAGCGAAACTCTATACCGAAATGATGTGGCATTTAACGATGACATGAACGAAGGAGACAGCCTCTATACTTTAGACATCTTCAGACCTGACGACATGGGAAAACCGGACAATGCAGACAGGCACACTTATATGTATACACGCAAATGGGAACTTGATAATACGACCACAAACGACTGGAATAAGCGCGGTAACGCTTACCTTACAGTGGGCCATCTTCGCCTGGCTGAGTCCTATCTTCTATATGCAGAAGCCCATTTAATGAATGGCAATCCTGGGGATGCAGCCATATGGATCAACGCGATAAGGGAACGTGCTGGAGCATCGACCATATCCAGCGGGGATGTAAGCATCGATTATATCCTTGATGAAAGATCACGTGAGCTGATAGGTGAAGAACACCACAAGTTATATCCCTTCCCTTCAGAGGCCATTGATGCAAATAAAGACAGGATCCTGGATCAAAACCTGGGCTGGGGAGGCAGCACAACTGTGGACTATACCCCTACCGGATACCCGGATGAAGGTATCAATCCATAAATAACTCAGCCGGACCATGAAACTTAGACTGACCATACTGATAATTATCCTGATTAGTTTCAGTGCCATCAAGGCACAGGAAAGCTTCAACACTGCCAAACCCTGGACCTACTGGTGGTGGATGGGTAATGCTGTTGATAAAGAGAATATATCCGAACAACTGGATGACATGTCCGCGGCCGGAATGGGTGGGGTTCATATTGTCCCCATCTACGGCGTAAAAGGGTATGAAGATCAATTCATGAATTTCCTTTCGGAAGACTGGATGGAAATGGTCAGATTCACCATTGAAGAAGCCGGGAAACGTCAAATGGGTGTGGATATAACCCTGGGAACAGGATGGCCTTTCGGAGGAGCAATGGTCAGTCAGGAAGATGCTGCGAAAAAACTGGTGATGAAAGAATTTACCATCAGCAATAGTGACAGAATCCCCCTCCACACCGGGCAGCTAAAAGAACAATTCGATTTTCAAGACATTGTTGCCGTATACGCCTTCGACGGTGAGAAGCGCATTAACCTGAGCCACAGGCTAAAAAATGACAGCATGGATATCCCTGTTGGTTTAGCAGACTGGGAGATTAGCCTGTTCGGAATCCGGTACACAAAACAAGAGGTAAAACGCGCAGCGCCCGGTGGAGAAGGATGGGTCATGGACTACTTTGACCGGACAGCAGTCCTGGACTATCTTAGCCATTTTGATTCCGTTTTCACCCATACGGCCTATCCAATTTCACCCCGGGCCTTTTACCACGATTCTTATGAGGTGTACAATGCCGACTGGACCACTCATTTCTCAGAGGTTTTCAGGAAGCAATGGGGATATGAGATTGCCGATCACCTCTATGTTCTGCAGGACACTGCACACAAAGATTATCCCTTCATTCTTCACGATCTGAGAGCAACGCTGGCCGGGCTGCTCTTCAGCGAATTTACTGAAACCTGGACAAGCTGGAGCACAGAACAGAATCGCCTGACACGCAACCAGGCCCATGGTTCACCCGGAAATATCCTGGATTTATATGGACTTGCAGATATCCCGGAAACCGAATCCTTTGGCTGCAGCAATTTTGAAATCCCGGGCCTGAACTGTGATCCTGACTACAAAGCAAATAAATTCGGAAGGCCCTCACCCCTGATGATGAAATTTGCTTCTTCGCCGGCTCATATCATGGATAAAGCCCTGGTCAGTTCAGAAACTGCAACCTGGCTGGCCAACCATTTTAAAGTGGCCCTGAAAAATATAAAACCCCAGGTGGACGAACTCTTTATCAGTGGAATAAATCACATCTTTTACCACGGAACCACCTACTCGCCCCGGGATGAGGCATATCCCGGCTGGCTTTTTTATGCATCCACCAATTTTGGTAGAAGCTCACACTTCCGGGACGAACTGCCTTTATTGAACAAGTACATTGAAAACTGCCAGAAAGTATTGCAGGAAGCTGATCCAGACAATGATATCCTGCTCTATTTCCCCATTGATGAACTATGGACAAAATACAGGGATAAAAAGAAAGGCAAGGTCTTACTTTTATTGGATGTGCACCATTATGACGAGTGGTTTGGCGCATCTTCTTTCGGAAAAACTGCAAACTGGCTCTGGGAAAAGGGATATGCTTTTGATTATATATCTGACCGCCAGATCAGCCACTTGAAAGTAGACCAGGCAAAGCAGCTATATCTTGCTGAAAACTCCAGATATAGAAACATTATTGTGCCGGCCATTGAAACCATTCCCGAAGCCACCATAAAGCACTTTGAGCGCCTATCCAAACAAGGAGTCCGGATCATATTTTTAAATCATTTGCCCGGGCGCTTTCCAGGTTTAAAAGCAAAGGAAGCAGAAATAAGTAATGTCAACTATATCATTAGCGGTGATCTGCAGAACGAACTGAGCAGTCTTGATATTCCTCATGAAAAGCTAAAAGAAGAAGGTCTTGATTTCATCCGCAGGAAAAATGCCCAGGGTTCCCTCTATTTCATTAGCAACCTGGGGGCCAGGGGCTATGCTGATTCATTGAGTTTATCCGCATCCCATCAGTATGTGACCATCACCGATCCCCTGAGTGGTAAGAAGGGTGAAATTAAAACTGACAATTGCTTTTTCCTGGATCTGCCTCCTGGAAAATCCTTCCTGATCCAGACCTCAGAATCCCCCCTTACGGAACAAGACTGGCAAACCTGGCAGCCTGTGGATACACTCTCCCTCGACCTGAGTTGGGAGGTTCATTTCGACCAGTGGGAAGCACAGGGATTAAAAGAAAACTACCAGGTGAAGGAACTGAGCTCCTGGACGACCTGGAAGGACAAGGATCTGAAGTATTATACCGGAAAAGCCACCTATGCTTCCACCTTTTCACTGGATCGTTCGGAGGGAGAGATCAGCAACTACCTCCTGGAAATTGAGGATGTCAGGGAAACTGCAAGGGTAATCATCAATGGCAAAGACTGCGGCACCATCTGGTGTTTTCCCAATCAACTGGAAATCCCTGCGGAAGTGCTGAAAGAGGATAATCAAATTCTTATTGCTGTACAGAACCTTTCATCCAATTACATGAAAAAATATGATCCGGCTCACCCGGAGTGGAAGAAGTTCTATGATATTAACATGGTGGAAATCACCTACGATCCTTTCTCCACAGAGCATTGGCCCTTCGAGCCATCAGGCATTATTGGTGAAGTCTCTCTAATCAAATGCAAATAGGACGATTTATTAAGCCAATTTCTTAGTTTATGCCAACATCTGACTTTATATTGCACACATCATGAAAAGAAGGCAGTTTTTTGCGTCGACTACTCTGGGAGCATTGGGAATGCTTCTTGTTCCCACCGGTAGCACTCAAGCCCAGGATGGGAAGAAAAAAAGCAAAAATAAATACGATCACAGTGCTTTACCAAAATTTAGAATTCGTACACTTACTTCGGGCCCAAGGCATCACTTCTTTGGATATTATGGAACATCACCCTGGAGCCTTTCTGAAAAGCAAATGGTGTGCATGGAATCATCCTTCCAGGATCGCCTGCCTGAAGCAGGTGAAACAGCCAGGATCGGTCTGGTTGATCCAGTGAGCGGAATATTCAATCCTCTTGCTGAAACACAGGCATGGAACCTTCAGCAGGGGGCTATGATTCATTGGAATCCCCTTCTCCCCAACAAAGAAATCATCTATAACGACACAGTAGAAGGTCAGATAGCATCGCTTCGGCTTAATGTAAACCGCGGTGAAAAAAACATACTTTCCCGCGCTGTCAGTGCCGTATCAAAAAAAGGGAAATATGCATTGAGTCTTACTTACGGGAGGTTGAGCCGCAATAGAAAAGTCGTGGGATATGCCAATGCTGTGGATCCTTATGCCAATGAGGCGCATCCGGCGAAAGACGGGGTATTCCTCCTGGATCTGGAAAACAACTCCAGCAAATTGATCGTCAGTATAGCTGAGGTTTTTGAAAAATCAGTCCATGATTATCCTGACCTCGCTAACAGGCACATCTGGTTCAATCATACCGATATAAACCCTTCGGGAACACGCTTCCTGTTCCTGGCACGGTCGCGTAATGAGCAAGGCAAAATTGACTCAGCCATGTTCACAGCCAATATGAAGGGTTCTGATTTAAGGATGGTTATTCCCTTTGGTTCCGGGGTCTCCCATTTTGGCTGGCGAAATGATAATGAGATCGTTGCCACACTTATTCAGGCGGGTGAAAAGGTTTACAGGCATGTCCTGTTTTCAGATGGACAAAAGAACTTCAGCGTGATTGGAAAGGATTTTATTATTGATAACGGGCACTGCACATTCTCACCCAATGGAAGGTGGATGGCGACAGACAGAACCCAGGACGAAAGCAAATCCACATCCCTGTGGCTCTGGGACATGAAACTGGATCAGGGAATGATCCTGGCCAATATGCCAGTGAATGAATACAAATACCTGCACAGCAATACACGCTGCGATTTTCATCCCCGCTGGAATCCCTCGGGAAACAAGATCTGCTTCGATGCCATTGATACAGCCGCCCATACACGGCAGATGCACCTGGTTGAATTCTTAGCTTGAGTCAAATGAAAATTTTTATACCCACCCTTCTTTTAATCACACTATTTTCCTGCAATCAGGTTCCACAGGAGCAGAGGTCTAACATCATTTTCATTATGGCCGACGACCTGGGTTACGGCGACCTGGGATGCTATGGTCAGGAGCACATTCTGAGTCCCCATATCGATCAGCTGGCAAGCGAAGGAATGCGCTTCACCCAGTGTTATTCAGGTGCAGCAGTATGTGCCCCGGCGCGGAGTGTATTGATGACAGGCCAGCATGCCGGGTATACCCTGGTAAGGGGAAACTTCGGACTGGGAGAACCGAAAACCAGCGGTGAACCAAATGCCCAGGGCTTCGACGAATTCTATGGTTTCCTGAACCAGCGAAGGGCTCATTCCTATTACCCGGATTACCTCTGGAAAAACCGGGAGAAGGATGCACGTGCCTATGCAGCCATGATTACACGAATGGACCGCAATGTGGGCCTGATCATGGAGGCGGTGAAGGAAGTCGGGATCCATGAGAATACCATCGTTTTCTTCACCTCCGACAACGGTGCTGCAGAAAACACACATCAATGGCCATTTTTCCAAAGCAGTGGCAAGCTTCGGGGGGTAATACGGGATCCCTATGAAGGTGGGATCCGGGTACCCATGATCGTCAGCTATCCTGGAAAAATATCCCCGGGAAGTAAAAGCGAGCTTCCCTGGTACTTTGCAGATGTTCTGCCGACCCTCGGAGCATTAAGCGGGAGCCAGATTCCCGATAGCATTGATGGCATCAGTGTCCTGCCCACACTGATGGGAGCAGAACAGAACCCTGGCCCACGCCCCCTATACTGGGAGTTTTACGAAATGCAAGGCTGGCGGGCCGTGCGATTCGGACCATGGAAAGCCATACAACAGAATATGCACCACCAGACCCCGGCAGACATTGAACTTTACCACCTGGACAATGATCCGGGTGAATCCGCAAACATCGCAGACCTGAATCCTGATAAGATAAGTGAGGCCCTAGCCTTGTTCCTGCAAATGCACACCCCTTCCGATCATTACAAATGGGATAAAAGATGAAAAATATACTACTCAGCCTACTCTTAATATCAGCCTTCACCTGCTCCGGACAAAAGGCGAAACAAACCGACTTTGCTGATTACACCATCAGGGCTGAAGAAGTAATCGGACTGAATACCGAATTCTGGAAGGCTGCCGGATCCGATCACCTTTTTTATCATGTCACCAGGCCCTCGGGACAGGCCCTGCTCGACCGGATGGAAAGCAGTGGCTCGCATCGTTACCTGAGAACCCATCACACCTTTATGCAGGACTACAAAAAAGGCGTTCCCCGTGGTCAGAGAGTCTACTCGGAGGATGCACAGGGCAAGCCCAGCTACGATTTCTCAGCGGTAAAACGGGTCTTCGCAGAATACGTAAAGCGCGGAATCAAACCCATTGTAGAATATGACTACCTGCCTGAAGAACTGGAGATGAAGGAAGGCACTAAAACGCAAGGCAACGACGAAGGAATGCTCATGCGCAATACCGGACCCAGTGACTGGGGGAAGTGGTCAGACCTGATGAAAGCGGCCACCCGGAATTTCATTGACACCTTTGGCGAAGAAGAAGTAAGGACCTGGTATTTCGAGGTGTGGAACGAGCCCGACGGCTGGCCCCTGGAAGAGCTGGATGTCTTTTTCAGAATGTATGATGTCTTTGTGGATGCAGTCCACTCGGTTGATCCCAAGCTCCGGGTGGGCGGACCCGCCTGTTACCACGAACATTTTCTAAGACCCTTTCTGAATCATGTGGCCAAAGGGACAAATTTCGTCACCGGTGAAAAAGGGACGCACATCGATTTCATATCTTACCACATTTACGGACTCTCGGGCAAATGGCTGGATACCGAACCATATATACATCCACAGGTTCAGCACTTCTCGCAATCTGTTATCTGGCTGAAGAGGCTACTCAGGGAATTCCCGGAACTGAAAGGGACAGAATTTCACATCAATGAATGGGGCCTGTCTTCCCACTACTACCGCACTGTGGAGGACCATCCCGATCTGGTCTATCGCAACAACATCGAATCGGCCCTTTTCCTGGCCAAACTCGTTAATTCGCTCTACCAGATCGAGGATAATCACAACTTCCCCATATCCATGCTGCTTTACTGGGGGTTTTCCTGGGAAGCCGACGAAGATGAGTTTTTTGCGGGAAAAAGGGAGTTGAGTACTGCCGGTAACATTCCCAAACCCATACAAAGCGGATTTGAAATGCTGGCCATGCTTGAAGAGCAACGCATCGGAGTGGTCAGAAACGGGAGAGATTACCATCGGGGCATTCTGGCCACCAGATCCTCCGAAAAAGATCTGGCCATACTGGCATACAATTACCTGGAAGAGGATCCTGATCCGGGATGGCCCGACAGCATCCGCGTGGAAATCCAGGACCTGAGAAAGAACGCTTCATATGCTGTTAAGGTCACCAGCATGGACAAGGAAAACAACAACACCTATGCTGCCTGGAAAAAACTGGGAGAACCTGAATCTTCAAAGGGAATTGATCTTGGCCCTTTGCTGGAAGCGGCAAAATTGAAAGCCACTTCCACCTATTATCTGAAGTCCGATAAAAAGGGACAACTCAAAGTGGATCTCAGCCTTCCACACCATTCCATGCAGGTAATTCAGATTGTAGCCCGGTAAATCCCACCTCCCCTGTCAGGGTAAGCAAATTAAAAACCGTTTTTATAGAGAACACAATTCTTAAGGATGAGCCGTATTTCCCGAGTTTGACAGTTGATTTTTTCAAAAATCTCACTATCAGGTACATAAACCCCTGGGATTAGGTTTGTGACACTACATTTTTGGTTATTTGGCGATTATTTTCGGGGGGATACTCATGCCGATGGCTTTCATCAGGCTTGCAGCGTTGGAGGGGATATCTGTCCTTACCCAGATGGTTTCTTTCCTGACTTTGACCGGGATGGCTTTGTGGTTAAGTTCGCACTGGTCATCGCCTTTTATCTTGACATACTTCTTGTAGTTGCGATTGGTGATGAGCTTCTTTTTGATCTTCTCCACAATGCCACTGAGCGTCTTGCCTTCAAAGGTATTTCCGGGGTGAAAATAACTTTCTGGAAGTCGAACTGCAGTTTTTTGTGATCACCGGAAAGCTTTCTTAAAACTTCCGGAATGCCCAGTTGATCCATCATACGTTCCAGCACCAGCAATGGACCCAGTATGAAAGTCTTCTCAATATTGATCTCCCTGGCCAGGTTAAATATGCTGGCTGTTTCAAGATGTTTGTTGATGGCCTCTGCAAGCTCTTCCAGCTTATTCTCCTCTACCCGGCCCAATGACAGTAGTACTCGCTGCTTCACCTTACCCTCCTGCCGGTAGGACTCCACCAGGTGGTAGTAGGCATGACCTCGCTGGATTTTGGTGACCCGGATATACATGATTGAAGTTTAACGAACTATTGTATAGTTAGAAGATAGTTTTACTGATCCTATGTTATCCGGGAGGTATTATTTCCTCCATCAAAGGTCTCTGGATTTTAGCCAGTTATTAAACTATATTTTAAACCTCAAATCCTCCCGGACAAAGAAAAGGAATCATATCATTCGAAATAATTAATATACCAGTTTTGGTCATCCATCAGTAATGCTTTGATATGTTCTGCTTTAGCACCGCTGAATTTTGATGCAACCCTGCTTGCGAGATACTCGTTATCGTTCCTCCTTTTTGCCACCCTCATCAGGTCATAAAACCGTTCTCCCTCGAAGGCCAGTTCCCTCGCTCTCTCTTCAAGGATCTGGTCAACCAGGTATAATTGTTTCGATTCCAGGCTGGAATATACCTTAAATCCCGTAATATAGTTGGTATAGGGATCGTGGGTATAAATATTGTTGGCCACCCGAATAGCTTCATATCCGTCCTCGAAATTTACCCGGCCCCTTACCCCAAGCTTATCCTCATTTAGGTCATACTGACCGTCATTAACAATCTGAAGGCTTTTTGTGACCACCGGAACCAGCACTCCCTGGGTGTTTAAAAATTCCCATTGGGCATAGATTTCTGCGGCGTATAAATGAATTCCTGCTGCCCGGAACACCGGAACAAATGCATCACGGTCGAATGCCTCTTTATTCAATGTATATTTGTATACGACGGTATCTACATTCACCATTTTAAGGAGAGCATCCCTCATCAATCCCCTTTTTTTGAGTTCAAGTATTTCTCTTACTTCAGAATTTGGCAGGCGTATACCATCCCTGAGATACATATACGATACCCCGTGTCCACGATAAAAATCTCCTGGGGTTCCCTGGTTAATCACCCTTGAATTCTGCGGATTTACATCATCAAGGTCTACCCATACCCCGTCAAACATGCTCTCCCATTTTTGTATGGCAACAGATGTTGGCTTGAGCAAATATTGATTGGTGCCCTGCAGGGAAAACAATTGTTGCAGGGAATTCTGCTGCTTGAAAGATTTTCCGAACCAGATAGTATATATATGCTCCAGCGGATCGATGGTGCTGAATATATCCTTCCAGTTACCGTTCATGAATTGTCTGTCCAGCCCGAAACGGATCCTGCCGCTGCCGGAACTTTCGTAGTTATAGAGGATGGGAGTAAAATGCTCCATTGCTTTGCTATAGTTACCGTCATAAAGATACAGTTGTCCCAGCAGGCTGTGGTATGAGTAAGTTGACCAGGCAGTTGCGTCCCAGGTAGCATCACCATTATCAATGTTATATTGAAGGCCGACAATCTTTATATTGTTTTCAAGGACCCGGGTGAGTGTATCGATTACGGCTTCCTGGGTAAGGAAGATCTTTTCGAGCTCTATAACCTCATTCCGGAGCGTATCGTTAAAATAGCCGTGGATATCAAAAACTATATCCAGGGAATCCACCGTGGTTGTTCCTTCGTTAACATATTCCACAATCTCTTCCACAGAGTTCAGAAAGGGATATATATAGGGGATTTTGCCATATATCCGTACAGCATTAAAATAGGCCCATGCTCTCATACACTCCACTTCTCCGTAAAGCCGGTCATAATTATTGGGTGGTGCATCCAGATTCAGAACATTGGGCTCTTTAATAATTATTTTCTGCAATAGGTTGTTGCAGTTTGCAATCAGTTTGTAAAAGTTTTCCGGTGAAGCATATTTGTTGCTTTTTGATATTTGGAAATTATATATCTCAATCAGGTCTTTGTCAGCATTCCTGGTGATTTCCACCAGGTCTCCCCTTAGTTCTCCTAACACCATAATCTGATCCACCAGCTCCTGCTGCAGGGCATAAAGGCCCAGTCCTGCCGATCTGAAATCGCTCCATTCCATAAAAAAATCATCCTCGTTAATTACTATTTCCTGGTCAGGATCAAAAAATTCTTCACATGAAACAGGAATGATCATAAAGCCCAGAAGCAAAAGGTATGGTCGAAAAATCTTCATCATATAATATTTCACTGGTCTAAATACCGAGTTTGAGTCCTATCAGAAATGTCTTTGACTGAGGCATTACACCGCTGTCAACACCCAGTAGCAGCTGGTCCGATGAATGCATAAATTCGGGATCATAACCTAAATATTTTGTAATTGTAAAGATATTTGTTGCTGAGGCGAAAAAGCTTGCATTTCTAAATACCAGGAATTTTTCAGGGACCTTATATACCAGTGTTATGTTTTTACCCCTTATGTAGGAGCCATCTTCAATCCACCTTGAAGAAAATGCGCTATTTCCCATGGGATCATTCCAGCTTGCGCGAGGCATATCCGTTTCCTGTCCTTCGTATTGCCAGCGATTCAGAACTGAAGTGGTCTGATTATGCAGATCTGTCATTTTTTCCGTCTGGAATCTGAGATAGTTGTAGGTTTCGTTTCCTGTAATAAATTGAATAACAGTTCTCAGCGACCATCGCTTAAAGGTGGTAACCAGGGTAAGTCCGCCATATAAATCAGGATTGGCAGAACCAATGATGGTTTTATCAAATTCATTAATTACATGATCGGGGCTTCCGTCCGGCCCTGAAATATCCCTGAATTTAACATCGCCTGCCTGGAAGGGCAAACCAATTTCATTGACCAGCCCGCTTTCACTGGCTTCAACACTGGTGCTGAACACACCTTCGGCCACATATCCGTAAAAGCTGTTTACCGGATCTCCCGGACGGGATAGAATTTCCCCTCCCAGAATAGGTGTAACCAGGGATCCCCCTTTAATGGATAAAACCTGATTTTTATAGTGAGAAACATTTACTCCTGCATCGAATTTAAAATAACCGGCATCAATGAGCCGGCTGTAAATTCCTACTTCAAAACCGGTATTTTTAACCTCCCCACCATTAGTCGGCCGGAATGCATATCCGATATAATCTTCCTGCCGTTCAAAAATAAGCATATCCCTGGTAATCACTGAAAAATAATCAGCGATCAAATTCAGCCTTTCACCAAAGATGCTTAGATCCAGTCCAATATCAAGCATTTGGTTCGATTCAAATTTCAGGTTGGTAATCGGTTTTGTACCCAGTATCACACCGGTGGTTTCCCTGTATTTGACCTGCGAATAATACCTCCTGGAAGTGTAGTTCCCGATATCGTCGTTTCCTGTCAGTCCGAATGATACCCTGAGTTTCAATTCGTCAATCTGGCTGATATTCCTCAGGAAAGGTTCGCCTGACACCCTCCATGCTCCGTTTATTGAATAAAAGAGTCCGAAAGGATGATCGAATAGCCGCATGGCTGTCTCTGCATCTTTCCCGGTTCGGGAAGATCCATCCACGGATATATTCAACCCCAGAAGGTATTTATCCTTATAGGTATAATCAACGTTCCCATAGATTGACATCCAGTTCCAGCTACCCATCTCCCCACCAATATCTGCAAATATGGATTGGGCAAATCTAAGGGAAGTATATTCGTCACTTGGGGTATTGTTTCCTATACCGTAATCCAGTTCAGAATGATTGGTATTTGTTCTGATTCCCAATCGGGTAGAAAACCGGTTCTTCCCATCAAAATCCTTATTATATTTCAGGAAATTATCCAGATAGAAGGACTGAATGTTTGCCGACTGTTGGCGGACTTCATTGTACCCCTCCTGACCGAGATATAATTCCATGCCATCATTGGGCAGGAAAATGCTTTCTTTCATGTTACCGAAGTTCAATCCCAGAAGAGAGTTCCACTTGATTTCTTTAGTTATATTTCCTATGAGACTGAAAGTCCCCAGGAATTTAAAGTTTCTGTTACTAGCTTTCGATTTCGTAATCACAGCTGTTGGATTACTGACGCCGAAAGCATCCACGTCATCCAGGAAAGAGAGTTTTTCTCCTGCTTCATCAAACTGATAGGGCGCCATGGCAGGGGACTTGAACAGGGCAGTCAGAAGGGGACTAGTGGATGTGGAGTTTCCGGTTTCTTTGAGCATGGAACTGTTATTACTCAGGCTAGTGCTGATATACATTTCCAACCACTTAAAAACATTAAATGAACCGACAAATCGCAGGTTTATCCTGTTAAAGTTGGTATTCTTTATGATCCCTTCATAATCCTGGTAATTTACAGACAACCCATATTTGGAAATAGCATCACCTCCCTTAATGCTTAGTCCGAAATCAAGCAATGAGGCATTACTGAAAACTTCGTCCTGCCAGTTGGTATTATGTATATACCTGTAATTTTCATTTGTTATAGGGTTCTCGGTTAAACCCGGAAATAAAAACTCAAATTCTTCCTCCGCGTATCCGGATGTGATTAATATCTCATGGGCAAGTGTCCGGTATTGGTTAGCATCCAGAACTGGGATCTGCCGGGAGGCGAGGCTAAATCCTGATCTTAACCCCACATCAATGGTGGTTTGTGTTTCCGTTGGTTTAAGTGTTTCAATAAGGATCAATCCGTTGGATGACTTTACTCCATAATTTGCAGTCCCCTCCGCATCGCTGAGAATAGTCAGGCTCGTAATGTCCTGCGGATTGACAGAGGTGAGGGGATCGTAGTGATACCCTTCAATAAGTGATTTGAAGATCCCCTGAACTTCCAGGGGCATTCCGTCTGATATAACCAGGGGCTGATTATTGGTATGCAATGACCGGATACCCCTCATAAAGGTGTAAGTTCCGTCTCCTGGCATGCCCGAATAGTTGTAACTGAGCAGACCTCGGGCCTGACCTGATAAATACTGGCTGATGGTCTGGTCGGGTTGCTCGAAGATGGCATCCAATGAGATATCTTCATGTGATCCAATGATATCACGATGTGCTTTTGTACCATTGAGCGTTGGAATTTCATCATAAAGGGAACTGCGATCACCGGGAACCAAAACGATGATAAGATCTTCTCTTTGATTAAGAAAAACTCTTTTGGTATTATAGTTACCAACAGGTGTGATCAGTAGCCAAACGTTGCCGTCTGGTGTATTCAATTCAAATTCCCCTGTGCTATCAGTCAGGGCGGGACTCCCGATTCTCCCTTCAATGCTGACTGAAACATCGGAGACAGGTTGCCCTCCTTCACCCAATACCTTGCCTTTAATGGAAAACTGGTCGTTTTGAGCAGATATATTAAGAGTTAGCCCGATAAAAAACAACAGGGTTAAAATCTTGCCATATTTTAAATATCTGAGCATTTTCAATTGTTTATTTTGCCACCGGGATCAATGAAACATAATCGATATTGAGCCCATTAAGTGTTCCCAGGCCGGGATCATAGTATTCCATTTTTATGGTTACATTGCTATAACTGGTAATATTCTCAACAAGAAATTCAATTTTATTAAAGCCATTCACGGGGTTACTGCCATTTACAGGTTTTCTGAAATTATAATTGTCAAATTCGCCCATTAATTCATCATTTACATAGATTGCTATTACTCCGGATGGCCTGTAATTACCTCTCCAGACAAGCTTATAAATTCTGGGGAAAATCTTGGGCAATATAAATTCAATATTATAGGTTTCGGCGTGCCCTCTTGGCAGATCAATACTTACATATTTACCTTCGGATGCAGAGGCATGGTCATAAATCGACGGGATCAGGGTTATATCGGAGGTTGTCACTTGTTCGGCATCCCATGCAAAAAATCCGCCACTGACTTCGACGGCCAGATCTTCTCCTTCATATTTTATTTCCTCAAGATACAATGCTTCAGGGATGACGAAGTCCATATATTGAAATGCAATTCCGTTGCTGCAGATCTTGCGTGAATCCGGATCGATCTTTCTATTGTCAACCGGAATCAAATCTCCCTGGATATTCGTTAATGAATCATTAAGAAAGGAGTCGTAATAGAGAGATTTTTCAAAGAAGCCATTTGTAAAAATATAGGGCAGGAGAAATTCTGTTTGCCAGTCCTCCGGGATGTCATGATGATCGAGAAATGAGGATCCAAGATTATCAGCCATCAAATCCAGGGCTTCATTATACTTTTCTTCAGCAACCATTACTAATGTGGCCTCGCCATCACGTGACTCCAGAGTAACCGGATAAAAATCGCGTTCAAACCTGTTAACGGTAAAATAAACGGAATCATAAATTGTGTTGCCTTCCTCGTCAAAATCGATGGGTTTGCTCTCATTATAATCAAGTGAAACGGAATCTCTACTATCTACATACGTCGCAAAAAGGGGGTTTTCGAGGACCATGTACTCATAGAGGTTTGGCGCCGGATAAGCAACCTGGTTCATTTCATAATAGATCCCATCCTTATATAGGGGGCTGTTTTGAGATAATTCTACTCCATCGAAGAAAATACCATTTTCATTCTCTGTCAGAAGAGCGAATTTCTTTATGTAAGTTTCCAGTTTTCTCATCCCATTAATATTGGACGGGATAAATACAGTTTTTGCAATATGGTATCCCATTACCCATTCGATTTCGTCTTCACTAAGATTCATCTCACTAAAAGCTGTATTTGTGGGTATAAACAGGGTAAAGGATTCTGATTTATTTAAAAGGGTATCGAACCCTGTTTCCTCAATATATCGGACAAAATCAGAATAATCAGCATTTTCTTTTATTGCATCTAACAATTTTATATTGGTCTGGTCGGGAACCCTGTAATACTCTTCCCACTTCTTTTCACATCCAGTGTGAACAAGGAGTAACCCGGTTAGAAGAAGAAATAGTATGTGGTGTTTACAATTCAAATTTTACGGGTCAAAGAGAATCATATCCAGTTTCATAATGCCGGGAATGATTGTATTGATCTTGATTTCGTGGCTGGAATAATTCAGAAAATCGACCGATCCGAGAGTATAGGACTCAAAGTTGTTGCTTCCCTGAGATGATTTCAGGTTCAGATTGCTCCCGATTCTCCTGCCATCAAGATAAAGCTGGATTACGGCGTTATCATAATCCTTAGAGTGCACGCGAATAATAATATTATAGTTCCCTGGAAATATTCTGGGTGTTATGTATGTAAAGACAAAGGGCCCGCTTATTTCCAGATAATCATTCTCCCAGGCTTCTTCTGCTTCGGTCCCAACCACATAAATAAGCTGTTTAGTCCCCTCCCAATGAATCACCTCAAATTCTGATGGATCTTCAAAAATAAAGGTCCCTTCTGCATTTTTCAGATTCTCAATGATGGGTTCACTTTTAAAATGGAATGTGTTTCTTCCGGGACCGGGTTTATACAATTCAAGCAATTCGGATATGTAGTGAATTGCGCCGTTCTTCGAAGGATTATTACTTATCTCATAAATTAATGGGACATAATCCAGGAAAACTGTATCCGCCTCAGTTACAAGTGAATCAATAATTTTAAATCCGGAATTAAGCCTGATTTCTGAACCTGTTGCAATTTTAACCGGCAAGGATGTAAATGTGTTATAGATGCCGTCGGTCATATCATCCAGGTAGAGAACCTGTTCCAACAAATGATAAGCAGCAAAGCGGAAAATTCCGTTATCCGGATCGCTATAGGGAAGTCCGGGTGTTCCAAACCTATCCACAAGATCCTGGAAGGATCCAATGCCTCTTTTTTGAAATACAGAATCTGGTTCAACCAGCAGGGTATACGTATTCCCGACAACCTGGTTCTTTGAATTAAATTTAGTGATACCCATTGAATCCGACAATCCGGTTTTCTCCAGCATCTCCAGAAAGATAGATACATTTTCCTGGTTCTTAAGCCATTCATAGCTGCTCAGGGTAATGGGCTCAAGGACTTTGTCAATTCCATGAACAAAACCATTGCTCAGCTGAATATTCGGATCAATTACCCTGGCGTAATTATTGACCAGGTAGCTGCTTTCATCTTCTGTGATCTGAAATCCTATGGTCAGGTAGTCCCCGGTGACGGTCGAATCTTTCAATGCACCAAAAGGGAAATCATTTGAATTGTAGGACGAAAGAACGATGTGGAACTCTACCAGGATAGCCAGGAATTCCTTATCTGCAATTAAATCTTCCAGGCTGTTAAAGTCACTATCTGAAATAAAGTTCTGGATAGCTTCGTTGGTTGGAACAAATACGGTAAAGCCTTCACCATATGGGTTATAAGAATTAAGCGCGTCAAAAAGACCCGCTTCCTTAAGTAAAACAACAAACTGAGAATATTCTACGGATTCTTCAAGGTAGGATGAAATGTTTAGATCATTGCTTGAGATAAATGATCCTTTCTCAACATTATCTTCACATGCGAAATAGACGAGGCTGCACACAAGGAAAAGTCCGGCTAAGAGAGAACGAATGCTTATATGGATGAACCTCTTTTTCATTTGGATAAAAGGGTAAAGGATTCGTAATAAGGATTCTGTTCCAGGTTAACATTGGCTTCCAGTTCATCAATATGAATGGGCAGGTACCATCCGTCAGGATCAGTAAGTTTGGTTGCAAGTACATACCGCTGGGAGGGAGTAACGTTTTGAATAATTCGCTCAATGAATACACTTTTCCTTTGAAAATCGTTCCTTCGACCCATGCGGATCAGGTCAAAATATCGCTTTCCTTCAAAAGCAAGCTCACGGGCTCTTTCTTCCAGTATCAGATCTTCGGTGGAATTAATGTTTGATGTCTGGCCTACCAGGGTTACCTGGGCTCTTTCCCGTATTTCGTTTACCAGGCTGACTGCCTCTGCAGATCTTCCCAGCTGGTTCAGTGCTTCAGCTTTCATAAGGAGAATATCGGCCATACGGTAAATGATCAGATTGGCATCCCTAAGTACTGAGCTGGACCTTGTATTAACCCCATCCGGTGCAGCTCCGGCATATTTCCAGATGGTAAATTCAACGGGGTCAAATGATCCGTTTGTTCGCCATTGTTCTTTCACACCAAGAATCTCCTGAGCATAGATACTGGCTCTGAACCTTCGATCCAGGTAGGTCAGGTCGTACAATGTATTGGGTTGTCCTAATCCCTGGTCATGCTGCAACTCAAAAATGCTTTCAAGCGTGTTCCCGGGAAGGAAAAGACTGAACCAGAGGGAACCATGAACCATCGGATAGTCACCAGTGTTTATAATCGCGTCACAATAGTTCAGGCAACTTTCATAATCAAATTGCCACAAGCTTATATCTGCAAGCAATGCCCGAATGGCTGATTTGGTTGCACGTCCCCTTTGATCGATCCCGGAGGGATAATTTTCGGGGGCATAGGTCAGTGCCTGAATAAGGTCCTCCTTTATAACACTGAGGATGAGGCTGTCCGAAGACTTGGCGAGAAAGAAGTCCTGGTTATCGGTCCTTGAAGAGTTAAGTACCAGTGGAACATCCTTAAAGATTCTGACCAGATAAAAATAGGAGAGGCTTCGAAGGAAAATGGCTTCAGATTTATATCCTTCTTTTTGAAATTCGGTAAAGGTTGGATCACGCTCTTTTACAATATCGGAGAACTCAAGAACATAGTTGCACTGATTGATTACCTGGTAAAATTCATCCCACCTGCAGTTTGTATTAGTGGGTTCAATGTTTCCTTCAATAATATTCCTTTGGGCTGTGCTCGGGTTGTCTGGTTCAATCATATCCGCCCTTAGTTCTCCGTACATAAGAAGGTTATCATCCATGCCTGAGAAATTGGCATAAGCTCCCATTAATACGGCTTCAGCATCCTCCTTGGTCTGCCAGTATTCATCCTGAACCAGGTCATCCGGCGGTTTTAATTCCAGCCAATCACTGCAGGATGTGATTGCAATAAGGAATAAAAGTTGGATATAAACCGGCTTAATCATATGTTAAAAATCTATAACCAGAGTTAGGTAAATGCTTGTGGGAGATGGGGCTCCCCCATCATCCGCACCCATCCAAAAAGGATCTGATTTTCTAGGTATCTCAGGATCCTGTCCCGTGTAATTGGTCAGGGTATACAATTTTCTTGCTGACAATTGCACATCAATCTTGTTCAGTCCAACCTTTTTGCTGATTTGACCAGGTATTGAATATCTCAGGTTAATACTGTTCAGACGAAGGAAGTCGCCATCTTCCACGAAACGATCCGATCCCAGACTATTGGCCGGATGCCCCAAATAAGCCCTTGGAAGAATTCCGGGAAACTCATCTCCCGGTTTTCGCCAGCGTTTAATTACCGCAGTACTTTGATTGTCCCTGCCAGACATACTCTGTGTTTCGATGGCAATCTGATTCACAATTTGATAGCCATACCTGCCAAAGAAATTTACGCTTAATGTCATGCTTTTCCGGTATGTTAACCGCATCCCAAATCCGCCTTCGAAATCGGGATTGGCATCTCCCAGGTATACCACATCGAGAATGTCGATTACTCCGTCATGATTCAGGTCGGCATAGATCGCATCACCTGCCCCGAATGGAAACCCGGTGGTATAGACTGGCTTCAACGGTCTTCCATTGGCATCATATATTATTTCTCCATTCTGATTCATGGCCACTACGGCTTCATCGTTTTTGTAGACACCAAGCCATTGGAGACCATAAAATGATCCGATGGGCTCACCGATATTTGCCCTTCTCGGGTATTCTCCGTTCCCTAAACTGACTGATTGTTCGGGATTGAAATTGTCCGGAAATGCCAGATATTTATTTACATTATGAGAAATGTTAAAATCAAGCCTGAGGGTGAAATTGTCTGACCTGACCGGGTAATACGTCGCAATGAACTCCCATCCCTGATTCCTGATTTCACCACCATTATAGAATGACAGTGTGGAAAACCCTGAAGAACTGGGAATTTCATAGTCTTCCCATAATATATCCGAAGTACGTTTCTCATATACTTCAAATGTTAAATCCAGCCGCTTGAAAAGCGACAGGTCAATTCCCACATTCCATTGGGTACTGGTTTCCCATTTTACCTTATCCAGCTGGATGGAAATAGGATAGAGTGCTGAATGATCATAATACTGGTTGGGCGAACCGGATACTATTCCATAGGTGGCATGTCGTGAATACTCTCTTAGACGTCCCAGGTTCCCGGTCAGGCCGTAGCTGGCACGGACCTTGGAATCACCGATAAAAGCATATTGCTTTAACCAGGGTTCCTCTGATATCCGCCATCCCAGAGAAGCGCTGGGAAACAATCCCCACCGGCTCTCTTTCCCAAGAGCCGAAACTCCATCCAGCCTCGCATTAATGGTGACCAGGTATTTATCCCGATAACTGTAAAAGGCCTGTGTCAAACCTCCGATGCTCCTTGATTCGGTTCCCCGGGAATTATAAGATCTGAACTGGCCGTCCACTGCAGGATCCCTGAAAAGAACCGACGCAGTCTGTGAATTGTTCAGTGAAACAAAATCTGATGTTTCCCCGTTGGTTTCAAGCATCAGAACGCCGGTTAATTTATGTGCTGAATTTATTTTTGGATTAAAAAACAGCTGGCTTCTGGTCAATAAACGGTTAACCGATTCATCGTTTTCTCTCGCATAATTATTGTCACTGTCAAGCCAGTCTGTGCCAATGGCATTATAGGGCAGAAAGCGGTTTCGCTTTTCATTCAGGTAGGTATATGAAATGGTTCCCAGAAACCTCATCCACGGCAGGATATTGTAAGTCAGGGAAAAGGTAGTTTCAATTCTGTTCTCATCCCGGTCATCATCACTTAATAGTCCCATGGCAACCGGATTGTAATATGTTCTTCCCGATCCCTGGTAGGATGTTATGGGTGTAAAGAATTCGTTGGTTTGGTTTCCCTGGGCATCGAACTCATAGATGCTCATATTGGGCGCCTTCCGGATGGCAAAACCACGGATGTTGTTTGAGGACCTGTTTGAGTAATAATTGTCCTGTCGCAAACTATTGGTATAAGCAATCCTGGATTCAAGCCTTAGTTTGTTTGAGATTTTGTAATTAAAATTTACCCTTGATGTTAATCGTTTATAGGCGGTATTGATGGTAGTGCCGGTTTCATTCAAATAATTAATGGAACCGAAATAATTTGTCTTTTGTCCACCTCCATTTACCTGAAAATAATGCTCATTTCCAAATCCATTTTGGGTTATTGCATCCAGCCAGTCTGTATTTTGCGTATAATTATAGTAATCCTTTCCCAATAATTTCGGATCACCGGATAACTCCGGCGGAAGTTCGTAAATACCGGTTGGAGCATGCTGCTCCTCGAGCTGAAGCATGATATATTCGTCTCCATTTAACATGGGCAGGCCGGGCTTTGGACTATTCTGAATCAATTTCATCTGATAGGTGAACTTTGTTTTTCCAAAGGATCCCTTTTTTGTTTCTATCTGGATCACCCCATTGGCTCCTCTGGTACCCCAGACTGCGGTTGTAGAGGCATCCTTGAGTACCTCAATTGTTTTAATATCCTGGGGAGCAATGCTAACCAGTTGTCCGATATCCTCAACATCTGCAGTACTAAAATCAAAATCACCCTGAGCTCTGACATCCTGTGGGATACCATCCAGAACAATGAGAGGCTCAGAATTACCCAGGGTTCCCAATCCACGTATTACAATGGAGCTGCCGGATCCGGGACTGCCGCTGCCGGTTACACTAACCCCGCTTAATTGTCCCTGCATGGCATCGTCCACCGATATAATACCGGCAGTTACAGCATCGGGCAATTCAAGTTTTACAGATGAACCTGTTTGGTCTCGCTCCGCAATATTGGTAAGCGGATCGGTATAAATTCTCTCCGCTACTATTTCAACAGCTTCAAGCTGCATGAGATCGCTCTCCAGTGAAACATCTAAAGTAGTCCGGCCTCCCAGTTCAATCCTCTGGGATTTATAACCCACATAGCTAAAGACAAGTATAGCATTCGCGCTGCTCACCTGGAATGCATAATCACCATTTACATTGGTTATAGTACCCTTAATAATTCGCTGATCCTTATCCTGCTCAGTTACAGTTCCCCCGATAATTGGCTCCCCATCTGCCGGATCAGTCACTTTCCCCCTTACGAGTAATTTCTGGCCGAATACTCCCTGGGCCAGTGCAAGAATCGCAAAAGCAAAGATTATTTTATGAAAAGGACCCATTCCCATATGAAAATATTACTTCTCTAAAACCTTATCAATCACATGTACAACAGCATTGGTGACATAATCATATCTTGAACCGTTCTCGGTATCCATATCTTTTGCCGCCATTGAATTGGTTATTCCTTCAGATTCCTCAATCTGAACAGCAAGGATACCGCTATCATCAAGGATCTTAATTTCATCAATACCGGTCACTATGTTTAATGTGCTGAAATATGTGTTAAACTGAGTTGATCTCTCTTCATCTACCTGCATGGTTGGATAATCCCCTGAAGGCTTTTTCCCATCGGTGAAAATAAGATCTCCCTTGACAAAATGAAGCCGGAGCATTTTTTCCAGATTCTCATTTGACATGGTATCAACCCCATATGCATCAAGAGCCTCCTCAGTTGGCACAAATACAGTATAATTTTCAGTAGGTGAAAGAAATAGAATTCTGAAGGTTGTTTTTTCCGCCAGACCTGTTTTATCCAGAAGAGTTAGAAATTTATTATTCCTGGCCAGCACACTGTATAAATTTGAAACCGAATTCAGGAACCATGCAGAAACATCATAGGTAGTGCCATTCTCAGTAGGTTCTTCCATTTGTTCCGGAATGACTGTGATTGCCGAATCACCATTGTATCCAAAAACGGAACTCTCGGCTCCCTGGACCGAATTGTCTTCATTATTTACCATAATATAGTTCCCACCCAGATTTTCAAGAAATTCCTTCCTGGCAGTCCCCGTGGCTTCCTCCACTACAATATGGTTCATCATCCATTTGGTCATGTCGTTCCGGGTAACCCGAACAAACCTTTCGTCGGACCTGTCCCACGCATCAAAATGGTACCTTTTAGCATCAATATCGTCCCAGACAAGGAATAATGAGGAATCCTGTTTGAGAAAAAAGTCTTCAATAATATAAAAGGAATATTTCACATCAGGTTTTGTTAATGCCGGCAATATCCTGGTGAGTTCGATAGCATAAAAGAAGGTCTCATAGCCGGGCCTGAGGTAAACAGGTGCCGCGATACTCTTGAAAGCATAAGGCACAATGGCCTGGTCCACCCCAAGAAATACCCCGTTGCTACCGTATTCAACATCAATAACTGAAGAGGGATCGATGGTAATACTGGCATCCTCTCCATTGATAAATCCTTCGGTAAGGTCTCTTTCATATAGCAGTTCACCTGCCATGTGGCTGTTAACAATAATTTTTGTTATCTCTTCAGGTACGATAGATTTATGGCCATAATGCGGATAACCGCTTGAACTAAGGATTATATTCTTATATAAATCATCAAGGGCTGCATTGGTGGGGGCAATAATTGAATTATGTTCCCTGGTGGTGTAATTTACCGAGCTTGAAATTATACCTGTTAATTCCTTATTGATACTGAATTCCAGGTCCGGGAAAGAAAGGCTGTATAAGCTGTCTACCTTCAATCCTTCACTAACGCCTGCCTGGATATTGGTTTCATCAAGATCCAGGGTGAAATTGGAATATTGATTAATAAGTGCCAGAAAATCCGAATAATCCTCATTCTTTACAAAGATCTGCTGAAGGTTGTCCATCGGTTCCACTACCTGGTCTATTTTGTAAATGAATCCATTCTCTGCTGCAATTTCATCTGTGAGCAATTTGCCATTTGCAAAGTAAATGGCTTCCCCTCCCTCAAAGGGCCTTTTAAAATAGTATTCATAATCTGAAGATGAATAGCCATATATACTGAAATATTCCTGGTAATAGAGCGGAGCGTATTTTCGTGAGTCCGGGAATACCATCCTGTACCCCTCGGCAGAAACTTCAGGTACAATTTGAGTATTGAATTTATCGGTTCTGACCCACTCTTTCTTTAAGGAATCAAGCAATATGGTGGCTCTTTTGAATCCCTTTGGTTTATTGTAGAACGGGTCATTGGGATCAACCCATCCCTGGAAATCCATTGATCTTAGCTGGTCCTTTGTCCAGCCGTTCTGCACAATATGAAAACGGCCTATTTTTTCAAGTTCAGTAAGGGGAATGTTTTCAACTGACCCACTATATTCGGGATGCTTGTCAAAATAATCAAGGAAGGCCTCATTGGTTGGAGCAAATACCGTATAGTATCCGGTCTTGTTTATAAGATCGGACAAACCCGTCAACTCCAGACAGGCAGCAAATGTTGAAAGATCGAAGTTTTCTTCAAGCCTGATCTGATCATATAATTTACCTTCAAGGTTCGACGGCCGCTGATAGATCTCGCTATCTGTATAATCCTTACATCCGTTCAGATGCAAGAGAATCCCTGCTAAAATTAAGAATAGGGGAAATCTTTTTATCCCGATGAAGACGCTCATAGTGATAACTAAATCATGAAGATCAACACGAATATCAGAAAAAATTCAATCCCATCCTGAAAAAAAATAATTATCTTGATTGTCTTCTCTTGTTTTCCAGCAAATATTCCTGAAAATACTTTGAATAGATTTATTAATTTAATTCGGAAAACAAGCGTAGCTGATCAGGGGAAGCTTACAAATTCGTTAGATAAGGATTATAACTTATCGAAATGTAATGGAACTGTGGTGTTTAAGTAACTTAATAATTTGAGTGTTTATGAAAATCGAAACAAAAAGGATAATATGTATAATTCTACTGTTATTACCTGCTAGTTTATTCGCACAAAAACCAAATGTAGTGTATGTTCTCACTGACCAGTGGAGAGCATCTGCCTTTGCATATGCTGGTAATCCAACTGTACAAACACCGTATATCGATAAATTAGCCGAAGAGGCAGTAAACTTTGCCAATGCTGTTTCGGTTGCACCAGTTTGTACACCGTATCGGGCGGCCTTATTAACCGGGCGATACCCAACCTCAACCGGCATGTTCCTTAACGATTTGTATCTGCCAGATGAAGAATTATGTATGGCGGAAATTTTTAAATCGGAAGGCTATAATACTGCATACCTGGGGAAATGGCACCTCGACGGGCATGGACGTTTAAACAATGTAAGTCCGGAACGCCGTCAGGGATTTGATTATTGGAAAGCATCGGAGTGTTCACACGAGTATAATAACATGCTGTATTATGAAAATCAGTCTGAGGAAAGAAAAATGTGGGATGAATATTCTCCAAATGCCATTTCTAAAGCGGCACAGGAATATTTATCAAACCAAGCTTATAAGGATAAGCCATTTTTATTATTTGTTTCAATCGGAACCCCACATTCTCCGCACAGTACAGCTCCCGAAGAGTGCAAGAAACTATATCCGGAAAAAGACTTAGAATTGCGCCCAAATGTGGGTAAAGCACTCGAAGCAAAAACCAGAAGAGAGCTAAGAGGATACTACGGTCATTGCACAGCAACCGATAAAGCTATTGGCGAATTGATTGAGAAAATTAAGGAATTAGGAATTTGGGAGAACACGATTTTTGTTTTTACATCCGACCATGGCGAAATGATGGGCTCTCATGGAGTGCGTCCCGGAAAAAAACAATTGGCATGGGACGAATCCATTCGGGTTCCGTTTTTAATTAAATATCCGGGAATTGGTAACAACCAAGGAGCTCTTGTTAACGCGCCAATAAACACGCCTGATATTTTGCCTTCACTTTTAAGCTTAGCAAACATTACTATTCCAAACACAATCGAAGGAGAAGATTTATCAGAACTAGTTAAATCACCAGATGAGAAATTCGACAGGGCAGCGCTTGTAATGAATGTTTGTCCTTTTCATTCGGAACATAAAACTCACGAATACAGGGGAATAAGAACAAGTCAATATACTTACGTTAAAACACCCGACAAAGCTTTAATGTTGTTTGACAATGCAAAAGATCCTTACCAGCTAAATAACCTGGTTGATAACACGGATTATACCGGATTGCAAGAAAAGCTGGAAAAAGAATTGCAAAAGAAGCTGAGAAAAATTGGAGACAGTAATTTTAAAACGAGGGAATATTATCTTAAAAAATGGAATTTAAAGCTTGCGAATAAGAAATATCCTGTAGTTGACCACGAAAGCTTTTTAGAGGGAAAAGGAACGGTTCAGACTCCTTTTTTTGATAAATAATAAAGGCGATGACTAGAAAATCAATTTAACGAAGAATAGGAAAGCAACTTGGCAAATTAACTTTTAAAACTTAAGAACCATAAAATAGTATTCAAACTAAACTATATGACTTACTAACTAACATTACTCGTTCTATTTTTAACAGTTACAGTTGTATTTGCCCAGAAAAAAGAAATGCTAATCGAAATTGATGAAAGTAAAAAATACCTTCTTTCCCCCATCGACGAAGATGCCAAAAAACAAAAACTGATTCTTAATGCACCAGGTTTTGAAACCTATTTTGAAATCAACCTGGCTGCTAAAAAGAAAAATATTCAACATTGGACTTATCTTGATATCAGCAGGTTTAAAGGCAATAATCTCAGTTTATCGGGGAAAATGAATTCGACTGTAAGGGAACCATTGATTTGCATAGCACCAATTTATGGTGAAACGCAATTATGCCAAAACACTTATTGGGCTTTCAATCAGAATACTTACAAAGGTTACTTCGGTAACTATGTTACAATACATTTATTTAAAGAACGGTAAACCTATTAATAATTTAAATTTGTGTTGGCGGATTAAACCGCACAACGAGTTATTATTAGAAATATATCACCATGAGTAACAGAACTATCCTATTAATATTTGCACTGTTTTTGTTTATAAATGGAACTTTTTCCATAGATAACACAAGCCAAAAACCCAACGTCCTGTTCATTGTATTCGACGACCTGAACGACTGGCAGGGGTGTCTTTCTGGAAATCAGCAAAGCATAACACCAAATATAGACAGGCTGGCAGAACAGGGTGTTTTATTTACCAACGCCCATTGTGCCGGAACCATGTGTTGCCCATCGAGGGCTGCAGTTATAACCGGATTGCATCCAACATCAACCGGGTGTTACACAAATAACGATACTCCGCTTAATTTGTATAAAAACAAGCAAACACTCAATAAACATTTT
>CAZCQL010000063.1:0-29100 GCA_964500835.1 uncultured Bacteroides sp.
AAGACCAATCAGCTTCAGTCGAAATCCACAAAACACCGCTGCTATCCCGAAAAATAGTACGTATCTCGTTGCTACTAATACTGCTCGAATCATTTGAATCGTGCTGGTAAAGATGCCATGTGGCATCCTGACCATTTTTCCCGGGAACCCGTTTATTCAATCCCGCGTGCCAGGTACCAACCCAAAGCACGCCCGAACTATCCTTAAGGAAGTTCGATACGTTGTTATCAATCAGACTATTGTCATCTTCCGGATCATGCGTAATGTGATCAAATATATTCTTATGAAATGAAAAGCGGGCCAAACCTCCTGTGGCACCACTGAACCAGATTGAGCCTGCGATATCAATTAACAGGGTATGGGTCGAGAAAAATGATTCGAAAGAATTTATTTCCATATGGGGATGTTCCCATGCATTAAATTGCCCAGTCTTTCTGCTGTAGGAATTTATCCCGTTGGCGGTTCTGATCCAGAGAAGCGCTGCTTCATCTTCTCTCAAAGCATGTACAGAATTATGACTAAGACTGCCGGGCTTATTTCCCTGGTGATAAAAATGCTCTATTTCTGCTTTTCCGCCCTTTTGCGACCCACTTGAAATTCTGTTTAATCCATTGTATGTACCTACCCAGATGGCTCCTGTTTTATCTTCATAGATAACCGAAACGGAGTCGCTTGATAAGCTATGTCCATCACCGGCAACAGATCGGTCCTGATGGGTAAGTCTAAAACCTTTATTCGTGTCAAAAGTGTATAACCCATTAGACCAGGTACCCAACCATGCCTGTCCGTTTTTATCTTTGTGAAAAGCCAGAATGCGACCCTCAATCTCAATATCCGGTTCAATTATAGTGAGAGTTTCGGTTTTAATATCAAGTTGTAATATATAACCTGACCAGGTTATCAGCCATAGTTTTCCCGCCTTCCCTGGTTCCATAGCAATAATTCTATGATAACCTTTTTCATCCAATAGTTGTTTGTAGGGGATATGATGAAAGCTTTCCTTTCGGTAGAATGCTTTTTGATCATTAGTAGATAGCTAGAAATAAATTATATTTGTACTACAAATAGGTCAAATAATCAACCACCTATGATAGACAATCTATCAGGCACCACGCTGGCCGATCAGGTGGAGGAAGAAATTATCCAATACATCAAGCGCAATGACCTGCATCCGGGGGATGCTCTTCCCAATGAAATGGGATTCTCCCGAATGCTGGGAACCAGCCGGAATGTTATCCGCGAAGCCATGAGCCGCCTGCGCATGCTGGGGCTGATTCAAACCCGAACAAAAAGGGGGATTGTTGTTTCCGAGCCCGGCTTACTAATTGGATTCAAAAAAGCACTGGAGCCTCAGCTGCTAAGTGTCAAAACCATAAAACAGATGATGGGAATGCGAATCTCTCTGGAGATTGGAATCGCAGAATTCCTTTTTGAGCATGTGAATGAAGATCATATCCGGGAGCTGGAGAGGATTGTCTCCCGCCAACAGGCCATTGGGGTTAACAAATTGTTAGTTGAAGACGAAGTGTTGTTCCATACAAAGATCTACGAGATTGCCGGGAACGATTTCATCCTGCAATTCAATTCCATCATGCATCCTGTTTTTGAATTCACAAAGCAGCATTACGAGGATTTCTTCAAACCCATTAATCAAAAGTTACAGGAACAGAATAGAATTATTCGTCATGCCGACCTTTTAAAATTCATCACCGGCGGGGATAAGGAGGGCTACCAGGAAGCCATGCGCCTGCACCTGCAACCCTATTGGGAGTTTTTACACCGAAAGGCTTAGGTATAAAAGAAACAATTAGAAATTTGAATCAATGAAAAACTCAGTCAATTCTCTGCTCATAATTGTATTTGCACTTGCATCCTTTTCCTGTCAATCTCCCAAGTATGATCTAGTAGTTAGCAGAACTGAATACAAGGACCAATTGAAGGGGTTCTGGTTAGGTGGATGTATAGCTAACTGGACCGGATTACCCACTGAAAACGGGCGCACTGATTTCCCCTTTTTTACTGACGATGATTTCGGGCCTGGTAAATTTGACTATGTACTCGACCAGGCTCCCTGGGGTGCTGATGATGATACGGATATTGAATATGTATATCAGCATGCCATGGAAAAGTTTACCAACTACTTGCTTACCGGGGAGCAAATCAGTACTGTATGGCAGGATCATATTGGATTGCCCAAGCTATGGGTTTCCAACCTGTCGGCACTGGGACAGATGCAAAATGGTGCCATACCCCCGGCTACTTCCTTGCCGGAAAACAATCCCATGTGGGATATGATTGATGCCCAGCTAACGACCGAAATATTTGGGGCACTGGCACCCGGTCGCCCGGATGTGGCACTGGATATTGCTCATCTTCCCATCAGAACCACAGCCTATCTTCATTCCCAGTGGGCTTCTGAATTTTATATCATCATGCATGCACTGGCAGTGGTGGTTGATAAGTCTTTACCCCTTAAGGAACAGCTTTTCTGGATGGCAGAGCAAGCACGCCAACGTGTGCCTCAATGGTCCTATATAGCAGATATGTACGATTTTGTCAAAGCAGCTTATGAAGCAAATCCGGACAAGGATAACTGGGAACTTACCCGGGACCAGGTAGCACAGCGATATCAGCATAAAGTAACTGCGGGCTATCATTATAAGTATCCCTGGGATTCGGGTATCAATTTTGCAGCATCCATGGTCAGCCTGTTCTACGGTGAAGGTGATTATAAGAAAACCATACGTATTGGTTGTATGTGCGGATGGGATTCTGACAATCCCACGTCTACCTGGGGGGGTCTCCTCGGATTGCTTTATGGGCATGAGGGACTTCAGGCTCATTTTAATAAAACAGATTTTTCGGATGATTATAACATCGCCCGGACCCGCTTCAATATGCCCATACCACTTGATAATTTCACCGATATGGCCGAACGGGGAGTGACGATTATTGATGATATCGTAGTGGGGGCTATGGGAGGCTCAATAGAAGGTGACCGCTGGATCATTCCAACAGCCGGTGCCGGAATTGAGGTTTCTGATATTCCTGAAACAATAGTTCCATGGCAAACTATTGAAGACAATGATCCCCGCTGGAATTTCAAAGGATTCGAGTCTCAACCCGGAAATTGGAATGCCTCGGGTGCCACGCTTGCAAGAGGGTATGGAAACTGCCAGGCTGAAATTACTTTTCCCGGAACAGCCCTTCAGTATTATGCCTTTCGGAGTCCGAAGGGAGGCTTTGTGAATATTACCCTTGATGGCGTTTCACAGGGAGAATTCAGTTTGGCTTACCATGCAAGTGAGCATGGCCAGTACTATGTCAAAATATTTGAAAAAATGGATTTAAGCCCCGGCTCCCATACGCTCATTATTCAGGGGGATGAAGATTCTACAGAGAAGACAATTGATATGCTTTCAGTCATAAAATAATCTCAGAATGAAAAGAAATATTGTGCTGTCTCTTTTGGCCTTATTCTATTTTGCTTCATCGCATGTTTTTGGCGTAAGCAAGACTGCTCAACCAAATGTCATTGTGATACTGACAGACGATCAGGGCTATCCCGCACTGGAACAATTAACTCCATAAAACCACAGATAATGCATCTCTCCGGAAAATTTATTTTGATATTAACTCTTTGTGTCTTCAGTCATTCGGTTCAGGCTCAAACAAAAGTGATATTCGAAACTGATATGTGTCTCGATGTGGATGATGTGGGAGCACTGGCAGTGCTGCATGCATTGCAAAGCGAGGGTAAGGTGGACCTCCTGGCTGTATGTTACAATGAAGTACACCCCCTGGCACCGGATGTGATCGATGCCATTAATACCTACTATCACCACGGCACCATTCCCATTGGTATATACAGGAAGGATTTAAAGGCCCCGGATCCTTCTGATTACTTTACCCGCGAACGCAGCTTTGATGTGGACAACATGCCCCATGATCCTTTTGATAATATGGTTGCCGATGCAGTCGCAACGTATAAGCATATCCTTAAATCACAGGCCGATCATTCTGTAGTAATTGTCAGCGTTGGCTTTCTCAACAACCTCTGTGATCTCCTGAAGGATCCGGAGGGCTTTGCGCTTGTCAGGAGCAAAGTAAAACTTCTGGCAGTGATGGGTGGCCTGAATAATGATGGTTTTAACTTTACCCGGCACGGGCTTGTGGATCAATCCCAGTATGTACTGGAAAACTGGCAGGGTACTTTGGTGACTACCCATGTGGGTGGTGATATGATTACGGGTGAGACGCTGACCGGCACGACTCCCGTTTATAATCCGGTCAGAAGGGCATATGAACTGGAATGGCACCAGGGGCCGGATATAGGCCGGTGCAGCTGGGACCAGGTAACTGTATTATATGCTGTTTATGGCACGAAATACTATAAGGAGGAATGGGACGGCAGCGGCAGCCTGAAAAACGGATACACCTGGACTTTCAGCAAAGGCCTTAGAGGATATGCAGCTCCAGTGAATGATAAGGATGTTGAAGATGAGATTGAAAGACTGATGACCCTGGAGCCCTCCGGGAATTAAAATACAGCGATATGAAAAACAGGCTTTCTATTATTCTCTTGTTGCTTGTAAGCCTTCCGTTTTCGTGTTCAAATCAAAGGAAGCCGCCCAACGTAGTTTTCTTTTTGGTGGACGATTTAGGATGGACGGATCTGGCTTGCTATGGCAGCTCATTCTACGAAACACCAAATATTGACCGACTGGCGGAAGAAGGTGTCCGCTTTACCAGTGCCTACGCGGCCTGTCATGTGTGTTCGCCCACCCGGGCCAGTATCATTACCGGAAAGTACCCTGCCAGCATCAACCTGACGGATTGGTTACCAGGCAGACGGGATTTTCCCTTTCAGAAGTTACTGAATGTGAAAATCAACCAGCATTTGCCTTATGATATTCCCACCCTGCCAAAAGTTCTGAAAGAGAACGGGTACCAAACCGCAATTTTCGGGAAATGGCATCTGGGTGAAGATTCGGCTTCCACCTCACGGCAGGGCTTCGACCTTCATCTTCCCGACTGGAACCGGGGCTGGCCGAAAACTGGCTATTATTATCCCTATGGCATGAAAGGGCTGGAAGAAGGGAAACCCGGAGAATACCTGACCGACAGGATGTCCGAAGAAGCCATTAAGTATATCGAGCAAAACAAGGACAGACCCTTTTTTCTATACCTCTCTCATTTTGCGGTTCACGATCCCATTGAAGGCCGGCCCGATCTGGTGGAGAAGTATCAACGAAAACTGGCAGCAATGAGTCCACCAGAGGGAGATCCTTTTATCCTGGAAGGAAAGCCAGGCATTGCAAATCCGCTTTCCCGCAATGCGCTAAACCAGTTATTGGACGATGAGGCTTATTCGGGATTTAAAGTATTCCCGGATCAAACGGTGAAAATTAAGCAGCATCAGGACAATGTGCAGTTTGCAGCCATGGTGGAAAGTATGGATGAAAGCATAGGAAGGGTGCTTGATAAATTGCATGAGCTGAAATTGGAGGACCATACCATTGTGATTTTTTATTCGGATAATGGAGGCATGTCGGCAGCCAACTTCTGGGATCCGGAACGGGTCATTCCGGAAGATGACCTGGATGGAGCTTATTCCACTTCGAACCTTCCCTTGCGGGGAGCTAAAGGCTGGCTGTATGAAGGAGGTATCCGTGTTCCCTTAATCATCAAGTGGCCGGGGGAAGGCTTGCAAAAAGCGATCTGTGATGTTCCGGTTATCAGTCCGGATTTCTTCCCGAGCATTCTGGATATGCTTAGTATCGAAGCTCAGGAAATTGCAAGCGATGGATTGAGTATAGCTCCCCTGGTGAAGGGGGAAAAAGAACTGGACAGGGAAGCTATTTTCTGGCATTTTCCTCATTACAGCAACCATGGTATGCAAAGTGCAGGAGGTGCGGTGCGCTCCGGGGATTATAAATTGCTGGAGTATTATGATACCGGAAAGATGCAGTTGTTTAACCTGAAAGATGATATTGGAGAACAATATGATTTGATGGATATGGAGCCTGATAAGGCGAATGAGCTAAAACAATTATTACACAGTTGGAGAGAATCTGTTGGTGCTAAAATGATGGAAGAGAATCCCAACTATGTTGAATATGCACAGGTATCACAAAAATAACCCCAAGGGGAGATATATGAAATATGAAAAAACAGTTGGGCTTATTGCAGCCCCTTACACTCCATATTTACCAAATGGAGAGATAAATACGGGGGTCATTTCGGACTACGCAGGGAAGCTGAAGGGCGATAGACTGAAAGGAGCCTTTATTTGTGGCACAACCGGAGAAGGAATGTTGCTCACAATGAACGAAAGAAAAATCGTTGCAGAGGAGTGGGTGAAATACAACAGCGCTGATTTTAAAGTGATCGTACATGTGGGAACCACTTCCTCCAAACAGTCTAAAGAGCTGGCCATGCATGCCCAAAAGATCGGGGCACATGCCATTGGAAGTATGGGGCCCATATTCCTGAAGCCCGAAAAAATGTCAGAATTGATTGCTTTTTGTGCCGACCTGGCCTCAGGTGCCCCGGAGCTGCCCTTTTACTATTACCATATCCCATCGGTTTCGGGGGTTCATTTTCCCATGGCTGCTTTCATTAAGGAGGCATCCACTCAAATACCCAATTTCAGGGGAATCAAATTCACCGACAGCAATTTTATGGCCATGCAGCAGTGTTTGAAACTGGACAATGGGAAATGGGATATTCTCCATGGTTTTGATGAAATTCTCCTTGCCGGCCTGGCCCTTGGTGCGCAGGGTGCAGTTGGCAGTACATACAACTATATGGCTCCGCTTTATAATCAGATCATCGCGGATTTTGAAAACGGCCGGATTGATGAAGCAAGGGAGAAGCAGGCCGTATCGGTCAAAGTGGTTGAAGTGCTCCTTAAATACGGAGGAGCAGTTGTGGCAGGGAAGGCACTTATGAGGCACTTCGGCATTGATTGCGGTCCCTGCCGGCTACCACTTGAAAATCTTGATAAAAAAACAATAAAATGCCTGACAGATGAAATTGATGCAATTATTTAAACTTCTTAACGCAGCAGTCCTGATCTTCACTCTTGGATCTTGTGGTCAAACGGACAAGGCCAGAATCTCCAAATATTTATTGCTGGACAGCAGGATCATTGAAGAAGTAACAAATGCCAGACTGGAAGTTGGCACAGTTGAGAAATATGCTGCCAATCCACTTTTTGTTGAAGAGAAAGAGTGGGAGATGCGCTTTGACAACCTCTATGGAAATGTAATCTTCGATGAAGAGGAACAGATCTATAAATGCTGGTACTGTCCTTTTATTGTGGATTCCTCGGCTATGGGGATGAGCATAGAAGAGCGTAGCAGAAGATATCGTCCACCGGAGAACCGGGAAATGGCGATCTGTTATGCCACCTCTGAAGATGGGATCTCCTGGGAGAAACCTGAGCTGGGACTGGTGGAGTACAAGGGCAGCCGGCAGAACAATATTGTCTGGCGCGGGCCCCATGGGGCAGGCGTTTTTAAAGATCTTCAGGAAGAGGATCCTGCTAAAAGGTATAAGGTAATTTTCCAGGGAATGTCGGTGAGTTTCTCGGCCGACGGAATTCACTGGGCCGAAAAAACCAAGGTGAATGGGGTTGATGTAGCCGGAGATACACACAACAATGCATTCTGGGCTCCCACACTGAATAAATATGTGGGGATCACCCGTACCTGGGGACCGGAATTCGGCCGGGAAGTGGCAAGGATTGAGAGTGATGATTTTATCAACTGGACCAAAGAGGAGGTGGTGATGCATGGTACGGAGAAAGATCTTCAAACCTATGCCATGCCAGTTTTCTATTATGGAGGCGTATACCTGGGTCTTGTGGCTATACATCAGCAGAGTACCGACCGGGTCTGGACTGAGCTGACCTGGAGCCCGGACACAAAGGCCTGGCACCGGATCGATGCGGGTAATCCCCTGATCCCCTGTTCAGAAAAAGAGCTGGACTACGATTATGGATGTGTCTATCCCTGTGCTTACCCGGTTTTTAAAGATGAAGAGATTCAGCTTTATTACGGGGCAAGTGACTGGCTGCATTTTGGATGGCGGAATGGATCACTGGCACTGGCAACACTCCGACGGGACGGATTTGCAGGTTATATGCAGCTTGAAGAGGGTAGCATAGGAAGTATTGTCACAAAAAGCATCCCGTATCAGGGAGAAGGCATCAGCCTGACAGCAGATGTTGAAGACGGAGGCTCCATTGCGGTTTCTGTTATTACTGATGAAGGAGAGATCATTGAAGCAGCAGCACTAAGAAATACAGTTACTGATGCGGGACTGGACTTTGACAGCAAGGTTAAAAAAGGAAATATTCAATTAATAATTGAGATATCCAAGGCCAAGGTTTACGCCTTTTATCTTCAGTAATAGCTTAGAAATGAGAAAGAACACAGTCCTTACCCTATTGCTTATCCTGGCTTCCTGTGCCAGCAGAACAGAGGTGGTAAACCTTCAAAAAGTTGACCTGTGGACAGCCGGAAGTGGTGCATACAACAACTACCGCATTCCATCTGTCATTGTAAGCCCCTCAGGCAGGGTCCTGGCTTTTTGCGAAGGCCGTGAAGGAGGAGACAGCGGAGATATCAACCTCCTGTTGAAGCACTCTGATGACAATGGCCTCACATGGAGCAAAGAGCAAATCATCTGGGATGACTTAAATAATTCATGCGGAAATCCCTGTCCTGTGGTAGATGAAGAAACAGGAAGAATCTGGTTATTCCTTACCTGGAACAACGGTGAAGATCATGAATCAAAAATTATACAGAAAACATCCAAATACCCCAGGCTTCCCTTTTCATGCTATTCAGATGATGATGGCCTTACCTGGTCAGCACCTGAAAACATGTCATCCACCTGCCGTGATACAAGCTGGGGCTGGTATGCAACAGGTCCCGGATTTGGCATCCAGGTGAAAACCGGAGAATACAAAGGACGACTGATTATCCCTGCAAATCACAGCTATGATGATCCGGAGGGAACTATGGGTAATGGTCAGTTCAGCTACGGATCTCATGTACTTTATTCGGATGACCATGGCGAGAACTGGACCATGAGTAAGTCCATAACTCCAGCTTGTAATGAAAGTCAGATTACAGAACTATCAGATGGAACTCTGCTGATGAATATGCGGTCCTACAATGGTCCGAAATCCCGTGCCATAAGTATCAGCAAGGATGGAGGAAGCACCTGGTCGGAGCCTATTCACGATCCGCAGCTTGTTGAATCAAGATGCCAGGCCAGTATTCTGGACTACGGTGATTTCCGGAGCCGGAGAATGCAGCTTTTCACGAATCCTGCTGTGCCAGATGGTCGAACACACCTCACATTAAAAGCAAGTTTCGATGATTGTAAGAGCTGGACGAATAGTAAGCTTGTTTATCCCGGGCCCGCAGCCTATTCCTGCCTGACCAGGCTGGCAAACGGGAAAATCGGGATCTTTTTCGAAGCCGGAAAAGAGCACGCCTATGAGAAAATGATCTTTGTAGCTTTTGATGCTGATGAGATATTCAGGGAGAGCGAACTTATTGGCCTTGCGGACTTATAGCAAATCCAATATATGTCAGTACTTCTGAAGTCCATATTAATCACCTGCATATTCAATGTCTTTAGCCTGAGTGGACAAAGTCAGAGTGAGTATTTCCGCTATTCTTCTCTACCGGATCTGCCTGCCAATTCAGGTTTGTCTGTACAACCCGGACTGGCCGGTCCATATGCTGGAATTGATGATGATGTCCTGATATTGGCGGGCGGGGCAAATTTTCCTGGAAAACTTCCATGGGAAGGAGGGAAAAAAGTTTATTACAATGAAATATTCATTCTTCAGAAACACACCAACGGCACATATTCCTGGAGCAAAATGGGAGAGCAGCTCCCGCTATCCCTTGCTTATGGAGGGGCTGTAAGCACCTCAAAAGGCTTGTTTTGTTTTGGAGGAAATACGGAAGATGATGTCATAGCCGAATCCTGGCTCCTGAATTTCCTTCCTGAATCTGGGAAAATGGATGTTCGTCCGGGACCCTTACTTCCTCTTCCTCTCGCAAATTTTGCCTACGCCATGATAGGTGATATTGTCTATTTGGCTGGTGGAATTTCTGAGAATGGGCTTTCTGTTAAACTTTTCTTCCGCCTGGATATTTCCGGCGATGATCCGACGAAATGGAAATGGGAAGAGCTGCCCGTATGGAATGGTAATCCCAGGGCGTATGGTGTGGGAGTTGCTCAGAGCAATGGAATAAGTGACTGTTTCTACCTGTTCTCTGGAAGAGAGATACAAAATGATTTGAAGCCCGAAATACTCTATGATGCCCATGTTTATGACCCATCCTTAAACACCTGGACAGTCATATCTGATGGCAAAGAGCAAGAATTTCCGGTCATGGCCGGGACGGCCTTCTCTGTGGGTGCCAGTACGATTGCATTCGCATCAGGGGCCAATGGTGAAATGATGATGAAACAACTCGAACTGGAAACAAGAGTTTTTGAGCTGATTTCAAAATCTGAAAAGGGTCTGGATGTAAAATCTGAACTCGAAAATACACGAGTTGCCATAATTGATCATCTGAACACACACCCTGGATTTGGCCGCCAATTGATTGGTTTCAATACCCTGACGCATGAAATTTACACCTTAGATACGCTTCCCCGAACAGGACAGCTTACTACCACAGCAGTCAGATGGGGTGACGATATAGTGATTCCCTCAGGAGAAATACGGCCCGGAGTACGCACACCGGGAGTGCTGAAAATCAGCATTATAATAGACAACAAAAGATTAGGAGTTCTGGACCTTTTCATTATTGGGATATACTTTTCAATCCTGGCATGGATGGGCTATTTCTTTTCCAGGCGTCAGAAGAATACTAATGATTACTTCAAAGGCGGAGGGCGTGTACCCTGGTGGGCAGCAGGGCTCAGTATTTTTGGAACTGCCCTAAGTGCTATAACTTTCATGGCCATACCAGCAAAAACTTTTGCAACCGATTGGTCATATTTCATGCATAACATGACCATTTTCATGGTAGCACCTGTCATTGTATTCATCTTTATTCCTTACTATCGGAAACTGAACATAACCACAGCCTATGAATACCTGGAAGTGCGCTTCAACATAGTTGTACGATTGGTGGGTAGCCTTTCGTTTATCCTCTTTCAGATAGGACGCATGGGAGTGGTTCTCTTCCTTCCTGCAATTGCTCTGAATGTTGCCACCGGAATCGACATCTTTGTTTGTATTGGCCTGATGGGAATCGTTAGCTTGATCTACACAATGATGGGTGGTATTGAAGCGGTAATCTGGACCGATGTAATACAAGTCATTGTGCTACTAGGTGGTGCATTATTATCACTGGGGCTAATCATTTTCTCCATTGACGGAGGCATGTCAACAATTTTTGAGTCTGCAACTTCGGCAAGTAAATTCAATGTTTTTGACCTGGAATGGTCACTTCGCCAACCTACATTGTGGGTGATGCTTATTGGCGGAATTTTTGTGAATATAACTACTTATGGAACCGATCAGACCATGGTGCAGAGATACCTCACAACAAAAACAAGTGCTGAAGCAGGGAAAAGCGCATGGACGAATGCCATTTTAGCTGTTCCGGCCACATTGATATTCTTCTTTGCAGGTACAGCCCTCTTCGCTTTCTATCAATCATTTCCCGGAGAATTGAATCCAACATTTGAAAGCAACGATGCTATATTCCCGTGGTACATCATATCTCAACTCCCTTCAGGTCTTGCCGGACTTTTAATTGCGGCTATTTTCGCAGCCGCGATGAGTAGTTTGAGCAGCAGCATGAACTCTGCCGCTACAGCATATGCCACCGATATTCACTTCAGGTTTGGTTGGAGTAGCGGAAAGAACCAACTGAGAATTGCCAGACAGGCGACTCTGATCATAGGCATGTTGGGAATATTATTCGCAATTCTTATGGCAACTATGGATATTAAATCGCTCTGGGACCAGTTCCAAAAAGTACTGGGACTGATCATAGGTAGTCTGGGAGGTGTGTTTTTATTGGGTATACTGGTAAAGAAAGCCAATTCAACTGGTGTTCTCATCGGATTGGGAATGAGCATCTTGGTGCAGATTGTAATTGCAATTACCCAACCGGTCCACTTACTGCTCTATGCAGCAACTGGAGTTATTTCTTGTTTTGTGTTTGGTTATTTCGCCAGTCTGCTTACCAAAGTGTGGCATCCAGAGTAATTCATATATTGAACTACAAAAGCTAGCGCCTAATTCTCTGTAAGGCGTTCATATTCAATTGAAAACGCGGAAATATAAAAGCCCTGAGCGTTTCGCTCGAGACTTTCTTCTAGTAGACAAGGTGATTGAACCTTTAGCTCGGAAGCCAATAACCACTTCACGAAAAATAACCCGCAGAAAAAGGGTGCCCTTTTAAGACGGCCCTTTACTTTAGTAGCGGGGATAGGACTATCCAGAAGTGCTAAGTGGCTGATAATCAAGTACGGTTTTGTCAGCACTTTTGAGAGATTTCATCATTTTGTCAGCAAGTATTAACACTGAATTCCTTTATTCATAAGGTATTCAGTGCATCACTTGAAGTATTACTTTTTTGTCAGCACTATGAGATCGCACGCAAGTTCATATTGAGCATTATCATATATTCTCTCGTAGCTTCCTCCCTGATGTTCCAACCAAGATCATCGTGTTCGACTTTCATAAGATAATTCCCCTGCGCTCTTGTAATTATCTTGTCTTCAACTAACAATTCAACACACTCTTCGTAGTGTTCTTCGAAAAACTCCATATAAGGTTCTTCATCATCGTCATCGTAGATTTTCTGGTCATCTTTCTCATAGTACACATCAGCATAATCAGCAAATCCGAATATCACTTCATCTACTCTCTTATCACTAATAATCTTCTTTTCCATTCTTTTCATAAGATCCGTATTTACATCCTGTTCTTCATGTAAAACAAAGGGATTCAATATATTATTTTTTTTCTGTAAATCAGAATTACCTGTAGTTTGTCATCCAAAATGAATAAGCTTTCAAAAGACTGGTGCTGGAATCTTGTTTATCCGCAGTCTCCAGGTCCCATAGCGGTAATTCGAAGAGTCTGTTATCACTGATCCGTTTTACCCTGAATATGATCCCGTATAATTCATCTATGATCTTTACTTCATCTATGATCTTTACTGGTCCTTTCAAGTAGTACCTGTCTGTATAAGACGGCTTTGTCTTTTTAAGTTTCTGGTATTCCCTGTCGTCAAATATACCAAGCAGGTACGGCTCCTCCCAAGAGAAGTCCTCGGTTCCGGTGACTATGCAGGGATATTTGATGTGCTCCTGAAGATATTTGTAAAACTTATTCTGGGTTTCTTCAGTGATTGAGAGGTCCTCAGAGTCGAGTATTTGCCGGATCCGTTGTTCTTCCTCCCTTTTAGGACCAGACTCATATTTTTCTAATAACTCGGATACAGCTTCCTCTACATCCTCTGGTCGGTCTCTTGGCTCAGCTGGTTCAACCTCTTTATCTTCCAGCCACATCTGGCAGTATTCATAGTTTTCATCCAGGGCCGACATGATGTATTCCAGGGGCATGTGCTTCAATGTAATACTGTCCCATGCAATGTACACGAAAGTTTCTTTGTCTTTATCAATATCTTCAATGCGTCCCTGCCATCCGCCCAGGTCCGTATCATTATCCTGATCCTTTACCCCGGGAAGAGCTCTTACACTATCTCCTTTTTTTAGCATCATTAGATTTTCAAAATGGTTAATACTCTTCTTAAAAAAGTGTTTCTAATTCAAGATACCCTTCCCGCTTCCAGAACCGCAGCATGAAATCAAGGTTATCCATCAGGAGATCCCGTCCGTTAAGTCCAGGAAATTCAAGTCCAGGCAGATCATAGTTTGATACCAGGTACTTCATCCAGTTGCCGCTGATATGTTTCGATTCCAGCATCATCAGTGTTCCATCGGCGAGGTCTTCCTCATCATTATCAGCCGTATACCATTTGTTTCTGGGATCGGGGATCAGATCATTATGTCCGAATACCAGCTCTATACCCGTATCCGGATTGCAATATACCATTCCCGGAATAGTTTCGATCTCCATGTGGTCAGCATCTGGTATCCTTTGTTTTATCTCCGGGATTAAGTCGGGTTCATTTATCTTCCTGCCTCCTTGTTCTTTCCGTAGATATTTCATTAAAGACTTGTTGTGATGGGCCAGAAAGTCTTGGATGAATTCCTCGGCAGCTCTGGAGTTCTCGACAAAGGCCAGGGGATTTCCCTGATTGAATTTCATGAATGACTTATAAATCTCACCGTTTTCTTTCCTCTTTACTGCCGGGTCCTTTCCGAACAACATCCTGCTCTCTTCGGATTCCTTCTCGTTTCTGATCAGCTCATTGTCTTCCCCCCATGCCAGTTGCGCTCCGGAGAACCACCATTCGTTTCTCCATTTCACAAATCCGCTATAAGTAACAGACCTGCCGGGTTTAACATCGGGGGGAACATCCATGGACTTTGTAGTAACCGAAAGTTCAGTCCCACTGGCTATATGTTGAAATAGCAGATTGTCTCCCTGTTTTCCCATATAGAAGAAAAAACCGCTCCTTTTTTCTCCCATTTCCAGTAGTGATTCATGCAGCGGATGATCCTTTCCGAGGGTGTATGCCATCCATTCGTTCCCCCTCCTTGCCAACAGTGGAGTATGCTTCATAAGGATAAAACTGTCAGCGGTATCGTACAGGTACCCAGCCCGGGCTTCTTCAGGCACTGGATCATCCTCATCACCTCTGAACATGTGCTCGGTCATTTCTCTCAATTCCTGTCCCTGGAAGAAGTGTAACCACGAATCAAGCATGATCCATTTCAACTTATCTCTGACCAAATAGAAATCCAACTCTCCGGAACTCAAGCGAAAGAATTGTTTCAGGTTGAAACTTTCAGGTGCCTCCTCATATTCCCTGTCCAGGATCTCAAAGACCCGTTCTGAATGCTCCGACCACTCATAAATCGAAGGACTGATAACCGAGTCATCTCTAAAAATCATACTGAGATAGTACCATAACAGGAAATGAATATCCTCAGGATTGATCTCTTCGGCATAATACTCTTCCGGATCGGGATCGAAAAAGGGAAGATATGTCCCGTAAAGTTCCTTGACCTGGGTAATAAAGGCATGCCATAATCCCGGTCCGGAGGTCACATCTTCAAAATAGCAGGTTACAAAGCAGGCCAGGTCCTTCTTTTGCTCTTCGGAAATCTGAATCTCCTCGTCTGGAAATTCACCGTATTCCAGGATCTTATAGATCTCATTACAAAGCTTCAGATAATAGTAGTCGCTTTGGTGAGGCATTTCATAAGGATGGAACGATAGCCACCTTTGCATATAAATTGATTCTTTCTTTCTTGCCATCATTACAACTTTGATTATAGCCGGATATTTGCTGGATTTCTTTCTACATGAAGTATTAAGTGCGTCATTAAAAGTAGTGGTTTTATTTCAGCAATTCTTACAAACCCTGACTTCAGAATTTCACGAATCTTTCTGTAATAATAAGATTTGTCAGAAATAAATAGGATCTAAAATTAGCGGGAACTCACAAAGGATCTTGATATAGAGAAGGGGGTTATAGCTTTCCTCAATAATCAAGAAGGTTGTATCATATATTTCGGGATCGAGGAGGACGTTTTAGTTACTCTCAGGAACCAGCAATGTCTTTCAGAAACATTGCGATTCTTATTTGATGGGTGAAGGAATAATTCATTGATAATATTGCTAACTTGCAGTGATTCATGCAATTCTTTATTTGACAGTTATTTGATACGGGGGAAATATGGATATCAGTGAACTCACAAGATTACTTGAGGAGTTGGTGAAGCAACCAAAAGAAAGTGAATGGGTAGAATTCAAGGAGAATTATCATTCCTCCGAGGAAATTGGTAAGCAGATATCCGCTTTAGCAAATGGAGCCAGTTTAAACAATCAGCAGTTTGGATACTTGGTATTTGGTGTACAAGACTCTCCTCAAACCGTCGTGGGCACTAGCTTTAGATTTTCCAAGAAGAAGAAGGGCAATGAGGAACTAGAGAATTGGATTATGACCAGATTAAACCCTCGAATCGATTTTAAATATTACGAGTTTGCATATCAAGGAAGGGAAGTTGTTATACTTGAGATACCTCCTGCAGATGGACAACCGGTGAGGTTTTTGAATATTGCATACATACGTATTGGGAGCTATTCTAGAAAACTGATTGATTTTCCAGAGAAAGAGAAGAAACTTTGGGACAAGAAGCTTGCTAAAGCTTTTGAGAAAGGGATTGCTCTCAGGCATATTGAAGAAGCAGATATTGTTTCCTTGCTTGATACTCAAAGTTATTTTGATTTGATCAACTTGCCCTACCCATCTTCTCGTAAAGCTGTGATTGAAAGAATGGTGAATGAAAGATTTGTGGTGAAGCAAACAACAGGGTATTCAATAACAAATCTTGGAGCCATATTATTTGCCAAAGACATGGGCAAGTTTCCAACGTTGACAAGAAAGGCGGTCAGAGTCATTGTTTATAAAGGTAAAAACAGAATAAGCACAGAAAGAGAACAAATTGGGACAAAGGGTTATGCGGTTGGCTATGAGGGATTAGTGAATTGGATTAATGGCCAGTTGCCAGCAAATGAGGAAATTGGTAAGGTTTTCAGAAAGGAGGTTCGTTTATATCCTGAGATTGGGATTAGGGAATTGGTGGCAAATGCGATTATACACCAGGATTTTAATGAAACAGGGACAGGCCCAATGATTGAAATTTTCAGTGATAGGATCGAATTTACAAGTCCTGGTCTGCCACTAATAACAGTTGCGCGGTTTATTGATGAGTTTCAGTCAAGAAATGAGAGCCTGGCTGCTTTTTTCAGAAGAATTGGGATTTGTGAAGAAAAAGGGAGCGGTATTGATAAGGTAGTTTATAATGCTGAGTTGTATCAATTACCTGCACCAGATTTTCAAATAAAGGAGAAGCATACCAAGGTTATCCTATATTCATATAAGGATTTAGGTGATATGGATAAGAAGGACAAAATACGGGCATGTTATCAGCATGCATGCCTAAGGTATGTTTCGAATGAGAAGATGACAAATCAATCCCTTCGGAAAAGATTTAGTATTGAGGAGCATAATGCTGCCATCGCATCAAGGATCATTAAAGATACATTGGCAACTGAGTTAATCAAAGAAGATGATCCGGAAAGTAAATCAAGAAAATATGCGAAGTATATTCCTTTTTGGGCATAGTTTATTTGATTACTATAACTCATGAATCACATATTAGTAAGTAATGCGCAGGTAACCAGGCGAATACTTATTTGATGCTTATTTGATTTGAATGCAATTTACGCAGCATTTTCCTGCTAAAAGCATCTAACCCCCTAAACATCAATGTGTTGAGGGTCTTCTTAGTAACTGGGGTAGTGTTGCCCGGCCTTCGGCCAGGCGAGTGCCATTTTGGGGATGCTTTACTATCAGAAACCCGCATTCGCTCCGCTCGTGTCGGCCTTTTTCTTACCCTGGGCTTACATGAGCAAGCTCCTGACGCCAGGGCAATAAAAAACCCGTTGCGAAGTCGCAACGGGTTCCTGCTAGTAGACCCTGCGGTCCCAATCTCGAACCATTTTTATAAAAACCTAACGGAAATCTACGATCTGAAGGATATGCTCTGGAATGAGGGTATTATCAGCTATGATGACCTGTGCCTTACCATTACTGGAGACAAGGGCAAGAAGGGATTACCTCATAGGTCTTAAACCGATAGATTGGAGTAAGACTGAAAGATCTTACTCCATATGTATGTCGGTAGATTGAAAAAACTAACTCAACAATTACCAACAAAATCCAACGATATGGACAAAGTAAATAAAGATACAGGGCTAACACCGTTGCAGGAAAAAGCAGTGGCTCTTATTGTCAATGGCAAAAGTTATACTGACACCGCTAAGGAACTAAAGATTGACAGGTCTACTCTTTGTGCTTGGTCAGATAAAATCAACTTCCAGGCATATTATAACAGGCTTATCTCCAATGTGCGGGAGGATGTTATGAATGAGTTGCACTCTTTCCATCTAGATGCTGTAAAGATCTTAAAAGATGCATTAAAGAGTGAGAATGCTTCGATTAAAATCAAGGTTGCATTCTGGCTGATTGAAAAGTTGGGGACTAGGGACATAGGCCAATCAGATGCAAGAGCCTGGATTAAGCAGCTTTGTACAATTGATGCATTTGATTTCGGATTTAATACAACACCATTAAACGAGGAGAAATACCGCCAATTATGTGATGATAACTGTCTAAAATAGTATGTTTTTTTTCGGATACAGACTACATGGTTATTTCCGAGTTATATCACGGACAGGAGGAAATCACAGCCAGGTGAAAAAATTCCAGGTATTTACAATCTACAGAATATTGTGATAAGCGATTTATTCGTTAGTTCATCGTCAGTTTAAATCGTACCAGTCTTAAAGGGACACCTTCTACATTTTTTTTATGCTGAAGTCCATAGAGGTAACCATTATGAAATACCATCTTATTAGGATTGATTTGTAATTCATAATCATCACAAATGAAACTACTTTGACAAACAAAACTTCCACCATCTTCATACACCCAAACATTGAACTTATTTGCATCATTTTCTTCGGGGAACTCGAAAAACAATATATTCCCATCAGAGTCTTTTATTAATGTTGAAAATGTAGGAAGAGATATGGGTTCGGATATTTTACCTAAATCTTCTTTCATCTGCCTCAATATCGTCTCTTGTGCCATCTTTATTTCAGCAGGTGTCGCTTTCTGACTTGCAAACACTGGCATATTTTTGCTTTCATACTGGTCAATGGCTTTTTGTTGTATTTCTTTTTGTTCCTCCACTGAGATATAGTTGCTGGCCCAATCAATCTTTTCATTTGATATCAAGTTACCAGTTAAATCAAAAACAAGAATTTCTCCCGTGGCCGGGATTCCGATTACCAGCTTCTCCTCCACACATGCAATTTTAGGGGGTGAACTCATCCCAGTCCTTTTGGAGAAGGGCATGGTAGTAATTGAAAATGCTCCAGCTTTCTCAAATTTGTACGTATAATTAAAAGGCTTACAATGCTCAAAATTCTCACATCTATCGGTAAAATGGTCCCAAATAATTTTCTGTTCATTTGTATCGTAATCAACAATTGCTACAAATTCTCTAATTTTTGTCTTCCATAAAACCCATCCTACCACTGCAATTTTATTATTGGGTAGTGGAATCATTTGCCTCGTCATATAATCAAGTTTCAGGGTCTTTACATAGTTTCCATCAAAATCGAAACAGATCATATTGCCCATATTATCTAATCCGGTATAGAAGGTATTGTCATTAATGATACCGTTTATGGCATTGGTCTTTTTGTACCTATGTCCTTCTTTGTTTGTTATCCCAAATTCTTTTTCAAAAACCCCTTCCGGAGAGAATTTAGAATAGTAATTCCGATACCTGTGATTTACAGTTATTGAACCGTCAGGCATGATTATTATAGATTTTCTCTCGCCCATTGGGGTCTTATAAATGGTATCGTAGTAAGTTTCAAAAACTTTGTCCCAATTGTTTCCCTGGGCATATTTGGTATCTGCTACCAGATTAACTGTTCCAGACTTATAGATATCAATTAGTTTTTGAGCTGAAACAGATATGGTAAAAACAAGTATAGTCAAGGTGAATATTAACTTTTTCATTTTTCTGGTTTTTGAATGATTCATATTAATCCACATTATTAAGAATAGAGATTACTCTATAAAGTATTCAGAGAGGTTTCCTTCCGGATCAATGATCTCAATTATCAGTTTCTGGTCTGATAAACAGCGATTGGCATCATAATCTTGTTCAACAAATTGCAAGAGATATTCATTATTCTCTGGCCCCTTGTCTTTGTTTTGGAAAATGATCAGAAGCAAAATGGTAATACAAGCTGCCGCCAAACCATAGTAAAGCCTTCTGGATCTTAAAGCTTGGTCCTTTTCCCGGCTTTGAGGGATATTAAATTCCGGTATATCGACAGCGCCTTCTGCAAGTAGGTTTATTGAGTCCTTTACATGTGTTACCAGCTTACGTTGATTGCTAATTTTTGCCGCACATGCATTGCAATGCTTCATATGACCTTCTATCAAAACCGCTTCTTCTGGGTTAAGCTCTTTATCAATATACTTCTGAATCATGTCAGAATCAATACATCTCATATCGGTGCTTTTTTAGTTCCTGCTCCAGTTTTGTTAAAGTCCGTGATAAGGTCTTTCCAATTGAGGAGAATTTTATACCTGTTGCCGCTGCCATTTCTTTATAGGATAATCCTTCGCTATACAGCACGGCTAAAGCTTTTTCCTGAGGATTCAATTTTGAAAGTGCATTTTTTATCAAAGTCTTTATCTCTTGAATATCATTCTGTTTATCCTCTATTATAATATCCTTCATCGGTCTGATTTCGTGCAAGCGTTGCTGTTTTCTGAAATGATCGATGCACTTGATATAAGTTACCCTGTAAAGCCAGCTTTTTGCATCATCCAGAACCAATCCGTTTCTTAATTTTTGGAAGCAATCAATAAATACCTCCTGGACTATATCTGATGCACCATCTTTATCACCAATCATTTTACACGCGACTCGATGCATTGCCTTATAATTCTCAGAATATACTTCTTCGAATGTACTTGGAGCGCTCATCTAGTAGTAAGTCGTTTACGGATACTGTTTTGTGACAAAAAACACTCTTTTTTTACTGAAAAATGAAACTTAGGATAAGTTATCAATTCGATTTGAGAAGAGCACTTGCTCTCACAGGAATCTCCAATTATATGAATAGAACTGACTAAAATTGCATTTATTACTGAAAAATACGTAATAAAATACGTAATTTCGTAGTATTACTGAAATATACGTAGTAACTTTAAAGGATGGAAAACCTGACCCCTAAAGAAGAAGAGATAATGCAAATTATTTGGAGGCGCAAAAAGGCCTTTATAAAAGACATTATCGACGAGTTATCGAATTCGGAACAGCCTTATACCACTGTTGCCTCTGTAGTGAGGATCTTAGAAAAAAAGGGCTATGTTGATCATAGATCCTATGGTCGAATGCATGAATACTACCCTCTGGTTCCGAAGAGCGATTTTCGACAGCGGAAATTCAAGAGTCTCGTGTCACAGTACTTTGACAATTCCTTTGAAAGTTTGGTTTCATTTCTTGCCAGTGGAGAACATATATCCCCTGGTGAAATGGAAAAGATTATTAAGGAGGTCAAATCGGAATCCTCAACTCCACAGGATAATGATACCAAATAGTATACTAGTATTTGTAATTGAATCAGGCATATGCCTTGTTTCATTTTATCTATTCTATTGGTTCTTTCTAAGGAAGGAAACCTTTTACAAACTCAATAGAGTCTACCTGATTTCTGCTGTAGTAATTTCTATTGTAATCCCATTGATACACCTGCACTTGCCTGTTAGAGATTCGGAGGCTGAACTAATAACATCTATTTCCTCGTTCAGTCAATCCATAATTCCCGTAGAGCTCTTTGAATCAAATCCCACAGTAACTTCATTAAGTAATCAGGGCAATTGGTTAGTAATCGTTTTGGTTGGATACTTTTTCGGTACCGCTATTCTGATTGTTAGGATGATTATGGGTATCGTAAAAATCTTAAGAATCAAACGAGAGGGTATTGCTGATCATTTCGAGGACTATACTATTATTTATACCAAAAGGAATGTTTCACCATTTTCCTTTTTCCACTACGTATTCTTAGGGGAATCTCTTCGAAAGTGCCAAACAAAGGGCTCAATATTAGATCACGAATTTGTGCATATCAAACAACTACATACCTACGATAATCTATTTATTGAATTTGCACTTGCAGTTTTTTGGTTTAATCCAATCTTATGGTTTTACAAAGAAGCCATAAAAAGCACTCATGAATATTTAGCAGATGATGGTGCAATTTTGAAGGGAAATAATCAATTTGAATACAAATCTTTTATGCTGGAACAGATTTTAGCAAATCCTGAGCTCACTGTTTCCAATAGTTTTGCTTCCAGAATCAGGAAGAGAGTTGTGATGATCAATCGTGGACCATCAACAACTGCCGCCAGGGGAAAACTGTTATTGGTAATTCCACTAATATTTACCCTCACAGTTTTATTCGCAGGTCAGGACGTAATTACTGCGGATGAATCACAGTACCCTCCCATTGTTTATGACAAAGATTCGATACCTGTGTTTTACATGGGACAGCATGTATATTCTTTGGAAGGCGAAGTTCCTGCCACCTTTATGGGAGGGCTAATTCAGGACACTTTTAAGAAATACGTTTCTCAGCAGTTAAGTGAATCTAAAGTAAAAGCCAAAGGAACCCGTGGATTGGTGATAGTGAAGTTCATTGTCGATTACACGGGTGAAGTGTCTTTTGCCCGAGCGGTTTTGGCAGATGATCCAGAAATAGAGGCCGAAGCAATCCGAATTATCAAATCCAGTCCGAAATGGGAACCTGCCACAATGAATGGCAAGGCTGTAAATCAAGTCTGTGGAGCCCCTTTTAGGTTTCCTCAATAATTGAAAAAGATTATCACTTGCATATCTTTCTAATCCTGGAGAGTAGTTTGGAAATAAAATATAACGACAGAATGAAATTCAACTTTGCCATAGGGATAGTGTATCTATTGATTGTGCAGTTTGGTTGTAAAAAATCTCCTGATATACCTGTAGTCTTCCAGGGTAACTACTTCGATATAACTGGAACAAAGTACTGGGCCTGTTCAATATTACCAGATTACCTTGTTTATGAAAACGATTTTTGGGAGTACAAGATCATTTCCTCAAGTGAAAACGGGATCAAATTTAAGCTGAGGAATACAGCAGGTGATAGAAAGAAACTGAAAATCTCAAAGGAAGATTCTCTCTTCAAAATTGTTGATTTGGGAGAATCGTATTTATGCAATAGGGATGGTACAAATATTCAAGTAAAACCAGAAAATGAGGCTCCAATTTGGGATGCAGGGATTGCTGTTATTAAGGGAGTGGTATATGGTGACACCTCAGACAATGTCCAGGTAAAGATTGAAGCTGAAAAGTATTTTGCAGCTAGGGAATCCGAAGTGCGAATAGAGAAGGTTGATGAAGAGGGCAGATTTTCCATATCTATTCCACTTCTTAATTCACAGAGCGTATTTCTGCACTGTGGTGATCATCGATGGAGAAGGATATTTTTAACACCTGGTGATTCACTAACTATTTTGATTAACGGACAAAACGGAAAACCTGTTCACTTTATGGGCACAAATTCGGATGTTTGTTACCACATGGAGAATGTGCTGGACACACTTCATCAATTGAGTGAAGCCAGAAGCAGAAATTGGGGATTGGAACCGCTAGACTTTTGGGAATACATGGATTCATTATCATTGGTTCAATATGATTTCTTAAAGTCTTATTCAGAGCAAAATCATTGCTCTGATCTATTTGTTCGTTGGAGCAAAAGTTTCATTGATGTCTCCAGAGGAAATGAACTAGGCAGGTATTCTTTCATGTCAACGAAACATGGGATGGGTAGCATGGATAGATTGGAGTATAATCACCCCTACTATGATTTTACTGAAACATTTGATTTCAATGATACATTGCTATTATTGGAAGCAAATACAGGAGATTTAGTTGGGAATCTGAATAATAGGCTCCATCAAATTCTACGTCAGGAAATTAACTCTCAAGCAAGAATACATCATGATATGTATACGTTCCTGAAAGACTATACCAGTCAGCTATCAGATGAAGATCTCCAGTATATCGACTCACTATCTGATACTCTTAAAACTTATAATACCTTTTCTCGGAGTACTGTAAACAGGCTGGTATCTATTGCTGATCCTTTTAAGGATGATTATAACTTCCGATTAATGAAAGGGCAAATGGATCGCACGATTGATTATTTACTTGCTCAGGATTATTCATTAGTGAGAGACTTGATGTTAATGACTGTATATGCGGATATGAAACGAGTACGTATGCTTGATGTTATGGCTTACGTTTACAACAGGATAGATACAATGATTCAATATCCTAAATGTAAGGAGGATCTAAATGATGATTATTCGAATTTCCTATCAAAAATAGAGTCTCTTCAAAACATTGAATTCACAGCAAATAAAACAGCCTTGCCCGGCGAAGCACTACTTCTTGACATTATAAATTCATACAAGGACACTTTAGTCCTTTTGGATTTCTGGTATACAGCCTGCGGACCTTGTCGAATTGGATTTGAGAAGATGAAAACCATAAAAAAGCAAATGTATGATGTGCCTATAAAGTTTGTGTATTTGTGCTATTCCTCAACTGAGAAGGATTGGACAAGTGTTGTAAAAGAGTTTGATGTGAAAGGGGACCACTATTTATTGACGGGGGAGCAATTCGCTTACTTTTCAAACTTGCTTAATATTTCATCTGCACCAAGGTATGTATTGATAGGAAGAAACGGGAAGATAGCTAATGATAATTTCGTTCAACCTCATTCATACCAACAATATATGAGGGCATTGAGGAATCACCTATAATACTCAGAATGTTTGTCCCAATTCCCTAAGCATCTCTAAAGTATTAAGAGAACGTATTCCAACACCTGAGCACACATCGGGAATTTTCACTTTTTTCCTATTAGTAGGTTCGCTTACCTCCTGAGTCACTACAATACGATTGGCCTGATCAACCAATGCATATGCAACAATAAATGCATCTGCTTCATCGGCATCCAAAAACTCGGCTAAAGCAGCAGGTCTATAGTGATCGGTTCTTCCGTTGGCCCATGAGATAACAGCCCTGTATTCATTAATTGCTGGAGCAGTTTCCTTGAAAAAGTCATTTGGAAGATTTGTCTTACACCATTCCTCCAAGTCATCATTGTTCCCGTAAATTTCATTTTTTACCTTGTCGATACTGATAATAATACCCTGGCCCGCTAACTCCATTACTTTATCCCAAAAGCTTGTTACAACATCGAAAGGGTAATGGGCCCTATGAGCCTCAATGAAAAAGTTGGTATCAACAACATATACACTCACTTAGCTTAGAGGTGTTTTTCAAAGAATTTATGGAAGGTGTCTCCTTTCAGGCTAGTTAGTTTGTAAGCATCTCGATAAAGAAGCTGCCCGGATCTCACAGCATTATTTACATGTGCGGCATAGGTGATGCTAAGCCTCTTACGGGTAGTAGCGTAGAAGTTGCCGCCATCACTCTTACCTTTTACATCCCGTGTGATGTAGTCATTGTAAAACTGAAAGAACCTCGTTCTGGAGATTTTTCCAGTATCTAATGCCCTCCGTGCAATAACGATTTGACTAACCTTAAAATAGCGAGCAGCATATTCAATACTGGATCTTCGCTCCCAAACGATATTGAAGGTCCGTTCCGGCACAAGGAACTCTGCAGCTACCTTATCACATAGAATCTCATTCGGATCCTGAGCAGGTTGTAACTGGCGAAAATCGAATCCAGCACTTATACCCGTCCAAATATGCGCCAGTTCATGAACTAAAGTAAACATCTGCGCTGCTTTGCTATCCGCATTATTTATGAACATGAAGGGAGCAATTTCGTCCACAAGGACAAATCCTCTGCAATTTTCTACAGGTATTATCCTGCTGGTATTGTTATCTACGATACCATTGAAAACTGTTACTATCCCGGCATCTTCAATCTTTTCAGAGAGGTAATTCAATGCATCCTGCCACCTATTAAACTCACTTGCCCAAGTCTCACTTAGTTCTAGCGTGTTTCGTATGTCATCTACAATTCTTAGTGCACTGGATTCATTCTGGCGCCTGCCTACGAAGGGTAGGGATTCAAATCCGTTGTCCACCAGGTACTCCCTGAGCCACTCCTGGCGCTGTTGCATGATCAGAATCGTATCATATACGTTGATATGGACATTTCTATCTGTAGATCCAGGGGATCTGAAATACGGGATAGGTAATTCTTCTTCCGGAGGTTCGGGGAGAAAAAAATAGCCAAATGGTAGATATACTCTCCTGGAAAAATCCTGCAGTTGTTTTACAGTTGGCTTCTTCTCTCCTTGAATCCATTTCTGCAGGTTTGGCACTTTGCTGGATACATCATCAAAATCCTTGCCTGCCCGGGTAATTGCCCAAGTGAGCATATTGGCATTTATTTCGACTTCTGTCCTCACTGTGTAAATCTAATTATATAAAAATAAGAAATAAGCTTTCTGTAATTCCAGTTTTTCCCAGAAAGATATTATTGTGCTCTTTATTAGATTACTCCAATTGTATGTAAAACTGGCAGCTTTCTTACAAAGAATCTCCAAAACATAACATGAATGTAATATAATTTATATATTTGTAAATGTTACACTGATGTAATGTATAGAATATGAAAGAAGATCTACCAACTGTTATCCTACCTGCCAGGGATTGGTTTGATTTAGCCTTTTTCGGTGATTTTTTACATAAAACAACGAAATCAAAGGAACAACTTAACGAGAAGAGATATAGGTTAAGTGAGGAAAGTATCTCTCCACGAATAGTAAATCATTGGGTTGATCTTGACCTGTTATCAGACGAAAGACCGCAAGGAAAGGGATGGCATATGCTCAGTATTTCCGAAATGATTTGGCTGAAAATAATCATTAAACTGAGAAAATTCGGGATGGAGCTAAACAAGATCAAAAAAGTGAAAGAATATCTAGAAATATACAGCTCTGGTGATAATCAATCGAAATTTCCAGAGTTGGATTTCTACATCATATATGGCCTGAACAAAAATGAACCCGTTAAGCTGATCGTATTCGATTCGGGTAAGTCTTGCCTGTTACCACAATCAGACATCGACCTGTTTAAGCAATATAGCTTCATTAGGGATGATTTCATCTCTATCGACATTAATATGATGGTGAGCGATAGTTTCAAGGACAAGGTCAACAGTACCGATTATCTCCATTATTCTAAGTCAGAGATAGAAAAAGAGGTTTATCAATCCATATATGTCGATGATGTTCAGTCCATTTCCATAAAGGTCTCTGGAGGAAAGGAATATCTAATCAAGAAAGAAAAGGTTGTTGAATCTAAGCAGGAGATAAATGCTTTATTACGAAAGACAGGCAGTCATTTCGAGGAAACCACAATGCATATTGGAAATAGGAAAGTTCACAAGATCACTGAGAAAAAGAAGTTGAAAAAAAAATAGGACGCCCCTAAATAAATGGCAATTTGGAATGGCATCAACTAATGGAAAAACCAACGCTGATGCGCATTACCCAATAAATGTTATCAGTTGAAAAATGCTATGAGGTATTGAATAACGGAGAAAGAAAGTATACAAGAGAAGAGGTTATTGCCATAAGGGATTACCTATATGGTTTTGTTAACATAATTGATCAAGTTAAACCAGTGAAAGATGGATATTCTAAGGGGTAAAAAAGCAATTCTTTATAGGCGGGTCAGCACGACAGACCAGAAGAATTATGGAGGTAGCCTGAATGCTCAGAAAAGCAGTTTAAGGGATTTCTGTTTAAAGCATCAAATGATTGTAGTGAAGGAGTTCCAAGAGGACTACTCTGCTAAGAATTTCGACAGACCTGAGTTCAAGCGGTTATTGCAATTTGCTGAACAAAATATGGATAAGATCGATTACTTGCTTATTGTCAACTGGGATCGATTCTCCAGAAATGCCTTTGAAGCTCTGGGAATTATCCAGGATTTTAAAAAGCTGGGCATAGAGATAAATTGTATTGAGGGTTGGATCGATTATGACGATCCAACCCAATTGATGATGCAACTAATGTATCTCGGCCTCCCTGAAGTTGACAACCGCATTAAAAGCCAGAAGGTCAAAGTTGGATTGAGACAGGGGTTTAAAGAAGGTCGCTGGAACCGGGCCATTCCTTTTGGATATATACCAGGAAGGGATGAACAAAAAAAGCCTTTGATGCAGGTCGATCCAGAGAAAGGTCCTTTACTTGCTGAACTTCTTAAAGATTTTGCCACTGGTGCATATTCACAGAACGAATTAAGAACGATGGCTAAATATGAGCCGTTGAGGTTGACCCGAAGTAAGATAAGCAGGGTTTTGAGGAACGAAATATATGCAGGAGTAATCAGGGTTCCTGCATATAAAAATGAACCTGAGCAATTGGTAAATGGATTGCATCAACCCTTGATCGATAGAGATACTTATTCTAAGATCCAATTTGTTTTGGATGCCAACAAAAATTTCAAGCATAAGAAGAATAAGCTGGATGACCATCTGCCACTAAGAGGCTTCCTGAAATGTACCAAATGCGGAAGAAATCTTACTGGTAGTCGCTCAACCAGTCATACAGGCAATAAACACTCTTACTACCACTGTAATCCTCGAAAAGGATGCAATGAAAGAATAAGAGTTAAGGATGCTCACCTGGCATTCGATGATTTGCTTCATGATCTGATGCCGGGGAATGAAGTTGCTGAATTATTCAGGCTGGTGTTGGAGGACCAGTATCAATCAAATGAGCAAAGCAAATACCAACAACTTAAGCGTATTGAACGTGAAATAGTGGTTCTGGAGGAACGTCAGAATAAGTTGCTGGAGAAATTACTTGACCAGGTTATTACCGATGATGTTTATAAAACCCACGATTCAAACCTGCGCGGCCAGCTTACTGAAAAACAACAGCAAATTGCCGACCCCAACGACCATCAGAAAGACCTGAGCAACTATATTGAATTTGGGGTATTTTTGTTAGGAAACTTAAAGACTCTTTATGATTCCGTTGATGTATCCATCAAGCAAAAGTTGCTGGGTTCGATACTGGATGAAAAATTGGAGTTTCAGAACAAAAAGTATCGAACCCCGAAATTCAAGGAAGGCTTCTGTTATATTTACAACAATATCAACAAGTTGGAAAATTCAAGCATAAAAAAAGGAGGCTCTCTTTCGAAAGCCTCCCGTCTAGTAGCGGGGGTAGGACTTGAACCTACGACCTTTGGGTTATGAGCCCAACGA
>CAZCQL010000064.1:0-28713 GCA_964500835.1 uncultured Bacteroides sp.
ATGAATCCCAAAAACATATTCTTATCGAGCGTAATGTGCGTGTGGTTTGCAGCAAGTCCACTGCACGCACAATCCAGGACAAAGATCTGGCAAGAATCAATCGTACTACCTACCTATCAGGTAGATAAACCCGATCCAAATCCCAGGTTTTACGATGGACGGGTAACCCAGGGGGCCCAGGGGAGGGTTTACCCGTATGCCATGTCAGATGTGCTCCTGCAAAAAAAAACAGATCAGTCATATACCATCATCTACCTCGAAAATGAGTTCGTTAAGATCTCGGTGATACCAGAACTTGGAGGGAGGATTTTTACGGCTTTGGATAAGACCAACAATTACGACTATTTTTACCACCAGCATGTGATCAAACCTGCCCTAATAGGGACATTGGGCAAGTGGATCTCAGGAGGTGCCGAATGGAATTTTCCTCATCATCACAAGGCTACTACCATGATGCGCATGGATTACCACCTTGCACAAAATGATGACGGGAGTGCCACGTTATGGCTGGCTGAAACTGAACGACGCCATCGCTTCCGGATAACTCTCTCCATGACCCTCTATCCCGGCCGGTCGTATCTCGAAATGAATGTGATGCCTTATAATACGACTCCTTTCGTGCATTCGTTTCTCTATTTTGCAAATCCTGCAGTCCATGTGGACTCATCCTATCAGGTAATCTTTCCTCCCAATGTAGAATACGTTGCCCAGCATGCCAAGCGGGAATTCCTTCAATGGCCAATTGCCAATGGGTATTACAATGGAAAGCCCTACAAGGATGTGGATATCAGCTGGTGGAAAAATCTGGCCAGCCCTGTCTCATTTTTTGCATGGAATGATGCACAGGATTTCTTTGCGGGCTATAATCATGGCAAGGAGGCAGGTGTGGCCTACTTGTCTGATCACCATACGGCACCTGGTATGAAGTTTTTCACCTTTGGTTGCGGCGAGAGCGGTGCCGCCTGGGATAAGAGGCTTACTGACAGTGATGGACCTTACCTGGAACTAATGGCAGGAGTCTATTCGGATAACCAGCCCGACTACAGTTGGGCTCAGCCTTATGAGAGGAAGTCGGCCACACAGTACTGGTATCCGGTTCGCGAACTGGGAGGAATGAACTATGCCAATTTGAACGGGGCACTGTATCTGGCAACAGATCAGTTGCCATCAGTGGGAATTCGCATGAATACCACCGGGGTGAATAAGAATGCAAAAGCCATATTGATGGCTGGAGGCAAGCAGGTATGGGAAGCAGAGATGGATATTGGTCCGGATCATCCCTTTGCAGCAAATGTCAATGTGCCTGTGGGGACCGTGGCTACGGAATTGAAGGTGGTCCTCTACGGTAGTGACGGATCGCTCCTTATGGACTACCAACCCAAGGAGAAAAAGGGGGCTGAGATGCCCGAGAGTGTCAGGCCACCCTTGCCACCCGGGGAGATCGGAACAGTCGAAGAACTTTATTTCACAGGCCTCAGACTTAATCAGTTCTACAATGCTTACCTCGATCCAATGCCTTATTACCTGGAGGCTTTGAAGAGAGATCCTGAAAACTACCTGGTAAATACCCAGCTCGGGATACTTGATTGTAAAGGATTCAGGTGGAAGGAGGCGGAGCAAAAATTGAGGATAGCACTGGGAAGGATTACCTATAACCATACCCGGCCGAGGGATGGTGAAGCATGGTATTATTTAGGAGTCGCCTTGCGGGGCCAGGGGTTGAGGCAGGAAGCCTATGATGCGTTTTACAGGGCTTCCTGGAGCCTTGCGTGGACTGCAGCCTCCTATTATGAATTAGCAGAATTAGACTGCCTGGATGGCAATTATCGAACCGCCCTCGATCACATCAACCGTTCCATTGGGACCAACGGCAATAACCTGAAAGCAAAAAACCTGAAATCGGTTGTATTAAGGAATCTTGGACATCCCGGAGAGGCAATGCAATTGGCTGCCACTCTGTCTAAAGCTGACCCTCTTGACCTATGGTCACGGAACGAGCTGATAGAGCTGGCAGTCTTATTGGGCAAGGAATCGGAGGTGAATCAAAGAAGAAAAGATCTTGAAGCGATCATATCGGGAGAAGTACAGTCCTCTCTCGAACTTGCCACCTATTATGGGAATTGTGGCTCCTATAAGGAAGCCGTTGAAGTGCTTGCCCTCCTGGATATTTCCGCACACAAAAACGGAAGCACCTTTCCAATGGTCTATTACTACCTGGCTTATTATCAGGCAGCAATGGGTAATATGGAAGAGGCGGAAAGGTACAGGAAACTGGCATCCACCATGCCGGTTGATTACTGTTTTCCTTACCGTATGGAATCTCTGGACGTGCTGGAGCAAGCCATTAAAATGATTCCGGCTGATGCCAATGCGCTTTATTACATGGGGAACCTGCTGTTCGATTCCCAGCCAAAAAGAGCCATATCTCTCTGGGAAAGGGCGGTTGAGAAAGACGGCTCAAATGCGGTATTGTTCAGGAACCTTGGATTTGCCTACTCCAAAATTGATACGGCATATGAAAGAGCTATCGGGCAGTATGAACATGCACTTCAGCTTACGCAGGACGCCAGAATGATTTACGAGCTGGATGTCCTTTATGAAATGGCCAATGTGGATCTCAGTAAGAGAGAGGCACTGTTTAAAAAGAGTGAATCTCTGAAGCACCACCGGGTTGATGTACTTATCAGACAGGTGTTAGTGAATATTCAGGCCAATAAGTATGACAAGGCCATAGAGCTCCTGAACGACAACTATTTTTACAGGTGGGAAGGGGGCAACGAGGTCAGGGAATACTATGAGGACGCCCACCTTCTAAGAGGGATATCCTATCTGAATAAAGGGAAGGTGGCAAAAGCCATGGCAGATTTTGCAGCGGCGCTGGAGTTCCCGGAAAATCTCGAAGAAGGCCGCCCTGAATTTGATGAAAAGTTTGCACGGAGCTATTACTATTATGGCCTGGCACAGGAGCTGATGGGTAACCAGGGCGAGGCACAGAAGTACTACCGGAAAGCTGCCGATGAGCAGACTGGCAATTCCGAATTTCTTTATTATAATATTTTGGCATGCAAGAAGTTGGGCGAAATAGAGCCCGCGCGTGCTTATTCCGGGAAATTGCAGGAGTTTGCCGAAAGAGGTTCACGTGACCGCTTCTTTGCGAAATTCGGCGAAAAGAAGTCAGAGCAGATGAAAAGGGCAGAGAAGAACTACCTTAAAGGGTTGATTGACATGGCTGCCGGCAAGTCAGACTCCGCAAAAAGTGATTTCTTAGAGGCCATTGAACTGAATCCGGGTCATGCGTGGGCAAAAGCACATCTGAATGAACTAAACCAATAGCACAATGACAAAGCTCAGTATCTATTTTCCGTTGATTCTGGTTTTGGCAGTATTCTTTACCACCTCTGCACAGGTCCCTGAACTAGTTAACAAAAACAAGCCTGAACGTGAGGAGTGGTTGAAGGATGCCGGTTTCGGCATGTTTATCCATTGGAACATTGATGTGCAGCTGGGTACGGTGATCAGTCATTCCCTGGTGGGTTCTTCACCGGCCTATGCTGATAAATACATCAATGAACTTCCTGCCACCTTTAATCCGGTGGATTGGAATCCTGAGAAAATTGTTATCCTGGCTAAAAATGCCGGCATGAAGTACCTGGTATTTACCACCAAGCATCACAATGGTTTCTGTTTCTGGGATACCAAAAGTACTGATTTTAATGTGATGAATACACCTTATGCCAAAGATATTGTAGCAGAGCTTGCAGCTGCGTGCCGGAAGTATGGCCTGGCGGTTGGATTCTACTTTTCGTCGGAGGACTTTGTTTTCAGTTATCAGAACGGAATAAGGGATATCAAACGCACCGGTCATTGGGAGCATGCTGCTCCCATTCGGGAAAAATATGAAAAATACCTGAAAATACAGGTCACTGAGCTCATGACTCAATTTGGAGTTGTGGATATGTTTTTCATTGACAGTGAGGCTTACCGGGAGGAGGTGAAAGAGATGGTATGGAAGTTGCAGCCCAATTGCCTGATTACCAGGGGCGCCATTCCCACCCCGGAACAATTCATTCCTGGGGAAACCATGGATGCAGCCTGGGAAAGCAATATGACCATGGGTACACAGTGGAACTACAAACCTACCAATGAGCATTACAAGTCCGGCACCTACCTGATCTATGCATTGATCAAGGCACGGGCCCGGGGAGGCTCCTATTTGCTTAACATCGGACCGGATCAGTGGGGAAACCTGAATGAATCCCAGCAGGGAAGGTTGCAGGAGCTGGCAGCATGGAACTTTATTAACGGAGAGGCCATTGGGAATGTCAGGCCCTGGATTGTAACCAATGAGGGAGACATCTGGCTTTCAAAGCATAAAACAGAGAACACGGTCTATGCCTATCTCACTGGCCAGGAAAATTGGCCCAGGGGGGAACGCCGCGAGTTTGTCCTGAGAAGTATTTTGTCGGACAACAGGACAAAAATCAGTGTCCTGGGACAGACCGGCCGTGTGGTGGAGTATATGCCTGAAGTTGATGGCATGGCTTCGTTCACGCAGCATCGGGACAGCCTTACCATCTCAGTAGTTCGTGCGCAGAGAATCTATAACAACCACCAGTGGCCCAATCCGATCGTGGTAAAGCTTGAAGGAGTAGTTCCGGCATTGATTCCGGCAAAATTTACCACCCGGATGGCGAAGTTCTCAGGGGATCAATTCATCATGTTCCATGCACGTGTAAATGAACTGGGTGATGGTACCCGCCATGCACTTTATTTTGAATACCGTCCCAGGGTGAGTTCACTTTCCCCGGCCGGGGAACAGTCATGGCACCGGACCGGAGAAATTGAGTTCAGTGAGGCTGGTATCTATTCCATAAAACATTCGGATGTACTCTTTGATGGGTTCTCAAGGGACCGGGGGGAGGAGACTGCTATTGTCAATGCATCTGCAGCACAACCAGGGATCGAATACCGGGCGGTGGTGGATCAGGATGGACTGGTAATCCAGGGAAATCTAATCAACCTGGATTGATTTATGCTCCATGGTAATTTCATCCACGTCCAGAACGATGCGCCTGTAGTCGAACAGGGGGGCAATGGAATTGTTATCCCTGATTTCAAGAATAAGGTGAATTTGTTTTCCAGCGGCCCCGGTGGGTATAGTTACCCTGGTCACCGCGCTATGTGGGTCCCGTATGCCGACGTTTCCCGGATAGGTTCCGGCTTCCTGGTAGATCCACCATAAATAGGAGATCTCATCCCCGTCCGGGTCAGTAGAGGCCGAGGCATCCAAATGAACGATTTCTCCTGCAATGGCATGGTATGTAATAATTGAATTTGAAACATCTCCGTTACACACGGCAACCGGGTGATGATTCGCTTCTTCATAGGATTTGACGCACCAGTCCATCCTGCAGATCTGGTCGTTATACATGGCTTCCCTCCAGCGCCATACCGGCACAAAATTGTTGTTATACACATGGCCGTCCCCAGGATCGGTCCAGCTGTCACTTACTTCCCGGTAGGTGTAAAATGGAGTCACTTTTTCTTCATCCTGCTTGATGTCTTTGTGCCTGGACCAGAAATCGGCAGTTTTCTTTCTGCTGAACCTGCCACCCCATCCACCCCAGGAAGGATGGTCGATGTGGAAAAGGCCTTTATTTACAAGTCCCATCCAGGGTATGGTTCCTCCGCCCTCCATAAATCCCAGGCCACCGTCCGAAAATCCATGGAACCGCCGTTCCGGGTAAATTTCCCCCAGGGCACCATGACCGTTCATAATGTGTTCCTTTTGCCATTCCAGTTGTCCCTCCACACTGTTTTCATAGGGCAGCCAATAGACCGGTCCAAGGTTTTTAGTAAGCTCCCCGTCCTTTCCTCCCGGCCCTCCATAGGCATACGTCTGGTAATTGCTGCGAATCCAGTGAATCTTCGGAAACCGGTGGCAGATCCATGCTCCGGCATTATCCTGAGCCCCGTTCTCGTACACCCTGAGTTTGGAAACGAAGGCATCCATCTCGTTGCGCGAATGGTTGTTTTGATAATCAATCAATGCCTGTGCAAGGGTATTGGAGCCTGCATTCACCACCACCCATATGGGCCTGTTATCCTCTCTGGCCGCAGCTTTCAGGATCAGTTCTGATCCCTCGCTGGATTTTCCAATACCCACATCCTCCATGCCATACCCTTTTTGTCCGGCAGCCACGATGCTTCTTAAATACGATGGTTCAGGCCATCCTGCTGCATGATCCCTCAGGTTATTCAGCACCGTTTCATACGCATCAATTATTTTCAGAAAAAGTTCCGGATGCGTCACCCGGTTGTATTCTCCCAGTGAGGCACCTGGCCTCAGATACTTCCCTGTAACCGCGATTAATCCTTCTAAATCAAATTCATTGGAGCAGGTGATCATATGGATCATTTGCTGCATTTCATCGGGTTCGTTTCCCATATCGGCAAGGATGATCAGCCTGTTCCTGTCTGCACTGATGGCAAAGCGGCTGCGATCGTATTCTCTGAACTGTGCTGTCAGCAACGAGGTCGAAATGGACAGGAAGGTAACGATACATGCAGTAAATGCCCTTATTCTCATAATGCCGGGTGTTGATTTAACAATAAGCATGATACTAATGGAAGGTAGTAGGAGAAAAGCTGAAGGATCCATCTTTTATCTCTGCCATCCAGATGGGCCCCACGTCGTTCCACGTATGATCAAATATAATATCCCCGGTAACTCCTTTGTATAACTTAAGGCCGGTGAGCTCATCCCTGATCAGGGCTCGGTTCAGCCCTGCCTTTTGAATCGCTTTGATGGTCATATTCATTCCATCGTACGCGTGGGCTGCAAATACATCCGGTTTCTCGCCAAAACGCTCCAGGTAGTTTCTTTGGAAAGCATGAAGGGCCGGTGAATCTGCCGCCGGGTTATATTGACAGGTAGTTACAATTCCATTGGCATTTTCTCCTGCAATCTCAATCAATTGTGGATTTACAGCACGATCGGAAGCAAAGACTGCGTAGTCCATGCCCCGGTCAGACATCTGGTTTACGATGAGACCCATTTCACGTGCGTTTCCCCACAGGAGTACCGCATCCGGGTTAGAATTCGAAATACGTTCCAGCTGGGGGGCAAAGTTGGTTTCACCATCCTCATACCGCACTTCCAGGACCAGTGGATAACCTTCCCGTAGTGCAGCATCCCTGAATTCCATGATGCCAACCCGTCCGTACCGGCTATTGGACCTCAAAACAGCCACACGATTGTATCCTTTCTTTTTGTGAATGTAATCCACCAGTGCGTAACTGCTCTGCCGGTCATCCGAAATGCACCTGATTACCCATGGTATGGCGGTTTCTGTAAAGGTGGGATCCGGATCGCTGGAATTTATCCAGGGGATTTCCAGTTTCAGGGCTACCCTGATTCCCACATGAGAATTAATATCATCAATGGTGCCCATGATGGCCCATACCCCCTCGTCTCCCATTTTTACCACCTCGTTGGCAGCTGCACCCCATAGCCCCACATCGTTGTGTGGCATAATCACAAATGGCTTGCCCTTGTAGCCACCCTTTTTATTGGCTTCTTCAACGGCCAGTGTAGCACCTTGTAGTAACTGAACCCCCTGCGGAACCAATACGCTGCCTTCCAGAGGGGCCAAAAGGCCAATGCGTACCTCCTCCAGACGGGTGGGCTCCGGCTTTTCACGACCTGCACCCGTAAAAGCTTGTGGCTCCGTAAAAAATTTGACATAGGCATCCTGGTAATGGCCATATGGGATCAGCTCCCTGGGTGTATTTCCATAGGTTTCCTCCTTCTCTTTATACTGTCCGTGTGCAGCTCCTCCTAATATGAATGAGATCAATCCCATCACGAGGATTGTCCGGCACTGACTCTCTATGTCCCACATTCTCATGGTTTGCTCAATTAATTGAATTGACTACTTATTGCGTGTACCGTGACTAAGCCCGTAGGAGGTTGCCACCCACAGGTTGTCCCCCTGGAAATCCACGCCGATAACAAAATTGTGGGCGATTCCGGTTGGTTCATATGTATTGGAGGTTTTACCGTCTTTGTAGTATATCCGGTTTCCTCCGGAATCTGTCTTTTTGTAAGTGATCCATTGCTCGCTGTTGAAACTGCTTAAGCCCTTGTCCGTGCAGATCCAGACCACATCCCCGTCTGCCTTTACGAAATTGACAAAATTACTGGCCAGTCCGCTGTCGTGGTCGAAAAATCCTTTCCAGCGGGTGCCGTCATACCTGCTCATTCCAAAGTATGTGCCCACCCAAAGGACCCCATTGGCATAGGAAACTCCTGTGGTAATATCATGAACTAATCCATCGTCGGGAAAGAGGTCGATCTCCATTTCCCCGTCTGGATCCACATAATCTCTGAATTTCCTGGTGTCGACCTGGTATTCGATAACTCCTCCTCCCCACGCAGCAATAAACACTTTGCTGTCGCCCGCACAAACGCCATAGGTCCATGGTTCATGCATGGGAGCATTGCGTTCTGTAAAGATTTCCCATTCTTCTTTGTACGTATCAAAGTGTCCGGCACCTCCTCCGGTAGCTGTCCACACATCTTTCCCGTCACAGATTACCCCGTAGATCACATCGTTGGGCAGCCCGCTGTTAAACTGGGTAAAGGTCTCGAATTTTCCGGCTGAGAAACGGTTCAGACCTCCAAGAGTTCCGATCCAGACATCTCCGGTCAATTCACTCACGTCAATGGAGAGGACCCCCGGGTGTGCCAACCCGTCTGCCACTGTATAAGTTCTCCATTCTCCATTCTCCAGCAGGGCCAGTCCGTTGCTGGTTCCGGCCCAAACCCTGTGGCCATCCACCCTTACACAAAAGATCTTATTGGCCGGAAGTCCGTTTTTGGTGGTATACGTTATCCAGTTTCCATATTCAGGCATGGTTCCATTGGGGTCCTCGGGGAATGAGCCAAAGAGCAAGAGGGGTATCAGCGATAATAAACCTGCGAGAAGAGTCCTTTTTATCATTATTTTGTCTTTTTACGGGTAAGAGAGGCGGTATAGATATGGGGATCATCCATATAGTTGCTGGCATCCCCGATCGATTTAAGGAATTCCACCAGGTCATTCAACTGGTCCTTGGACATGTCATTGGCCACCCCATGGGTGTCATTCGTATTAAATTTCGTCCACAACTCTTCCAGTGTGGCGGCCTTCCCATCGTGAAGGTATGGTGCCGATTCATACACATTGTTCAGCTGAGGGACATCGAATTTCATGGAGTCATCCGTTACAGAGAGACTACCCACATCGGCCAGCTGTAAATTTGTGAAATAGGGAGGAGGATGACAGGAATAGCATCGGTTGCTTTCGGGTATCTCCTGTCCGAAATTGTCAGAATCCCTGTAAAAAATCTCCTTTCCCCGCAGCTGAGCCCCGGTTAATTCTCCGGTGGGATTAAATCGCAGGTTAGGTGGATTCTTCATCCCGGTGACAATGTAAGCAACCAGTGCATCCAGTTCCTTGTAGCTGAAGGCTTCGGTCCTGGTAAGGACCATGGAGAATCGCATTCCATCTTGCTTATAGATGGTCTGGTTCTTCCCATTCCATTTGTAGGGTGGTATATCACCTATATCCCTGAGAGTTTGAACATTGGCGAGGTTCCTGCCCATGTCCCTGGCTGCCATGTTATAGACCAGTCCGTCTTCATGGGTATCGGGGTGACAGGTATAGCAAGCATACTGGGTCTGGAATGTGTGGCCCGCGTTATTGAACAACTGCCTTCCATGACGTGCCACCGTAATGCGTGTAGGACCACCCAGAGAAATGGTTTTCTCAGTTTCGAGGGAGCTGGTGTTGATCACCGCAATGCGGTCTTCCAGTCGTTCGGCAACGTAGAGCAGGTGTCCGTCCCTTGAGAGCTCCATTCCCTTGGGGTTGGATCCGGTAGGTATTCGCGCAACCACATACCGGCTGCTGATTCCCAGGTTATTGGCAAGGACCTGAAGTTGTCCTTCCGTGGATTCATTTAGTAGTTCCCTGATTTCATCCAGGTCTATGACTGAGATCATATTTACGCCGGAGTGCGATACATAGGCCCTCTTTCCATCGGGTGATATCACCAGGTCAAATGGATCGGGATAGTACGCATTGGGCTCATCCAGGAGCAACTGCGCTATTTTTCCGCCCTCTTTTCTCTGGATGATCCCGATTCCATGGGTCATCATCCATCCCTTTTCCACCTGGATGGAAGGAATCAGGTTTTTTGGCCGGACCAAGGTACTGACAGCCATGTCTCCCGAGGGTGTAACCTTGACGTTTTCCATGATATACGCATTCTTGAACATCCTTCGTTCACTCACCCTCTGAGTAACCGCATTGGCCACAGTCATCTCGGTGACCGGTGGCGATCCGTAGGGTACCTTCAGGGAACGCCTGCTGGATATATAGACGCTGGTTCCATCAGGAGAAAAGGCAGCTGAAACAGGATTGTTGCCCGCTTTCAGCCTTCTCTTTTCTTTTAAACTTTCCAGATCAAAAATGGAGATATCGGAAGAGTAGGAGTTAACCACATAGAGGGATTTCTGGTCGGTACTGAGGATCACTCCGGCCGGTCCACTGCCTCCAGCTACCGTGTCGGCGACACGGCCTTTCTCCAGGTCAATGACATAGATGTTGTCCGACCACTGGTTTGTGACATAGGCCTTTTTGTTGTCGGGTGTCACCGCCACAGAATGGGGCCTGATCCCAACTTCTATTCGCTGAAGTACATTCCCTTTTGCCGGATCAACCACCAGTAGCTGGTTTGACTCCTGTCCCACGACATAGAGCCTGCTTCCGTCGGGTGAAAGGGCAAGATTGTACGGGGAGATGTAATCTTCATGCATGATCCTGGCAAGGAAATTATCTTTTTGCGTGTAGAGATGGCATGTCCGGCAGGTGGTGGGGTGGTCTTCCACCGCTGTCATAAAATTTACATGTTCCCTGGCTTTCTTTCGCCCAACGTAAACTCCCAATCCCATCAGGAGGGCTATTGATCCGAACAGGAGCATGGTTCTAAGGTTTTTCATTTGGTAGCCTCCTCCAATTTACTGATTTCCTTTTGGTTCTGTGAAATAACCACTGGCGGGTGTCTCACAGCCATGGGGACAACATTTTCAGGAGCCAGCTCAGGATCCGCATGGCACCCTACACAACCCCGCCGTTCGTTGGGCCTCAACCAGATCCAGCCGGACGGACCCCTCACCGCTTTTCCCTTTTCATTCATGGTTGTCAGCCGGAAGGGTACATCTGCATCGATCTTCAGGTAGATGGATCCATCCTCCTGCACCTCTGATTCTCCTAAGATCCCATCCAGTCCGGATATCTGAATCCGGCAGGCTATCGTGTCTCCCTGGATTCCTGCAGCAGGATCCAGTTCAGAATAATTGATATCCTGAGACATGAGCAGTGCCGTAGGATTATCCGGGTTCACGACACTCGGGAGAATCGGAGGCCTGGTCCGGGACCTGACCAGGACCGGATCAACCAGGTTGCCTTCACCGGGACCTATCCTGGCATTCACTGATTGCTTAATGACATCGAACTCATACAAGGCAAAAGACTCGTTTGGCGAGGAACGGTAGGATACCAGGCAGATGTTTTCTGATTTTGGGACCACAGATTGGAAAACACCCGTAACTCCTGGTGAAAGTTCCATGAAGCTATGCAGCGGTCTGCGTTGTTGAATAGTGGATAGCATGCCGCCGGCTGATCCTTCCCTGTCCCTGTAAACGAAGTAGATACTGCCACCCGATTCGGTCCCGCTGCTCACAGGAAAAGCTCTCCCTGATCCGGGAAAATAGAGATCACTCTTGGAGCCATCGGGAAGCATTACATTGAATTGGGGCGTTTTTTGGGAGGGGTATTGCTGGCTGCTGATGTAGAGGATGCGGCCATCATTTAGCACACTGGAAGCATAATCTAGGTGCGGATGAAAAGTGAGTTGCCGGATTTCGGATCCATCCCTCTTGCATTTGAAGAGGTGGGAAATCCTTGTCTCATTGATACGGGCTGACCTGCTGAACACAATCCAGCCGTCGGGGAGAAACACCGGATCGGTGCAATCATCTGGAAGATCGGTCACCTGGTGAGACGATTTTTTGCGCAGGTCCATGAGCCAGATTTGCCATGTGCCGGCCTGTTCTTTTTTTCCTGAAAAAGCCAGGTACCGCCCATTGTCTGAAAGGGCAGGTGCGCATGCTGAATGAAATTCTTCGCTCAATTCCATCACCGGTTTGTCCGGATCAGAGGGATCCAGGGCAATTAACGTGGCATTTTCACCATCCGTTGCAGGCACATTGCCCAGTTCAACAGCGATAATCATTCCTTCCATGGGAGTTTTGGTACAGGAAACCCCCATAAAATTTATAAGACCTACACAAATAGCCATTCCCGAAATGGAATTTCCCCAGTAGCGCTTTTTTCGCAGGATTCTCATTGTTCCCGAATAGTTATAATCTGATTGACCTGGATCTTTTCCTTTAGCTGAATTATTCCGGATGGCCATTTGACCTCAATGGATTCGACCAGTTTGGAATCTGCCAGTCCGAAGTGGAGCCTGGGATCGTTCTGCGAGAGGTAACCGGTTGTACTTCTTCTTAAAGCAACCTGCTTCTTCCCCCCGGCATCTACGGTAACTATGGCTCCAATTCCATCACGGTTACTTTCCGTACCCACAAGATGAATGGTGATCCAGTTATTTTCGTTGCCCCTGTTGTTTCGAAGAAACACCCCCTGGGCATCCAGGTTTACGATGTAGCCATCTATGTCCCCGTCGTTGTCATAATCACCAAAACAGGCCCCCCGGCCCACATTTTCTCTTTGGAAGTACTCCCCCAGGTCAAGCGAGACATCACCGAATTTTTCTCCATCTAGGTTTCCGAAAACCTGGTCTTCCTGTCCATACAGGTGTTTCAACTCACCATTTACTTTAAATATATCCACATCCCCATCGTTGTCGTAATCGATGAAGGAGGAGGACCAGCCTACATGCTGACCACTGGCCATGGCAATACCGGCAGGATAAGCCATATCCGTAAAGACTCCGTTTCCGTGATTCTGATAGAGGGAGCAATAGGTATCATCCGACATAAATACATCCAGCAGTCCATCTCCATTGTAGTCAGCAAAATCCACCGACATGCTGATGGTGGCTTCACCGGCCTGGTTGAACGCCATTCCAGTCATGATTCCCTGATCAACAAAACCGTTTCCTCCCTCGTTGTGATAAATGTTGTTCACCATATGGTCATTGGCCACGAAAATATCCATAAAGCCATCACCATCAAAATCTGCAGCTCCAACTCCCATGGCGCGGCCATCGGGATTCTCAATACCCATGGCAGTTGTCACATCCTTAAAAGATCCATCGCCGTTGTTGTGGTATAGCAGGTCCTGTTGCCCGTCATAGGCCATAGGGCCCGGAAATCCATCGGGGGCATAAAAAATCCCATAGTCCGGATCGAAGGTAATGTAATTACCCACATAAAGATCCAGAAGACCGTCGTTGTCATAATCAAACCAGACTGCACCCACGCTGCACTCATTTCCTGCCACGCCTGCCTTCTTGCCAAGATCAGTGAAAGTCCCGTCCCCGTTATTTTTATATAGCACATTGGAACCGTAATTGGTGATATAGATGTCGGGGAACCCATTATTATCATAGTCACCCACTGTCAGACCCATGCCATACCCCGGGTCTCCCACACCCGCCTCTTCCGTCACATCCTCAAAGGTCCCGTCCTGCTTGTTCCTGTATAGCCTGTTTATAGGGTTTTCTTCCGGCTTATCTCCTTTACTCAGTTTTTCGGTAAAGGAACCATTGCTCACATACAAGTCAATGAAGCCATCCTGGTCAAAATCAAGGAAGACAGCACCACCGCCCACAGATTCCACCAGGTTGTCCAGGTGCTGGTCGCCAATGGAGTGTTTGAAATTCACTCCCAGGTCGGGAGAGACCTCCTGATAAAAATCCCCGTTATCATCCGGGAGGCTGACAGTAGTTTTTGTACCTGATGCACCTTTGTCCTTATCGGTTGACTGGCACCCAAAATAAAATAGCAGGCATGAAGCTGCAATGATAGATTGTGAAATTCTCATATTGATCAAGGTCCATTGTTGAGGCCTTAAATATACTAAAAGGTGTAACGATTCCTGATATTCTGCAGCATAAATCAGGACTGTGTCCGGCAGCTACAGGAGATCGATGGCAGGGCCCTCTGTGTAAGATTCACTTCATCCATCCTCTTTTTTCGTGCTTCAAAACAGCGGACACAGCTGGAGAAGAGGTTCAGGTCCCAGGTGTCAGCCAGTACAATTCCTCTGTCAAGGCGGATCCCAAACTCATGAACCTCCTCAAGCGAGCTAAGTTCAGGGGAGCAAAATTGTCCCTCCTGCTGCAGATGATCCATGGCTCCGTTGCCAGCCCTTGTGGGGATCACGATACAATATTCGGAGCCCGATTCGAAAGCAAAGGAGATGGATTTTTTTGCCCAGGTAATACCTTCCGTCTCAGATAAAAAAGGAGGCCTGAGAAGGATAAATGCCCTTGAAACGATACCGTTCTTTTTTAAAAAGGCAGCAGTTCGCTTGAAATCGTCCGGACTCATTTTTTTGTTAAGCTTCGGCCATACATCCGGATGGATGGTTTCAAGGCCCATGGCAACCTGCAGTTGCGGACGGATCATTCCGGCAAAGTCGAGACAACGATCACCGGTGAGCAATGGGTGATTTTCAACAATGACCGTATCAAACGATTTAACCAGGTCGGCGATTAGTGGGTAGTCTGCCGGAGGAATGGCTCCCGGGTCAAAGAAATTGGCACTGTTGTAAAGCTTGATATGTCTGGCAACCGGCAGTTGTTCCAGGGCCCATTCAATTTGCCTTGGAATGGCTCCCGGTGGTACGGGAGTATTGGTGGTATTTTTCCACAGGTCGCACATAAGGCACTTGAACCTGCATTCTTTGTTGGTCAGAAACAGGGTAATCACATCCTCGATTTTCCCTGAGAGTGTCCGCTCTTTTTCTACCAGGAAATGATATGGCTTGTAAGGATCTACCTGGTTCTTGGAGGATCGTTGGTGAAGAATCCAGTGGTCGTCAAACCGATTCTCACTGTGTTCACTCATAAATGCTCCGGAATTCCTGTCGGTAGGCCACCTCCCTTTCCGGAAAGTGTTCGCTGAAAGTTTTTCCTGAAACGGCTCCATGCTGGAACCTTCTTTTTTCGAAAACAGGCATTTCAAGACCGGTAACTGCCTTCACTCCCAATCCCACCAATTCACCTTTCAGTTCGTAGAGCCTTTCGTGATCCCAGCCAGTAAAATCTATGAACGGGATGCCCTCGGCTATTTCAATCACATTGGGAAGTGTATACGGACTCAGGGTTTCAAAACCAAGGGAGTCAGCCGGGGCGTATGTGCGCATAAATCCTCTGCTCAGTCCGCCAGAGTAGGTAAGTGAATGTTTCATCCGGTCAACCCCCCAGCCTTCATGGTACAGCATCAGGTTATTAAGCACGCTGCGAATGGTCAGTTCCGGATTCTCTTCAATGGGGTAGTCTTTCAGGTTTTCATCGCCCCCATCTCCATCGAGCATGTACTTCCACCGGGGATACCTTGACCGGATCCCTTCAAGCAACGCCAGGTTCATGGTGGCTGACTGTATATCGAGTGGCTTGTAATCTTCAACCACCCTGATTGTCTTTTTCCAGTCCAGGTTTGAGGCATCCAGTTCTATGGGCTCCAGGAAGAGCTCCAGTCCGACCGATTCAAGAAAACTCCGGGCCTGGATCAGGTCGTTACCCCCTCCGTCCACACTCAGGGTAAATGCCTTCAGCCTGGAGGGGCTTTCCCCAAGTTCTCTTAATGCATGGTATGTGAGCAGGAAGACCGATCCGCTGTCAATTCCGGCTGAAAAACTGACTCCAACAGGGCCGCTGGTAGCCTTAGTTTGCAGCCATTTTCTGATCTCGCCATAAAGCGTTTCCATATAAAGTGATCCAATCTCACTAGAGCCGTAGCCTTGAAAACGATTTCTCTCGGGGGCAAAGAAGCGCTCATATTCAGGATTTGGATCCGGACATCCCAGAAGCTCTATTTTTGTGATGTAATGTGCCGGTGCCATGCGGGTATAGGAAGGATGAAACTGGTCATCCAATCCTTCTTTTTTTAAATACTCATATATAGCATCGATGCGTTCTCCAACCACAAGGCAGGGACCGTCCTTCAGTTTTGCAATAAAATACCGAATGGGCCGTCCGATGGAACGGGCCATGTGTATGGATTTCCCTTCAGTGGAAATAAGGGCAAACTGACCGTCAATTTGTCTTATCTTCTTTGTTTCACCAGATCTGACAATCTCCACAGCTTTCTCGTGGGTCATGTTATAGATGGTGTTCTTTTCCGGATGGGTCAGGTCCACCACGCGACTAATGTATTGATGGTTCATTATATATTTAATGTTAGAAAAGGTTTAAATCCCAAATTTAATGATTGATTCTTACTACCTGCAGCCAATCGCTGTTTTTTGCTGCAACGATTGCTGTCTGGCCATTAGTTCCGAGTGTAATCAGCCTGGTATGTTTCACATCTCCATCCATCAAAAGGCCACTCTTCACTGCTGGTACCGGCTTAAAATCCCCTTTGCCATTGCCTTTTAAAAAGAGGCCCACTCCTGCATCGGCCCTTGTTATTTCCGATTCAGATCCATACAGATTTCCTGCCAGTACCAGGTCGGCCTTCCCGTCACCATCCACATCCCGGGCAATGATTCCGTTCACCGGAGAGATCTGTGCCTCATTCGGAAGTGGTTTAACGAGAAACGAACCATCCCCGTTGTTCTCCAGATAGGAGGTGGCAAAATTCGTAGCGTCATACGATAAAGCACCCTGCAGGGTCTCGGTCCCATAGATTTCTGCCAGGGTTGATTTTCCAAACGATTCATACGTGTTGAACCTGTATTTGATAAAAGGCAGCTGAAAATTGGATCTTAAAAGCCCGTGCCATGGATAGAGTTTTCCCTGGTTGTAGTAACCTAAAATAATATCCAGTTTTCCATTGTTATCAAAATCGCCTGAATAGATCCTGAAGGGCTCCTTCTGACTGGCTTTAAAATTGTAGTTCAATCCAAGATTGCCAGCCACCAGGTCCATATCCCCATCCTGGTCGAAGTCTTCGGCAGCCAGACAATTCCACCAGCCCACCTCTTTATCCAACCCGGCTTCATGAGTGTGGTCCACCAGCTTATGCTGTTGATTCATCAGTATAGTTACTCCCATCCATTCGCCCACAATTACCAGGTCCAGGGTGCCGGAGCCATCCAGATCGGTCCAGACAGCGTCGGTGACCATCCCTATTTCCGATAACATGGGCGCCACTAAAGTCGAAACGTCTTTGAAACTGGGAGCTTCAACCTGACTCTCATTTAGCAGAAGATGGCTTGAGACAGGCTGCGGATAGGACCCGGGCTTCTGCCGGCCACCCACGAAGAGATCCTGGTCTCCATCTCCGTCGAAATCACCAGGAACCACACAGGAACCACTTTCGGTGAGATCAGGGAGGGCATTGGGGTCGAATATGAAATTACCTGCGCCCCTGTTTACATACAGTCTGTCCTGCAAAGAGGCAGAGCCTTCCATATACTCATTCCCGCCGCTCACCACATAAAGGTCCAAATCCCCGTCGTTGTCCGCATCAAAAAAGGCTGCTTCGACATCTTCACTTGTACGGTCAGCCTGCCAGGGCTGGCTGGCAGCTTCCCTAAAACCGCCTTCAGTTTGCAGGTAAAGGGTACCCTGGTACCCAACTGCCCCGCCTATGAAAAGATCTTCCATTCCATCATTGTTCGCATCCCCGGTTGCCAGGGCCGGACCCAGTGTGGACATGCGGTGGGGCAGCATCAACTCTCTTTCAAAATCATTAAAATCATTCTCCCGGTGCAGGTGGGTAGGTCCAAGTTCGGTAGTGACATCGCTAAACAGTTCGGGAACCTTATAGGAATAGGTATGTACCATATCTGCATCTGCCCAGGCAAGCGCCAGAACCTGGTTGGTTTCCACATTTAAAAGCGACTGTTTTTTGCCATCGGGCCATATCACTACAATCTCCGGGATCGATAAATCAGGTCCGACGCCCACGTGAAGTACTGGGCTGACCGAGGAGAGAAACCCGCGACTCAGGTATTGTTCGCATGTTTGCGTTTGTGATGCCTGATTCACAATGATCCTGGTTCCGATTCCCAATGGATTCTCCGGTGGCCCTTCCAGTGTAATGTTCAGGTAGTTCCCCAGTCCATTTTCCATGGCCAGGTTCTTATAAATAAAGGAGGCACCTCCGGAGTTATTTACCACCACATCCAGGTCCCCGTCATTGTCAAAATCTGCATAAGCCGAACCATTGCTGCAGGTCGGGACCTCTTCTACCCAGGTTCCGTTTTTCTTCTCGAAAGTAAGGTTCCCCCTGTTTCGGAAAAAATAGTCACTTTTTAACCTGCCGGGCATGATGTTCAATACGCTGGTTACATATTCCTGCTCATCAATCCGGCCCTGCATCAGTGCAGCCAACTGCTTGTTCTTATAGATCAGATAATCCATGTTTATCAGGTCCCTCTTTATTCCATTGGCAATAAACAGGTCTTTGAAGCCATCATTGTCCATATCAAAAGCCAGGGGTCCCCAACTCCAGTCGGTGCTGGGAACGCCCGCCATCTGGGCCATGTCGGAAAAGAGCGGGACCTGGTTTTCAGAAGTCACGCCCTGATTTATCTGCAATGCATTAAACATGTACTGATGGTACAAACCCAGGCCTGAGAGGGCTTGGTAAAGAGCAGATTTCATGATTTTCATACTGTTCTTCATGCTCAGATTGTCCTCCGCAGCCATATCCAGCGTTATAATATCAATCCATCCGTCGTTGTTAAAATCAGCCATGTCATTGCCCATGGAGGCATAGGGGATATGTTTAATGGATTTCTCCAGGATCTTACTGAATGTGCCATCTCGGTTATTGAGGTACAGTTCATCCTTTCCCGGAAGGTCATTGCTTACATACACATCGGGCCAGCCGTCGTTGTTGATATCTCCGACAGCTATCCCGAGGTCGGTGGTAAGTTTATTGTTGGTGAGCCCGGCTTTCCCTGATACTTCTAAAAACTTTCCATCCTGATTCTGGTAGAGACGATCCCCTGTGAACGGGCTCTCAGCGCTTAAAAATCCCTGAATATAGGTTACATCGTAATCATCCGGAAAATGGTTGATTAAGAAGAGATCCAGGTCCCCGTCACGGTCATAATCAAAAAATGCAGCCTGGGTGGAATAGAGATCTATATCAAGATTGTACCGGGCGCTCTGTTCACTGAATACTGGAATTCCGTCGGAGTTGACCCCCTCATTGATGAATAATTTGTTTTTCCTGACTTCAGGATTCTCCGATACCCCGTCATCTGCGCCATTAAATTTTCCGGCATTTGAGAGATAGAGATCTATCCTGCCATCGGCATTGATATCCACTGTGGCGGCTCCGGTTTGATACCCGGCGACCACTTCAATTCCAGCGGTAGCAGCTACCTCCTCGAATTGCATGCCACCTTTGTTGAGGTAAAGTTTATTTGCACTGAGCGTGGATAGAAAGTAGATGTCCTGGAGACCATCATTGTTAAAGTCGGCCACAGCCAGACCTGCCCCGTTGTAATAATAGCTATCAACCAGTCCGTTCATGGTAAGTGACTCCTCCAGGTTGTTCTGAAAGTTTATCCCCGTTTGTTCTGTTCCAAGGATCTCGAACAATTTACCTTCAAAGGTTGCCGGCTCAATCTCCTCCGGCTCATCCGGTCGAATGCTGCAGGCCAGTGTCAAAGTGAATAACAGGATGCATGGGGTTGATCTCATACTGCATCGTTTTATTTTGCCCTGATTAACTGGATCTTTCCGTTGTTGGGTGCGGAAATAAATCCGGTGATTTTTTGATTTCCCAGCTTAATGGCTGACACATTCTTCACATCTCCAACCAGGTACAATCCACTCTCGACAGCCGGAACAGGGTCAAAACTGCCCTTGCCATCCCCTTTTAGAAAGAGACCAATGCTGGCATCATTCCGGGGTGTTTCAGCTTCTGATCCGAATAAATTGCCTCCAAGGACAAGGTCGATGTGGCCGTCCTTGTCCACATCTGCAGGTACGATGCTGTTCACAGAGGAAATTTGACTTTGTATGGCCAAAGGCCTCAATTGATAGGTCCCATTCCCAAGATTCTCCACAAAACTGGTGGCAAAATTTGTGGCCTCAAAATTCAGGGAAGTTTCCAGGTTATCTATGCCATATACATCGGACAGGGAAGCCGCTCCAAATTCATTGTAGGTAGGGAACTTCTGCTTTATGAAGGGCATCTGATTAGAAGAGCACGTGCGGCCTCTTACAGGAAAGAGCGTTTCGCTGTCGTAATATCCCAAAACGATATCGAAGGTGCCATTGTTATCAAAGTCCTTGGCGTACACCTCAAAGGGTTTTTCCCTGGAGGCTTTGTATTTATAATTCAGGCCCAGGTTTCCGGCTACCATATCCAGGTCACCATCCCCATCAAAATCTTGGGCTACAATACAGTTCCACCATCCCACATCCTCTGCCAGTCCTGATTCTTCTGTCATGTCACGGAATCCCGCTTCTTCATTTTGAAGTATCCTGATGGACATCCATTCACCCACCACCACCAGGTCGGCCAAACCTGATCCATTCTGATTTAGCCAGAGGGCATCGGTAACCATCCCAATATTGTGAAGAGCTGGAGCAATTTCCCCAGTCACATCTTTAAAGGAGAGGGTTCCCGGTTGGCTATCATTCCTTAAAATATAGCTGGAAACCGGAACCGGGTACATGCCGGGTTTCTGCCGCCCTCCGACAAAGAGGTCCAGATCGCCGTCACCATCATAATCGCCCGGTACCACACAGGAACCGCTGCCTCTCATCAGGGGTAGTGCATCCGGATCCTTTTCAAAAAATCCTTTTCCATCATTCACGTAAAGCCTGTCCTGGAGGTTCGGAGAACCCTCGTCATATTCATTTCCACCGCTTACCACGTAAAGGTCCAGGTCCATGTCCCCATCCGCATCAAAAAATGCGGCTTCCATATCTTCCTGTTTCTTCTCGGCCGACCATGGCTGTTGAACGGCTTCCACAAAGCCATCCTCCCTCTGCAGGTAAAGGATACCACTTTGGCCGATGGCCCCTCCGGTGAAAAAATCCTCAAATCCGTCATGGTTCACATCACCCACAGCCAGAGCCGGTCCCAGGGTGGACATTCTATGTGGGATAAGGCTCTCTCTTTCATAATCGTTAAACTCGTTCTCCACATGGATATGGCGGATATTCATTTCCTCAGTGATATCCTGAAAGGGTAGTGCCGAAGCATGGGGGAAGCGGTACTTCTGATCCGCATCTTTGTAAGACACAGTGATTGTCTTGTTTACATCCACATCCTTCAGTATCTGGCTTTTTCCGCCTGGCCACACCACCTCTACGCGGGGAATGGCTTTACGGGTGCCCGTTCCAAAATGAGGAACAGGACTCACCGAGGACTGGAATCCGCGGGTAAGGTATTGTTCTACCATCTGAAAGCCGTCCTCTTCATGAAGGATGATCCGGGTGCCTATACCTGTCCGGTTGCCGGGAGGCCCCTGCAGGTTAAACTGAAGATAGTTCCCGGTCCGGTTATCCCGTGCCTGGTTCTCATAAATGATGGAAGGCCCTCCGGAATTATTGACGGCAATGTCAAGGTCACCATCATTATCAAGGTCACCATACGCCGTTCCGTTTGAGCAGGTCAAAACCTCCTCGGCCCAGCTTTCATTCATCCGTTCAAAGGAAAGATCACCCCGGTTCCGGAAAAAGTAATCAGTTTTCTTCCTCTCGGGAAGTTGTTCGAGTATGCTTGTGAAATATTCGTTTTCATCTACCTTTCCCTCATTATAATCCAAAAACCGGCGGTTCCGGTAGGAGAGATAATCCACATTGATCAAGTCCCCTTTGATGCCATTCCCTACGAAAAGGTCCTTCAATCCATCGTTATCCATATCAAATACCAGGGGTGCCCAGCTCCAGTCAGTGCTTGAAACCCCGGTTACCTGTGCCACATCTGAAAACAGAGGTGTTTGCCTGTTTGTGGGGGAAACTCCGTTATTCACCTGCAGGGTATTATACATGTATTGCTGATGCTGTCCCAGCCTGGTCAGCGTGGCAAAGAGTTTTTCGTTCATGCTCCCCATACTGGCTTTGATGCTGAAATTATCCTCCGCGGTCATATCCAGTGTAAAAAGGTCGGTCCAGCCGTCGTTGTTAAAATCGACCATGTCATTTCCCATGGAGGCATAGGATATGTGTGCAAATGATTCGCGGATACCCGGTGTGAAGGTGCCATTTCCGTTGTTCAGGTAAAGCTCATCCTTGCCTGTGAAATCATTGCTCACATACATGTCCGGCCAACCATCATTGTTTACATCACTCACAGCAACGCCCAGGATACACCTGATCATGTTATTAATCAATCCTGCCTCCCTGGAAACATCCACAAAGATCCCATCCCTGTTCTCATAAAGCCTGTCTCCTGTCACCGAACTCTCAGTATTCAGGTACTTTTCAAGTTCCTGAAACGGATAATTTACCTGGTGATGATTGGCAAGGATCATGTCCAGGTCACCATCCAGATCAAAGTCAAAAAAGGATGCCTGCGTGGAATACATATCGATATCCAATCCGTATCGTTCAGCCTCCTCGCTAAAGACAGGTACTCCGTTCTCATCAGCCCCCTGATTCACATACAGTTGATTCTTCCTCTTCTCCTTTTCGGTGTATAATCCTGATACAGAAAGATAGAGGTCCATCCAGCCATCCGAATTAATATCCACCGCGGCTATTCCGGTCTGAAATCCAGTTGAATCGGCTGTCCCCGAGATTTCAGATATATCCTGGAAATGCATTCCGCCCTTGTTCAGGTACAGCGCATTGGGATGCTGGGCAGAAACGTAATATATATCCTGAAGCCCGTCGTTGTTAAAATCCGCGATAGAGATTCCGGATCCATTGTAGAAATAGGCGTCGTTCGCCGAGTTGTGATCGATTTCTTCCGTGAGTTTATTCTCAAAACGAATCCCGGTCTGCTCAGGTCCGCGTATTTCGAAAAGCCTGACGGTAGCAGGGTCAGTTCCTGTGGCGAACTCCCTGTCAGTTTCTCGTGTGCATGATGCAATCACCAAAGGCACTAACCATAACACATTCCAATTCTTCATAACCTCCATTTTTGATTTCTACTATGGGGTGCCAGGTTTGCCTGTAATGATCCCGCTGCCCTGTTTGAGGGTCAGGTAGCGGTCAATTTCCGGATCGGGGAACGATTCCCGGCTTCCGTCCGACCAGGTGATTTCTATCCGGTCGATTTGTGTTGTTTGTCCCAGCCCCAAATGAAGCCTGGGATCATTATTTGTAAGGTATGTGGTCGTCCACTGGTTCACAAATACCATCTGTTGACCACCTGTATGAACAACCGCGGTAGCTCCAATGGCTGCAGCAGGTCCATTTGTTCCTTCCAGGGTAAGTCCGAGCCAGTGATTGTGGTTATGTATGTCATTTCTGAGGAGGACGGCACTGGCTTTCAAATCCACATGGGACACCACAATATCCAGGTCCCCGTCATTGTCATAATCCCAGGTAGCTGCTGCCCGGCCTGATCGTTTGGTGGAAAAATAGGAGCATACCTGCCTGCCCACATCGGAAAAGTATCCGTGACCATCATTTTCCATCAGCAGGGGATATTGTTCCACCAGCTCCTCGGCAGTCCCGTTGGCAGAAAATATATCCAGGTCCCCGTCATTGTCATAGTCAAAGAGTGCTGAGGCCCACTGACCCTTTCCTGAAAATGCCTTTGCAACTCCACTTTTTTCAGTAATATCCTCGAAGGTTCCGTTACCCAGGTTGCGGTACAAGGCACCATATTTAAGGTCAGGTACCAGCAGGTCGATGTGTCCGTCCCCATCCACATCGCCTACGGCTCCGTGCATGGAACCGGTGGCCTGGCCCCGGCTGTTGACGGCAATGCCGCTTTCTACTCCAACTTCCGTGAAGTGACCATTTTGGTTGCGGAACAGGAAGTTTGCCTGGTGATCGTTGCCCTGGAAAAGATCCAGGTCCCCGTCCATGTCATAATCGTAGACGGTTAATCCCATGCACTTGGAGTCGGGAAAGTAGAAGGAGGTCTTTTGGGTGACCTCCGAGAATGTACCATCCGGTAGCTGCTCATACATCAGGGAAGGCTGACCTTTGTACTCCGAGGGGTGGGGCATCATCTCTGGTGTGGTGGGAGAAAGATATTCCGGATCAAAGGCGAGAAAATTTCCCACAAAAGCGTCAAGACGTTCGTCCATGTTATAATCCCAAAAGGAGACACCCACGCTCCATTTTACATAGCCGTTGAGTGTGTCAGGTCCCTGTAATCCAATCTGCCGGGTAATATCAGAGAATGTACCATTGCCGTTGTTACGGTAAAAGACATTGGGTCCGTAGTTGAGCAGGTAGAGGTCCTGATCACCGTCATGGTCATAATCGATGGCGCCGGCGGCCATGCTCCAGTGCCTGTCATCGATCCCTGCCTTTTCAGAAACCTCTTCAAAGGTCCCGTCACCCAGGTTATGGTACAGCTTGTTGGGACTATTTTCAAAAACTTTCCCTTCTTCATCGGAGATGCCCGCTAGCCAGGTTCCGTTCATCATATAGAGATCCATAAGCTGATCACCGTCAAAATCAAACACCGTGATGCCCGATCCACTGCTCTCGAGAATGTTTTCGTAGGTATAGTCGCCGAAATTCAGCATAAAATTGATCCCAGCTTCGCTTGTTATCACTTTAAATCCAGATTCGGAATTTCCGCAGGAAAGCACACACACCAATCCCATAAAATAAATAGGCACTACAACGGGAATCCTGCGCGCACTCATCTTGAATCAATTTGCCCAAATATAAGGATAATCATTGCATCTCAAACACTGCGCGACGGAAGGCCTGATCGGTCACTTCTCTTGTGTTGTATTTCTTATGGTATTGTTCGAGTTCCCGGTCAGGGGGATACGAATTGCCACTAGTATACGGATACCTGGTCATGCCGTGGAATGGTAGTGGTCCTACCTGGTTCCCGGTGGCAGTATTCATGTCCCCGTCTTTCACCCAACCCGTGGAGTAGATCAAAAAGTCCCTGCTCCAGCCTTCTGGCAGTTCCTCCAGCTGAGATGCATCAAACTCAATGGTGGTTTCATCGCCGGCATTGGCTATGATATATTGGTTGTCCGGTTCCAGTAGTAATTCTTGCACATCACCATACCTCGTATACCTGCCAGACAGATCTCTCCATTTGGGTTGAGTAGTAACCGTTTCATAGTCAAACCAGTGCGGACCGTAAGGCCCCCCTTTTCTGTACATACGGGAGAATCCTCTGAAGTGGTGGTCAGCTGCCACCGGATCAAGCCTGGTGGTATGAATCTCCACGTCCGGTGCCAAGGCAGAGAAAAATGCATGATCCCAGTAAATCTCCATGTTGGTAACGATCCTTACCCTGTGATCTTTCGAGAGAAACTTATCCGAAAGGTCCACAACGATGGTCTTGTCTTTTCCCTGGGGAAATCCAATGTGATCAATAACCGTTTTCCATCGACCGGCCCTATCCCGTACCTGTAAATAGGGAGCCACAAGCTTTTCATTGTCTCCCTGTGAAAGGGCCAGGTTTATGCTTGCATCGGTTGGAAATATCCATCCCTGGAGGAACAGGAACATTTGACCGGTGTCCGGAACCATTCCCGGATCAAGGATAAGTTGTCTCATCTCTGTGATTCCCTGGTAACGCCCTTTTTTAAAGCCTGCTACATAGTGGTCGTCTTTTTCCGAGAGCAGGTCAGTCACTTCATTTCCATACCCATCCACTGCTTTTTCGGGAACCAGTTTGTTCGTAATCCTGTAAATTTTCAGTGGGGGATAGGGTGGGGGAACAAACTGCTCATCCACAAAGATCTCCACCGATTTGGGATGATCCACCGCCAGCAGTTGCACCTCGTCTAAATAGATGGTTTCCCACAACTCTTCGGTAACCTGAATGGAGAACATTCCATTTTTTGGTTTTAATAGGTTTCCGGGTATTTTATGATAATCCCTGGAAGCATCTGCAAAAGCATATGATTGATTTTCTCCCATGATCCCCATGGGCATCCCCAAAGCACTCCGCCACATGATATCTTTTACAAATACATATGCATTCCCATCCCATGCATAGAGAAACGGGCAGGAACCTTTTAGTTGTTGCTCCTCGATGAGATCTTGCTCAAGACCGGGTGTGAAAATATTTTGAGGCGTCCCATTGGTCCATAGGATGCGTACCACATCCACATCGGAACGATCGGCCAGGCCAAAATAAATATTTGGACCGGTAACCACCTTGGTCTGGTAGAGGTTGCCGGCTCTCAATTCAATTTTAGCCCCAATTCCGAAGTAATTGTTTTTGCCACTACCGGCCCTCACACCCCGCAAACGGACCTTTAAATAATGATTGGCATTGCCCCCGTCATTTCGCAATAACCTGATACCTCCGTGAAGTCCGGTGAGATAGAAATCCAGGTCTCCGTCTTCATTATAATCCGCCAGCGCAATTTGCCTGCCTCCTTCAAAATTATCGGGCAACAGGTGCGATACATCCTCAAATCCTCCTTCTCCGTTGTTGTGCATCAGGATTCCCCCTCTGGTGTCTTGTTTACCCGGAATTCCTACGATGAACAGATCCAGGTACCCATCGTTATCAAAGTCAACAAATTCGGCATCGAGTGCCGAAAACCCATCTTGTGCCCGCGGGTCCGGTCCGGGAGAAGTTGTACTTTTAAAAGTACCCGTTCCAGTATTGGCAAGCCATCTGAAAGATCTTGATCCTGAACCTGCTACGAAGACATCCAGGAGGCCATCATTGTTGTAGTCTCCTGTCGTTATCGCATGGGCATGGCTAATCTGGCTGAGCCCACTGGCTTGGGTGATTTGGCTGAATTTCCCTTCACGCATGTTTGAAAAAAGTCCGCAAGACCCATCATGGTTCCGGGTCATGAGATCAATGTCTCCGTCATCGTCAAAATCACCAAAAAGAGCTTCTTCGCTTCCGGTTAATGGGTCGCCTAATCCAGAGTATTCGGTATAATCCGTAAAGGTGCCATCACCATTGTTTCTGAGCATAACTTGTTTGTCCCTTGTGGAAATATACAGGTCCAGGTCGCCTTCCTGATCCATATCCACATAGAGGCAGTGGATTGCGTTCCTGACCTTTCCGCTGAAAGCCTTTTTAGACACATCTTCGTAGGTTCCTTCACGGACACTCTTATAAAGGACCGGCTCACCCTCAGAAATAACAAGGAGATCGAACCATCCGTCATTGTCAAAATCGGTAAACGAGGCCTGTGATTCTTTCCCGTGATGCCTTAATCCGTAACTACTGGTAATATCTTTAAATCTACCCATCTCAGACATGAGCATGAAATGGGAATATTCCTCTTTCCCGGCCAGGTACGTTCCCAGGTAGATGTCATCCGATCCGTCATGATCAAAATCACCCAGGGCAATGTGTGTCGCATCCTCTTTTTCGGACTCCAGCGGGTTTCCTTCGGCAGGATTGAAAGATGCAAGCCCTGCGGATTCAGTTACATCGGTAAATTGCATGGCATCGAGAATGGATTCACCCTCGGACATGAACAGCGGTGCTGCTTCGCTGAATGTGAACATGGGCGATCCCAGGGATGTCCCCTCAAATCCCTTTAACATAGTCATTCCTTGGTTGTACGGACCGGTGAGTTTCATGAAATTATGGAAAATCATGGAGGCTGTCAGCGCTTCTTCGATCTTCTTTGCTTTTATGGCGTTAAATGCCAGGTCGTAGTAGGCGCCGGCTTCATCAGGGAGGTCAGGGAAAATTCTTGCTACCTCTTCAAGTTGCCACAGGGCTTCTGCACCTTTGTCCATGTTCAGCAGGAGTTCGATCAGGTTCAGTCTTGGAACAATGTTTGCCGGAGCAATCTCCAGAACCTGATTCAGATAGGCTTCCCGCTTCTGCATGGTGGCCGGATCGCCGGTGCCACTATAAAACTCCGCAAGCCTGTAGATGGATTGCACATGATCCGGGTCTGCTTCAATGGTCTTTTCAAGTTCCTCGACGAATTTTCCATCATTGTTCGTGTATTTATAAACGGTCGCCAGATTCATTCTGATATCCGGATCCCCGGGAGTGATATCCAGGGCCTTTAAAAGGGATTGTTCCGCCTTGTCATACCTGCCCATACTTAAATATACGAGACCAAGATTAGCATATCCATTGGCCTCCTTGGGAGCCAGGGCGATCAGTTTAAGGAATTCATTTTCAGCCTCTTCCAGTTTGTTCTCTTCCAGAAAGGCAAGTCCCATAGTCCTGGAGGTCAGTATAAGTTCTGCCTTGTTTTGCTGACTGATAAGGTCCTTTTCTCCTTTCCTTGCAGAGCCATCACCGGAGCACCGGGTAAGGAATAATGCGCCTGTAAGAACCAAAGGAATAAGGGAAATTTTATTTAATAAGGTCATGGGTTTAGTTCTTTTCAAAGGGAGCTGATTTTTATATTCAGGAAATGCTTTCTCCTGCACAAAAATATGGCTTACATTTATCAATTA
>CAZCQL010000065.1:0-27958 GCA_964500835.1 uncultured Bacteroides sp.
GTTGCTAGAGGTTTAAGCAACTATTTAGTGAAATTTAAGGCTCCTTTGGAAACCTCAGATTATTTTATCAACTCGTCAGATCAGATCCAGGTCACTAAGAAATGGTTCGTAAAACAGTCCGGTTAGGGGTACAAAGTAACTAGGCGAAAGGGTCCGACTCTTTCGCTTTTTTTTGCACCGAAAAATAGATTTGGGGAGCCGGCATCGAGCAGGGGGTAAGACGACGAGGTCACAAGTCACCTCACTTTTCCAATGGTATTAACCATATTCTTCAGTTTATTGTTTATGTACAATCTGCATATTTAGTGTATATTCATTGCCAGGATAAGTTTCGATACGCACAATTGAGTGATGAATGACAACATCAGTTACTAAAAAATGGAAGTGATGAAGAGACGAGATTTTATTAAAAGCGGATCAGCAGCGGTCTTGGGCACCAGCCTGTCTAATTCCCTCATCGCCTTGCCTTATTTCTCTATGGGTGATAGGGATATTTATGGTGGCTGGGAGGGTAAGAAGTTTAATGCTACCGGGTATTTTCGCCTTGAAAAAGACGAGCGCTGGTGGCTGGTATCTCCCGAAGGGAACGCTTTTCTCAGCTTTGGTATTAACCACCTTCATACCGATTGGTGGCATCAGTCATATAATAGTGAGGTCTGGGCCAATCGCTTCAACCTTTCAGATGGATATACTTTTGAGGAATTCAGACTGGGGCTCCGGAATTGGTTTCATGAGGAATGTGACCGGGTAGGATTCAATACTGCCAGTGTCCATACAGATCTGACTACCTTAAATACTCCGGTGTCAATCATGCCCTATGTGAGGCCTATTCATTTTGTAGACATACCACATTGGAAGGATGAGATACCTGATACGAATTTTGTAGATGTCTTCAGCGAAGAGTATGCGCAGCATTGTGACCGGATGGCAAAAGAGTTTGCGGGCCCCTTAAAGGATGACCCTTTCCTACTGGCTTACACTATGACTGATTGTCCTTTATTCACAGAAGAAGATTGTCGGGAAAGGGATGATGTGATTGGTGGGGATAGGAGAAAATCACGAATCGGGTGGCCTCGCAGACTGAGAAATTTTGGAGCCGATGCTCCTGGGAAGCAGACCTATGTCATAAAGATGAGGGAGTTGTACAAAGATGAGATCAATGAATTCAATAATACTTATGGAACTACCTTCGGTTCTTTCAATGAATTGGCTGAGGCAAGGGAGTGGCGGCCGGGAACTGACCTGTCCAATGGTTTTGAGACCAGAGACAACATCGAATTTCTTAAAATTATTGTTGCAAAGTACTATGAAATAGCACGGGATTCCATATACAGATACGACCCGAATCACATGTTTTTCGGGGATAAACTAAATGCTAATACAGACACGGTCGATACAGTACTTCCTGTCACAGAGAAATACACAGACCTGGTCATGTACCAGATGTATGCAAAATACGAGGTACAAGAGTCAAAACTTGACAGGTGGGCCAAAGTCACAAAAAAACCATTTATCAATGGTGATTCCAGTTATAGTGTTCCTACCGAATATATGCCCAGGCCATATGGTCCACATGCTGATGATCAGGAACAACGAGCACAGTGGACCAAGGAATTCTTCGAAAAAGCCTTTGCAAGACCTGATTTCGTTGGCTGGCATTATTGTGGGCTGATTGACGCACCAAATATGATGAAAGGGAGGCTTGGCAGGCAACATGCGGGAATATTAAATACCGATGGCATTCCTTACCAGCCAATCTACAAAGTTTTAACAGAACTGTCTGAAAAGCTGTATGAACTGGCAATAAGGGGTGTATGAATAGGTTCGATACTCTCCCTTTATATCAGATATATGTAACTTTCCATTCTGTAACTGTCGAGTAATTTAAATGCTTACATCCTATTAATTTTGAAATTTACCTGCCAGATCAAATCCAAATCCCTCAGAAATGGTTCGTAAAACAGCGCGGCTTTGGGTACAGAGAGGTGAAGGTTCACATTGAACTTTTACCTCTTTCTGTTTCTAGTGGTATTTGTTTCGAAACTCCCTGGGAGTACATTCATTGATCTTTCGGAAAGTAGCGTTAAAACTACTGATCGAATTATAGCCACAGTCATACAGGATTTCGGCGATACTCATATCGGTCGAAACTAGTTTTCGCTGGGCATGGGAGATTCGTTCCTGAATTAGATATTCATTCAAAGACATGCCAAAGGTCTTTTTGAAGATAACATTTGCATAATCAGGATGTAAGCCAATCTCTTTTCCGATATCTGCAATCTTGATCGGATGAGTGTAATTTTGCGCTATATACATTGCAATTCTCTCAACCTGACTGATCTCACCGGGATGTATTTGTACATGCTCACTTTCTTTATTCCGTATAATTCTGTCAGCCATCCGTATCAGTCGTGCTTGCATTTCGAGCAAGGTTGCATTCTGGCCTTTATTAGTGGAGAGATCTTCAATCCAATGTTTAATGAGAAAGTCATCAAAAAAGGAATGTTCTCCGGGATTTTCTATAATTACCTCACCTTTCAGTACTCTGTCGACAAAGATAGAAGGTAGCCTCCATTCCAGAAAAAGTGTTAGTGGAATCGTGCAAACGTAGTAAGGGGTGGACCCTGCATGTTCAATGATTTGATGCGGAACAAGACCCCAAAAGACGGTGAAACTCTTTTCCGGAACACATATTTTCGAGCCCTGGAAATAATATGTGATGCTTCCCTCGGCCAGGTAGTTAATTTCAATTTCATTATGCCTGTCGGGTTTTTTCATCAAATAGGGCGCCCAAATTTCTGAAGTCAAGCCATATGGTCTGAATTCACTGCGCTCTTCATTAAAGGCATGAAATATCTCGGAATTCCGCATGTTTATCTCCAAATTAACTTAGTTTAAGCAATGAAAAGAGATTAAATTTACACTTAATATTTATGGAGTGCTTGCGAAATGAAAAAAATCTTTAGCTGAGATCCATATGCCAGACCTGAAGAAGTATATCATTGCCATAGACCAGAGCACCTCAGCATCAAAAGTAATGCTGTTCTCTCATGAAGCGACTCTGCTTCACCGGATAAGCATTCCCCATAAACAGTTTTACCCCCAACCTGGATTTGTGGAACAAAACGCTGAGGAGATCTACAACAATGTGATTACCGGGCTGGATCAATTGGTCAGTAAAACGGAGATCTCAGAATCGGAGATCAGCGCAATCGCAATTACCAACCAGAGGGAGACGGCTCTCGTTTGGGACAGAACTACCGGTATACCTATTGCAAAAGCTGTAGTTTGGCAATGCCAGCGCGGGAAAGATTTTTGTCAGGAACTCAAGGAGAAAGCCCTGGGGCAGAAGATACAGGAGAAGACAGGCTTGATCATTGACCCATATTTTTCGGCAAGCAAAATACGATGGCTAATTAAGAATGTGCCCGGAGCAGAAGCAAAGGCTCAAAGGGGAGAATTGCTGCTTGGCACTATGGACAGCTGGCTTTTGTGGAAGTTAACGATGGGTAATGTTCATGCCACCGACTATTCAAATGCCTGCCGCACCATGCTCTTTAATATCCACACACTCCAGTGGGATCCGGAGCTGATAGAACTTTTTGGCTTGCATGAGTCTATGTTTCCTGAAGTGAAATACAGTGATGAGATCTTTGGTTATACCGACCCGAAAGTTGTTTTTGAATCAAGGCTTCCAATTTCCGGATTGATTGGGGATTCCCACGGGGCTTTTTTTGGCCAGAACTGTTTTAAGCCGGGCCTTGCCAAGGCGACCTACGGGACGGGTTCATCAGTCATGATGCACATAGGAACTGCGCCACTTGATCCTCCCGGAGGACTGGTTACATCCATTGGCTTCGGAAGGCACAAAGAGATTAACTATGTGTTTGAAGGTAATATTCATTGCACAGGCGACACACTTAACTGGTTAAAGGAGGAGCTGGAACTTATCAATGATGTTTCGGAAGTTGAAGCCTTGGCAACTTCTGTAGATTCTAACAGGGGAGTATACCTTGTTCCGGCTTTTGTAGGATTGGGCGCACCTTATTGGGATAATGATGCCCGGGCTGCGCTTGTGGGTATGTCGCGGGATTCTTCAAAAGCCCACGTCGTAAGGGCTGCACTTGAAAGTATTGTATATCAGGTGAAAGATTTGATCGATCTAATGGAGTCAGATAAGCATATTCAATTAAGCGAACTCAGGGTTGACGGAGGGCCAACCCGAAATGATTTTCTGATGCAGTTCCAGGCAGATATGCTACAGGGAAGAGTTGAACGAAATAGTATCGAGGAGATCTCGGCCCTTGGAGCTGCCTTTCTAGCAGGATTGGCCACGGGTTTCTGGAGTAGTCTGGAAGAGATCGAAGGACTTCGCGAATCGGAAATGGCTTTCAAGCCTGCTCTTCCCGAAGATAAAACGACCACTTTGTATAAAGGCTGGAAGCTGGCCGTTGCCCGATCACGACTGAAGGACTCATGATTACGAAATACAGAAGTTGATATAGAAGAAACAAAATAAAGAAGTTCAGAAAACATGAATAAGTTAGAAGTATCCTTTGGCGTAATTGTCGCCACGCGAAATATTTTCAATTTAAAACTTGCAATTGAAGCCCGGACAACTGTGCTTTCCAAGCTTGAAAAAATGGGTTTCGGGACCGTTATATTACCTTCCGGGGAAACTCCAACGGGCAATATTGAAGGTTATAAAGATGCTGTGAAATGTGCTAAGTATTTCAAACAGAACGAAGAAAAGATTGACGGTATCATTGTTGTCCTACCCAATTTCGGTGATGAATTGGGCGTTGTAAACACGATCAAATTGGCAGGCTTTGATGTTCCGGTTTTGGTCCAGGCAGTGGACGATGATAATGACAAAGTTGATGTCAAAAGCCGCCGTGACGCATTCTGTGGAAAGCTTTCGGTATGCAATAATTTTTATCAATATGGTATAAAATTTACCGATACAGAGACTCATACTTATAGTTTGGAGAGTGATGCATTTATTCGTGACCTATACAAATTTGCAGGTGTTTGCCGGGTGGTGAAAGGAATGAAGGGACTTCGGGTTGGTGCTATCGGTACCCGTCCGATCGGCTTCCAAACCATGCGGTTTAGCGAGAAAATATTACAACAGGCAGACATTACCGTTGTTCCGGTTGATATGTCGGAGATCATTGGTGCGGCAGAAAAGATCGATGAGAACGCATCGGAGGTTGCAAGGAAAGTTGAAGACATACAGAATTACGGAAGCTGCAATATTCTTCATCAGGGTCAAGTTGCAAAACAGGCCCGTTTTGGTCTTGCAGTAGAAAACTGGATTGCTGATAATAACATTGATATTTCGGCATTGCAGTGCTGGGAATCTATCGAGAAGAATTATGGCTGTGCAGCCTGTGTTACTATGAGCATGATGGGAGAAAAGCTGATGCCTTCGGCTTGTGAGGTAGATGTTATGGGGACCATTGGAATGTATGCCCTGGCCCTTGCAGCTCAAAAGCCATCTGCCTTGCTCGATTGGAACAATAATTTTGGCGAAGACCGGGACAAAGTAGTTTGCACTCATTGCAGCAATTATCCAAAATCCTTTTTCGAGAATGAAATTGAAATAGGAAGCCTTGATATTCTTGGAACCGTTCTAGGTCAGGAAGACACATTTGGCGCAGTAAAAGGAAAGGTCGCAGCCGGCAAAATGACATACTTTAGGGTTTCTACCGACGATGTAAAAGGAACAATTAAGGCATATTTAGGCGAAGGGGATATTACTGACGATCCATATGGAATGGATGGCGGAATCGCGGTTTGCAAGATTCCAAACCTGCAAAACCTGATGAAATATATATCCAAGAATGGTTTTGAACACCATGTCGGAATGGTACGAGGCCATGTTTCAGAGATTCTTGAAGAAGCCATTGGTAATTACTTTGGATGGGAATTGTATACACATGAATAGCATGAATAAATACACTGATCTGGAACTTCGGATCAAATCCGTTAGTTACCGGAAATCTATTTTGAAGTACATTAAGAAGGCAAATGCCGGTCACACCGGAGGGAGTCTGTCCTGCACTGATATTTTGAATGTTTTGTACAATGATGTTTTAAACGTTTCACCTGAGACTTTTAGTGATCCCGGACGTGATCGTTACATTCAGAGTAAGGGTCATTCAGTTGAGGCATTTTATGTCGTTCTGGCCGACCAGGATTTTTTCCCGGAAAGCGATCTGGAAACATTGTTGGCATATAAATCAAAATTTATTGGGCACCCCACCAGAAAAGTCAGGGGAATTGAATTTAATACAGGGGCCCTTGGTCATGGTTTACCCATTAGTTCAGGTGTTGCACTTGCCGCCAAGCTAGATAAAGCTGATTACAAAGTTTATTGCTTAATTGGAGATGGTGAATTGGCAGAAGGTTCTAACTGGGAGGCTGCAATGATGGCAGCACATTACAAACTGGATAACCTTGTTGTAATACTCGATCACAATGCATTGCAAATTACAGGTCCTAATCGAGAAGTTTGCAGCCCTTATCCCATAGATGAGAAGTTTAAGTCCTTCGGGTGGGAAGTCGTTGAAACCGACGGCAATAACATTCCTCATCTAAGAAAAACATTCAAAAGAATCCCTTTAGTGAAAGGCAGTCCCAGTTTGATCATTGCCAACACCACAAAAGGGAAAGGGGTAAGTTTTATGGAGAATGTGAAAAAATGGCATCATGGTGCTCCTTCCGATGAGCAGTACGAGCAGGCGAACAGTGAATTAAATAGTGAATTGGAAAGATTACAATCATGAATTCAACAAGATTGAATATGGGGAAGGCAAACCTTGAAGTTTTTTCTGAAACTTTAATAGAGCTGGGGAAAAACGACAAGGATATCATAGTTGTCACAAGTGATTCAAGAGACTCCGGAAAACTGGGCCCCTTTGGAGAACTTTTGCCACTGCAGATTGTAGAGGTCGGAATTGCAGAGCAGAATCTTGTAGGCGTGGCTGCCGGACTTGCTTCTGCTGGTAAAAAGGTATTTGCTGTGTCTCCTGCATGTTTCCTGACAGCTCGCTCCCTTGAACAAGTAAAAAACGATGTCGCATATTCGGATATGCCGGTTACTCTTATAGGTATTAGTGCCGGTGTGAGCTACGGACCCCTTGGCACCACACACCACTCTTTGCATGATGTTGCTGTTTTTCGTGCTATTCACAATATCGACATTATTGTACCTGCTGATAATTTTGAAGCGCGGCAGGCGATCATAGCAGCCTCCAGATCCTCTAAGCCTGTTTTTATAAAGTTTGGAAAGAAGAAGATGCCTGATCTTCCCCGCGAGGAAAAGAGTTTTGAGATTGGCAAGGCTTCAAGCATTTGCTCAGGAGATGATGTGTGTATTATTGCCTGTGGAGAAACGGTTGCTCCTGCTTACGAAGCGGCTTGCTTACTGAAGACAAAAGGTATTAGCACCGAAGTGATCAGCATGCATACTGTTCAACCCCTGGATAAAGAAGCTGTCCTGAAATCGGCGAAAAAATGCAAAGCTATTATTACAGTGGAGGAACACAGTATTGCCGGCGGTTTGGGCGAAGCTTGTGCTTCCTTATTGATGGAGGAAAGAGTATACAAAGCATTTAGAAGAGTGGGTTTCCCCGATGAAGAAACTGTAACAGGCTCACAAACAGAGATCTTTAATCACTATGGCATTTCTGGAGAAGGACTTTCAGAAATAGCACAGAAACTTTTACTATGAAACAGGCAAAGCTGTTTAGACATCTGCTTATTCTAATGCTAGTATTCGGAATGCTGAGCTGTTCTGAAAAAGGCAAGAATGAAACATCAAATAAAGTTGCAGTAGTTATATCGACATTGAATAATCCCTGGTTTGTGGTACTTGGTGAATCGGCAGCAGAAAGGGCAAGGGAGCTGGGCTATGAAGCTCAGATCTTTGATTCGCAGAACGATCCTGCAAAAGAAGCTGAACATTTTGAAAATATTGTAGCCATGGGTTACTGCGCCATCCTTTTCAATCCAACCGATGCAGATGGCTCCGTTTTAAATGTGATGCGTGCCAAAGAAGCCGGAATTCCAACCTTCTGCATGGACAGGGAGATCAATTCTCGTGATGCTGCCACGACACAATTGTTGTCAGACAATTTCACGGGATGCGTGAAACTTGGGCAATACTTTGTTAAACAAATGAATAAAGAGGGTAATTACGTGGAGATCCTTGGTCTGGTCGGTGATAATAATACCTGGAACCGTTCCAATGGTTTTCATAGCGTTGTTGATGAATTTCCGGGATTGAAAATGGTGGCACAGCAAAGTGCCGATTTTGACCGGAACAAGGCTATGGATGTCATGGAAACGATTATGCAGGCAAATCCTTCCATCAATGCGGTTTTTTGTGGTAACGATGCTATGGCTATGGGTGCCTACCAGGCTGTTCTAGCAGCCGGAAAGGCAGATCAGGTAAAGGTGTTTGGCTTCGACGGTGCGGATGATGCGGTTCGGGGAGTCGCAGAAGGGAAAATTGCAGCAACGGTGATGCAGTTTCCGATACTGATGGCACGGACTTCAGCTGATTTCGCCAATGAATACATTAAAGGAAAAAGAGATTTTAAAACAAAGACACCTGTTGAGGTAGTTCTGATCACACCTGAAAACGTGAATAAATACCTGCCTAAAAACTGAAGGGTATGAAGAAAATCATGAAATACAGTTTAGGTGTTGTGGCTATCCTTGCCTTGGTCTATTTTTCACTTGATATCCAAAATTTGGATGAATACAAAGCAGCACATCCTGATCTTAAATTCGATGCAGTGGAATTTGCCAGCCATTTCTGGGACAATCAGCTTTCCGATTGTGTCAATGATGCTCCGGATGTAAATGAAGTACTTCCCCAGCTAGAGCTAAATCCGAATCTTGTTTTCGATAAATACGCTCATAAATTGGGCATCTCAAATACCTACTACCTGATTTTAAATGGTTCTGGACTCATTGAGGCCGTTGAAGAAGAATGTCTTCTGGTTCGCTCGGATGAAGACTACACCATTCAGGTTGCCACGGATTTTATTTTTGGCAATGCTATTCGCGATGGTTCAGGGAAAGTAGATATCAATCAGTTCATTAACATGACTGATTTCAATAATATTTCTGTTGCGCTTAATACCTTGGCCAAAGAGCAAGTTGTTTCAAAATTAAGGAAGTCAGCCAGAGCGGGAATGCGAATTCATTTTACAGGGGCTGCCGAGCTGGCAGAGGATAATATTGATCTAAGCAACATTAGGGTTATTCCAATAGCTGCAAATCTTTTTGAAGAATAAGTATATGGCCGTGCTGTTAGAGGTAAAAAATGTGTCCAAGGATTTTTCAGGAGTTTATGCCCTGAAAAATGTGGATTTACAAATCTTTCCGGGCGAAGTTACCGCGATCATTGGAGAGAATGGAGCCGGCAAATCAACGCTGATGAAGATTGTCTCGGGTGTTTACAACCAATATGAAGGAACAGTCTTGCTAGACGGAAATGAAGTGATTTTCAAAAATCCGAAGGAAGCAGCAGAAAAAGGTGTTGTAATAATTCATCAGGAATTGAACCTCATACCGCATTTGAGCATTACTGAAAACCTGTTTCTCGGGCAGGAGTTAACTAATAAATTCGGCTTGTTGGATTATTCACGCATGAATAAGAAGGCAAAAGAATTGCTTGCCAGAATGCGTTTGAATGTCAACCCTTCCACAAGAATAAATCAGCTTCGTGTAGGGCAGCAACAAATGGTAGAAATTGCCAAAGCCCTGCTACTGGAATCGAAAGTCCTTATCATGGACGAACCCACATCTGCCATCAGTGACCGAGAGGTAGAATTACTCTTTGAGATTATAAAGGATCTGAAGTCTAAGGGAGTCGCCATTGTGTATATTTCTCACAAATTAAATGAGCTTTTTGAAATAGCAGATCGCTATACTGTATTGCGGGATGGTGAAAATGTTGGTTCCGGAATGATGGAAGAGTGTACTCGTGACCAGCTCATTCAAATGATGGTGGGCAGGGATCTGAGAGATAGTTTTATCAGGGACAAGGTCCAGCATGGAGAGGAGGTTCTGCGGGTGGAAAACCTTTGTTTTCAAAATCCTGAAAACAGAAAGGACTTTCTTGTCCAAGATGTCAGTTTTACCTTACACAAGGGAGAGGTCCTTGGCATCGCCGGTTTAATGGGTGCTGGCAGGACAGAGATCCTTGAAGCAATTTTTGGCCTGTTCCCAAAGCATGTGACGGGAAAAATAAGCATTGAAGGAAGAGAGGTTCAGATAAGGAGTGTAAGCGATGCTATAGCAGTAGGAATCGGGCTGGTTCCTGAAGACCGAAAACGGCAGGGTCTGATTTTAAGCATGAATGTAGAGATGAACACTACTTTGGCCAATCTGGACCAGGTTTCCAGCTTTGGGTTTCTTAGCAAACAAAAGGAGGAAGAATTTAGTAATTCTTACCTGGATAAGATGAATACAAAAGCAGCTTCTTCAAAAATGGGTGTTCAGAAGCTAAGTGGGGGTAATCAGCAAAAAGTGGTCATTGCGAAATGGTTGGCGACCAAACCGAAGGTTTTATTGCTAGACGAACCTACCCGGGGAATTGATGTAGGGGCAAAATCAGAAATTTACAGGCTTATTGGAGAACTGGCCGCACAAAATATTGGAGTCGTTGTAGTTTCTTCCGAACTCCCTGAAATTCTTGCTATTTCAGACAATATCCTTGTTTTATCGGAATCGAAATTAACAGCAAAACTGCATCAGAAAGAAGCAAGCGAAGAGACAATAATGCAAGCAGCGCTCATGGAAAAGGAATAATGTAGCTATGAATACTCAACAAATAAAACATTACCTCATCAAGTCTCAGTCGATCATCGCACTTGTGCTTATGTGCATTGTTCTGAGCTTTCTTTCGGATAGTTTTCTTTCGAGTGAAAATGCCTGGAATGTGATGCGACAGATATCCGTAAATGTAATCATATCGGTTGGAATGACCCTGATCATTTTAACGGGAGGAATCGATCTTTCTGTTGGCTCTTTACTTGCCCTTTCAGGAGCTGTTACTGCAGGATTCCTGAAATTCGGCGCGGAATTCACTGACATAAACTTGTTTATCGGTTTTTCTCTAATGGGGGCATTGTTTGGTGGAATTATGTGTGGAAGCCTCCTTGGGTGGTTCAATGGCTTCACGATTACCAGGTTTAAAGTGCCACCATTTGTGGCAACCCTGGCCATGCTTACGATTGCAAGAGGGCTTACCATGTTGCTGACCGGCGGCTTTCCTATTACCTCCCTTGGAGAGCAAATGGCGTTTATCGGAACTGGTTGGTTCCTGGGAATTCCTATGCCAGTATGGATTTCGGCCCTTATTGTTGGAGGAGCTGTTGTGCTTACAAAAAAGACAACCCTGGGTCGTCACATATATGCCATAGGAGGGAATGAAACAGCTGCTGCAATGTCGGGCATCAAGATCAAGAAGGTTAAGATGATGGTTTACGCCATTGCAGGAGCTTTGGCGGGAATTGGCGGGATCATTGTTACATCGCGTCTCGATTCTGCTCAACCTAACGCTGGCTTTGGCTTCGAACTCGATTCCATTGCTGCTGTTGTTATTGGGGGCACTTCCCTGTCGGGCGGTAAAGGGACAATTATGGGAACTGTCCAGGGTGCTTTAATCATTGGGATTCTAAATAATGGTCTTGTACTTCTGAATGTCTCCCCCTTCTGGCAGCAGGTAATTAAGGGATTTGTGATCCTGCTGGCTGTTATTATAGAAAAATTCAATTCGAAAGAAGAATGATATTGTCATTCCGAATTGTTAAAAAACTGAGAGATGAAAACACAATCTTTATTGATTCTATTGACAGTTTTTTCTCTTTCAATGCCCTTTCAATCTCTTTTGGCAATTGAAAAGCCCGAAGGAAAGAAAGAAAAACTTCGCGTGATCATGACATCGGATTTTCCTCCTATAGGAGTGGTAAAAGGTGGTGATGATGTACCCAATACTCGAAAGAGTGATCCGGACGACATGCAGTCGATGGTTCGGTTTCTTTTGTATGCCAACGAGTTTGATGTGGAAGGTTTGGTAGCTTCAGCCGGAACCTTTGCCATGGTAGCAGATAAGAATAATATTCTTGGCGTACTGGATGAATATGAAAAGGTTTATGACAATCTAAAAACATACGATCCGGATTATCCAAGTGCCGATTATCTTCGCTCTGTTACATTTGAAGGAAGAGGAAATAATCATGGGCTTAGTATATCCTTTGGTTGCGGAAAGCAAGATTATACCGAGATAATAGGTAAAGGCCTTGACAGCGAAGCTTCAAATGCGATTATTGCAGCAGCCTATAAACCTGATCCCCGACCTTTGTGGATTGGAGTTTGGGGCGGTCCACGAGAGGTAGCCCAGGCGATTTGGGATGTGAAAAATCGACGCAGTGAGGAAGAGCTTGAAGCCTTTATCAGTAAACTGAGGGTTTTTCTGATCTACTGCCAGGATTCGAGCCATGAGTGGCTGAGGAAAGAATTCCCTGACCTTTTCATGATTGAGTCAATCAGGACTTATCAGGGAATGTTCGGCGGAAGTGATCCGGGCTCCGACCTTGCCTGGATCAATGAGAACATTCGCTTTGATCACGGCCCCCTTTGTTCCATATACCCGCACGAAGGGGTGGGTTGCACCGGTGTTTGTGAAGGAGATTCCCCTGCTTTCCTCTACCTGGTAAGTGCAAATAGGGGAATTAATAATCCCGAAGATCCTACCCAGGAAAGTTGGGGTGGACAGTACGTGCGCGTAGAAAACACCAATCATTACACTGACGGTCCCGGAGGCTCGAGCATTTCGAAGTGGCGGGACAACTACCAGAAAGAATTTAAAGATCGTGCTGACTGGTGTATTAAGCCAAGATCTGAGACTGCTTTGAACAGGCCCCGTGTCATAAATACCACAGATCTGGGTGCCGATCCGGACGATGAGCAATCAATGGTGCGCCAGTTGGTGAGCGCTAATGAGTTTGATATTGTCCGCTTTGAAAGGAAAGTTGTTCAGGATTCCCTAATCTCTCAAGCAGCTAATTGGAACTACCAGCACACCATCCGTGCGCCTATATGCAACCTGACCTCCTGTAAGCACCATAAGAAAAGATGGTTGGTTCATCTTCTCAGCATCAACCTTATTACTGAGTTTAATCAGGTTGGCCGCAGCTTCTTCAATCTGTTTATTTCCCATTTTTACCTCAACTGGAGCCCAGCGACCATCATTAAGTTTTATGATTATATCAGATTCAAGACCTGATTTATCCCGATAGTGAAATACTCCGCCATCAATAACCTGCGAATATATTCTCAAATCCCGTGTACACAGAGATTCAAATAAAAAGCCAAATGTTTCAAAATCACGTAGTATCCCTTTTGCATTTGTACGCAATGCAGCTGTTGCTATTGAGGGATCAACAAATTGTCGCTTGTTTGCTGTACGTATGGCTGTTTTCGAACGAAGTGAAGGTTGCCAGGCTGGAACATCTTCAACAACATACACTCGACGAAGTGCATTAATATAGGAACTCAATGTCTTATCTGTAATAGATGCCTCGTGAACCTGCATGTCATCCATTATTGTTTTAGCAGTTGCCAGAGTAGAAATATTACGAGCCAGTGACTGCAGCAATAGGCGAACTCTTTCAGGGTCTTTTTCAACCCCATCTACACGATGAACGTCTAAATTAATAATGGCATCAACATAGTTCATCGCTATTCGAGAAGACTGTTTCCTGGAAATTACTGCCGCCGGCCACCCTCCTCTGCATATCGCATCTGCTAATTGCTCTATCGTCAAAGTGCTTTTTGCAGCAATATCTGTTTCTCCATTAAAAAGCTGGTTTAGTGATATGCTACCAATAGATTCATTAGATTCAAACAGGCTCATTGGGCGCATAAACATTCTGGCAATTCTCCCAGTCCCAGAATGAGAAGTTTCATTGTCATTTGGCGTTGCAGAACCTGTAAGAATAAACTGACCCATTAGTCCTCGTTTATCAACAGCAAATCTTACGGCATCCCAGATAACAGGAGCCATTTGCCATTCATCAAGAAGAAGCGGCGTCTCCCCTTCCAGCAGAAGTGATGGCTTGGTATCTGCCAATGCCATATAACCTGGCCCTTCATCAGGATCCTGCATATACACCACACTATTGGCTATTTGTAATGAAGATTGTGTTTTTCCGCACCATTTTGCACCTTCAATAAGAACCGCTCCAGTCGATTCAAGCAAACTTTTTAAGAGCTTATCACTTACACGGATGATGTAATTTGAATAATTCATCGATATTTAATAATCTTATCAAAGGTACTGATAATTAATAAATATTAAAATGTATTCCGTATTTCGGCACTGTTCTATTCCGTATTTTGGCACTGTTCTATTCCGTATTTTGGCAACGTTCTGTTCCGTATTTTGGCAACGTTTTATCCAAGGTTGGATTAGTTCAGGTGAATAATAATGTAAACTCACTTCTACCCGCCAAATCAAGTCCAAATCTTTCAGGAATGGTTCGTAAAACAGTCCGGTTGGGGGTACAGAAACGGAAGAAAGAGATTTTTGATCCTGCTCTTCCTTTTTTTATTTTTTTAACTCGCTAATATTCAAATGAAACTATCACTAGAAATTATTGTAGGAAGAGATTCGATTTTATTAGTCGTCAAAAAGGATCTTGTATTGTATGCATCGACAAAGCATTTACATCGAGTTCTAATTCAATGCTTAGTACCGGTGTATTTCTTAATTCATATGGGATTTCGATAGAAAGATCCGTGGAGTTATTTGTAAATTTTAATTGATCTCCCTTTAAAACCGAGCAACTTTTAATTGTAGCCTCACCGGGTGAAGGTATGCTAAGCAGATCATCTGAGCAGTTAAAAATATGCAAATAGATTTTATTCCCTTTCCGTGTTGAGGCCATCTTTTCTGTGGGTTTATAAGGACCCCCTTTTGTGCCATAAATAGATTCGCCATACATTTTTAGCCAGTTTCCCATTTCTTTTAAACGCTGTACCTGTCGGGGTTCAATTCTTCCATCTGGCATAGGACCTACATTTAAAAGCAAGTTGCCGCCACCTCCAACAGTTGTAATAAGGGTTTGAATACACTCATCAAAGCTTTTCATTTCATCCTTGGGTTTCCAGGCCCACTGCTTGCAGATGGTAATACAAGATTCCCATGGATTATCTATATCGTAAGCACCAACACGTTGTTCCGGTGTTGCATAATCGCCTGCAAATTCCTTCGAAATTGTAATGCCTTCCAGCCCTTTTCGGCCTTTATCAACGCGATTATTTATCAAAACCGTTGAGTCCAGCCCTTTCAGATAATGGTAAAGGTCAAGTCCCATCTCATGTGTCCAGGGCTCTTCCCATTCACCATCGAACCAGAGAATTCGCGAATCGTACTTTTCAATCAATTCTCTGGTTTGCCCTTTTATAAGCGCGATGAACTTCTCCATGTTGCCTGTTTCTTTTTTTGTTTTGCCACCCGGGCTTCCCAATGGATAGTCAGGGTGTTTCCAATCGCAAATGGAATAGTATGTACCAAACATAATTCCATGCTTGTCACAGGCTTGTTTTAATTCCATTAATAAGTCCCTTTTGTATGGAGTTGCGCTAATAGTATAATCAGAATATTCACTGGGCCAAAGACAAAAACCATCGTGATGCCGTGTAGTAATTACAAAATACTTCATGCCTGCATCCTTTAGTGTTTTTATCCACTCTTCGGCATTAAATTCTGCGGGATAAAACTCCCGGTAAAGCTGATCGTATTCTTCATTTGGAATTTCGCGTCCACGCGACCACCCAATTTCTGTTCCCCGAAGCGCCACCGGTCCCCAGTGCACAAACATGCCAAATTTCAAATCCATAAATTCACTTAGGGAGGTCTCAGTCTCCTTTTGTGTTTGCTTCTCGGTAGAACAGGACAAGAATAGTGTAGTCGTAAATACTGTAAAAACAACAATTTTCTTCATGCCGCGATTTTTGCTTTAATGAGCTAATAAATATATCAATAAAAGGCTAATATCGAATCTAAGCGCCAGATCAAATCCAGCACCCTACGATTATCTGAATCTGGAATTAGTTAATCCTTATTTATATCGATTGCATAGGCAATAAGGTCATCAAGGCTCATGTTTTCACCTTCGGTGGTGTACTTTTCAAGTAATCCGGGACCCAGTTTCTTTTTAACATTCCTGATGTATTTATCAGTCAAAGCTACCCAGAAGTTAAGCTGCATTTCTGCGGGATCCATGTAGCCTATTTTCTTTGATTGAGCTGTTGCAGCTGAATTAATACGTATGGCTTTCGCTATCCTGTGCTGTCCGGATACCGACATAGCCACACCGGTAAGTTCTATACCGCAGAACAATATATTGCCAATTTCATTTGCGACCTTTAATGCATCAACGTACTTCTTTTCTGCATCCCTGTATTTTCCGTTTAATAGCTCGATATCGGCCAGGTAATGATACCCCAGGCGAAGGACGGATATCTGGTTGTATTCTTTTGAATCGTTTACCATCTCTAAAGCCATTGGAAGAAGTTCATCAAGTCTGTTCAGACATACATAGGCCTGTCCTATTGCCATCCTGCAAAAGTTTATAATAGCCGGATTTTCTAACTTTCTGGCAAGATCTAATGCTTCCTCACTATACTTTAATCCGTATTCTGCATCTCCAAGACTACTGCATACCAGGCCAAGTCCTGAGGTAGCCATAACTTCCTCCGTGGGTTTACCCAGTTTCTTCCATATTTTAATACTCTCTTTTGTGTATTCAATAGACTTCTCAGGGTTACCTGAAAAAAACATTGCTGTACCGGCACTTTGCAACAGCTTCGCAGTACTTGGTGATTCCTTTCTTTCCTGTGAAAGTGCTAATTTCAGAAAATGCTGACCTGTTTGAAACTGCGTTCCCCATATCCAGTACCAGGACAGACTGGCTACAAGGAGTATAAATGAATCCTGGTCATTGGTATAGGACCATTCAAGGACAGCAATGAAGTTATCATGTTCTTCACTTAAAAGGCTTATCCATTTTTGTTGATCATCGTATTGTTCTTCGAATGAACTACTGGCTAGATCAAGGTAATACAATAGTTGATGTTCATGAAGCTTTTTTTCCTCACCTGAATCTTGCAGTTGCTTATAAGCATATTGCCTGAGGGTCTCGTACATCTTATAGCATAGGCCTGATGTAGAATTTTCGTCTTTCCGGATGAATGATTTATCCACCAGCGAGGACAACAATTCGAATAAATCCTGCTCTGAAATACTATCTCTGCAACACACCTCTATCACTGCATTGCTCTCAATTACTCCCCTGAATACGGCTAATCTTTGAAAGAGGATTTTTTCTTTTTCAGACATCAACCTGTAACTCCATTCGATCGTGGAAGACAGCGTATGATGTCGATCGCTCTGGTTCTTTTCCTTTGAGGAAATAAGTTGTATACTATCAGTAATATTCTCAAGAATTTGGTGTACCGGCAAATGCCTGGTTCTGCTTGCCACCAGTTCAACAGCAAGTGGGATTCCATCGAGTTTTGAACAGATACTCGAAACCTGGTCAACATTATCATCGTCCAGTGTAAAGTCAGGATCTTTAAGTTTTGCCCTGTTTTCGAATAGCAAGATAGCTTCTGATTTCCTGGCTGAGCTAAGGCTAATGCTTGAACTGTCGTCCTGAAGTGTGAGTGCGGGTATTTTCCAAATCTTCTCTCCTGTAATATTCAGCGCTTCTCTGCTGGTAGCAAGAATTTTCAATCCAGGAACCTGTTGAAGCAGGGATGTAACAAGATTTGCAGATGCCGCAATCAGGTGTTCGCAATTATCCAGGATAATCAACAGTATTTTATCTTTTATTCTCTTAATCAAAAGCTTTAACACATCCTGTCCAGGACTCTCGGGGATACTCAGAACGCTGGCAACTTCTTTGGCCACCATGTCCTCCAGTGAAATAGGAGTAAGATCAGCCAACCAGACACCATCCGGAAAATCATCTTTGATATTACCTGCAGTTTCACAGGAAAGACGGGTTTTTCCAAAACCGCCAGGACCAATAATTGTCACCAATCTGTATTCAGATATTAGTCCCTTAATATCCTGCATCTCAGCTGATCTTCCAATAAAGGAGGTAAGCTGAACGGGTAAATTGTTGTTTGAAACCAAATAGGATTGATTAGCACCTGGGATATCTGTGCTTTCTTCAAATTCGTGTTTGTGTTGTTTTCGATTCAGGATCCAGGGTAGAATTATAACCAGTGGCAGAATGCCAGCACTTATAATATAAAGTAATTCAATGGTTTCATCGGAAATATTAAATCGGGTTGAAGAAACATCAAGAAATTCAATGATGGTTATTGACCCAGCCAAGTAACCAATGACATACCGGTACACTTTTCTTCTTTGTACTTCCTGAATAAAGCGCCTTAGCTTTCTCATAATCAGGTTTATAGTGGTGATATAGTGAAAACAACTTTTTGGGAATAAAGTTCATACTATGAATTAGCATTCATTTCTACCCACCAAATCAACTCCAAATCCCACAGAAATGATTCGACTCCTCTCACCAACCATGGTTCGTAAAATAGCCCTGCTCGGGGTACAAAGCCCCTCAATTTGGGGGGCTTTGTTCATGATACAGGGCACAAAAAATTACTATCTTCATAAGATAAAATAAGCTTCCAAATGTTGCCTCTGACGGTATGAACCTGTTTAACAGCTATTCGATGTGGAAGTCAACTTAAAGGATGGTTGTATCAGTGGATATAACAGCCTTTGAATTTTAGAGTGCACAATTGGTTTACGAAAAGCTAAACTAACTGTAAATCAAAAAAACACAATGTATAAAAAGCTCAAAGACTTACACTGGACACCCCCAAAAAGGTGGATGAAAATTTCATCCGTTGATATGCATACCGGAGGGGAACCATTGCGTATTCTGGTCAGCGGCTATCCGAAAGTGCCGGGGAAAACCATGCTAGAAAAAAGAAAATACTTTCGTGACCATTTTGATCATATTCGGAGAGGCACTATGTGGGAACCACGAGGACATGCCGATATGTATGGGGCCGTCATTACTGAGCCCTGTACTACTAATGCTGATTTCGGAACTTTTTTTCTACACAACGATGGTTACAGCACAATGTGCGGCCATGCGATTATTGCACTGACTAAATTCGTATTAGATACTCAGCTAATTAGAAAACGGGGTGGCGAGCCCCGTTTAACAATCGATGCACCACCCGGGCAAATAGGATCTACCGGGTTCAGAGAAGATGGAATTGTCCATTCGGTTTCATTCAGAAACGTTCCATCATTTGTGCTCTGTCAGGACCAGCATGTTCAGATTCCGGGAATGGGGAGAGTGCGATATGATGTGGCATTTGGTGGGGCTTTTTATGCCATAGTGAATGTTGATAAGTTTGGATTATCACTCGATGGTTCAGACTATCCTAAGCTCATCCAATTTGGTAAGAGAATTAAAAAGGCAGTGGCAACTAATCAAAGAATTATTCATCCTTTCGAAGATGAACTTAGCTTTTTATACGGGACGATATTCACAGCGAAACCCAATAATCCTGCAAATCACAGCCGGAATGTATGTATCTTTGCTAATGGGGAATTGGATAGATCGGCCACAGGATCCGGTGTAAGCGCAAGGGCAGCACTGCATCATGCGCGAGGTGATCTGGTCGTGGGTGATAAGGTCTCTATTGAAAGTATTCTCGGCACCACCATGGATGTTGAGCTTGCTGGAATAACGACCTTTGGGCCACATAAATCAATAATTCCGGTAGTGTCGGGAACAGCCTCTTTTACAGGAAATAATAATTTTTGGTTCGATCCTGAAGATCCGTTAAGAGATGGATTTATTTTTCGTTAGATTTAGATTTTTATATTAAAAACCATATCATCATGATTAGAATTACGCGAGAAGATGCCCTGAATTATCACAGCAGTGGCAGACCTGGGAAAATAGAAGTCGTTCCAACCAAATCCCATTCAACTCAGAGAGATTTATCTCTGGCGTACTCACCAGGTGTGGCAGATCCGTGCCTGGCTATAAAAGAGGATCCGGAAAATGCCTACAAATATACCGCAAAGGGCAACCTTGTTGCTGTGATGTCTAATGGAAGTGCTGTTCTTGGACTGGGCAATATAGGAGCGCTTGAAGGTAAACCAGTCATGGAAGGGAAGGGGCTTTTGTTTAAGATATTTGCTGACGTTGATGTCTTTGATATAGAAGTAGATAGTCAGGATGTGGATCAATTTGTTGAAGTTGCAAAAGCCATAGCGCCCACATTTGGAGGAATAAATTTAGAAGACATTAAGGCACCAGAGTGCTTTGAAATTGAATCACGGCTCAAGGAAGAACTGGACATTCCTGTATTACACGACGATCAACATGGAACTGCGATTATTTCTTCGGCAGGATTACTCAATGCCATTGAATTGGTTAACAAGAAAATAGAAAATCTTAAAGTTGTAATAAACGGAGCAGGAGCTGCCTCCAGTTCATGTGCAAAATTATACATATCCCTCGGAGTTAGAAAAGAAAATGTACTTATGCTTGACTCAACTGGAGTACTGAATACACGTCGGCCCGGTTTAAATAAATACAAACAGGAGTTTGTACGGGAAACAGAAGCAGATACCCTGGAAGAAGCTATAAAGGACGCAGATGTATTTTTAGGCCTTTCAGTGGCAGATGTTCTGACGCCTGAAATGTTGAAATCAATGGAACGGGATCCAATTGTTTTTGCAATGGCCAATCCAAATCCGGAAATATCCTATAAAAAAGCGATGGCAGCCAGGGACGATATCATTTTTGCAACTGGACGATCCGACTATCCTAATCAGATTAATAATGTACTGGGATTCCCGTTTATCTTCCGTGGAGCACTCGATGTAAGAGCCACCAGAATCAATGAGCAGATGAAAATAGCCGCCGTAAATGCTTTGGCCGGGTTATCGAAGCAGGATGTTCCTGAGGTTGTTAACAAGGCGTATAAGGTAGAAAATTTACATTTTGGAAGAGATTATATAATTCCCAAACCTTTGGATCCCAGATTGATTTTCCATGTGGCTCCTGCTGTTGCGAAAGCGGCAATGGATTCGGGTGTTGCCAGACATTCAATTAAGGACTGGGAGGCCTATAATGAAAGCCTGAAGGAGAGAATGGGATTAGAAAACAGGTTGATTCATGAGGTACGATTAAAAGCCCAGCAAAATCCAAAGAAGCTTGTGTTTAGTGAAGCCGCAAATTTCAAGATGCTTAAAGCAGTACAAACCATAATACAGGAAAATATTGCCAATCCTGTTCTGTTGGGAGACAAGCTTCAGATTGAGCAGATGATTGAGGAGTATCATTTGGAAATGGATTCTATAGAGATCATTGACCAGACTGATCCGGGGATAAAATCTGTGCGCGAAAAGTATGCCCAGAATCTTTACAAGCTCCGACAACGAAAAGGGATGACCTATGAGGAGGCATTGCAGCAGATGTTCCTACCCAACCAGTTTGGAATGATGATGGTATCGGAAGGTGATGCAGACGCATTCCTTTCAGGATTTTCCAGTAAGTATACCGATGTTATCAAGCCGGCGATTCAGATTGCAGGGACTAACAATATCCAGAAACACATTGCCGGTATGGATATCGTGCACACTAAAAAAGGCCCGTACTTTTTTGCTGATACCACGGTAAACGTTCAACCAAGTCCCCAGACACTCGTTGATACCGCATTGCTGGTAGCAGAACAAGTTGAACATTTTGACATTGAGCCAGTTCTGGCATTAGTCTCCTACTCAAATTTTGGAGCGATCAAAGGTTCCAGTTCATTGCGATCAAGGGAAGCTATCGAGATTCTTCACAAAGAACACCCCAAATTGCTTGTGGATGGTGAGATGCAAATGAATTTTGCCCTGAATACGGAATTGAGGATGCAGAAGTTTCCCTTTAGCAAGCTTGGCAGAAAAAAAGTCAATACCATCATTTTCCCCAACCTTAGTTCGGGAAATATTGGTTATAAAATGATGCAGGAGATTGGAGGTGCCTATGTTACCGGCCCGATATTATTGGGAATAGGCAAACCGATACATATACTCCAGATGGAAAGTGAAGTAAGGGAGATTGTTGATATGGCCGCATTCGCTGTGGTTGATGCGCAGTCCCGGGATTAAAATAAAAGGGGGCACCAGTTCAGGCACCCCCCTTAAATCCATTTGTTGTTTCAGGCTTTAGATTTTCTATTTATAATCCACCAGGGATTCCATCAATTTCTTGCGTGTAAAAAAAATGCGGCTCTTAACTGTACCGATTTTGAGCTCAAGTTTTTCGGCAATCTCTTTATATTTGAATCCCTCGGTATGCATTAAGAAAGGAACCTTAAGCTCATCCTGAAGGTTGTCAATGTGCTTATTGATCTCCTTATGCTGCATACTTGAATCAGGCTTAATGAAATTCGATTCTTTGGAATTATTGAGGTAATACAAATCCTTGGTTGTATCGACTATCGTGTTCTGTCGAACAGCCTTCCTATAATTATTAATAAACGTGTTTTTCATTATGGTATAAGCCCAAGCCTCAAAATTGGTAAATTCAATGAATTTATCTTTTGAGGACAGTGCTTTCATATATGTTTCCTGCAATAAGTCTTTGGCTTCTTCCCGATTTGCTGTGAGGCTTAAGGCAAACCTTTCCAATCTCTCTTCCATGCTAATGAGTTTGTTGTTGAAATCCATTGATGTCATATTATAGTTGGATTAAAGGTTATCAAACGATTTATTGTTTAACAAATATATGTTATAATTAAACATCAGTCAAGGGATTTCAGATCCCAAAATCCTGATATACACCTTTTTCAAAATAATGTAAACCCATGGAAGCCCTATTAATAAAGGATGCAAAGGTGTTTTTATATATACCATTCTAAATTACTAATACGGTAATGGTGTTACTGGACTCAAGGCAACCTGTTATGATTAAATAATAAAAAAGAAGATTGAAGGAATTACTCTTCAAGTTCGGCCAGATAATCCAAAAACGCCTGAGTTGTATTAAACAGAATGTGTTTTTCACCAAGAATTGCTGGCTTCTCATCTAGAAAAGAGGAAAAAAACAGGATCTTTTTTTCGGGAAAAGCTCCCCCCAGGTCTTGCAGATATGTAACAAAATCAAATTCTGGCTGGTTGGTAGTGCAGACCACAAAGACGGAATCAAATTGTATGTTAGCTCCCGCTGCAAGCACATCAGAATAAGGAACCGACTGACCAAGATAAATCACTTCATGTCCTGACTCTCTCAGAAGGTATTGTGCGAACAATAAACCTATTTCATGCCACTCACCTTCAGGAAGAAGCAATAGAAATTTCTTTGCCTTAGGATTAAATGTATTTGGAATTCGGTCTGTGGCTGCAATAAGTTTCTGCCGAATTAAATTGGAAATGAAGTGTTCCTGAACCGGGTTGATATCCCCGGCCTGCCAGAGGACACCAACTTTTTCAAGGAAAGGATAGAGAACTTCTGTGAAGGTTTCTTTGAATCCAATCTTAGAAACGGATTTTTCGATAATCCCGGTCAATTTATACACATCCAGCTCAATCATGGATATGATCAACGAATCGATGTAATTCTCATAGGATTGGAACGAATTACTCACGCGGATAATCTCCTCTTTGAGTTCAGTCTCGTTAAGTCGGGCTATATGGGATATTTTAATACCATGCCTGTTTAACACTGCCACATTCAGAATCTTTTTCAGTTCGAAATCTGTATAATACCTGATGTTGGTCTGGGTACGATGAGGATCAATCAGGTCATATCTCTTCTCCCAGATCCTTATGGTATGGGCTTTGATCCCTGAAAGTTTCTCTAATTCTCTAATTGAATATACTGCCATTTCACTATGTACCTCTGCGCGGTTCCATGCAATTAACAATATGGAATTGGAATTTGTTTACTGATTAGGTATAATAAATTAAACAACTACACCTTCTTAATTAGCATGAGTCCATCCCGAATTGGCAGAAGAAGGTTTTCAACGCGCTGGTCTTCAGAAATTTTATGATTAAATTGTTGGATGATATCTGTTGTTTGATCCGGAGGTGGATCAATCAGGACCTTTCCACTCCAAAGGACATTGTCTACAAGAATAAATCCCCCTGGAACTACCTTATCAAAAACAAGATCGTAATATCTAATGTAATCATCTTTGTTTGCGTCAATGAAAACCAGATCGAAGGTTTCGCTGAGTGTTGGAATTACCTTGAGAGCATCACCATTGATAAGGAGTACCTTGCGAGAAACTCCTGCCTTCTTAAAAAAGTGAAGCGAGGTTTTGCGCAGCTGGTCATTAATTTCAATGGTTGTAAGCTGACCACCCGGTTTCAGGCCCCGAGCCAGGCATATGGCTGAATAGCCAGTAAAGGTACCAATCTCCAGGATTTTACTTGGTGAAACAAGATAGCTGAACATTTGAAGAAAACGACCCAGGATATGTCCCGAGAGCATTCTTGGGTGCACCTCCTTCAAATAGGTATGGCGGGATAACTCTTCAAGTACAGTGTCTTCCGGGGAAGAATGATCCAACAGGTACCTTTCGAATATCTCTGGTTGGTTAAATACATCCATTATTCAAAAATGATCATATTAAGGTTTTCCTGGTTTATAACTTCATTGGCAGTTTCTCTAAGCTGGTTGGGGCTAATATCCTCAAGTTTTTTTCGAATGGCATCGAGACCCTCTACCATGTTAAATACCAGATAACTTTTTCCGGCGGTAAGCATTCGGTGTTCGTTATTTTCATATGAAATGGCCAGCTGTCCCACCAACTGTTTCCGAGCATGGCTCATCCTCTTTTCCGTAATTAGCTTGGACTGAAGTTTTTTAATCTCATGCCCGATTACCTGAATGGATTGTTGAAACTTCTCGGGATCGCAGCTAAAATAGATCATCATAACACCCGTGTCAGTATAAGGTGCAAAATGGGATTCGGCACTGTATGAAAATCCCCGCCGCTCTCTCAATGCCAGGTTGAGCCTCGAATTCATACCCGGTCCTCCCAGTATATTATTAAGAAGGTAAAGCTGCAATCGTTTCTGATCTGGCAAGGCATAAGCCTCACCCACCATCATACAATGTTTCTGGTTAGAATTTCTTTTTTCGATCATTTTTTTTGCGAACGCAGGAGCTGGACTGACGCGTTCGCGCTGGCGATGTTTTGGTAGTATATCAGAAAAGTATTTTTCAACAGTGTTTTTAATGCGTTCGAAGGGCACATTTCCAATTGAAGAAAGAACGATTTCGTCAGTGGCGTAGTTCTCATACAGAAACCTTTCTAAGGCTCCGTTGCGAAATAAATTAAGGGTTTCTTCTGAACCCAGAATATTCCTGCCGATGGGGTGATCGGGGAAAAGCAATTCTTCTGCCTTGTCAAATATCAATTCGGATGGAGAATCGTCGTAACTCCGGATCTCATTCAGGATCACTTCTGCTTCTTTTGACCGCTCTTTTTCTGAAAACCTTGTATGGAGAAAAATGTCCTGTATAAGCTCAATCGCTCTTCTGTAATCCTGTCTAAGAAATGAAGCATAGATGGCTGTCTCTTCTTTCGTCGTATAAGCATTAATCTCTCCTCCCACATCTTCGATTCGGGAGATGATCTGAAATGCAGATCTCTTCTGAGTTCCTTTGAAGAACATGTGTTCCATGAAATGTGCCAGTCCGTGTTCATCCTGGTATTCATCGCGGGTCCCAGTATGAACGATAAGGCCAAAATGAGCAACCTCAGAATTATTTGGTTGATGAATCAGCCTGATGCCATTCTTTAGCTCATGGGTATGCACAAGAGGAATCATTTAAAGTACAAAAGTATAAAAACAACGCCATTAGAATCCAATCTTTAGATTTTGGAAAAAATATGCTAAATTTGCCTCGCTTTTAAGCATCGGTGCCATAGCTCAGTTGGTAGAGCACAGGACTGAAAATCCTGGTGTCCCTGGTTCAATTCCTGGTGGCACCACCGCCAAACCGCGAAAGCCCCTGTTGATCCTCGGATCGGCGGGGGCTTTCCAATTTATGTTGGCGGGGGTGTTGATGGGATTCGAAATTGGATTTTACATGATACTAATATTCAGTAGTTCCTAAACAGCGCTCCCAGGCTTTTTGTTCTTGATTCTAAAACACCTTTAATCCCCCGGTAAAGGCAGGTTCATTTTCTTCAGGAGTTCAATATACCTTGGATTATCTTTTAGTATATCATAGTTTACCACTAAACCTCCTATATAAGGCATCATCGGATGGTGGATTTCATATGCTTTTTCAAAATAATCCAATGCCTTTTCGTAATTGTTTATTTCCAAATATCGAAATCCCAGGATATCGAAATCTACATATCCTACTTTGGCAGCTTCCTCATCCATTCTAATTGTCATTTCAACAGCTGCACGATATCCTTGTTCCTGAAATACAGAATCGACAGATGCAAGAGTCTTGTCATCACGCCATCCTATTTCTTTAAAATATTCAAACCATTTTTCATAGTCCCCCATCTGTCTATATGCTCCACTTAAAGCAGAATTAGCAAACCGGTGATTTGAATCAATTGATAGTGCTTTTTCATAAAGTGCAATTGCAGATTTGACATCACCCGTACTTTCCATTACAAACCCACCTAATGCTAGAACTAAAGGCCTAAACGGATCCAGTTTCAAAGCCCGTTTGGCCTGGTGGATAGCTTCGTTAGGCCTGTTCAAAATTATCAGTAAATGTGCATAGAACATCCTGCCCAGGGCATTACTTGGATTCAGTTCAATGGCTTTCAAGAATTCCTCTTCCCCTTTCTTCCAATTCCATTCCGTCCATACAACAATTTCAGCTTTGCTAAAATGTGAACTGGAAGAATGGGGATCCAGTTCAAGAGCCTTGTTAAGGTTTTCATAAATTTTTGGAATGGCGATCGATGGAGATATAAAGCTCATTTGCATTTGGTAAGCCCAGGCTGATGCTAGGCCCGAGTAAGGTTCAGCCCATTCGGGTTCTATTTCGACGGCAATATTGAAATACTCTTGGGCTTTTTGCAGGCTATTTTTGTTGATCATATCCAGGTAATGCAGACCTATATAATAAGCTTCAACAGCATCATCATCATACTCTCTTGTTTCAGATAGCACGAGATTTTCATCTGCCGTTAATTCAATTTTCAAGTGATCCGCAATCTGCCTTGTCACCTGGTTATGAAGGTTCGGCATCTGGCCTTTGGACTCCCTGTATTCAGCATTCCATAGTTGTTTCTCCTCAGGAGTGTTCATCGTTAATTGGAAACATATACTGTCACCCATACACAAGACAGAGGGCTCTATTATTATATCCACACCCAGTTCAGAAGCAATCTGTGATAATGTCTTGTCGGCATCCTTGTAGACATCGGATGTGGTTTTGGATATTACTGAAATGACTCGTCCCACATCAGTGATTAGCGATGAATGCATGCCCGACATGAGAATGTCCAGCTGATCATCGCCTGTATAATTTTGGAAAGGGAGTATCAGTATCGATTGATTCTCTCCAGGACGATTCAAATTGCTTCTAGCCATAATATTCATGACAACCAAGCCGATTATCAACACAAAACTTATGTATGTCGCAACTCTCCATGCATTTGGGGTGACAGGTTTTTCCCCTTCCTGGATTTTGCTCAGTGGTTTGGTTTTTTCAACACCCTCCGATGTCAGATCATAGAGCCATGATAAAATGACTGCTAATGGGAATCCAACAGCAAGAATTATAATCACTATGGTAGGGAGGTTTTCCGGTAGGTTTAATGGCTCAGCAAGGTTATTGACCAGCTCGATGATTACAAATGCTGCTGAAGCATACACCGTAATTATGTGTAC
>CAZCQL010000066.1:0-27655 GCA_964500835.1 uncultured Bacteroides sp.
TGAGTGATTATGTGGCCATCCTGGGTGATGATGTGGCCATCTCATATTCGATTCGTCAGGAAAAAACAATGATAAAAGGGGCCTGGAGGGGCCCCTTTTAAACTAACCACTTAAACCTAAAAAGAAATTTTACTGTATCACCCGTAGTGTGAATTGTAAAAGGACGTAAGATTTGTTTTCGTGTGTAAATGTGCACATTGTGTGCCAAAGCTCGTAACTCCCTAAAAACAAATGAAATAGGCAAAATCGTTGTCGGGGAACCCCTTGTAAAAGTGAACGAATGTGGGAAGCAGGTGTTCGTATTCGGGCAATTTTAAAATAGAAAACCGCCTCACAGGCAACCGGCTCGTGTATTATTGCCGGTACCATGAACTATTTCCTTTTCCACTGGGTTTTGCGGCCCAACGCTTTGATACCTGCCACATATCCTTTGAGATACAGCTTGTTATAATTGTCTCCGTCAAACCATGCAAAGCAGTCATATGTTTTGCCATTATCCGGATCATAGATGGAACCCTCAAGCCACCGTTTTTTCTTTGAACTATATTTGAAATTCTTAACGAGCTGCAAGCCCATAATAGGGCGGGTAGCGAGTTTAGGATTGGAATTCTCCGTGTCTAGTTTGGGTTTGCCATTTTCATTGGGCTCGTCCAGCCAATTTATTTTCCCAAAGTATCTCCCATTGGATCCTTTATAAATCTCAACTGAAGAGGTGCCTTTTTCGGTGATCCATGTTCCCAGAATTTTATCGGCCTGGGCATGTGATAAGAGAGAGATAAACAGAAGGGCAAACGCAATCAGCAGGTGCTTTTTCATAGGTGTAGGTTTAAGTTTCCGGAGGTAAAATAGTGATTTCAATGATTAACTACAAGATGGATTGTTAAATTCTCATCAGCTCGGTATAGGTGTGGGCATACTCATTTTTTTCTCCCGCATCCATGGTCTCTGATGAAACGGTACTCCATTGCCGAAAATCAATTTCCGGGAAAAAGGTATCGGCTTTGAAGGATTCATGTACCTGTGTCAGGTAAAGTTTTCCGGCAAGGGGAAGGAATTGGGCATATACCATGCCGCCCCCGATGACAAAGCATTCGTCCCGGTCACCCGCCAATTGAATGGCATGTGCTACGGAATGTGCCATTTCGCATCCCTCGAAAACTTCATCCCGAATATCCGAGATCACTATATGCCGCCGGTTGGCAAGGGCTCCGTTGGGAAGCGAGAGGAAGGTATTTCGCCCCATGATCAGGGTATGACCCGTGGTAAGTTTTTTAAACCTTTTCAGATCATCGGACAGATGCCAGAGCAACCGGTTGTCTTTGCCAATGGCATTGTTTTCTGCAATGGCAACAATGATGGAGACGTTCCGAAGAATTTTCGCAGCCATATCAAACAGATATTGAGGCTTTTATAGGGGGGTGCGGTTCGTAATTATCTATGGTGAAGTCATGAAAACTAAAATCAAAAACCGACTTTATCCCCGGGTTTAATTTTACCGTGGGAAGAGGCCGTAAATCGCGGGTCAGCTGCATTTTTGACTGCTCCAGATGGTTGAGGTAGATATGGGCATCACCCAGAGTATGGATGAATTCCCCCGGCTGCATTCCTGTAACCTGTGCGATCATCATTAATAAAAACGAGTAGGAGGCTATGTTAAATGGAACGCCCAGGAATATATCGGCGCTTCGCTGATAGAGCTGACAGGAAAGCTTCCCGTCGGCCACATAGAACTGAAACAAAATATGACACGGAGGCAGGGCCATCTTGTCAAGTTCTCCAACGTTCCAGGCACTTATTATGTGCCTTCTGGATTCGGGATTTTTCCGAATCGATTGGACGACTTTCGAAACCTGGTCGATGGAATTCCCACCGGGGGCGGGCCAGCTTCTCCACTGGTATCCATATATGTGGCCCAGGTCACCGTTTTCATCTGCCCATTCGTTCCAGATTCTTACTCCATTGTCGTTGAGGTATTTAGTGTTGGTGTCACCCTTCAGGAACCAGAGCAACTCATAAAGGATTGATTTTAAATGGAGCTTTTTGGTGGTTAACAACGGGAATCCGTCCGAGAGATCGAAACGCATCTGGTATCCAAATATACTCAGCGTGCCGGTCCCTGTCCGATCCTCTTTTCTGGTCCCATTTTCAAGTACATGGGACAATAAATCAAGATACTGCTTCATAATTTCCCCGCTCCACTGGCAGGTAAAAGTAGCCATTCGACCCTGAATTTAAAAGGAAAAATTATCAACATTCCATCTATGGAAATTCAACCTGCTGATCCCCGATATTCCCTCATTCGCTACCGATAATTCACTATATTTACAGGAGACAATGATACAAAAGAACTGGTTAACTCCACGTACACTCCTGGTAATAGCTGGCATCATTCTTCTTGGATTGATGGTGTGGCGATTTTCCAATATAGTAGCATATATCCTCTTTGCATCAGTATTAACACTTATTGCCAGGCCCATGGCAAGGTTTCTTGGAAGGATTCGAATCGGAAAATGGAAGCTTTCATCTTCCCTAAGGGCGCTCCTTACCCTGGTGACTATCTGGGTTTTTTTCTTTGGATTTTTCAGGATTTTCATTCCATTGATTGCCAGTGAAGCACAGGAGCTCTCCACGATTGATACGGCTCAGGTGGTGGAGGAGTTTGATAAACCTATTCACCGGATTGAACAATGGTTCAGTGAATCAAACCTTGGCGGTGAAGAGCCATTGACAATCAGAGAGGAGCTTCAAAACAGGGTTGCCACAGTTCTGAATATCAGGGTAATTACTGACCTGATGGCCGCCATTGCTTCCATTCTCGGAAACCTGGTGTGGGCAATTTTTGCTATTTCCTTTATGACCTTTTTTATGCTCAGAGAGGAGAGATTACTCACAGAATATGTAGTCACCATTTTTCCGAGGGAAAAGGAAAAGGCTTTCCGGCATGCCCTTGACTCGGTAAAACATCTGCTTCGCCGCTATTTCGTCGGGATCCTTTTGCAAATGACGGGAATTCTATTTCTTGTTACATTAGGAATGACCCTTATTGGAGTTGGCTTCAGGCATGGATTAGTCATTGGTTTGGTGGCTGCTGTTCTGAATATCATTCCCTACCTGGGACCTTGGATTGCCACAGCCTTAGGGATCATTCTGGGAGTAGCCACCAACCTTAATCTTGAATTTTCTACTGAACTGATGCCTCTTATTGGGTATATGTTATTAGTTTTTGGCGTAACACAATTAACCGACAATACCTTATTTCAACCACTTATTTTCGGGACCAGTGTATATGCCCATCCTATCGAGATATTCATTGTTCTCCTGATGGCAGGCAGCCTGGCAGGAATTGTGGGAATGATCCTTGCGATTCCCACTTATACGGTTCTCAGGGTATTCGCCAAAGAATTTTTTAATAACTTTAGGGTGGTCCGGAAGCTGACGGAAAAGATATGACCATTAAGAGAACCTTCGCCTTCATCTGTTTTTACTGCCTCCTGTTACCAGTTGTTTATGGCCAGAACCAGGACCCGCTTCAGGACTCAGTCCGTCTTTCAGCTAAGCAATTGCAGATGGTTGAATCCCTGGCTGCCGACAGTGTGGACACTGATTTGGTTGTTCCCAATGTGTTTACCCCCAATGGGGATGGTGTAAACGATTATTTCGAGGTAACCACAGATGGTATCACTGTATATGAACTCACTGTGTTTACCAGGACCGGGACCCGTATTTATCATTCATTCTCCACGAGTATATTCTGGGACGGGAAAAGTATCGGGGGAAAAGAACTTCCTGAAGGGGTTTATTATTATGTAATTGAAGAGGATGGAGGGTCCGAGCCAGTTACCGGAGCCGGATTTATGCACCTTTTCCGATAGGGCCAGGTTTCCACGCCACCTTTTTGATTATCCATCCCAAAAAGAGGGTGCTGAAGAAGGTGAAGGATCCGTAGACCACTGGAACCAGGGCCATGGCCCGACTTTCCAGCAGGGTTAATGCCACGACAATGGCCAGACCGGAATTCTGCAATCCCGCTTCAATGGAAATGGTAACCTGGTTTCTGACTCCGAGTCTTAGCGACCTGGCCACCAGCAGTCCGGTCACCATGGCAGCGACATTCAATAAGAGGGCATATGGGAAGATCCTGATGAATTCCTTGCCAGTGGCGGATCCAGGTTTCTGTTCGAATAAAATAACCCCAGCGAAGATGACCAGGATAAGCACGGGAAGAATAATCCTCAGAGGACGTTCAAGCTTATCAGAAAAAACAGGTCTCCACTTCCTGACCCGGGTGCCGGCAAATGCAGGCAGGATAGTGATCAGAAGCACTTTGATTATAGTCTGAACTATATCCAGCCTGATGGCAGTATCCTGGTGCATGAACGTTCCAAGGGCCAGGGTCACTATCAGGGGAATTGTTATCAGTGTGATAAGGCTGTTGATGGCTGTCATGGATATGGACAGGGCCACATTTCCTTTTAGTAAGTAGGTTATTAAATTTGATGTAGCACCGCCGGGGCAAGCTGCAACTACCATAAGTCCTACTTTATACACAGGATCGAGTTGAACGTACCTGGCTATCAGATATGCGATCAGGGGCAACAGGATCATTTGGCAGCAGAGGCCAATGATCACAGCTTTTGGCTGGAGGAAAATATTTTTAAAATCCCTTTCAGTCAGGGACAGACCCATTCCCAGGGTTATCACAGCAAGGGCCAGAGGCAAAAGGAAATCAGAGAAAACAGATTGCATTAGCTATTCCTGGACAGTCGAATCTTGCAAAACCGCTCTCACATAGTGGATGATCTTCCAGCGGTCTTCCGGAAGAATCTGGGATCCATGAGCACCCATGATCCCGTATCCTACGGTGACTATGTGGAAAATCTGACCATCGGGACGATTGATGGTCTTCTCGGAAGTTAGGTTACCTGGTGGTAAGGGAAATCTTTTACTCGTAAATAAAACACCTTGCCCATCTCCCTTAGGACCGTGGCAATGGCTGCAATACCTGGTAAATAAAACTTTACCCCGTTGAATGACCTCATCCGTTGCAGGAAGTGGATTAAAAATGTGTGTACCCGCTTCAATAAGGTCCAGATCATCTTTCACATACGGATAGGGCTCGTATCCCCGCGGTATGGTCCCTTCCACAGGTTCCCTAAGTGTTTTCCCATCATCAAACACAGGATTTTCGGAATAGGTGTCATAGGCCCGGGATACGTCCATATCAGGCAAATAAGCAAAACCGGGGTGGTTGGGGTTCTTTTTACAGGAACTTAAAGCCATCAGGAGCGTGATCATAAGAAAAAAGAATGACCGAATCGATCGTTTCTGTAAGACGAATTTATTTCGCATGGTTCTCATAAATTATGATATTCTTGACTCTCCTTAAAGAACGGATGGTTAAACGGAACCAGGCTTGCCTTTGTTAATGACCGGAATACGACCCACACAAAGATTCCACAATAGCCGACGGTTAGCCCAATTTCAGGAATTCCGATAACTGTCTTATCACCAAGGACTCCAGGCATGATAGACAGGAAAAGATCAATCCAATGACCCACAAATACGACTACGGCTCCTACCAGCATCACACGGTTTAACCTGGGGGCCCTCCTGTGCAAAAGGATCAGAAATGGCACAAAAAAGTTAATAATGAAATTGCCATAAAAAAGGACTTTATGCTCCTCGACCCGCTGGATAAAATAGACGGTCTCTTCTGGAATATTGGCATACCAGATAAGCATGTACTGGGAGAACCACAGGTACATCCAGAAGATGCTGAAACCAAACAGGTATTTTCCCAGATCATGCATATGCTCGTTGTTTACATGAGGAAGGTATCCCTGTGATTTGAGGAATAATACGAGAAGGATGATAACAGCTATACCACTTACAAATATTGAGATAAAGATGTACCAGCCAAAAAGGGTACTAAACCAATGAGCGTCGAGGGACATGATCCAGTCCCATGAAGCAGTGGAACTGGTAACTGCAAAGAACGCAATGAAAGCACTCCCGTAATAGATGCTCTTTCTGAAATACCTGAGATCAGGATCGGTATCAGATTTTACGGAAAACTTTCTTAACCTGGATCCAAGGAATATCCAACCGCTAAAATAGACGACCATTCGCAAAATAAAAAACGGGATATTCAGATAGGCAGTTTTCTTCTCCAACACAGGATCCAGATGCTCATTGGTCCACTGGTAGAGATCGTGTGCCCCGAAAAGAAGGACTCCCATTAAGACGGCAGCAACCGGCAGGAAAGATCCCATGGCCTCAGGAATCCGCTGAATACTCGTATGCCAACCGGCCTGACCAACAATATGGACCGAGATGAAAAGATAGCCAACCAATGCAAATGCCAGAAAATAGATATTGTTTTGAAGCACATTTGCCCAAACTCTGTTGGAGGGCAACGAAGCCACAGAGATTACCAGAGTGATGATCCCGATTCCGATCAGGATGCCAAGTACTATTTTATATTCCTTCTTAAACTCGAATTGCTGATCCATATTACGCATCAATTATTTTAACGTCCATTGCTCCGGTGGCCGATAAAGTCTGCCGGGCCGCATCAATACCCGAGTCAGTAATTCCTTTAAGCAGGACCACAAAATGATTGTCTGTTATCTTCTCATCATAGATTCGGTTTTTTGCCCCGGGCCCCAGGTTTGATTTAATCAGAAATCCGAAAACCATGGCAAAGGCTGCAAATAGTACGGTAACCTCAAATGTGATCGGAATAAATGATGGAACGGAAAAAAAGGGTTTTCCGCCAATTACCAGTGGATAATCGACAGTGAATACCCAGGTCATGAACCCAAATGCAGACACGGCTCCAATAATTCCTGCAATAAATCCAACAGTTGGGATTGCTGATTTCTTGAGACCGGCAAGTTCATCCAATCCATGAATGGGGAACGGGGTGAAGATATCTTCGATAGGAAGTTCTTTTTCCCGAATTTCCTTGACGGCATCCACAAGATCTTCGGGATGTTCAAAGTATCCGGAAACAAAAGTTTTGTTTGGCAGATTTTTATTTTTCACGACCCGGTGTTTTTTAGGTTTCCATTCCGGTCAACTTTAATGATCCCCTTTACCTCGGCAATGGCAATGACTGGAAAAAACTTGATAAAAAGGAAATATAGAGTAAAAAATAATCCCAGGGTACCCACAAAAATTCCTATTTCAATCACAGTGGGTTTGTACATGATCCAACTGGAAGGCAGGTAATCCCTGTGCAAGGAAGTTACGATAATTACAAATCGTTCAAACCACATCCCTATATTTATAAAGATAGATATGACGAATGTAATCATTGGACTTCGCCGGATCTTCTTGAACCAGAAGAGTTGCGGAGACACGACATTGCAGGTCATCATGATCCAGTAAGCGAACCAATAGGGTCCTGTCGCCCTGTTGATGAATGCGAAATGTTCGTATTCCACCCCCGAATACCACGACATGAATAACTCCGTAAGGTAGGCCACCCCTACAATGGATCCGGTCAGGATAATTATTTTATTCATGGAGGAAATGTGCTCCAGGGTAATGTAGTTTTCCAGGTTTAAGGCTTTCCGGGTGATGACCATAAGTGTCTGGACCATGGCAAATCCTGAAAATATTGCCCCGGCCACGAAATAGGGTGGGAAAATGGTGGTGTGCCATCCGGGAATAACCGAAGTGGCAAAGTCAAAACTTACAATACTGTGAACGGAGAGTACAAGCGGTGCAGCCAGCCCGGCCAGCATAAGGCTCATGATCTCATGCCGCTGCCAGTGTTTCAGGGAACCGGTCCATCCGAAACTGAGCAACCGGTAGCTAAGCTTACTGATTTTTGATTTAGCCCTGTCCCGGAGAGTTCCCAGGTCGGGAAGCAATCCTGTATACCAGAAAAGGAACGATACCAGGAAATAGGTGCTGATTGCAAAAACATCCCAAAGCAAGGGTGAGTTGAAATTAACCCAGAGGTTCCTGGTATTCGGGTAGGGAAACACGAAGAAGAATAGCAGGATCCTTCCCATATGGATTAAGGGAAAAATGGCGGCACATAACACCGCAAAAATTGTCATGGCCTCAGCTGCCCTGTTTATGCTTGTTCGCCACCTTTGTCTGAATATGAGTAAAATGGCTGAAATAAAGGTACCCGCATGACCGATCCCGATCCACCATACGAAGGTGGTAATACTGAATCCCCAGCCAACGGTCTTGTTAAGACCCCAGGTCCCTATACCGTACCAGACTGTGATAAACATGCACAACAGACCAACCATCAATGCGGCAACAGCAATAGAGAGTCCGAGATACCAGTACTTACCTGGCTTTCCTTCTGCGGGCCCTGAGATGTCATTGGTCACATCTGCATAGGTTTTATTTCCTGTAATCAAGGTTTCCCGGACGGGTGAAACATACATAATCTAAGGTTTATTTTCTCAATGTTTTTTACTTTTCAGGCCTCTTGATTCTTATTCCTGATATTGGTGAGGTAACTCACCGACGGAAGCGTGTCTAATTCTTCCAGAAGGTGGTAGTTTCTCGGATTTTTAAGTTGATGGGAGACCTCGCTCTCTTTGTTGTTCATATCTCCAAATGTAATTGCCTGGGCAGGACAAACCTGCTGGCATGCTGTTCTGATCTCTCCGTCTGCCAGCGGCCGATTGGCCAATTTGGCTTCCAGCTTTTTCTCCTGGATCCGTTGAACGCACAGGGAACACTTTTCCATGACACCTTTGGCCCTGACGGTTACGTCGGGATTAAGCACCATTCTCGAGAGGTCGAGGGTAAGACCCATCGGATCGGATGTGTTTTTTGGAATGGCGTCCGCTTTAGTGAAATCCAGCCAGTTAAACCGTCTTACCTTGTAAGGGCAATTATTGTTGCAATACCTGGTACCCACACACCGGTTATAAATCATTTGGTTTATCCCTTCACTGCTGTTTGTGGTGGCAGCTACCGGACACACATTTTCACAGGGGGCATTATCACAATGCTGACACATCACAGGTTGTCTGGCAACTTCGGGATTTTCAGGATCCCCGGAATAATACCTGTCGATGCGAATCCAGTGCATTTCCCTTCCAATTTTAACCTGCTCCTTACCTACAACCGGGATATTGTTCTCTGCAATGCAGGCAACAACACATGCGTTACACCCAATGCACGAATTAAGATCCACCGACATCCCCCAATGGTGGCCCTTGTACTCGTGCCGTTCATAGAGTGAATGCAGATGGCGTTCAATTTCCTCGTGGAGTTCATTGCCCGAGGCGGGATCTTCCCTGTATGCATCCAGGGTTGTTTCCCTGATAAGGGCACGGCCTTCCATGGATTCGTGTGACTGCGTAATGGCCAGTTCAAAAACTTCGCCAGTCTTTTCAAAAGTAACCGGTGTGAAATAGGTTCTGAGCCCATTTTCCTCACGCACCAGGGGATAAAAGTTTTTACCTGTTCCCACGGATGCCTTTCCCCCGGTCTCTTTTCCGTACCCCAATGCCACTGAAAGTGTCCTGTAATCCTGTCCGGGTTGAACCACTACAGGAATGTCGTAGTGGCCATTGATCTTAATCACATCTCCTGTCACAAGATTGCGCTCTTCAGCAAGCCTCGGAGAGATGGCTGCATAATTATCCCAGGTAACCTTTGAGACCGGATCGGGGGTCTCCTGCAGCCATGGATTATTTGCATGTTTCCCCGTTCCCACCGAAACAGGTATATAGAGGTCAAGTTCAACTTCCCCGCCAGTTTCGTAAGGAGCCTGATTGATAATGGGTATCAGGGATTCGGTTGCCATCTCCGAAACGGCAGATTCCGTAAGTGGCAACTCAAATACTCCATCATGAAGGCTTCTGTTCCAAAACAATCTGAAATCTTTTTCTTTCCCGGACAGAGGATGGATATGCTCTTTCCAGTAATCCTTAATGAATTCGTCAAACTCGATAGGTTGGCCAATCCATGCCATGAGGCTTTCCTGGGCCTGGCGTGTATTGAATATATGGCGAATGGCTGGCTGACATAAGCTGTACAACCCCTCTTTGGGCATGGCATCGTTCCAGGATTCAAGATAATGATGATCGGGGCAGACATAGTCACATAACAAAGATGTCTCATCGCGTATGTAACTTAAACTAACGCTAAAATCAAGTTTGGACAATCCATCTTGAAAACTTTCCTGTGAATGGTAATCATAGGCCGGATTTGTATTGAGGAAGATAACTCCCGATACCAGTCCGTTATTCATATCTTTCACAAAGGCATCCATGGAGCCATCTTCGCCCTGAAGCGTGTTGAGAGCCCTTTGAAAATCGATGGTTCTGCCATATGATCCTAAGAGTGAGTTAATGCCATTCACAATAAACTGAGTTTCCACATCATTGGACCCGGATACTACCAGTGCCTTTTTTCTGTTTTGCCATAGTTCCCTGGCAATGGGGCCTACATCGATCGGGCTCACATGAAGGTTGTAAGTCCCTGGATCGATTCCTGATTCAGCCATAAGAGCAGCCAGGAGGTGAACCAATACAGCTTTCTGCTGAGAAGGCTTGATAGTAATTCTCTCATCGGCATTACTTCCTGTCAGCGACATCCCGGATTCAATCTGAATGTGTCTCGACATGGATGGATGCTCTTCCGTTGGTTTTCTTTTAGCTGCATATTGCGGAGCATATTCAACAGGAGAAATCCATGTTCCCAGAAAGTCGGCACCCACACTGAGAATGATATCTGCCTGATCAAAACGATAGTTAGGGATCAGCCTCTTCCCAAAGGCAAGTTCGTTGGCTTCCCTGATGGCAGAAACGGAAACCGGGTTATAGACTATGTGCTCGAACAACCCTGATTGACTCTCAAATTCATCAATCACTTTTTGGGTGGATGGACTAATTATACCCCCACTTAATAAGACCACCTTGCCGGTACATGAGAGCAGTTCCCGGCTGATCTGAAAATCTACCGAATCCCAATCGGATTCCTCCTCGCCAATCATGGGGGTGCGAAACCTGTTTTCATCGTATAGTTCCAGCACGGATCCCTGAATCTGGCTGTTAGTGCTCCCATTGGAGAGTGAAGATAAATCGTTGCCCTCTATTTTGATTGGACGTCCATCCCTGACCTTCACAAGGATCGGGCTGTAGATTTCGCCGTCAAAATAGGTGGATGCATAGTAGCTGCTTTTGCCGGGAGTGATCTCCTCGGGTTTGATTAAAAATGGAATGGCTTTTGTCACCGGCCGCTCACAACTCGCTGCTATGGCAGTTCCGGCAATTGCAAATCCAAAAGTTTTAAGAAAATCCCTCCGGGTACTGTTCGGTCCTTCAATGGTAAGTTTTGCAGGTGGTTCATGGGAAAAACCCGTATCGGCTTTTTGCTCATTGGCGTCAATAAGTTCGTCTATCCCTTTCCAGTATGTTTTCATTCGCGCAACAATTAATAATGACATTGCATGCAATTGGTACCCCCGATATCCTCCACAAGAACAGAGTCGATTACATTTTGTTCCAGATCTTCACGTAAATCTTTGAATGTCATTTTATAATATTCATTTTCAGTAAAGTTTACCTTCCTGCTCCGGTGACAATCAAGACACCATCCCATAGAGAGATCTGCGTATTGCCGCATCACGTGCATTTCTTCAACCGGGCCGTGGCATAGTGCACAGTCAAGTTTTCCAGCCCCCACATGTTGCGCATGACTGAAAAAAACAAAATCCGGCAATCGGTGAATCCGGATCCATTCAACTGCTTTTCCGCTATCTATGGCTGCATGAATCTTCTTAATCTCAAATTTGCCTGAACGTGTGGCATCCCTGACCAGCGTATGACAGTTCAAACACACATTCGTGGACGGAATTCCTGCCGACTTGCTTTGTTCTGCCGTATGATGGCAGTACTGACAGTCTATTTCGTTTTCCCCCGCGTGTACCACATGCGAAAACTTTATGGGTTGTAAGGGTGCATAATCCTGACTTCTGCCCAGTCCAATCGCCTCCTGCACGATCATCTTTGTACCCCACCCCGAAGAGAGCAAAAAGATCATAATCGGGATCATTTTAAACTTCATGGTCTTGAAGAAGATCAGGTCAGCCACGGCCAACCCGGCAAGGACAACGAGGAATAAGAAGAAGATCATCCTGTTGATATCAACTTTTTTAGGCTCAAGTCCGGCTTGACCAACCGTATCCAGGTAGTCCCGGATTTGAATAATTTCGTCTCCTGAAAGCTCTATTCCATCATGTGCCACAGAAAGTCTTTTACCCACAGGCCTTAGCAGGAGGTTTGCATAGGCGGCACTGTCCATAGCGGCTGTAGACAATGCTATTTCCGCAGCAGACGGACTCCAGTTAAGGGTATCAATCATCCGGACATTATGACATGCGGCACAATTAACCGGATTATCACTCGATCCTGTCAGTCCGTTGAATAACCGCGCACCTATCTTTAAATCTGTCGAATGCCCCCCTTCTTCCCCCTCATGGCTGTAGGTTAGATCATCTCCGGAGTCAGCCATCAAGCTATCCTGCGCATTTAGTAAATCTGAAGGGTTTAAGAAATTAAGGGTGAAAAGAATGAGCAAACTGCAGTTCTTTATTGAAAATGCCTCCATTCGGTACTTGGTTAGATTTCAAAATAAAAGAATATCGCATCTTTTATTCCGCTATAATTCACTTTATGCAAAAGTGGATAAAAAATATTTAATTTTAAGCCCTAAGATAACTTTTTTTATTTCAAATGAGGCTGTACAAAGTGTTTCACTATTTAAGTTTGGATATTGTCCTGGGAGCACTGGCATCTTCGTGCCTTGGTGCCAGGCTTTTTAGGGCTTCGCCTGGTTGGACATGGTGGCTGACATTGGCCTTAACTGTCTGGTTGCTTTACATAGGTGACCATATCCTGGATGCCTGGAAACAAAGAAAAAAAAGCAAACGTGAGCTACATCAGTTTATTTTCAGGAACCGCAAGATTCTGTTATGGTTCATGGGTGTGGCTGGTATTGTCGACCTTCTGATCATATTCAATTTTTTTGAAAGATCATTGCTTCAATTCGCACTGGCACTTGCAGGAGGCGTGTTGTTATTTTATGCCATGCGCCACCTTTTCAGGAAAAACAGGGTACTTTTCATTCCAGGGGAGATTTTTGTGCTGCTGCTTTACCTGGCGGGAACATGGTTGGGGCCATTTATATATCGGGGGGTCGAACTCCAGACAACCGATGGATTGATTGTGCTTATGACCTCAGGAGTTCTCCTGATGAACCTGGGGATTATCTCTCTATATGACATTAAGCTGGATACACGGATGGGCATCACCTCATTGGCTCAATTCCTTGGACAGGGCTCTACCAGAAACCTCATTTTAATTACAGGGATTGGGATTTACCTTCTTGGAGTTATGCAATTCCTGGTATTTGGGACTGACCGCCATTCGCAGTTTGCTCTCATCCTATCCGGGATGGCAACCATCCTGTTTCTGGTATTGTATTTTCCTTCCTTCTTCAGGAAAAAGGATCACTACAGGATGATAGCAGATGCAGTGCTCTACATGGGATTCCTCTCCCTTCTGATCAGACTATAAGCTCACACCCGTCTTTTCACCTTCCACCTCATACCCGGTATCTGTTATTTTGGCCTCAATATCTTCCACAGATGTCAGGTTCTTATCATATTTCACCTTGGTCCAGCCCTCCTCGAAGGACGATTCCACAGATTCTATTCCGTCCAGGGAGACCACCCCGGCGTTAATGGCTTTTTCACACCCATCACAGGTCATGCCATCGACATGAATGACAACATTCACCCATTCAGCTGCCATGAAGGTTTTGTCAGCTGAAGCCTCATCTGAGGATTTAGAGTTGCTGTTGCAGGCAAAAAGGAGTACACTGGCAGCCAGTACGATTACTATCTTTTTCATAGGTCAGATATTTATACTATTTCATTGGGCAATTTACAGAATTCTGTCCGCAATCAAGACGAGGATGATCATTAAATAAAACAAATTTACAGTAATAAATGCCTTTCTCCAATGTTTCATTATATCACCCCTGTAGGAGAACCGGAACATGCGGTAAAGAAATACGCCGGCGGAGAAAATTAAAATAAAAGAATTTACCCGGTGATGAATGATAGGGGTTGCCGGCAGCATGAGGACAACTACCGCGGTGGCAGCAATCCAGATGAAGCTTAAATTTCGAATTTGTCGTGTATCAAACAACGATGTGATAACGGGCATCCCTGCTTCCCGGAATTCCTTTCCAATCTTTAACAGCAAGAGCCAGTAATGGGGCATCTGTCCCACGAACAGCAAGAATGCCACCGTCACGATTTCCATATCCCACAGGTTGCCTCCGGCAGCACTCCATCCGATGAGAGGGGGCAGGGCGCCAATCAAAGCACCGGGAAAAACAGCAAAGGCTGTAACCTTTTTAAGGGGCGTATACACCAGGTTATACCATAAGAGCGTAAAAATCCCAGTCAGCATCGGCGTGACTGAACCGTTCTGCAGCAAGAGGAATGAACCGAGCGCCGCAAATAACAGAGCGAAAAATATGGCATGATTCAACTGAATGATACCCGCGGGAATGGGCCTGTTTTTTGTTCGCTTCATCAGCGCATCCGTTTTGCGCTCCTGTATCTGATTTATGGTGCTGGATCCCATGGATAGGAAAAATATTCCTGAAACAGCCAGCAGGGTAGTGGAATCGAAAACAGGCTTATGGAGAAAATAACCCAAAAATCCGGTAAGAGCAACCGGGATAGAAATAGTAAACTTCCCCAGTCTTAATACGGCAGAGAAATATTCTTTAAAGGATGTATTACTCATTCAATTCTTTCAGATACTCTATAATCAGTCCTACCTCCTCTTCACTTACAAGTCCTTCGAAAGGGAGCATCAATCCTTTATTAAATCCTTTTACGACATCTGCATTGGGTTCAAAAATGGATCTCTTCACGTATTCCTCATCCATGACAACCTCACGTTCCTCCCTTCCTGATACCACCGTCCGGGTAGATCCCCAGCTTCCCAGGTAGGAGGGCCCTACCAGCTTGCTGCCATCACTTGTATGACATGCATTGCATCCGTTTCGCAACATTACCTGGTAACCTTGTTCAGCCGGTGTGGCATCTGCTGCCAGAGGAATAACCATGGCAGTTGTATCGGTAATCCATTCTTCGTATGCTTCTTTTTCGAGAACCTTGACCCTTGAATGCATGTAAGAGTGCTGCAGACCGCAATATTCCGTACAAAAAAGCTCAAAATCCCCTACCTGACCAGGAATGAACCACATAAATTTTTGCCGACCGGGTACCATATCCTCTTTCACCCTGAAGGCGGGGACATACAGACAATGCAACACATCCAGTGCTACCAGGTCGAGAATTACAGGCTCTCCCAAAGGTAAATAGAGACTGTCTGCCATCCTTCCATTCTCATACTGAAACTTGAAATTCCACATTCTGGCTATCGCTTTCACATGCATGGCTTCCTCAGGAGGTTGCTTCATCGGACGAAATCCAACCCATCCAAAATAGAACATGACTACCACAAGGATCAGGGGAATAACTGTCCATAATACTTCAAGCAAGGTATTGCCTTCATTCTGAATGGCTTTCGGATGTTTGTCCTTCCTGTACCTGTAAATGAAATAGATCATCAGTGCTGTAAGGCCGATCAGAAAGAAAAAGGATACCCCGAGGATAAGAATAAACGCCCGGTCGACACCGGCAACAAAATTGGAAGCGTTTTGAGGATCTACAGTATACATATGCTCATCTGTTTCATTATCTAAATAGGTAGTCCAGAAAGGTAATGGCGATTACCACACCCAGCAGGACGAAAATCAGGATTGCCATGATTCTATAAATGCGCTGACCGAATTTCAGGTGCATAAATATTGCCAGTACCAGTGATGTTTTGGTGGTGGCTAACAGCAATGCAACCACTGCTGACCATTTTGTTAATTCAATCTGAGTCACCAGTACGGTTACGGTTGTCAGTACCAACAACATTGACAATATCAATGCGTATGTCTTATAGGGAATAATGTGATGTTTTGTATCTGACATAAGGTTGAATTAAGTAATCAGGTAAAACAATGGGAACAGGAAGATCCAGATCACATCCACGAGGTGCCAGTAAAGCCCCCCGTTTTCAAGCAACTGGAAATTGTCGAATGTGAGCTTGTCTTTCCATACATATACAAATACCCAACTCAGGAAGACCATTCCGACGATAATATGCAGTGCATGCAACCCGGTCATAAAATAATACAAACCATAAAAAAGGGTGTCTCCCTTGCCAAGCTCCTCGAGCAGTGGAGATCCGGGATAGAGGCCATGAGAAATCTTTAAACTCCACTCAAAATATTTGTTCACCAGGAAAACCAATGCCAGCACCAATGTAATTCCAATGAGGATTAACGTAGTTCGTTTGTCTTTTTTCTGAATAGCGGTGGTGGACATGGCGATCGTCATACTCGAAACCAACAGGATCACCGTATTCAGGGTACCCACGGTTAAATTTAGCTCCTTTGCGGCAAGATGAAAGGCAGTGGGATGCAGGTACCGGTACATGGAATACACAATAAATAGCCCTCCAAACAGAAGCAGTTCAGTAAATATAAAAAGCCACATTCCAAGTTTGGAGGCTTCATCGTCACGGTGCTCGTCGTGGTGTGCGATCGTATCAGACATAAGAAAAAAAATTAATCAAACTTGTAGGGTGCCTTATCCACCACAGGGATCTCGTCAAAGTTTTCCAGGGGGGGCGGAGATGGAACCTGCCATTCCAGGCTATTGCTTCCCCAGGGATTAGCCACGGCTTTTTCGCCATGCCGGGCAGATTTGACAAGGTTGATTAAGGTGATTACAAACCCGGTAATCATCACAAGGGCTCCAAGACTAGAAAGAATATTGGATCCATGATACTCAGGGAGGTAGTCATAATATCTTCTTGGCATCCCTGTGATTCCCAGGTAGAACATGGGCCCGTACAAGGTCACGAAGCCAATGAAGAAAATGATCCACCCTGTTTTTGCCCAGCTGGGGTTGTACATGCGTCCAAACATTTTTGGGAACCAGTAATGAATGGCTCCGAAAAAAGCAAAACCGGTGCCGCCAAACACAATAAAATGGAAATGACCCACGACAAAAGCAGTATCATGCAGATGCACATCGGTAGCAAGAGCTCCCAGCACCAGGCCTGACAAACCCCCTATCAGGAAGACGAAGATAAAAGAGGCGGCCCATAAAAAGGGTACAGCGGTTGTAATAGATCCCTGGTGCATGGTTGATACCCAGTTAAACACTTTAACGGCACTTGGTATAGCCACGAGGAACGTCAGAATAGAAAAGACATAAAGTGCAGTTCCACTCATTCCTGCGGTGAACATGTGATGCCCCCAGACAAAATAACCCACAAATGCAATGGCCAGTGTAGAAATAACGATCACCTTGTACCCGAAGATGGTTTTTTTGGCAAAGACAGGGATAATTTCAGAAATAGCGCCCATGGCCGGAAGGATCATAATATAGACTGCAGGGTGGGAATAGATCCAGAACAGGTGCTGGTATAGCAGAGGATCACCTCCTTTGGCAGGATCAAAAAAGCCAATCCCCAGAATGCGTTCCCCGGCGACCATCAGCAGCGTGATACCCACGATGGGTGTAGCCAGCAACTGGATCCAGCCGGTAGCATATATGGACCATGGAAAGAGTGACATTTTAAACCAGGTCAATCCGGGGGCCCTCATCCGGTGGATGGTCACAATAAAGTTTAGCCCCGTTAAAATGGAAGCAAATCCCAGCACAAAAGCTCCAAGAGCTGCCGGAAGCATATTGGTCCCTGTTTTAAAACTATAAGGCGCATAAAAGGTCCAGCCGGTATCAGGGGGCCCATTGCCAAAAAGCGACAAGATAACCAGAATCCCCCCCAGTACATAGATGTACCACGAAAACAGGTTCAGTCCGGGAAAGGCCACATCTTTGGCCCCAATCTGAATGGGCAGCATAAAGTTTCCGAAAACTGCCGGCAGACCCGGAATCACAATAAGAAAAATCATAATGACACCGTGGAGTGTGAATGTCGAATTATAGGCCTGCGGACCAATGAGGGTTCTCCCTGGGGCGATTAGTTCCAGTTTCATTAATAGGCCCAGCGTCATGCCTATGATGAACCAGCCCATCATCGTATAGAGATACAACAGGGCGATCCTTTTATGATCGGTGGAAAGTATCCATTTGAAGATACCTTTCCTTCCCCCATCCTCCTCCAGATACGATTTATAGCCTGTATTCTCTGAAGATTCTGACATAATTTATTGTATTGCTGTTCTTTTTTTTCGCAGAACCAATCCCGCGAATAGTATCAAACTTAGAAATAGGATAATGGTTCCTGCAACTTTAGTCACATTAAAAACGTAGCTCTGACCTTCCGGATCATATGAATAGCAGTAGAGGAGCACCCTGTTTACAGTCGGGCCGGATTTCCCCTTTGCAGCATCCAGAAGGGACATTTTCAATTCAAAGGGAAGATAATAAATGCCATTCATGTACCGGGTGATTTTGCCTTCAGGGCTAAGAATCATCAGCGCAGCTGCGTGGAGAAAATCGTTGCCGGTAGGTTTAAACCTGAAACCGGTGGCCTCGGTAAGCCGGCTTATATTGGCACTGTCACTGGTAAAAAAATGCCATCCTTCTTTAGCCTCCTCCTTTTTCTTCATCAGATTGAGATAATTACTCTTCTTATTGACTGCCAGATCTGTAGTTTCCCTGGCATCGAAACTGATGGTTATTGCCTGGTAATCGGTTCCAAGTTCCAGTTCTGTAAGGTCCATGGCACTTGCCATCCCATCCATTAACGGAGAACAAATGCCGGGGCACCTGTAATACACAAACGAGAGAATAGTGGGTTTGTCAAGAACATCGCCGAGAGTCACTGTATCTCCATCCTCATTTACAAGCATGGCATCCATCGGCAGGTTCTGATCAAGTTTTTCTACAATGCCAACCTCAAGATCAGAATCGGCTTGTGAAAATACGTGATTCAATGTGGCTGCTAGAAGCAGTAAGACAAAAAGATTTCTCATTTTAGGTAAAGATGATTATGTAAATAATATAACACGGTATAACAAAGCTGCGAAAAAGATTGTTCGCTTGAATTCATTTGCCTTCCCCTCGGATTATTTAGAAGGGCTAAAAATAGTCACTTTTTTTCTTTATAAAAATTTAGAATTCATTTTTGAGAAACGTATTTTTGTGCCTGCAATATGGAACCTGCCAATCCGGGCCGCAAAAAGATGAAGAAGATAATCAATTTTTATTATAATGGTTTCAGGAATATGACCTGGGGATGGAAGTTGTGGAGAATCATACTCATAAAACTGTTTATCATGTTTGCCATATTGAGGCTCTTCTTTTTTCCGGATTTTCTGAAGAAGGAATTTGACAGCGATGCAGAGCGCGGCAATCACGTTTTAGAAGAATTAATCAACAGCTAAGTATGCTCGATTCTATCGACATGTCACTTGTTGACTGGTCAAGGGGCCAGTTTGCTTTAACGGCCATGTTTCACTGGATTTTTGTTCCGCTGACCCTGGGAATGTCATTTATAGTTGCCTTCATGCATACAATCTATGTGAGGACCGGGGATGAGGAATGGAAGCGGATTACCAAATTCTGGATGAAACTGTTTGGGATCAACTTTGCCATTGGCGTATCCACAGGTATCATCCTGGAATTTGAGTTTGGCACGAACTGGTCTAACTACTCATGGTTTGTCGGTGACATTTTTGGCGCACCCCTGGCGGTGGAGGGAATCCTGGCTTTCTTCATGGAATCCACTTTCATTGCCATCATGTTTTTCGGATGGAACAAAGTGAGCAGGCGATTTCACTTAACTGCCACATGGTTAACGGCTATAGGGGCCAGTTTATCGGCTGTCTGGATCCTGGTTGCCAACGCCTGGATGCAAATGCCTGTAGGAACCACTTTCAATCCGGATACTGCCCGGAACGAAATGACAAGCTTTGGTGATGTTCTTTTTTCAGAGGTCGCTGTGAACAAATTCCTTCACACCATCACATCGAGCTTCCTTCTGGGTTCCATTTTTGTGATCAGTATAAGTGCCTGGTTTCTGATAAGGAAAAGGGAGGTGCTATTTGCGAAAAGGAGCACCATCGTGGCGTCAGTTTTTGGCGTAATTGCCGGAATATCCACCATCGTTACCGGTGACTCGTCGGCCCGGATTGTGGCCCGGGAACAGCCCATGAAATTTGCTGCCATGGAGGCACTTTATGAAGGACAAACCCATGCACCTCTGGTCGCCCTGGGTGCCATTCGTACCGACACTTCCAGAGCCCCGAATCCACGCGAAGATTTCATTTTCAAGTTTGAAATTCCAAATGCACTTTCCTACATGGTTTTCCTTACTCCCAACGGTTTTGTCCCGGGAATTTTAGACCTGGTTTATGGCAACGAGAAGCAGGGAATCACCTCTTACGAAGAGAAGATAGAAAGAGGAGCCATTGCCCTGCGTACGTTGAAAGAACTTAAAAGAGCGAAGGACAGGGGTGATGAAGCCATGTACAGCGCCATGAGAGGGAAATTTGAGGATCCCCAATGGCTTGAGGATTACTACCAATACTTTGGCTTCGGTTATTTTAAAGGCCACGAATTGAAAGAACTGATCCCAAATGTAAAACTGAACTTTTATGCATTTCACATCATGGTCATTCTGGGAACACATTTTCTGATTCTCTCCATGATAGTTCTCTGGTTAAGTCTGAAAAACCGGTGGGGCAATCATACATGGCTTTTGTGGGTGGCTCTGCTTACTCTCCCCCTGCCCTGGATTGCCAGTCAGGCAGGCTGGTTGGTAGCTGAGATGGGCAGGCAACCCTGGGTGGTATATAAGCTGATGCCCACCATTTCGGCAGTAACCCGGCTCAAACCCGGAGCCGTCCAGGTGACTTTCTGGATCTTCCTGGCTACGTTCACTGTGCTTTTTATCGCCGAGATTAAAATTCTGGTTACACAAATTAATAAAGGACCTGGAGGGAAATAAATATGTTCGGAGACCTTTCGCTATTTGCACTGCAGCAATACTGGTATGTGATTGTTTCACTTTTAGGTTCTTTCCTGGTGTTTCTGTTTTTTGTCCAGGGGGGACAGACCTTTATATTCCAGATCGGAAAATCTGAATCGGAAAGAACAATCATTGTAAATAGCCTGGGGAGAAAGTGGGAATTCACATTTACCACCCTTGTGACCTTCGGAGGTGCGTTTTTCGCTTCCTTTCCCCTCTTCTATGCCACCAGTTTTGGAGGCGCCTACTGGGTTTGGATGGCCATTCTATTTGCGTTCGTTATCCAGGCAATTTCTTATGAATTCAGGACAAAGGCAAGCAATTTCCTGGGACAAAAAACCTATGAATCGTTCCTTTTTATAAATGGGTTGCTGGGAACCTTCCTTGTTGGCGTGGCCGTGGCCACATTTTTCTCAGGTTCACAGTTTTCACTGGACGAAATGTTCAGTGTTTCCTGGAAAACAGGGGCAAGGGGACTGGAAGCAGCCCTGAGCCTCTTTAACCTGTCGTTGGGACTCACCGTTTTCTTCCTTGCCCGTGTGCTTGGGCTGCTCTATTTCATGAATACCATTAACAATTCCAGTATCATTGCCAGGTCAAAAAGGCAGCTGCTCCGCAACGCCATCCCGCTTGTTATTTTTTTTCTCACGTTTGCCGTATGGCTTATGCTGAGAGAGGGGTATGCTGTGAACCCCGAAACCGGTGATATATTTATGGAGCCGTATAAGTACCTGCACAACCTGCTGGCCATGCCGCCAGTCCTTGTGATGTTCCTTCTGGGAATATTATTTGTCCTGGGCGGGATTGTGGTGTCATTGGCACGGGATACCAGCAAGGGCATATGGCTCACTGGTCCGGGTACAATTCTGATGGTCTTTTCACTCTTTATGCTGGCCGGTTTTAACCACACAGCATTCTACCCGTCTGCCCATGATTTGCAAAGTTCGCTTACCATCCGGAATGCCTCTTCAAGCCACTATACCCTGGTGGCCATGAGCTGGGTTTCACTCTTTGTTCCTGTGGTCCTGGCATACATTGCATACGCCTGGAGGGCGCTCAATAAGAAGAAAATTGACGAAAAGGAGATGCAAGAAGAACCTCATGTATATTAACCACTAACCACCAACCATCAACTATCTGCCATGTATATAGGAGCTATTATTGGATACCTTTCCTGGCCTTTTATGATCACAGTGAGTTACCTGTCAGTTCGCTGGGCATTAAGATACTTTGAAAAGCGTGCTTCAACCAAAGCCAAGCCGGAAGAATGAAAAAACATCTCCCCAACTTTCTGACCATGCTAAACCTGGCATGCGGCACCACTGCCATAGTCCTTACCCTTGAGGGGCAATGGCAATGGGCTGTTTACCTGGTACTCATTGCTTCTCTTTTTGATTTCCTGGATGGATTTTCAGCCCGGATGCTGAATGCCCGGAGCGAAACGGGAAAACATCTGGATTCTCTGGCCGATATAGTCACTTTCGGTGTACTCCCTGGCGTATTTATATATACCGTCTTCAAAGTCCTGTTCTTAAATCAGGTTGAAGGCAGCACCCCTCTATCATTCTCACTTCAATGGATCATGTTTGGCACAGTGCTGATTGTACCTGTTTTTTCCGCTATTCGATTAGCGCGCTATAACGTGAAGGAGTCGGAGGAATCATTTTTTGAGGGGTTACCTACTCCGGCCCACACCCTATTCTGGACAGGACTATTCTGGCAGTTTATGATGGATGGAACTCTCTTTGGAACACCACTGAATGTATTCTTTATCTGGTCGATCATGCTCATTATGGCATTCCAGATGATTCTACCGGTGCCCATGTACTCCCTCAAATTCGAACATTTGAGACTCAGAGGCAATCTGATCCGCTACCTGCTCCTGCTCGCTTCTTTAGTTATCCTGCTTATCACAGGGTTAGCAGGCTTGTCCGTAGTGATTTTAATCTATGTATTACTCTCCCTGCTGAACCTTTTGTTCCTGACCCGGTTTTTCCGGGTAAGCGATCACAGATAAAAACCATAATTCAACGAAAATGAGTATCGAAATCAATGCTTTTGCCAAGAGGGTGAGTGAATTTAATTCGGGGTATTGCCGCGAGGTGCCATCCATGGAGCAGACCCATGATTTTGTGGACAACCTGATCCAGACACTTTTTCCAATCAAACGGGATTGCAGTGTGGATGACGGGGAAATAGCCATAGAAATTGACCGCTGTGCTATCAAACTAAGGGAGTTGTTCTATTCCATCAGGGAATCTTTGAAATCGAAACCAGAAGAATTGGTTGAATCATTTTTTATGCAGGTACCCGATGCCTTCGAGAAACTGGTGGTCGATGCAGAGGCCCTGACCCGGTTCGATCCGGCTTCCAGCAGCATAGAGGAGATTATCCTCTGCTATCCTGGATTCTACTGCATTTCGGTATACCGTATGGCGCATATCATATATAACCTGGGGATACCCGTCTTGCCACGTGTCATGGCCGAATATGCCCATAGCAAAACAGGGATAGATATTCACCCGGGAGCAAATATCGCCTCTCCTTTTTTCATCGACCATGGAACAGGAATTGTGATCGGAGAGACAGCGGAGATTGGCAAGAACGTAAAATTATACCAGGGTGTGACACTTGGGGCTGTTACCGTGGAGAAGTCCCTGGCACATACCAAGCGACATCCCACCATTGAGGACAATGTAACCATCTATGCAGGAAGTACGATCCTTGGTGGGAAAACCGTAATCGGTCATCATACTGTAGTAGGAGGAAATACCTGGATCACAGAAAGCATCATTCCCTATTCGGTGGTTTACAGGAATCACAGAGTAGTAGTAAAAGACAGCAAGGATTTTAATGCTCCGAATGATTTTAGTATATAGGAAGTGGACATTTTAACGCGTAAAAAACAAGCGAACCATGAAATACGATAACATATTAGAAGACATTGGCAATACGCCGCACCTGAAGGTGAACAGACTGTTTCCCGGAGCAGACAATATCTGGGTTAAGCTTGAACGAAACAATCCGGGTGGAAGCATTAAGGACCGGATTGCATATGCCATGGTCAGCGATGCGGAGGATCGCGGACAACTGAAGTCAGGGTCCGCCATCATAGAGCCCACTTCGGGAAATACGGGGATAGGATTGGCTATTGTAGCAGCAGTGAAGGGATACAGGGTTATCCTGGTGATGCCCGAATCCATGTCGGTAGAGCGAAGAAATATCCTGAAAGCCTATGGTGCAGAGATTGTCCTGACCCCCAGGGAAAAGGGCATGAAAGGTTCCATGCAGAAAGCTGAAGAACTGGCCATTGAATTGAAGGATGCATGGATCCCTTCTCAGTTTGACAATCCGTCGAATCCTTCCATTCACGAGAGAACAACAGCTGAGGAGATTCTTGCTGATTTCCCAGGAGGGATCGACTACCTGGTTACCGGCGTGGGGACGGGTGGACATATTTCGGGAGTGGCAAAAGTATTAAAGCAGAAAATGCCTGGTATTCAGGTATTTGCAGTTGAGCCCTCCGACTCTCCTGTGATTGGGGGAGGGGAACCTGGTCCGCACGGAATTATGGGTATCGGTCCAGGATTTATCCCGGCCAATCTTGACCGGAGCATCCTGGATGGAGTACTGGCTGTGGAAAAGTCTGCGGCCTATGAATATACGAGGCGCGCCGCGAGAGAAGAGGGATTGTTCGTCGGAATTTCTTCCGGGGGCTCATTTGCGGCGGTCGCACAATTGCTGGAGCGAGTGGAAAAGCAATCCACCATCCTTACATTTAATTACGATACCGGAGAAAGATATCTATCGGTGGATGATCTCTTTTAAGAGGTTTTTGTACTTTTGAACTTATTTTCCCAAGCCCAGGTCGACTATGTTTACCCCGTTAAAAATTGCTGTTGATTTTGACGGCACCATCGTAGAACACAAGTATCCTGAAATAGGAAAGGAGATCCTGTTTGCCTTTGATACGTTAAAAGCACTTCAAAAACAGAAGCATCAACTCATCCTGTGGACCTATCGTTCCGGAAAGGAACTGGATGAAGCCGTGGAATATTGCCGCCAGAACGGCGTTGAATTTTATGCAATCAATCACAGCTATCCGGAAGAGGAGTTTGACGAAGATTTTTCAAGCAGGAAAATCGAGGCAGATATATTTATTGATGACAGGAATATAGGTGGATTGCCAAGCTGGGGTGAAATATACCAGATGATCAATCCTCAGGAAAATCCAAATCTGGAAGAAGAATTAAAGTCCATTTCAGGTAAAAAGAGGTCACTGTTTAAGAAGAAGTCAGGGCGTTAAACCTAATCCAATGAGGATACTCTCTCACGCACTCCCGTTATTGTTCCTGTTGGTCAATGTAGCATCATGCAGCCCTCACCACGGAGTCACAGAAGGAGGCCCCCCTGTGACAGTACCTCACACTTCTAAAATCACAACTCTTGTCGAGCCAAACCGGCATCTGACCATCCCTGTTGGCGAGGCGGTTCACGTCAAAATTTCGGCGCCTGACACCGTTTCCATGGATTCTGTCCAACTATTTCTGGGTGGCGAATTAAAGCAAACTGCTGCAAGTGCTTTAATTAAGGATCGCAATAAACTGCTCAATTTCACACTTTCCACGGTTGGAGTGAACACGGGGAATTCAGGTCTCCGTATAAAGCTATTTTTATCATCAGGCACGAGTGAGAACCACAGTCAGAAGATCACCTTCCTCTCCGACCTGGTTCCGGAAACATACAGTTACCATGTGGTAAAAGAGTATACCCACGATCCCAAGGCCTATACGCAGGGTCTGCAATATAACGAAGGATGGCTTTATGAGGGGACAGGCAATTATGGAACCTCTTCTGTCAGAAAGGTAAACCTTGAGTCGGGAGAGGTTTCCAGGATTCGCAACCTGGATCAATCCCTTTTTGGAGAAGGGATCACTGTTTTTGGTGAAAGGATTTACCAGGTTACATACAAATCTCAGGTTGGTTTCATTTACGATAAGTCGACGTTTGAGGAGATCCAGAAAGTGTATTACCAGAACCGGGAAGGATGGGGTCTCACCCACAATGGGAAAGAGTTGATTATGAGCGATGGAACCAATATCATCTATTTCCTGGATCCGGAGATGTTTACTGTGACACACCAGATTGAGGTATACACGAATGAAGGCCCTGCCCAAAGCTTGAATGAACTGGAATACATCCGGGGTAAGATTTGGGCGAACAGGTATTATACCGACGAGGTAGTGATCATCGATCCGGAAACCGGGAGGGTGGAAGGACGAATTAATCTGAAAGGTATCCTGAAACCAACGGATCGGAAGCCCACCACGGATGTATTGAATGGCATTGCTTGGGACGCGGAAGGGGAAAGGATTTTCGTTACCGGAAAGTTTTGGCCAAAGTTGTTTGAAATTAAGCCGATAATTCTCCCGAAATAACCGTAATACTGTGGGGAATGATCTGGAAGTCCATGGGCCCGTGTCCCAGGCTCTCCCCGTCAGTTTCGACCTGCAACCTGGGAGATCCGTCAATATGAACCGACTTTGCCAGATAGGTTTCAACCCTTGAGTGCTTCACAATGGTGCCATTATAGAGGCGCTTGATGTTTGCCAGTACGTTTAATTTACCCAGGCTTTTAATAAGGGTAATGCTGTAAAGGCCATCATCCGCAACCGCATGAGGGACCTGGATCATGCCACCCCCGTTGTATTTGCAGATCCCTACATTCATGGTAAATATTCTGCGATCAAATACCTGGCCGTCGATGGCGATCTGTGCGTTTAAAGATCTGTATTTCAGGAGGCTTAGAAAGATGTTATAAAAGTAGAGCAGCGAACTGCTCTTTCCCTTGGCTTTCATGCGGTTCGATCTTTCCACCACACGTGCGCCGAATCCCATTCCAGCAATGTTGATGAAATACCTTTTCCACTCCTTTTCATTTTTCCTGTAGCTAACCAGACCGGCATCCTGGATAAATGTTTTTTGCTGCTTGATGGTAAGCACCGCTTCTTCATAATCGGCAGGAATATGGAACATTCTTGCCCAGTCGTTCCCCGTACCAATCGAGATCATGCCAAGCATTACCTCGGTAGTAGAGATCCGTTTCTGGGAAAATACTCCGTTGATCACCTCGTTCATGGTACCATCCCCACCTACCACGATGATTTTTGAATACCCTTCTTTAATTTTATTCCTGGCAATAATGGAGGCGTGTAACCGTTTGTGAGTGAAGCAGGGCTCATAAACAATCCCGTGTTTTACCAGGTATTGACGTATCCGGGGCCAATCCTTCTCAGTCTTTCCACCCCCGGCAGTCAAATTAACAATGGCTATCCAATTGGATTTATTCATGTCGGTCCCTCGGTGGTAACTCAAATATAGGGAAATTTATAGGGCTCTCGATCTTTGTTCTATCTTTGATGCATTGGAACCAAATACCTTATGAAGTTATCATATGAAAATGTTGATAAGGTGTTTATAAATGAAAAATCATTGTTTACAATAACGAAATAAGTACAAATAGCAGGCTATATGAAAATAGTAAATTTGAATCCCGCTCGCGCATTAGCTTCGCTGAGCTTGTA
>CAZCQL010000067.1:0-25531 GCA_964500835.1 uncultured Bacteroides sp.
GCTTTCCGTGGTTGGTGAGGGTTTATGAACGGTGTTAAAGGATTGATTGTGATTGGTCGAATGGGCCAATTCTGTTGTAAATTTTGCTGTTGCTGGAGTGATTGTGCTTTAGTCCTCGATATTTTATTTGTTCTGCCAAAGGGAGATGAAATTCTTCCCGGTAAACTTTGATTTAATATTCAGTTTCTTGATCTGCTGCGCATACTCTATAATGCACCTGTTTTTCTTTTTCTTCTGACAGCGAATCAACTGCCACCAGTGGGGGGGAGGAGATTAGCGATGGGGGAGCAACAGTCACGGCACGCGGCATATGCTGGAGTACATCGGAAAATCCCACAATTTCAGACAACCTATCTTCGGATGGCACGGGGTCATGTGTCAGGTAAACTGAAAGAAGCCGGTCTGGATCACTGGCTGGATCCTAATACCGGAGCTACAAACGAAAGCGGATTTACAGCTATCGGGAGTGGTTGGCGGAGTCCGTCAGAAACTTCTGGGGCGACCTGGTACATATACAGAGTTGCTTTTATCTGGTCAAGTACGGAAACATTTACTACGACCGCAACGACAAGGAATATTCAATACAACACGGATGGAATCAGCCGCTGGTCTGAGCAAAAGAACAGTGGAATGTCGGTTCGCTGCCTGATGGACTGAGGATGGGCAGAAGCGGGTTCGGGTCATAATAATTAACGGGATCTGCATTTTCCCGTTTTTTGTTATATCTTCACCTCAGAGCAAAGCTCCGAGGAGCTTCAATTACCTATACGTTTCACCTGAACAAACCACGCATGAAAAAATTACTGATCCTGCTTTTCGTTGCAGCCATTTCCCTTCCCTCATTTGGAAAGCTAAAAGAGAAAGATGTCTTAGGCAAGTGGACCTATCAAGTCGAAACTCCCGATGACATTCTGACCGGCACACTGACTTTTGAAAAGAAAGCGGGTAAACTGGCAGGGGAAGTCAATACAGATGGTTCCGAAAATTATTTACTCTCCAATGTGGAAATCAGGGAGAACAATGTGCTTTATTTCGAATTGGAACCGGACTACGACATCATGCAAGTCACATTGACAGTGAAAGGCAAGGAATTCGAGGGGTCCATTAGCGTCGGCGGAGAGGAAGTTCCCATTACAGGGGAGAAAATAGAGTAAAGTTTCCGTTACCGCCACACCATTCTCAATCGCAGCATTGCCGGCTATTTGGCCAAAGAGAAGAGGAACTCAAGACCTCCTTCAAGCCTGTTTCGAACTGAGATTTCACCCTTGTGAAGCTGAACAGCATTTTTTACAATGGACAGGCCCAGTCCTGTACCACCCGAATCTCTGGACCTGCCTTCATCCACGCGGTAAAATCGTTCAAATATCCGGTGAAGATGATCTTCCGGAATACCGGTGCCGGTATCTGAGTAATTGAAATAATAGTATGTATCATCCTCAAGGTACTGATGGATCTTAATTTCAATGTCGTTCCCCGCATAATTAATGGAATTCTCAATCAGGTTTTGAAAAATTGAAGAGAGCAGGCTGTCATTGCCCAGAATTTTCACTTTCGAATCGATGGCAAGATCTACCGAAACATTGTTCTCTTTTAACCTGGAATCAAGGTTTTCGATAACGTCTCGAGCCAGATCACCTAATCTTACAGGAGTAAACTCGAACAAATCTCCCGCATCTTCAATGTTATTTAACAATGAAACATCATTCAGCAGATCGCTGAGGCGTTCGCTCTGCGCATAAGCTCGCTTCGCAAAATAGACGGTTTTTTCCCGTTTGAGCTCCTTGTTATTAATAATTGTTTCCAGGTATCCCTTGACAGAGGCCAGGGGAGTTTTTAATTCATGTGCAATGTTCGAAGTCAGCTGTTGCTTCAGCATACGTCTCTTCTCCGGCTTGGTAATGTCCCTGATAAGGATCTCAAAACTTTTATCCATGAATATGATGGACTGGACCCTGAAAAATTTTTCATTCTTCGAAACCGTGATTTCAAAATTTGGCAGGTCTTTGGCAGGTATTACCACATCAGGGGAAAGTTTTCCATCGATCTTTTGAATGAGTTTTTGCACCTCCCCGATCTTAAAAAATCTTTCCGCTGATATAGAAGACCTGTTGGAGATCATATTTATGTACTGTATAAAGTTGCTGTTAGCAAATATTTTTTCCTTTTCCGAATTAAACAGGGCAATCCCTTCATTCAGAGCCAGCAGATGATTATGCAAACGATCTTTTTCAACGGTGAGCTCGTCCTTGGCACTCTTTAGGCGGCCGTAAATTTGGATGATTTGATTTTGAATATCTCCGAACTCGGAATCGGAAAGTTCCAGGTTCGGATCGATGGATTCATTTCTTCCGGCACGGATGGCAAAATCCCTCAGTTTGTTTACCAATTGACCAAGGCGATTTGTGACCAGGTAGAGCAGGCCTCCCACAATAAAAAAAAGCGCGATCGCAAAGTAAATAAAGACTCTCTCTGTTTTTAAGGAATTTTTCACTTCCACATTGTACACCACTGCGCAGCGAACAAAGTAGCTTTCGAAATACCTTGCATAATAGAAAAAATCCTGGTTCGTAGTTTCAGAATGCCTGATGTTGCTCCCTTTTCCTGAGTAGAGCGCTTTCTGGACTTCAGGACGCATCAGGTGATTCTCCATATCCGCATAGTCCGACACAAAATTGTCGTATTTTACAGTTCCTGCGGCATCTATCAGGGTGATGCGCAGATCCCTCACAGGAAAGAGTTTCCCAAGGCTGTCCAATCCGGAATAATCGTTCATGGCAGGCAAACCTCTATGGTTCACATACGCACTGGTTATCGAAGCTACCTGATCGAGCCTTGCCTCAAGTTCCGCGGTTCTGTAAGTTTTTTCCCTCTTGTTTTGAAATAGCAGAATTGAAATTGCGAATGCAGTAAAGGCTGCGAAAAAATAGATAAATATCCTTTGCTGGTATGTATGTTTTCTTCGTTTCACACTTCCTCGAATTTGAACTAGCTATCCTTAAAACAATACCCGTATCCCGTTTTTCCTTTAAGATGGTCACCATAGGGACCTATTTTTTTTCTGAGCCGGGTAATCGTTACGTCCACATTGCGATCGGTCACGACCACATCGTGGCTCCAGACTTTTTCCAGGATATTTTTCCGGCTAATGTATTTACCTTTATTTTTCATTAGCAATGCCAATATCTTAAATTCTTTCCTGGTTAATTCGATCTCATTCCGGTCAATTGTTGCAGTTTTACTATCCGGGTTAAGTAGTAAGCCGTGGTGAATGAGAGGCTTTTTCTTTTTCGACTCTAGATCACCACGTTTCAAAACCGCACGTATGCGCACTATAACCTCTTTTATTGAGAAGGGTTTGCGAATGTAATCATCCCCACCCACATTGAACCCGGTTACCAGATCATTCTCTGTACCTCTGGCTGTAAGAAAAATAACAGGAACCTCGAGCCGTCGTTCTTTGCGGATGATGTCAGCCAGCCGGTATCCGGTCATTCCGCCCATCATTACATCCAGAAGGATGAGGTCAAAGGATTCAAGGTCCAGGCGAAGCGCATCTTCAGCCGAGGCAACAGATTCTATTTCAAATCCTTCACTCGACAGGTTAAAAGAGAGGATCTCTCTGAGGTCCTGCTCATCATCCACTACCAGAATTCTTGGGGCATTCTCCATTATCCGGGATTTTTATGGTGTCTGATATCTTTCCCTTCCATTGAATAAATGGCAGCTTCCGCAATGTTTGTAGCATGATCGGCAATACGTTCTATATTCGACATCATCTCCTTAATGGTTATAATGCTCCACAGGAGCTTTCTGCTGCTTTCTTCATTGCTCTTCTTTTTAAGTACCTTTTGCAACAATTTATGGTTGCCCGCATCAAATACACCTTCATTTTTCAGGGTCCAAATGGCCAGTTCCCGGTCATCGTTCAGGATTGACAGAAGGGATTTTTTTACCATCTTGTTGCTCTGGAATGTCATGGTATGCAATACTTCCTTAAGTTTGTCGTACACTTCAGGAGATTTGATCCTGTTGATAAAGTTCGTAATATTCAGGACAAGATCGCCTATTCTCTCCAGGCTGATTATGCTTCGGTAGCATGCCATGATCCTGCGCAATTCGCTGGCTACCGGATGAAAAAGTACGATGGTTTGAATAATGTGGTCACTTAATTTCACCTCATTTTTATCAATTTCCTTTTCATTGCTGTTAATTTTTTTCAGAAGTGATTCGGCGACAGCAATATCTCCGGAAGTCACGATGGTCTCCAGGTGGTCCAACTGTTCGAGTACCAGGTTTGACAACCTCTCAAAGCCTGTCAGGATATCTTCTATTGCTTCATCTTTTTTTAGTGTCATAGGTGACGGTTTTACAACTTTTACTATCCGGTTTAACTGAATTTCCCTGAGAGGTACTCTTCGGTTTTAGGATCTTTTGGGTTCGTGAACATTTTCCTGGTTTTCCCGAATTCGATCAGTTCTCCAAGATACATAAATAGTGAATAGTCAGAGATTCTTGCAGCCTGGGACATATTATGTGTTACCAGAACAATGGTATAATCCTCTTTAAGTTTTATCAGCAGGTCTTCTATCTTTGAGGTGGCGATGGGATCCAGGGCAGAGGTAGGCTCGTCCAATAAAACCACCTCCGGGCTAAAGGCCAGGGCCCTTGCGATGCAAAGACGTTGTTGTTGCCCTCCCGATAGAAAATTGCCCCTTTTATAGAGCGAATCTTTTACTTCGTCCCACAAGACCACATCCCTCAGGGACCGTTCAACGATCTCATCTTTGTCAGATCTCTTTGCGCGAATCCCGTTTAGTTTATAGCCTGCCATTACATTGTCATAGATACTCATGGTGGGGAAGGGATTTGGTCTCTGAAATACCATTCCCATCTGCCTTCTTACCCTGATGGCTGGCATATCATAGATGTTTTCACCATTCAGGACCACATTGCCTTCCGTGGTTATGTGGTCGTAAAGCTCATGCATGCGATTCAGCGCTCTGAGAAGCGTACTTTTTCCACACCCTGAAGGGCCCATGATGGCGGTAACAGCATTTTTTTTAATATCAACTGTTACATTCTTAACAGCATAATCGCCGTCATAGGCCACCGACAAGTTCCGAACGGACAATACCGGATTTCTTATTTCTGCAATTGGCTGAGTCATTGTCTATGTGCTCTTTAGCGCAATTCTTTTGGAGATAATGTTGAGGAGCAATACCACTGTCATCAGGAAAAGGGCGGAACTCCAAATCAGATCCACCATATTCGGATCATTGTAAAACTCCCAGATCAACAGAGAGACAGCGCTCGTGGGTTTTGAGATATTGAGGTTTATCATTGAACTACCCAGCGCAGTCAGCATCAATGGAGCGGTCTCACCCAGTATTCGCGAGATCCCCAGGAGAATACCCGTTAACAATCCGCTGAACCCGGTTGGTATCAGCACTTTCATGATCACCTTATGATAGGGTGTGCCCAGAGCAAGTGCCGCCTCTTTAAGGGTTTGCGGGATCATCTTTAGTGTTTCCTCAGTTGAACGAACGATCATCGGCACCATCATTATCGCCAGCGAAAGACTTCCTGCCATCGCAGAAAATCCGTGGGTAATGTGTTTTACGATCCAGAGATAGGAGATCAATCCAAGCACAATGGAGGGCACTCCCTGTAGAATATCAGAAATATTCCTGGTCAGGTTGGCCATGAATTTCCCCTGGTTTTCATAAAGGTAAATGCCTGTAATCACTCCCAAAGGGATGGCCACAAGAGAGGAAAGTGTGACCATAAGTAAAGTCCCGACAATTCCGTTGGCTATTCCCCCCGGGATAATTTCTCCGTTAGACACCGCGGTCATGGCCTGGAAAGAATCCGGCGTATTCCTGATAAGAAAATCAAGGCTTAGTTGCCTGTAGCCTTTCACAACCAGCTTATACAGAATAAGTACAATGGGCGAAATGGTGATAATCGAGAGCACAGAAACTCCCGCCAATACTATTTTATCCTTCCATACCCTTCTGGAAGAGTGGTCAGCATACATTGCTATGTGCACCTGTGCATTCAAGAGGTCAGGCAAATTTATTAATAACCAGTTTCCCGACGGCATTCACTATGCCGGTTATGAAAAATAACAACAGGGCTATGGCGATGAGGGAGCTTAACTTCAGGCCATCAGCTTCTCCAAATTGATTGGCTATCACGCTCGCCATGGTATTCCCGGTTTGAAATAAACCGGTAGGCACCAGGTTGGTATTCCCAATAAGCATGGTAACGGCCATGGTTTCACCAAGTGCCCTGCCAAATGAAAGGATATAACCGGCAATAATCCCTGAACGGGCGTTTGGAATGGTTACTGCTGTAATTACTTCAAGACGCGTGGCCCCGAGTGAGTAGGCTGCCTCTTTCAGATCTTTTGGGACCATGCTGATAATCTCATTGCTCAGGGATGTGGCATAGGGTATAATCATAATTGCCAGAATAAGGCTAGCCGTAAAAATGCCAAAACCCTGACCTCCAAATCCGAGATTAATTAGGAAGGGCCTTAATACGTAGAATCCCCACAGGCCATATACAATGGAAGGAATACCTGCGAGCAAATCAACCAGTACACTAAGGGCCCTGGAAATTGCTGTACCTTTAAAGTACTCTCCTATAAAAAGGGAGGCCGAGAAAGAGAGTGGTAAACTAATCAGAAGAGCAGCCACAGAGGTTATCAGGGTGCCCACGATAAATGGCAGCGCTCCATATTGCTCCTTTCCTTCGGTCGGATCCCATTCTCGCGATACAATAAACCTCAGGCCAAATTCCCTGAATGCAGGAAGGGCTCCTCCCACCATGGAGTAAACCATACCTGCTGCCAAGATCAATATGGAAATTGAGACGGATAGTAAAAGAATTTTTGTTGCCTTATCGCTGCTCATGGATCAGTTCGACTCACTGCTTCAAAATTACTTCCCCGTTGTAGGTAATACTTCTCAGGATCGCCTTGGCTCTGGTAGCAGCCTCTTCGGGCAATGGGGCGTAATTAACCTTTGATGCCTCAGCCTGTGCAGTTTCGCTTGTTAACCAGTCGAGAAACTTAACGGTTGCGGATGCCTGCTCGTTTGACCGGTTATCATAGGCTTGTTCTTTGTAGAGGATGATCCATGTAAATCCACTAATCGGATAAGATGCAGGATCCGGGGAGTTTGTTAGCATAATTCTTGTGTCGGAAGGCAGGGATCCCTGCGCAGCTGCACTAATGCTCTCTATGGACGGATCGATATACGCACCACTGCTATTTTGTACCTGCGCAGTCTTTATCTTTTGTGCGAATGCGAATTCGGAACCGATATAACCTATGGCTCCTTCGGTCTGACTAATGGTTCCGGCAACCCCCGGATTCCCTTTCGCCCCCATTCCGGCGGGCCACTTTAACGATTTCCCAGTCCCCACCTCATCGGCCCATAACTGACTGATCTTGCTCATATAATCACTGAAAATATAAGTAGTACCGCTGCCGTCAGAACGGTGAACTAACGTAATTTCGGTATCGGGGAGAGTCACACCCGGATTATTTAAGGCAATCGAAGGATCGCTCCAACGGATTATTTCGCCCATGAAAATACTGGCGAGCAACTCATTGGAGAGCTTCAGATCTTCTACACCCGGGAGGTTGTAAGCAATTACCACAGCTCCCATACAGGTGGGGATATGAACTACATCCCCCGGCATATCTGACAACTGAGTGTCGTTCAGAAACGCGTCGGTGGCACCAAAATCAACAATTTTATCACGCAGGCTCCGGATCCCACCTCCCGAACCGATTCCGCCGTATGTGACAAGAATTCCGGTTTCGCCTGTGTATTTCTTAAATACCAAGTGGTAGTAAGGCATAGGAAAAGTGGCTCCGGCTTCCGTGAGGCTGACCTTTTTATCAGATTTGGTTGAGCCGTTGTTTGTTTGATTTGTACTCTTGCAGCCGAAGGCGAGCAAGACAACAATGAGACATACTGGTACTGATTTCATAAGTTAGAATTGAAGTATTAAAAAATGACCTCGCAATTGAGGTAAATGGATGAGATGATTGATTCGTTGATACCGGCAGGGTTCCAAGCTCTAAAATTGGGAGCCAGCTTGATCCCCCTGACCGGTGAGAATTCAAATCCTGCCATGAGTAACTGACCGTCCTTTGACAGATTCCAGTCAGCTGTTTCTCCAGCCGGGGTATTGGATGACAGGTTATCGTACCTGGCAAATACTTTCCAGTTGGGAGAAGGGTATAGCGTTCCGAAAAAGGAGATACCCTCTAGCTCCCGATCAGATACAAACCCAGGATTCAATTGCTTCGTATATTCTGCACCCAGACTGAACCTGTTGCCGGCATAACCTATAAAGGTTGCGATCGACGAAAGGGTATTTACTTTGGTTGAAAAGTCATAGTACACCCGGCCGGTAAAATTTTTCAAAGGGGTGATGGTCAGGCCAAACCCGGTTCTGAGTGAACTGTCACCCTGAATTTTTTTATACCCTTCCCCGTTGGCAATGATCACATCGGCACTGACCATTTCCCCAATATGATAGGCAGCGGATAAGCCCAGGTCGGCACTGGAATTGTACTTGTATTCATCCTGGAATGATTTTTCAATGTACCGGTAACCCCAGGCATGCTCCTGGACTTTAAATTGGGTGGTGGATATCATTCCAAAACTTATACTCAGGTTTTTGTCTTTGTACCTCAGGTAGGCATTCTTGACATATGCAGCCATTTCATGTTTCCCTGCCCCTGGATTTCCTATATCCAGATTGGCCTTGGCATACAAACGAGGGCTGAAATTGTGTTCGTAACCCAGGTATACCCTTTTCAGTTCGAATGCGGAAGCCGACTCATTTTCTGAAAATGATGAATGAAAATTGCTAAAAATCCGGAGAACCGGTTTTCCGTTGGGTTCAAAAGCATCTCCCTGTGAAAATGCTGACACCGAAATAAGCAAAAAGCTTAGTCCCATTAAGCAATTCAAAGACATAGCAAAAGAACATGAATTCTATTACATGATCGTTACTAAATTATTACAAAACGATTAAATGACGATTGATTCCAAAAATAGACCCCTGTACCTCACATATACTGGGGAATAGATAAAACAGTGAGAAGGTAGGGTGTACTATTCAGGTCCCCAATCCGGGTTGGCCGGATCCCATAGGTTGAGGTATCCCGAACCATTGAGTTCAATCGACTTTATTTAGAGAGATTATTTCATTTTTCCGATTGTTGAAATCTTACCCCTGGAGGTACAGCCAAAACCGATAAATTTATAAAGGATTCGTCAAAAAGCCGAAACTTATAAAGCCCTAATACGTAGGTACTATTAAAACCGAATTATCATGATATTTATAAAGCAACCCAACACACTTATCATTATGCTACTGGCATTATCCATGTCAGCAGCAGCTCAGTACACGGGAACTAATCCTAATGTGGCTGGATTAAAGAAAGCGTTTGCTTCTGATTCTGTACCCGGATTTGAACCGGGGCTGGCTGTGGATAATCTTCCCGGTACAATGAGTTCAATCCCAAATGGTCCCCCTTCCTGGTTTATGATAGATCTGGGTACGTTCCATTACATTGACGGATACGGGATGAATTTACCAAATGCAGGTGAGCTTCCTCTCACTTTTGCCCTTGAGGGAAGTGCAGATGCCGCGGAATGGTTTCCGTTAAGCAGTGGAACAAGTGTCACCGCTGGAACCATTGGCTTTGATTTGCTCAATCCCGATGTATACCGGTATGTCCGGATGAACATCACTGCGAAACATGCGCTGGCCACTATGGCAGAGTTCTATGTCTATGGGTACGAATTACTGCCTCCTGGGGCTCCTTTGGCCATGGCAGCTACCAATCGCACATCCTCAGGATTTACTGCCAATTGGGGACCCATCAGTTCTGCCACGGGCTACCGGCTTAAGGTAGCAACGGATATCGATTTTACTAATCTGGTGAGTGGATACGAAGATTTTTACGTGGGGAATGTATTTTCAAAAATTGTGGTCGGGTTATCTCATGCCACGACCTACTATTTTAGCGTGAAGGCTGAAAATAGCGCGGGAATGAGCGCCGGATCAAACAAGATTGCCGTGACTACCTTAAAACAGGTCCAGACAATCACATTTGACCCGTTGACTGACGTCGTGTATGGTGACACAACATTTGAGCTTGCAGCAACAGCCAGTTCAGGATTGCTTGTAAGTTATTCGAGTTCTGTGGATAGCATAGCCACAGTTAACGGATCCACCGTGACCATTGTGGGTGTGGGGAGCACCGGTATTACAGCTTCCCAGGCCGGCGGTCCGGAATATGAAGCGGCCACACCCGTTGAACAGGAGTTGGTCGTCAATAAAAAAGCACTTACCGTTACAGGAGTCGCTGCTGAGGACAAAGTGTATGATGGATTGACTGATGCGGTTCTCAGCGGGGGAAGTTTGAACGGAATTGTAGGAGTTGATGTGGTCAGCCTGGCCGATGCCACCAGTGGAACATTCGCGCAAACCGGGGTCGGTAGCGCAATTGCTGTGACTACCTCGATGACCTTGAGCGGTGTGAACGCTTCTAATTATACTCTTATTCAACCTGCCGGTGTGACTGCGGCAATAACCGCCAAAGAACTTTCGGTCACGGGTGCATCGGCTCCTGATAAAGTATATGACGGAACAACCGCTGCTTCTCTCACCGGGGCCAGTCTCGTTGGAATTATCGGGGCAGATTTGGTGAACCTGGTAAATGCGAACAGTGGTATATTTGCCCAGCCGGATGTGGGAACAGGTATCGCTGTGGCTTCATCGATGAGCCTGGGTGGTGCTGATGCAGACAATTATACGTTGGTCCAGCCAACCGATATAACAGGTACAATCACCAAAAAGGACCTTACCGTTACACCCGATGGTAAGAGCCGTGAAGCGTGTGGACCGAATCCTGTATTTACGCTGGCCTATTCTGGGTTTGCAGGCACTGAGGATGCAAGCGTGCTGGTTACGGAGCCCGTTGCCTTTTCAACTGCAGATGAAGCAAGTGCTCCGGGATCTTATGATATCACCGCCTCGGGGGGCGACGGAGGCAATTACAAGCTGGTGTTTATAGCCGGGACTCTTACCGTTACGCCAGATGTGACAGATCCTTTGTTATCGGTTCAGAATATCACCGTTCAAATTGATGAAACCGGCAATGCCAGTATTAAGCCATCGGATGTTGTTCTAAGTGCTTCGGATAATTGTGGAATTTCAGATACTACCATAAGCCAATCCGCCTTTACCAGTGCCAACGTGGGTGAGGTAGTTGTCAATGTTACCTTGACCGATGCTGCAGGCAATACGGCCACTGAGTTCACGGTGGTTACTGTGGAAGGAACAATAGGAATTGGCAACTTGTCTCGCCTGGAAGCATCTGTGTATCCAAATCCCACCAATGGGAGGTTGGAGCTGCTCTTGAACGCTCCGGCGGATGGGTTAAAGGTGATGGATATGACTGGAAAGACCGTCATCAGAAGATCAGAGCTGAAAACCAGGGAAACCCTGGACCTTTCCGGCAACAGCAACGGTGTTTACATCCTCCAGATTAAGATGGGAGAGGACCTTAAGCACATCAAACTGATTAAGAAATAGAGCCCAATACGTTGGTCTTTTGAAAGGCTGTCCACATCTTTGGGACGGCCTTTCTTTGTTATGAAAGTAATCTTCATGATGTACGACCAACTCTAGAATTGGAAAGGATAAGAATGAAATCCGGGAGAATCATATTTGTGTACAATGCAGATAGCGGTCTTTTAAATGCTGTGATCGACAGCCTGCATAAAGTTTTTTCGCCGGCAACCTATAATTGCGCACTTTGTGCATTAACCTATTCTGCTGTTCGGATGAAGAAAGAATGGAAATCCTTTATCGGTGATTTACCTGTTTCCGCTGAATTTCTTCACCGGGATGAACTAAAAATTAAATATCCGCAAAGCGATATTGCATTACCTTCGGTATTGACTGATGATGGAAATTCTATACAGGTGCTCGTCGGAGCTGAAGAAATGAACCAGCTAAAATCCCTTGAGCAATTAATGGCTCTGGTCACACGAAGAGCCGGCTTGTAAAAACCCAACTCCATTCCAGGGAGAGCGTGCTCTTACAATCTGACAGCAAATTAGTACCTTTGATTCGCAGAATTTCAGTAAATCAGGAAAATACTTTGAAAACTTTTAGTGAAAAGGTAGTCCTGGGGCGGACCGGGTTGATCGTGGGTAAGCTTGGCCTGTCATCCAGTTTCGGTGCACCAAGTGCAGCCTATGAAGAGGCATTTGAAAAAGGATGCAATTTTTTTTCCATAGGTACATTTATGAAGGGCCGTTCTTCTGAGATGGTCAGGGCGATTCAACAAATTCAGAAAAACGGGTACCGGGAGAAACTCATCATTTCCATGGCAGAGTATACCCATTCGCGCTGGCCGGGAAGAGAACAATTCCATCTGGGACTGAAGAAATTGGGAGTTGAATATGTAGATGTGCTGATGCTGGGTTACTATTTCAGGAAACCGAGAAAAGCAGTATTGGACCTGGCCAGTGGACTCAAGGATAAAGGATTAGCCAGATTTATTTCCATCTCAAGTCATAACAGGTCACTGTTGAAGGATCTTAGAGATGATGGATTGATTGACATATTCCATGTACGCTACAATGCAGTGAATAACGGGGCCGAGAAAGATGTGTTCCCCTATGTGGGGGGTGAAAACCGGCCGGGGATAGTGGCTTATACAGCTACCCGGTGGAGACAGTTGCTTAAGGAGAGCAGGATGCCTCCTGGAGAAAAACCCCTGTCAGCCAAAGATTGTTACCGGTTTGTATTAAGCAATCCGGCTGTGGATGTGTGCATGACCGGTGTCAGGAACCTGGAAATGATGCGGGAAAACCTGGAGACACTCAACTCCGGCCCCCTTTCTCCTGAGGAAATGGAGAGGATCAGACGTATCGGGGACCACATCTATGGGAAACCCCGGTCCTGATCTCATTAAAAGAAGCCGGGATCTTCATGTGTGGCCGTAACGGCTCAGTTTACAGTTCATCGCTGACTTGTTTCCCCGACAACAGGGCGATCATATTCTCCGCAGCACGTTTTTGAAGCTCCCTTACGGACCTTTCAGAATACCAGGCGACATGCGTGGTAGTTACAATCCTTGGATGAACTTTCAATCGTTCCTGAGCTTCACCGGGGGGTTCCTGTTCAAATACGTCAATTCCTGCACTATGAATCATGTGCTTATCGAGGGCAGTCAGCAAATCGGCCTCCCTGATCACCGGTCCCCTTGAAGTATTGATGATGACCGGCCGGTTTGCCATCTGTTTGAAACCCGAGAGGTTCAACAGGTGCCTTGTTTCTTCTGTAAGGTTGCAGTGAATGGAGATGACGTGGCATTTCCTTAAGAGATCAGCAAGATCTGTCTTTGAAGCTCCATGGCTACGCATGTATGCTGCATCTTTATAGGGATCGCAGGCCAGGGTATCTTTGAAAAGGGGAGATGCTTTTTTGGAAAACAGGCTTCCAATTCTGCCCAAGCCTATAATCCCCAGTGTTTTATCATGAATCTCAAACATATCCTTTCTGGAAGGAACCCCGAATGGGTCTTTCCTGTTCCCCTCAAGGTCCCTGATACAGGCAAACATCAGGGCCAGGGCATGATCGGAAACCGAATGATTGCCGTAACCCTGTACATTGCATACACGGATCCCTCTGGCTTTAACCGAGTCAATATCCACATTGTCGTAGCCTGTCCCATACCGTACGATGGCCTTTAGTCCGGGAAGTTTACTGAGAGCTTCCTTGTCGATTAATGTACCCCGGACCAGGATTCCCACTGCATTCCTGGCAAAATCAATTCGCCGGTCATTTTGAGCCCGGGGTGATTCATTTATCTCGAGGGAGAAACCATGTTGGTGAAAAAGCTCCCTTTCATAATCATAGGAGTCGTAACCCGGATCAATAATAGCGATTGCTTTCATGGAACATGGATTGATTCTGCATATTGCAGGTCAGCCTGCACATCAGTAAGGAAATTTTCCCAATGAAAAGACTTGAAGTCGGGCCATTTCTGTTCGGGGTGTCCCATGCTTACATAAGGCATGGGATTGTATCTGTCTTTGGTCAGACGGATCACATTTTCCCAATGAACAACACATTTCTGCAGATGTTCCACCGCCTCTTCTTTTTCGGCTGGATCACCCGAAATTTTAAAAGTCTCAAGCGCTACTGCAGCTCTTAACTTTTCGGCAAAATAGAAGCCTAAGTAACACCAGGTATCCAGGTCATCGAGCTCCGATTCAAGCGTAGGATCACTTCCCTTAACCCGCAGATCTGCAATCAGGTACTTTGCCTTGTTGCAACTTTGATTCAAACGATCGGCTAATTCCGGTGGCGTTATACTATTCTTCCTTAAGGCCAGATCTTCTTGTGAAGCGTGGCAGTATTCCATTATGCCCATATACGCTGCATCCAGGGTTTCATGCCTGATTAGCTCTTCGATGGAGATGAACGGGGAGATCCCATCGTCATAACCGGTGGTCCAGGGTGCTAAAAACCCTTCACTGTAGAGGGTAAAATCCCAGGTTGATTTGTAAAAGGAGGCCAGGTGCAATGGAACAGTTGAGGCCAATGTATAGGCCGATAATAATTTTTGACCCTCAATGAAAGGGTACCTGTTCTCAATTTCGCCGGCCAGTGTTTCATTTGTTTCATGTGGATTATAGAGCAGTCTTCCCCAGAGATGGTAAAACATCCATTGCTTCTGAAAGGCATACTCCCAGGTTTTGTGGGAGTCATCTTTATGGGAATAATCCACAGCCGGGATATACCCTTCAGAACCGACAAAATATCCATCCACATAAGGGAGGTGGTTGATCATCATATGCTCCCTGATAAAGTTAGGATTGCCCCAACGCAGAACAAAAAAGTCTTCGTTGCGCATCATCCATGCAATAAAGTAGTTTTCCGGTTTGGGATCCCAAAAGCCACGATTGATGGTCCCTTCATCATTTGAATGGGTAAGTGAAAGGTGTGGAGTGGAATAGGCATGTGACCAGTTGAACTTTACTTCGACAATGGTTTTCTCTGGAAGTTCGGCATCATCAATCACCTTTCTCATCTCGGCAGGATCACCAGCCAGCACAGCCCGATGAATAAATTTGATCTTTCGACCCGCTTCCTTCATACCTGCCACGAAGGTCTCATCGATCCATTCCTCTCTCTCCCGGGGGGTCATCTGATCCTCTCCCCAGTTGCCCATCCAGTCTGCGAGGGTCACACCCAATCCCGTCAGATCTTCATATTCATCGATCAGTTGCGTGACTGATTCCCTGGTATATTGCTTTACCTGGTCCGATGTGTCATTATAGACCTCGGCCTGGTATGCAGAAGCAAATTCGGGGGAGACCACAATGTTCCAGTTCACCAGGTATGTTTCGATACCCCGCTCCTTAGCCATCCTGAAGAGGCTTTTCCAGAAGGCCTGCCATTTTCTTAACTCCTTATCTTTAAAAGGGGTGGCTTCAGGATAGTTTTTCGCACGGATCATGTAGGGAAAGAGATGTGTACTCCAAAGCGTCAAGGCATTGAACCGGTTGGTAACCATCATATCCAGAAACTCCTCCCAGAAACCCAGGTCCTGGCAAGTTTCCGAATGAAGATCGGTTGCCGGTCCCGGGCGATAGGGCGCCCAGGGCAGGTTGAATTTGATGGCCCTGAAGCCAATTTCGGGATTCACCCTTCTTTCATGAAGTTTTTTGAAATTGCAGGTTGGGCCCAGTTGTTCGATCAGGTCCATGATCCCATAGAGGCATCCAAGATCCGTTCTGCCCAATATGAAAAGGGTATCGGACTCAACGAGGATCTGGTATCCTTCCGGCTTAAGTAAATCCGTACAATCAGAGAATTTTTGACGTGTGAACAGAGGATCCTTATCTTCTCCCGAAATGAGAATTACGGACCAGTCCGGTTTCTTAAGTCCGCTATTCCTGATGGCGGAAAAACCGGATGGTTCAAGATGCTTGGCAATTCGATGCGCCCCATAGGACAAAATGGAGGATTCTGCGTTGAACCAAAGTACGACCGGTTTTGATCCCGCACAGGAACTTAGCAGGATCAGAATCAGATAAGCAATTGCGGATGAAACACTTCTCATGCAGTAGGTACAATTGATGTATAGCGCAATCTATTGCAAGGGGCCGATAAGCTCGATGATGGTGCCATCCGGGTCCTGTACCAGTACAAAATGATTGTCAGGACCAAGTGGGACAGGAGTTTCTCCCAGCATCTTCACTTGGTGACTTTTTATCCGTGCGATAATTGGTTCCAACTTCGTTACCATGATGGTGATGTACTGCATTCCTGTATCATCCTGGATATATTTGGACATGGGATGACCTGCTTTTTTCTTAAAGCTCATCAGTTTCCACTGGTTGGCACCGGGACTGTCTGCCAGTTTCAGGACATCCACATGAAAGGCCACACCTCCGGTGAGACCGGAAGACTTGCCAAAGGTTTCATCCACATCAAATTCATCCACCTTTTGCATCCCGATCACCCGGGTATAGAATTCGAGGGATTTTTGAACGTCAGTTACCACCACACCTACGCCGATGAGGTTGCTGGAAAATTCGCTTTGAGCCATGGTTTCTGAAGTAACCATTAAAATTAAGGCAAATGACAGGATTATGGAGACTTTTTTCATAATTATTATGGTTTGAGATTTTACAGTTTGGTTTTATATAGTTGGATTGGTTGAACACCGAACGGAATCATATACAAGAACTTTCGTCCAGAGTGAGGATGCATTTTCGATAAATTGTTTGTGAAGGGGGTGTTCCTGGTAAATGTCGTGGTCTGCCTTCGAATCGAACGTAGCGATGAGGCAATAGCTGTAGGAATTGTCAACCACGTCCCGGTGGGTATCAGCAGGCCTGCCAATATGCCTGGTTCTAATCTCATCGATCTGGCTTGTGTATTTCATTACCTCGGTGACAAATTTACCTCTGGTCGGCATGCTTTCATCCACCAGCCAGAAGAAAACGGTATGCACGAACCCTCCCCCGATATTGCCGGCTTCCAGGGGATTGAAGTTACCGGGGTCCTTTGCTGTCAGGGTTTCCGGGGAAGTCAATGCAACGAGGGCTGTCATCCCTCCAAGCCGTTTTATAAAACTTCGTCTTTCTTTCATGGGTCTTATTTTTCTGAATGTTTGCTTTTCAAGCGGTGGTCATGGCCATGAAATTAGTAAATGTTTTACGTTTTGGGAGTATCAAATATATATATTATGCGGATAAGAAATTTCGCAGGGACGATTCCTTTCCCGGCCCCGGAATTTTCTGTAATATTAAAAGTCGAAATAGATATTTGGAGCGAACGTAAAATTAACAAACCACCATGAAAGCGCTGGTACTTGAAGAATATAATAAATTGATATACAGAGATTTTCCGGATCCGTTGATCGCCGATGATGAAGTACTTGTGAAAGTAGAGGCGGTTGGGATCTGCGGATCTGATGTCCATGGAATGGATGGAAGCACCGGACGAAGGATTCCTCCTCTGGTGATGGGACATGAAGCATCGGGTGTTATTTCTGAAATTGGGAAAGGAGTATCTGGCTGGTCCGCCGGAGACCGGGTTACCTTTGATTCTACCATCTATAAGCTGGATGACTGGTATACGCGCAAAGGTTTTTATAACCTGAGTGACGGACGAATGGTGCTGGGCGTTTCCCCGGGTGACTGGAAAAAGCACGGTGCCTTTGCCGAATATGTAAATGTACCACAGCATATCCTTTATAAAGTGCCTGACGGGGTAACCTTTACCCAGGCAGCCATGGTGGAGCCGGTGGCAGTGGCAGCACATGCTGTAGAACTAACCCCCATTTTATGGAATGATACGGCAGTGGTGGTTGGAAGTGGAATGATCGGTCTTTTTTTGATACAGGTGTTGAGGGCCAGGGGCTGTGGCAAAATCATTGCGGTTGACCTGGAAAATGATAAGTTAACACTGGCAAAAGAACTGGGAGCAGATTATGCACTGAATCCCAGTAAGCACGATGTAAGAAAAGAAGTTTTAGGGTTGACTGAAAACAGGGGCGCGGATGTGGCTTTTGAGGTGGTTGGAATTTCGGCATCTGTAAATACGGCCATCGGGTCTGTCAGGAGAGGAGCCACCGTTACCCTGGTTGGAAATCTTTCACCAGATGCCAAGATCCCGCTTCAGGCAGTGGTTACCCGGCAGGTAAGGCTGCAGGGAAGTTGTGCCATCTGCGGTGAATACCCGGCTGTACTGGATATGATTGCCCGGAAAGAGGTACACGTGGAGACGATCCTGAGTGCAGAAGCACCCCTTTCAGAAGGAGCAGACTGGTTCCGGAGGCTTTATAACAAGGAACCGGGACTCATCAAAGTGGTCCTAAAACCCGGAACGTAAATTGGTTCTCTTCAGGACCAGGGATTCATACGGTTGCAACGAAAAGCCTTCCCGAATAACAACTTTTTGTTGGTTTACCAGGTTTTTGTAAGTGCCTTCAATCTTAGGGAAATCAATTTCCCTCACCGAATCTGAAAGATTGATAAATACCGATACATCCTGCTCCTTGAAAATTCGGTTGAAAGCAATTATCCGATGGTCGAATTTGTGAAATTTATAATCTCCATACCGGAGCGCAGGATAGGTTTTCCGTACAGTTAATAAAGATTGATAAAACCTGAACAATGAATTATCGGTATTGAGTTGGTAGCCGACATTAAATGGATCAGTATTATTGCCTGGCTCTGCCCATGGCTTATTGCCGGATGTGAACCCTGCAGTGACCGTCTCGTTACTCCATTGCATGGGTGTTCTTGTGGTAGCGTGACTGAAAACTGACTGGTGCATCCCAATCTCTTCTCCATAGTAGAGAAAGGGAGTGCCCGGAGCAGTGAGTAGAAGTACAGCTGCCAGCCTGGCTTTCTTTTCATTTCCCTCCAGGGTTGTCATGATGCGCTCCTGGTCATGGTTCGATAGGAAGGGTGCAAAATAAGAGAAGGGAGCTTCCTGGTTTTTGAGCATCTGAATCGCTGCAATGATCGAATCGGCCGTTCCGGTTTTTAATGAATGAAGCATGGCAAACTCCAATGGAAAATTAAAGCAAAGGTCCAGACCTCTTCCATGTGCATAGTACCTGGCCAGGACATCCGGACTTGCCCAGATCTCACCAACCAGGAGTGCCTCCGGATTGACAGATTTTACGAACTGGCTAAACTCAATCCACCATTCAACCGTGGAAGGTGAATTGAATTGTAATCCATCCCCGGGACCCTCTTCAATGATATTCTGAGCGGCATCGAGCCTGAATCCATCCACTCCTTTTTCCAGCCAGAATTTTGCAATATTCTTTGCCTCGGTTCTGACGGCCGGATTTTCCATATTGAGGTCAGGCATGCTTGCGTCGAAAAAGGCATAGAAGTATTTTGACCTTTTATTGTGATAGCGCCAGCCGCCATTCTCCAGGCTGGCGCGTTGGGTATAGACCCGCCAATCACCTCCCGGTGGCTCATCTCTCCAAAGGTAGTAGGTATCAAAGGGAGCTTCACCCAGCAACGATTTAAGAAACCATGGATTTTGTGAAGAGGTATGGTTTAGCACCAGATCGAGAACAACTTTCAGGCCCTTGCGTTTACACGCCGCCATAAGCGATTCGAAATCTTCCATCGTCCCATAATCCTTATTGATTTTATAGTAATCCGTCACATCATATCCATGATAGGAGGGAGACTCAAAGATGGGCATCAGCCAGATCGCGTTAACCCCCAATTCCCGGATATAATCCAGCTTCATTTCAAGGCCTTTGAGATCACCGATGCCGTCCCCATCCGAATCATAATAACTCCTGACAAAGACTTCATAAACGACACCGTCACTCCAGGACTGGGAATGGCTGCTTTCCCGCACGCACGAGCAGCAGATGCATATGATCAGAATCATACCTGTTCGCATAGTCAAATATAAGAAAGCTATCCTTGTTCTAGCTGAGAACCGGGTTGCGAACCGTAAAAATGACCGGGAACGGTTCCGGAAATCTAATTTATTCCTCCTAATTGGTGATGGACGCATGAATTTTTTAACTTGTATATCCAAAAATATAAAGCAATGGCAAAAAGTAAACGTTCGGGGCATATTGGTGTGCTCACATCAGGTGGAGATACGCCGGGATTAAATGCTGCCATCAGGGGATTAGGTAAAACAGCAGCAAATGATGGAACCCTTCAGGTTATTGGATTCAGGGACGGATTCCGGGGGCTGATGGAAAATCGTTCGGTCAGGCTTGACAACAAGATGCTATCGGGGATTCTTACCCTGGGAGGCACGATCCTTGGAACCAGCCGTGATAAACCCCACAAGATGCCCATGGGAGGGAAAGTAGTCGATATGACGGATGTGATTGTTGAGAATTATTATAAGAACCACCTGGATGTGCTTGTATGTCTGGGAGGCGGAGGAACCCTTAAAAATGCGTATCGCCTCTCTCAAAGCGGTCTGAATATTATCACATTGCCAAAGACTATTGACAATGATATAATGGGGACAGCGGTAACCTTTGGATTTGATACGGCCCTCGGAATTGCAGTAGATGCCATCGATCGCCTGCACAGCACGGCCTCCAGTCATCACCGGATTATCATCGTGGAGATCATGGGTCACAAAGTAGGGTGGTTGGCTCTTGGTGCAGGTTTGGCCGGAGGGGCGGATGCTATCCTGTTGCCGGAAATTCCTTATACCATCGATAAACTTGCGGAAAGTATCCTTGAAAGAGTGAGCAGGGGAAAGCGTTTCAGTATCGTGGCGGTGGCAGAAGGAGCCATCAACCGGGAGGGTGCCAATAAAATTAAGGCTGTAGAGAAAAAACTGAATGGGGCAGAAGGCGAGCAAAAGGCTGCATTAAAAAAGCAAATCAAGGAACTTGACGGCGCCTACCGGGGATCCACGATAAGAATGGCGGACGAGCTGCAGAAAATCACCGGCCTTGAGACCCGGGTGACCATCCTGGGACACCTTCAGAGAGGCGGTACCCCATCGGCCCTGGATCGTTTGCTGGCAACTCGTCTGGGGACTGCGACCATTGAACATGTGAAAAAGGAACAATTTGGGATAATGGTGGCAGTGGAGGGAGATCATACAAAGCCTGTACCGCTGGAGGAGGTTGTGGGGAAGATTAATTATGTACCCCCGGATCATCCCTGGGTAATCACGGCCAGGAATCTTGAAACGAGTTTTGGTGATTGATGCCCTCCTGCGGACCTTATCTGAATTCGGGTTTATAGGAGGGATGCATGGGGCCGTTCCCTAAATAGGGAACCTCATCGAAAAGCTCTGCCCCGCCAATGACTCTGGGATCTTCGGTAATTTCAAGTTGTTCCATTAATAAAGTGGATAGCCTCTCTTTTACCCCGGTATACGCAGAATCATCTGCCACATTTATCAATTGCCCGGGATCCTTCCTGCAATCATACAACTCTTCCGCCGGACGTTTTCCAAAGGAGAGATCCCATAGCATTCGGTGGTGGTCATCCTTCTCCCTGTTTTCCACCATGTATGTTTTGGTCGGCCCATTATCGCAATCTCCAAGCCAGCAATAGGGGATGGCAGCCTCCAGGTAGTTGGGAGTACCTGCTGGCCAACGGTCCGGCTCAAAGTTTCTGATATACAGGTACTCATGTGTTCGGATGGCGCGGACCGGATAACCGCCCATGTTGCCTTCCTGGCTAGGAACGTGCCTTTCCTTTCCATGCAGCACATAACTCCGTTTTTCTGTTTCCACCAACCCCTCTTTCTCGCTTTCAAGTAGGTTTTTCAGACTCCTTCCGGTCACCACGCCTGGAATTTCCACCCCTGCAAGTTCCAGGAATGTGGGCGCCAGGTCCGTGGTGCTTACGAAATCATCAAGGATCCTTCCTGGATATTTGATCCCGGATCCCCACCTCACCGCGAGAGGTATCCTGGCTCCAGAATCGTAGTTATTTGATTTACAACGAGGAAAAGGCATTCCGTGATCACCTGTCATCACGATGATCGTATTTTCCAGTTGGCCGGTCTCTTCCAGCAAACGAATGGCATGAGCAACCAGGGTATCGAATCGCTGCACTTCATAATAATAGTCGGCCACATCGCTCCTGACGATTTCATTATCGGGGAAACATTCAAAAAGCTCGATTTTCGCCAGGTCCATTCCGCTCTGGGCTCCGGTCCCGGGATCATAGGGCCGGTGCGGATCAGATGTACCCAACCAGAAACAGAAAGGCATGCCTTCTGGCTTTTCTGACAGGAATTCTTCAAAACTTCGTTCGGTGTAATCTTCCCCGGCAGGATGCCGTTTCCAATTCGAAATATCACCCGGCCCCCAGCTTTTCCTGTAATACCCGGTCTTGTATCCGGCATCCTCCAACAGCAATGGGTACACAGGGATTGTGGGATCCAGCGTACTCCACAGGTTGGCACCCGGTCCGAGCCGCCAGTGGTACTGTCCTGTCAGGATGGCATTCCTGGAAGGGGTGCATGAAGGAGAAGATATATAGGCATGGTTAAACAGGATCCCTTCCTTGGCCAACCGGTCAAAGGCCGGGGTTTGGATCACCGGGTCTCCGTAAACTCCGGCATGAGGCCATCCCCAGTCATCGGCAATGGCAAAAAGGATATTGGGCCTCCGGGGTGTTTCGTCCTGGCAACTTGTACACAGGATGGGGGGAACCAGAGCGATAAGGATGAAGAATTGTCTTAAAATGGTGTGTGGTCTCATAATGTATCGGTAATAAATGAAATTATGCATGCATTGGCTTCGCTCCGGGGAGCTTCAATATGGGCGTTGTATCAAAAAACATTTCTTTGAAAATTAACCATTTTATTTCAACTTAACAGCATACAGATTTCCATCAGAGCTTCCAAAGTAGATTGCATTTTCCCAGATAACCGGTGTTGAGAGCACCGATCCCAGCTCATGAATTTTCCGTTCAGATTCCAAATAATCTGCTCCATACAATTCAAAGTCCTCGTCAAATCCTCCTTCTTCGGAATATATTTCAAAGTAATTTTGCTTGCTGGCATCTGTTTGAAATTGCCACTGCAGGTATTCCTGTGCATTCAAAATGGAAAAGCCGAATACCAGTGAAACGATCAGGATTTTTTTTATCATCACAGGATTCATTCAATGGGTTATATTTCATCAAAACATTTTTCAATCAACAGGAAGACCTTGTTCAGGTAATCATTCTTGTGTCCAGGAAATTCAGAAGGTCGAGATTTTCCCTTTTGTCCTTCCAGATAGGTACGTCTTGTCCATTGGAAAAATCCGGACAGAGAATCTGTAGTAAAAGCAATAGTACCAGATAACATTTCTTGGCAGAGGTTTTTTATTTATCAAGCCAGGCTTTAAAGGCCGGCAATCTATCCCGGCTGATATAGATGTTATTCTCATCTGAATTGATCAATGCAATTTTAAGTTTGCTTCCCGAAAGAGTGATCATTTCTCGGATGGCCCTGTGGGTAATGATGTACCTGCGGTTGATTCTGTGGAATATGAACGGATCAAGAATTTCAGCAAGAGCCTCAAGGGTATAATCCACTACATAATTTCGGTTGTCAGTTGTGTGCAAATAGGTACCTTTCTGAAGACTGTAAAAGTAGAGGATGTTATCCACGTCCACCGATTTGATGCGGTCGCTGATCCTGACCATAAACCTGGATTTATAAGATTTGTTGATCATTTGCTTAATGCTTTTGAGCAGCTCACTTTCGATAGCCGGAGGAGATTGATGATGGATAAAAAACTGTTTGTATTTATTGAGGGCAGTTTTCATATCCTCTTCAGTTACAGGTTTTAAGAGGTAATCCACGCTGTTCACTTTAAAAGCTTTGATGGCATATTCCTGATAGGCCGTCAGGAAAATGACCGGACAAATTACCTTCACCTGGTCGAATATTTCAAATGACAATCCGTCGGCCAGCTGGATATCCATAAAGATAAGGTCGGGGACCTTGTGCTGTCTGAGCCATTGTACAGCTACTTTTACCGAATCGAGTATGGCGGTAACCTTCAGGTCGGGATCGATGCCTTCCAGCAAAATCCTGATCCTTTCGGCCGTCAGGTGTTCATCTTCAATGATTATGACATTCATGGACGAAAAGTTAGGAGAGGGTGGGAATGGTTACGGTATATGATTCAGGTCCATCCACAATCCTCAGAGGCTTCTCAGAAAAGAACGCTATTCTTTTTTTAAGATTTTTAATGCCCATTCCTGTGGATTCCTCCGTAACCTCAATTTTTCGCAGGGTATTGGTAATCACCACTTCATTCTGCTCCGTGGACGATATGTCGATAGCCAGTGGATGTTCGACCGATACTTCGTTATGTTTGATGGCATTTTCAACAATCATCTGAAGAGTCAGGGGGATCATCATTTGCTTCTGATGAAGATCCAGGTTGATGCGTACATGCAGACTCTCTCCAAATCTTATTTTTTGAAGGTACACATAATCTTCCAGGAATTTCACCTCATCATTGACCGGGACCAGTTCGTTTTCCCTCTGTTCCAGCACATACCGGTACACATCCGATAATTTATGTACAAACTGGGTTGCTTTTTCCGCATCCGTATTGATCAGCGTAACCAGGGAGCTAAGGCTGTTAAACAGGAAATGAGGTCTGACCTGCTCTTTGAGGGACTGGTACTGGAGGGCCAGGTGCACTCGTTTAAGTTCCTCCTTCTGAATGACTGCTTCTCTCCAGTTTTTAAAGAAAAGGACTGTGTTTCCCAAAACCATGGAACCAATAAAGAAGACAGAGACTACCTTAAGTCCGGGTTTTATTAGCTGAAGTACAGACCGGAAATTAAGGCTCTGGAATAATCCTGTCCAGGCCAAGAAGCCTAAAAAGATGATTAACCCTGTAAAGATTGTCATGGTCAGAAACTGGACAACAAGACGCTTAACCGGATAGGTTAGCCAGGGAAGCTTTCTCGCCAGCACAGCTTCAATATACGTCATTCCCTTCCATGCTGGATATCCAATCAGGATGGAGAACATGCAATTTCTTAAAACTACCTGTACCGACCATGCACCCTCTGGTATCGTAAATATTGACAATCCGTTCCCGATCACGACCAGTATAATCAGATCCCTTGCTACTTTGAGGAGTTGCTTATAGGGTTTCTTAAGAGTCATCCCGAGTCAGCTTTTCAATAATTAATCAGCCAAGTTACTTATTTGATCAGAATTTCTTAAGTTTCATAAGCTCGGCCATATTCGTTTCCTCTCCCCAATGCGGCCAGAGCGGATCTTCGTTTTGAAATGCTTTGAATTTTGTATCAGCCAACTCGAACATGGGTTTAGCTGCTTCAGGACCCCCACCCATAGAAGGGGGAAAGTTCAACTTATTGATCGCTTCAAGGAAATAGGGCCTTGGATTGGCAGGGTTTAGTGATTTGGCAGCCTCCAGCGTTTTGGCAATTTTTTCCATATAAAGCATGCC
>CAZCQL010000068.1:0-14538 GCA_964500835.1 uncultured Bacteroides sp.
ATAAAAAACCAGGTTGAAATCCTGTCACCAGACCTACTTTAAACACACATTAACAAATAACCCCTAACTAATAACAAATAACAAATAACAAATAACAATTAACATCATAACACAATCATACCATGCCTAAAACACAATTTATCAATCCGGCGGATGTTAGAAAATCCAAAACCTTAAAACTGGATCCCATACCTGTAAATGCATATGACAAATCCATGTCAGATGAGCTGTCCAGGTTTGCCAAAGAAGATCTGATAAGGATCTACAGGGACATGGTGATCATCAGGGAGTTTGAAACGATGCTGAATCTGATTAAAACCAAGGATGAATACAAAGGGGTTCCTTATTCCCATCCGGGACCGGCCCACCTTTCCATTGGACAGGAGGCGGCTGCAGTAGGAATGGCTTACAAACTTGATATCAATGACTTTATATTCGGATCGCACCGTTCACACGGAGAGATTCTGGCCAAAGGACTTTCGGCCATCCAAAAACTTGATGATGATGCACTTTATGACATTATGAAGAACTTCTTTGAAGGCAGGATTCTCTCCATCGTTGAAAAGGGCCACAAAGGTGACGTGAAGTCGTTGGCTCATAAGTTTCTTATTTATGGCACTTTGGCTGAGATTTTTGCCCGGGAGACCGGTATCAATAAAGGTTTAGGTGGATCAATGCACGCATTTTTTACCCCTTTCGGTATCTATCCCAATAATGCCATAGTAGGAGGTTCTGGTGATATTGCTGTAGGTGCAGCCTTATATAAGAAGGTGAACAGAAAGCCAGGAATTGTGGTCGCAAACATTGGTGATGCATCACTGGGTTGCGGGCCGGTCTGGGAAGGATTGACCTTTGCGTCCATGGATCAGTACAGGGAACTTTGGGATGGAGATATGAAAGGCGGTCTGCCGATTATCTTTAACATCATGAACAACCAATATGGCATGGGTGGACAAACCTGTGGTGAGACCATGGGATATTCCATAGCTGCAAGGGTAGGAGCTGCGTTGAACCGGGAAGGGATGCACGCCGAGCGGGTAGATGGATACAATCCTTTGGCCGTCATTGATGCTTATGATAGGAAAATACAGATATTGGCTGAGAAGAAAGGACCGGTATTCTTGGATGTACTTACCTATCGTTTCAGCGGTCACTCCCCATCAGACTCATCATCGTACAGGTCTAAGGAAGAAATTGAAGCCTGGGAATCTGTTGATTCTATTATTTCTTTTGGATTGGAATTGGTTGCTGCAGGAGTGGCAGATCAATCTACCCTGGAGGACATACGTAAAGAGATTGACGATTTGCTACTTGGATCCTTTAAGCTATCTATAGATGATCAAGTTTCACCCCGAATGGATATGATTTCCAATCCGGGACTCATCGGTGATATGATGTATTCCAATGAATCTGTGGATGCCATGGAGGAAGGCCCCCTGGACACATTGATGACATTAGAAGAAAATCCCAGGGTGAAACAGATTGCCAGAAAAGAACGGTACGCCTTTGATGATCAGGGCAAACCATTTTCCGGAATGAAACAATACCAATTCAGGGACGGAATCTTTGAAGCTATCATTGACAGGTTTTATAAGGACTCTACACTGGTTGCGTATGGGGAGGAAAACCGTGACTGGGGAGGGGCCTTCGCAGTATATCGGGGACTCACCGAAGCATTGCCTTATCATCGTCTTTTCAACTCACCCATTTCCGAAGGAGCCATTGTTGGAACTGCCATTGGCTATGGCATGTGCGGGGGCCGGGTGATTCCGGAAATCATGTACTGTGACTTCCTGGGAAGGTCAGGAGATGAGGTGTTTAATCAATTACCAAAGTGGCAGGCTATGAGCGGGAACCTGATCAAGATGCCAGTGGTTCTCAGGGTTTCCGTTGGGTCAAAATATGGGGCTCAACACTCACAGGATTGGTCATCGCTGGTGGCTCATATTCCTGGAATAAAAGTGGTCTTTCCCGCTACTCCATATGATGCAAAAGGTCTCATGAATTCCGCACTCCAGGGAACCGATCCGGTGATCTATTTTGAGAGCCAGCGACTCTATGGGGTCGGGGAAGAATTCCATAAGGATGGAGTGCCTGAAGCGTATTACGAAATTCCACTGGGTGAACCTGATATTAAAAGGGCAGGAGAAGATGTAACCATTCTAACCATAGGTGCGACATTATACCGCGCCATGGAAGCAGCCGACCAGCTTCAGGAGAAATATAGCATGTCTGCTGAGATCATTGACGCCCGATCTCTTGTACCATTCAACTATGACCTTGTTTTAGAGTCATTAAAAAAGACTGGAAGGATCTTACTAATAAGTGATGCCAGTGAACGGGGTTCTTATCTGAAGGATCTGGCTCAAAATATCACTGAGCTTGGATTTGATGATCTGGATGCACCTCCGGTGGTTGTGGGATCAAGAAACTGGATCACTCCAGCCTACGAACTGGAAGATTATTTCTTTCCACAGGCATCCTGGATACTTGATGCCATCCATGAAAGGATCGTTCCTTTGAAAGGTCATAAAACCACCAACAATTTTACCTCAGGAGAAAAACTGCGCAGAAGCAGGCTGGGTGTTTAATTAAATAATAAAGAATTAATAAATGATTCCATGAGTTTCTTAGAACAATTTCCAGATCGTGAAACATTGTTGAAGCTTTTCGATGAGAAGATAAGCGTGTTTCCCATGAAGGTCAACAATCACATTCACACGCCTTATTCATTCAGTGCATTTCAAAGTGTTACCCAGGCTGTGAGAATGGCTGTGGCCGAGGATCTCCGGATCCTGGGGATCAATGATTTCTATGTAACAGACGGCTACAGGGAATTTACAGATGAATGTATCGATCACGGGATGTTTCCACTCCTGAATATTGAGCTCATTGGTATCAGTAAAAAGGATCAGGCTTCCGGAGTCAGGGTGAATGACCCCGGAAATCCAGGCAGAACCTATATCAGTGGTAAGGGTCTGTCTCTCGAAGGTGATTTGCCAGAACACCAGGCTGAAAAACTCAAGGACATTTTGGCAGAAAGCAACCTCCAGGTCCAAAAAATGGTGGACCTGCTCAATCACTATCTTGTGCAGAAAGAAGTGGATATCTCACTTTCTGTGGATGAGATCATGGAGAAACATGCAGTGAATCTGCTGCGTGAACGACACGTGGCCAAAATGTTGCGATTGAAGCTTGATGAAGCAGCTTCCAATGACCAGGAATATAATGAATTACTAAGTAGGATTTATAATGGCCAACCGGTAGTCGCAAAGCGGTCTGATATAGCAGGCACAGAGGATGAGCTTAGGTCAAAACTTCTAAAGGCTGGTGCGCCCGCCTTCGTACCGGAAGATGTGAAAGCATTCCCGCCCCTTGAAGAGATTATTCAGCTCATCAGGGATGCAGGTGGGATCCCTACTTATCCGGTGTTGTTGGATGGCGCAGGTGGGCAGGCCACTGAATTTGAAAATGACAAAGAGCAATTGTTAGAGGCACTAAAGAGCAGAGGTTTTAACTCCATGGAGTTTATACCCTTGAGGAACGAATTTGAAAAGCTTAAAGAATATGCAGAGTACTTTTATGGCAAGGGTTTCGTGGTATCATTTGGCACCGAACACAATACATCAGCCATGATTCCCATGAATGTGAGTTGCAAGGGAAATGTGCCCCTGGATGACTCACTCATGGAGATATCCTTTAAAGGTGCGGCATATGTGGCCGCCCATCAATATTTAATGGTTAAGGATGGGCCAGATTATTTGCAAATGTCACGATCGGAAATGGAATTGCTTGGCCGGGCGATATTCCAATATTATTTCAGGACCTATAATCCTTCATTAATTGATTATTAACTATGGAATTAAGTAATGAAATTATACTAAAACTCGTACCAGCCATCAGAATGCTGATGTCTACTAAATCTCTGAAGAGTGGCAGTTTTGTCCCTCTGGACCAACTCATTGTGACTGATCCGGAAGAAATTACAGTAAGGCTGGGACGAAGCATATCGGTTTTCAAGGGTGATAACAATGAGATATTGTCGAATATTGCCAAACAAAAGGATGATATTGGTGAGTATCTGTTTATTGAAAACCTGGGATTGCTTGGGCTTTCGCCCAACAAGTCAAAGATTGAACAGAAACTGGCTACTGTGCGGAAGGAAGGCAGGGGCTCAGATCTGCCTGATTCTGTTGCTGCTCCACAACTTAGGAAGCCTTTGTATAACAAAGTGGTGGCCATAACCGGTGGCGCCATGGGGTATGGTGAAGGCATAGCCAGACAATTGTTCGGTGAAGGTGCCAATGTGGTACTTATGGATATTAATGAGGAAGCGGGCAGGGCTGTTTCAGCAGATATGAACAGTCAGAAAACCGCCAACCGATCTTATTTTGTAAAAACAGATGTAACAAACCTCGATTCTGTAAAAGAGGCTGTATTTAAGACTGTTCTTGAGTTCAGTGGATTGGATGTCATGATCAGTAACGCAGGTGTGCTTAAAGCAGGAGGAATTGATGAGATGGATCCTAAAAGCTTTGATTTTGTCACCCGTGTAAACTACAATGGCTATTTTAATTGTGTGAAAGCTGCAGCTCCGGTCATGAAGATCCAGAATGAATATGGGGCAGAGAGTTTTGGAGATATTATTCAGATCAATTCAAAATCCGGGATTGAAGGTTCAAAGAAGAATTTTGCTTACGCAGGTTCCAAATTTGGTGGGATCGGACTGACCCATTCATTTGCCATGGAGCTGATGCCCGACAGAATCAAGGTCAATGCCATCTGTCCGGGAAACTTTTTTGAAGGCCCTCTTTGGTCCGATCCCAAGAAAGGACTGTTCATACAGTATCTAAAAGCAGGGAAGGTTCCCGGAGCCAAAACCATTGAGGATGTGAAGCGTCATTATGAATCCCTGGTTCCGGCTGGAAGAGGATGCCGCATCGAAGATGTTGTCAAGGCCATCAAATACGTCATCGATCAGGAGTATGAGACTGGCCAGGCCATCCCGGTGACCGGGGGGCAGGTGATGTTGAGTTAGTGGTTATTGGAGTTAGGAATAGGATGGGTATAAAGGGAGTTATATTTGATTTGGACGGAACACTGGTTCATACCATCGAGGATATCGGTGATGCTGCCAATGTGATGCTGGCGCGACATGGAATGCCGCAGCATACCACAGCCGATTATCTGAGGTGGATTGGGAACGGAGCAGCAAGGCTTATTGAGCTAGCCCTTGGTCCTGATGCGGACAAGACACTGTTTGATTATCAGCTGACTGAGTTTAAGGAGATTTATGGAGATAACCTTCATAATAAATCGAGGCTATACGATGGAATTGCCATGGTGCTTGATGAATATACAGCAGCTGGTGTAAAGCTGTCTATCCTCTCAAACAAACCACACTACCTTACACGGCAGGTGGTAGATTATTATCTATCAGATTGGGAATTCACTCCGGTGTTTGGCCAGAGGGAATCAGTTCCCAGGAAACCAGATCCTGCTTCGGCCTTCGAGATAGCAGCCACTCTAGGCCTGACTTGTGAGGAAGTTCTTTTTGTGGGAGACTCACCTGGAGATCTGACAACAGCTGAAGCAGCGGGGATGGTTCCTGTGGGGGTTACCTGGGGTTATGGGCGTCTGGCCGGTATTCCCCGGAATGGACAGGTTATTATTGATCAGCCTCATGAGCTGTTATCGCTAATTAAATAAATGATTGAAGTAATTATATTGATGTGATTATGAAAACTAGAGCAGTACGATTATACGGTAAGGAAGATTTACGAATTGATGAATTAGAATTACCCGGGATAGGTAAGGATGAGATACTTGCCAAGGTGGTCAGTGACAGCCTTTGCATGTCTTCCTATAAGGCATCCATGCAGGGAACTGACCATAAAAGGATACCTGATGATGTAGCGGAAAATCCGGTAATGATTGGCCATGAATTTGCAGGGGAGATCATTGAAGTGGGCGAAAAATGGAAAGATCAGTTTAAGTCCGGTGATAAGTTTGCCATTCAACCGGCTTTGAATTATGAGAATGGTCCGGTGGGGATTTTGAGTGCTCCAGGTTATTCCTACCAGTTTCTTGGTGGCGATGCTACTTATGTGGTGATTCCCAATGAGGTGATGGAACTGGGTTGTCTGCTGAAATATAATGGACCAGGATATTTTCCCGCTTCCATGGCAGAACCATTATCCTGCGTGATCGGGGCCATGCACGCCAACTATCATGTGCAACCTGGTTCATATGTACATGATATGGAGATTGTTGATGGAGGGAAAATGGCCATTCTTGCAGGTGTTGGACCCATGGGGCTGGCTGCCATCAATTATGTGATTCACCGGGAAGACCGCAAGCCATCTCTATTGGTTGTCACTGACATTGACCAGAAGCGGTTGGACAGGGCAGCAGCGCTTTATTCTCCGGGCCTGGCAAAAAGCAAGGGGATCGATCTTTACTACATCAATACTTCTGGGTTGGATGATCCAACGGCCTATTTGAAAAGATTAACAGGAGGATCCGGTTTTAATGATGTGTTTGTTTTAGCGCCTATCAGTCAGGTCATAGAGCAGGCAGATAAGCTGCTTGCATTTGATGGTTGCCTGAATTTCTTTGCAGGGCCTTCCAATCCTGAATTTAGTGCAAAAATGAATTTTTATAATGTGCACTATGCTTTCACCCACATTGTAGGGACCAGTGGGGGAAATACAGATGACATTAAGGAGTCACTGGAAATGATGGAAAAGGGACTGGATCCATCCGGACTCATTACTCATATTGGAGGACTTAATGCTGTTCCTGAAGCCACACTGAATCTTCCAGACATTCCGGGAGGTAAAAAATTAATCTACACACACATGGAAATGCCGCTGACACCTATTTCAAAATTCAGGAAACTGGGAAAGAAAAATCCTTTGTTCAGTGACCTTGCTGATATCTGTGATAGATATGACGGATTGTGGTCGGTTGAGGCAGAGGAACTTCTCCTTAAATATTGCGGATAATCCAGTCCGAAAAGTTAATACAGGATTGATTTATTGCATGGAAGGGATGTAATCTTCCGGCAACATGGATTTAATGCCTTTTAATGCAATGGTGTTTCTGAATAATACTGAATTTTCAGGTATTCTGCCTGAAGGGTAGATGTGTATTGAATCTTGCAGGAATAACAGGCCAGATTGGGACATATGTGTGGGACGTGAATCCAGGTATGTCAGATCAACAGGTCTGTTCCTGGCATTGTAATAGAATGCGATATTAAATGCTTTACACTTAAAATCCGTTAATAGCAATTGCTGGTTGCCATACTGATCGGGGCCATATGAAGCTTTCATTTCCTGAATGAAACTATACTTTTGAGGTCGTGTACCCAACGTGTCGCATAAACCTTCAAACAGATAGCCATTTTCCAACAAACTATTGTGATATAGGGATTTACAAAAATGCATGATTGAATTGTAATACTGTTCAATGCGATTTCGCGCAACGGTACGTTGCTGTCTGGGGGTTTTTTGTTCAATGGGATTAAAGTAATAGTACCCCAGGATGGAACAGTGATATCCCTGTAATTCTTCCCTGTAAAAAAGTTCGAATTTGACCAGGTCGACTTTCAGTATATATCCTGTTGCGGGGAGGGAAACGATGACAGGTTCATGAGCGTCTACAGTAAACTGATCATTCTCCAGTACATTAAATATCAGGATACTGTCATTCAGGATATCAGCATCGTATTTCAAATAATCCTCACCCAGGAACCATGTTTTGAACCGGTTGATGTAATCCTCCCGTAATGAATGGCCGATAACCACGGCTTCTTCGAGTTTCACAACTTTAGGATTCATGGCAAACCAGAGGTTCTCAACCTTGGATGGATCCAGCAGGGAAATCAATTTCAATTCGTAGCTCACATGGGAAATGATCAGTTCAGATGGCATGGTCACCCCGCTTAAATGAAAATTGCCTTCTGCATCTGAGATTGTGCCATTGGATGTACCGTTAATATACACAGTAGCTAGACCAATGGGATTGCCATCGGACATATCAACTACTTTACCGGATACTTCATGCAATTGAGCATGGGTGAACACAGATAGTGTCAGGAATATTCCCTTCAGAAGAGACCCTATATAGCTAACAGGTGCTTTGATCTTAGTTCGTGTAAGTGCCGAATAATATTAGTGATTAATTTTTTGTCAAGGCGATTGTCCAAACCGCATATTTCCTGAAACACCTGATCAGGATTATTGTTGAATGCATGATGAAATTGAATATCTTCTGTCAAGATCTTCCCAAATTCGTTGGTTCCCTTAAAAAGAAATCCCATGGCCATGGCCTCAATGATTAGGCCGCACGGCTGGCCTAATTGGTTAGCCACACGAATGCTTCTCATGAACCGGTCATCTGATCCAAGTTTACGGGCAAGATCACTGCCTACCCTGAATACTGTATCACCCAGGTTGCGGTTGCAAAAACGTGTGAGTAAATCGTCAATATGGACCCACAAATCTTCTTTTGTGAATTCGTCCGGATAAGCCATCATAAGGATCACCGCCGATTCCTGCATCACTTTCCGGGTAAAATCAAATACTTCCATATCGCCCAGAACCTCATGCATATACATGAATTCAGGGTGTTTTAAATGGCCAAAATAGGCCGCTGTTGCATGACCCAGGTTATGAATAAAGGCTTTTCGCTCTACCCATGGTTTCATATGTTCCTTCAGCGAGAATTCTTTAATCCGGGGAATCTCACCTTTAAATCCTTTTTTGTCAAGGATCAGTGTATTATAGGGTTCAGCAAAAATCTGCAAAAGATCCTTTTCCAGGTCACTGCTCCTCATAATGGGAGCCATTTTACCAATACTTGTTTCCACCAGCCCTACCCGTTCATTCAGCGGGTATGATGACGGAAGAATCTCCCTGAGCTTTTCCCGGAAGAAATGGCTGGCCGAACGCATGTTTTCAGCCAGGATGATATCCAGGACTTTTCCCGGACTCTTCTGGTCTCTTTCCAGCAACCCGGCTGCCACCAATGAAGCGACTGAAGTGAATGCTGTTTTTCCTACTGAAATAGCCATCACACTTGCTTCGCTGACGGCTTTCGCCACCTTATCCTTTTCACGGGCGTAAATGGCCCGGACAGGTTCAATCACCAATCGCTCTTCATAATCGGGACCTTTGATGATAACCGGGTAACTCCCGCGGGAGTTCAATTCACTAACAATCTGTAGATTTATATCCACAAATACAACCATATAATCTTGATTTCCAAATAGTTGTCCAATAAAGGATCTGCCGATCTTTCCGGCTCCGATGATGAGGATATTGCGGTCAGCCATTGATTTGTGTCAAATATGCTGTAAAATATGGGGTTAATTTTTTAAGCTTCTCTCCAGGTTCATTTTCAATCATGGTGCCACCCACATGAAAACATCCATATCCACCCGACACTGTACCCCATGAAATGACTTCTTCCAGGTTCAGGAATTTTTTCCCCTCTGAGATCTGCCAAGCCATGGAGGCCAGTACTCCACCCACAAAATTATCACCGCAACCGGTTGTGTCTCCACCCTTTGAATTGTTCAGATCATGAATCAGCGCAGCTGATACCGGATACTTTTTTTTTGGAGGTGATTTAAATAGCTTGCCATTTGAATAGCAGATTGTATCCTCAATTCCATTGGTGATAATAAAGGCTGACACTCCCTGGTCAATAAAAAACTTGCCGGCCTCTGACATATCTTTAAATCCACTCAGGTGTTGTGCTTCCACAAGATCCATAATCAACAGGTCAATATGAGCATAACCAGTATTATTTTTCCCAAGACCCCACCGTTGACCGGGTTTCGTCAGCTCACTTCGAAAATCATAAACCGTATTTACCACCGATATGCAGCCTTTTAATTTTGAATGCTCCAGAAGTTCCGTCAATCCATCGTGCAGGTTTGGTACCAGCGCTGTTCCTCCAAAGACCACTATGTCAGATTCAAAGAATTGCCCGGCCATATCCTGGGGGTCAAAATGCATGGCAGCGCCGGTGTCATTGATAAAAATCCTCTCACCATGTCCCTTATTATACGTTGGATCGGAAAGAACAATGGTCGATGGTGTGGTACCCTGCGAAGTGACAAAATGTTCGAGACCTACACCGGTTTGTTCCAGTTTCGATTGTAAGTATTCTCCAGTTTTATCGTTTCCCCTGGTGCCATAAAATTTTACCTCGGAAGGAGTTCCCTGTAAAAGTTGTGCAGCATGTATCAGGGCAACAATGGAAGGCCCCCCCACATTAAATATTCGTTCAATTTTGTTACCAGTTATCTCTTCCATGAAAGAGTTAAGATCAATCCCAATATATTTCTCAAAGTGCCTGGAAAAAACCAGCCTTCCTGGATACAAACCTCCGTCCCCTTTCGTTCGGGACATAGCATTAGTCACCCTGGGATCAGAGAAATCAATACCAGGATAGATCTGATCAACCAAACAACAACCGGTTCCTGAGATGCTAATTTTTGGTTTCACTTTTTCTACTAAAGGTCTGGAACTGGCTTCCAGAGTTTTTTACCTGTGTCCCATGGTCTCTAAATTACCAACAATTCGTGCATTTAAACAATACCTGTATTAGAAAATCTTTCTTACCTCAGTTGTGCCTGTGGAGAATCAGTTGGAAAAATAAGATCTTTCACAAGAATGTTACCTGCTGGTATTCCTGCTGGCAGCTGATTGTGGAGTTGAAATACAAGAACAGGGGGATTTTCTATCTTTATGGATGAATCCCTACGTCTCTCCCAAAAAGCTCCCTTTATGAGGTGGTTAAACCATTTTCTGGATCTCACACTGTCTGGAATGGGCTTTTACCTGACTGTTCAAATTTTACCCTCCCTTCGATGAGCTGTTCAGTGATAGAATGAATGAGTCTTCTTTGGTATCAGGTGATGTCAAATACAAAGATCTCGGGCGAGATAGTGTCAGAAGGTGTATTCGGAAGGATCAGGATCAGCTTACCGGGTTCCAGGTATATTGTTTTATTGCACACAATCCGCGCACTTCCTGGAATTCCTGAATTCTGCTGGAAGGATCTCCCTCCGGGGGTATTTCCTGGAACCTGAACAATTGAGTAAATGTTTATTTTGTACACAAATCTAAGAGATTTTTCCATTTCTCCGAGTCCCTTTCCTCCATATCTTGCATTGGAATCTGAGCCATGACATATGAGTTCACGAAAAGAAGACTTCAAATGCATTGCGGTGGATATGGGGGCCAGTAGTATCCGGGTGATGCTGGGGCTAATCGATGAGAAAGGCATATCCTACGGTGAGATTCACAGGATTGCGAATCACATCGTTGAAAGTGATGGTCACGACCGGTGGGAGATGGATCGAATCGCCCGTGAAATCAAGGCTGGAATTAAGAAAGCCGTTGATTTATCTAATGATTTACCAGTGAGCATCGGTGTGGATTCATGGGGCGTGGATTTTGTATTGCAGGACGAGCTGGGAGAGCTGGTTGAACCTCCAATTGCCTACAGGGACAGCCGCACGGAAGGCATGATGGAGCACTGGAAATCAATGATGTCTGAGATAGAGACCTTTGAGCGCACAGGTATAAATTTCTATATTTTCAACAGCTTGTTCCAGTTTTTATCAATTAAGGATTCGGAGGTGATCGCCAATACCTCCAGGATCCTCTTTTTGCCCTGCTACATAAACTACCTCATTTCGGGAAAAGCCCATAATGAACTCACCATTTCGTCCACTTCACAAATGCTGAGTGTGGTAGGTGAACAATGGGATTCTGAGATTCTTGGAAAGTTGAAATTGGATCAAATACTGCTTGGTGATGTGATTTCCCCAGGAACATGTCTTGGGCCCGTTACCTTACGCGAAGCCAAAGGAAGCAATATGGAAAACGTCGCTGTCTGTGGACACGATACAGCTTGCGTGGTTGCTGCTATTCCAGTCGAGAATCCCAATTATGCATTCATTTCTGCAGGCACATGGTGCATTGTGGGTCTGGAATCTGACAAACCGCTTGTCAGTCAGCAGGCATTACAACTGGGTCTGACAAATGAAAGGGGATACAACCATACATACCGCACCCTGAAGAATATTGTCGGACTCTGGTTATTGCAGGGATTAAAAAAACATCTTCCGGAGGATACGTCTTATGCAGAGATGGAAGAGATGACCAGAGAAGGAGGGACCATCATGCAGGTCATTGACCCGGATGATCCTGGATTTTACAATCCGGAGGATATGAAATCGGCCTTTGATGCCTATTTAAAAAAGACCGGTCAGCCCAAACCGGATAATTTTAATGGGTATTTGCTCTGTGCATATGACAGCCTTTGTTTCTCTTTCAGGTATCATGTGGAGAAGCTGGAACAACTTTCTGAGCGAAATATTGAGGTATTGCATCTGGTAGGTGGTGGCAGCCAGTCAGACTACCTCAATCAACGGATCGCTACAATATGCGGCAGGACGGTAATCTCGGGACCGGTGGAAGGAGCTACCCTTGGAAATATTCTAATCCAGGCCATAGCCATGGGCAGGATTGAGCACATTCAAGAGGGGAGAGAGTTGGTCAGGAAATCCTGTTTATTGAAGAGTTATAAGCCTCTGGAAGAGTCAGATCGAACAAAGCAGCGATATGAAAAATTCCTGGGCCTAAAAGATCTCCCGGCCTAAAAACATGATGATCATATTGAAGATTATATCTGAACTAAACTATAAAAAATGACTACAAAAAGATTGATCGGTCAAGCCCCGAAGGTAGGCATCAGACCCACAATTGACGGAAGGCTTGAAGGTGTCAGGGAATCTCTGGAAGAGCAAACCATGAAAATGGCCAAGAGTGCCGCTTCGCTGATAGAATCGAACCTGAAGAATCCTGACGGGTCGCAGGTAGAATGTGTGATTGCCGATAGCTGCATCGGAGGAGTGGCGGAAGCTGCTGCCACGGCAGATAAGTTTGCCCGGGAAGGGGTGGGGGTCAGCCTGACAGTAACCCCCTGCTGGTGTTATGGCAGTGAGACTATCGACATGGATCCGTTATTGCCCAAAGCCATCTGGGGATTCAATGGTACAGAGCGTCCGGGTGCAGTATACCTGGCTGCAGCCCTTGCCGGGCATAACCAGAAAGGGCTTCCTGCATTTGGCATTTATGGAAAAGATGTACAGGATTCTGACGATACAGATATCCCTGAAGATGTGAAGGAGAAGATCCTCACGTTTGTGAAAGCCGGGTTGGCTGTGGCCATCATGAAAGGCAAATCTTACCTCTCGATGGGCAGCGTATCTATGGGTATTGCCGGATCAATCGTTGATGCCAACTTCTTTGAAGAGTTCCTGGGTATGCGTTGCGAATTTGTGGACATGTCTGAATTTACAAGGCGTGTGGAAGAAGGAATTTTTGATCCGGAGGAACTATCGCTGGCTCTTAACTGGATCAAGAAAAACTGTAAGGAAGGAAAGGATTACAATCCGCCTGAGGCTCAGAAATCTGCCGATGAAAAAGAGAAAGAATGGGAATTCTCGGCAAAAATGGCCCTCATTGGCAGGGACCTTATGGTGGGTAACCCCAAGTTAAAAGAACTGGGTTTTGGGGAAGAGGCTCAGGGTAGAAACGCCATCGCTGCCGGTTTCCAGGGGCAGCGACAGTGGACCGACCATTATCCCAACGGGGACTTTATGGAAGCGGTCCTCTGCTCATCCTTTGATTGGAACGGTATCAGGCAGCCCTATATGCTGGCCACTGAAAATGACAGTTTAAATGGAGTTGCCATGATGTTTGGGCATTTACTTACCGGTGCTGCACAGGTATTCAGTGACGTAAGGACTTACTGGAGTCCTGATGCCGTGAAAAGGGTGACCGGATTTGATCTTACCGGTGATGCAAAAGATGGATTTATCCACCTGATCAATTCAGGAGCTTCCGCATTGGATGGCTCAGGGCAACAGGCCATTGACGGTGAGCCGGCCATGAAACCCTGGTACGACATCCTTGAAGATGAGGCCCAGCAATGTCTTGATCAAACCACCTGGGGACCAGCCATCAAGGAGTATTTCAGAGGAGGCGGATTTTCCTCTACTTTCGATACCAAAGGAGGAATGCCCATTACCATGAGCCGCATCAATATCATCAAGGGACTGGGTCCGGCCCTGCAGATCGCCGAAGGTCTTACCATCGACTTGCCCGAAGAGGTACATTCAACACTTACCGAACGCACCAATCCCACCTGGCCCACCACGTGGTTCGTTCCGCGGCTGACTGGCGAAGGAAACTTCACGGATGTCTACTCGGTCATGGCCAACTGGGGAGCTAATCACGGGGCCTTTTCCTATGGTCACATTGGATCACAGCTGATGGCCCTGGCTGCCATGCTGAGGATACCTGTTTGTATGCATAATGTACCCGATGAGAAGATCTTCAGACCCAGTTCATGGTCCGCCTTTGGGATGGACAAGGAGGGGTCCGATTACAGGGCATGTGATGCCTACGGGCCACTTTACAAGTAAGCATACAGCTCACTTTTTGAATT
>CAZCQL010000068.1:14638-25137 GCA_964500835.1 uncultured Bacteroides sp.
GTGGATTTTTAAATTAGCATCATTCTTCCGGTCTATCAGGTATTTCATGCACAACTTCCGGCCATCCTCGTTCCTCAATGATTTTACCAAGTTCGATCAGGCCTTTCTCTGCATCAGGATGAATTGAACCATCTTTCCGCGGACCTATGCTCATAAGCAAATTGGATCCTGTGAATCGGGTATATGTCAGCCAGAACCAGGCTTCCTCGCCGGACAATCGTCTTGCTTTTTCTGAATTCATCCAACCAATCTGCTCTGTATCCCAGTCCCTCCATTTGGCTTCCATCATAGTATTACAGACTTCACGCAGCTTATATTTTGTGTACTCCTCCCAGCTTTCCTTTTCTTTCGCTTCCCAGCGTTTTCTTCTAATTTCCCAGCGATATTGCTGACCTTCAGTTTGCATCTTGTACTCAAACGGAAGCATAAAGAACTCCGGTGAAATATAATCCTCTGAATAGCTTTCTATTCCATGCTTAAAAGAGACCAGGCATTGGGGTTGCAATTCCTTGATGAAATCGTTCACCTCATCATCTCCAGGTTGCTTTCCATCAAACCATATTCCTGCCAATGGTCCGTAGTTGGTTAATATTTCCTTAAGGATGGCAAGTTTTGTTTCATGGTTACCTGATTTCGCTGTTTTATAACTACCTCTCATATAGAGAAAGGGTGCCAGATTGTACTTTCTACAGGCCGCTATCATTTCCGCAACCAGGTCTCTATTTGCTGGCGAGGAATTTACACTCGTATAAGGGATGTATTCAGAACTGAAATTTGCTGAAAAATGATGGGCTGTAAATGTAATGTATTTCATGTGGGCCTTGAGGGCCAACTGGCAGATTTTCTCCGCGTCAAATTCGGGAATGTCAAATTTGGTGTAGAGCAGTCTTTCTTTGCTCTCTGCAGAATTATAATCATCCCTGGAAATACCCACATAATCCAGAATTCGCTCGTCAGCATCTCCCATGGTCCATAACTTGTAATCGATGGATCCAAACTCCATCAAACTGGCAAGATTAAAATGAACAAACATGCCCATTTTTGCATCTTTGAACCATTGTATGGAGGCTTCGATGGGATTTTCTTTGTACAGGCCTTTATAATCCGACAGCCAATAGGGAATGTCAGGGTCCTTGTTCGCACAACCGTATATTAATAGAGCCAATCCAATGGTGCTGAGGATTTTTATTGCCGGCGCTTTCATGGTATGAATTGTGTAATAACTCCCAACTTATTTTCTTGCTCCTTCATATAGCCCGGAACGCTCAGCAATCACATTAACCGAAGGACAATCGACCGGTTTTATTTTCAGTTCCCGGGCGATAATTTCTGCCACCCTGATACCCTGAAGGCGGGAACCCTCTGGTTTAAAATGCACATTACCCGGCCTCACCGCATAATTCTCCAATACGGGCAAGGAGAATTTATAAAGGTCATTGATCACAATATCTTTATGCTCCTTTAATACTTTCATGGCCACCCTATTGTATCGTTTTGCATCACCTGCGAACCTTCCCAGCTCACCTTCCGGTACCGGTGTTGTAGTGGCAAAGATCAGCTTCGCCTCCGGATAATTGCTTTTTAAATAGGTAATGATCGAGCGAAGATTGTCCCCATAGGTCTCCAATGATGAGACTTGTTTCCCATGCTCCTTATCCAATTTTCCATTCACCACATATTTCAGGTCGTGCAACCCAACGTTGAAATGGATGACATCCCAAATAAAATCCCATCCTTGCAGCAGATCGGGTTGAAACATTGCTTTTCTAAGGGTTTCCATTTTTTGTATAAAATCGTGACTTGATCCACCGTTTTCATGCAATCTGTAAACACTGGCCTTTCCTTCCAACGACGCCCTTACATATTCTGTATATCCAATGGAAATGGAATCCCCATAAATAAATACATTGGGAAGACCTTCAACCGGTTCAATGTACCTGAACTGGTATCGCTCTGATGCGAACCTGCCAAGATTTCTCCAGGCTTGCCGGCAGGCTTCACATCCTTTAAATAATGCATTACTATAGAGCCTGGCTGGTAGCAATGCAGCAAGGCCAACTGTTCCAAGAATTTTCAGCGATTCTCTTCTGTTCATCATTCAACTTTAAGGTGGATCAGTTTACCTACTTGATGAAGTGCCTTAACGTCGATCTTCCTTATCTTTCCTCCATAGTCAGGACCCACATTAAGGGAAAAGATATTGCCATATTCCACTGCACCCAGGTAATCTTTATAAATATCTTCAGCCGGTTTACACAGGTCGTCATGCTCAGGAAGGGAGTAGAACCATTGTGCACCTCCTTCATGTGCGGGCAAAATGGGGTAGGTAAATTCGGCCACCAGGTACCCCTGGTAACTTGCTTCGGCCTCCTTGTTATATTTTGTAGTTCTGGCATCCCCGATCTTACCGGGCTTCCCCCTTTCCCTGATGGACAACCTGCCTGCTGGTTCTCCGTGGTTAAAACCCACAAAACAGTCGGGCTGGAACCGGTGCACCCATTCCACTGTTTCCTGATGGTTCAGTCCCCCATCGCCCACGGCATGATCCATCCAGAAGAATTCAATGGGTCCGTAACGGGTGCATAATTCCTGTAGCTGGGCCTTTTTTATTTCGGGATTTATACTCATTCCTTGCTTCCAATTTTTACCATCAACGGCCCCCGGCCAGTTCCAGTCCCCTTCGGAAAAATAGAATGCCAGCTTGATCCCGTAGGTATCGCATGATTTCCTGAGTTTGGCCAGCACATCGATCCCCAGCGGGCTGTTGGTGACCTTCTTATCGGTGGTTTCAGTGTCCCAGAGACAGAAACCGTCGTGGTGCTTGGTCAGGAACAGGATGTAGTTCATACCGGCATCTTTTGCCACCCTGCACCACTGATCGGTATCACACCCGGTCGCACGGAAATAGGAGGCATCTTTATCCTGGGTGGGGGTCCATTCCTGTTCCGAAAAGGTGCTGAATGACCAGCAGATGAACATGCCGAATTTCATCTCTCTGATCTGCTCTGCCCGAACCAGGTCATCCGTTTTATCCTGATTGATCTGTGCATTCGGTGAAATCAAACCCGTCAGCAGGAGTATTGCCAGGGATATCGGGTAAGTGGTTTTGGTTGTCATGATCGAAAAATAGTGCTGAATAAAAAGCAATATCAGAAAAAAAATGGAATAATAGAATCGTTTTTTTTCATAAATTGTACCTGAATATTATGTAAGATGAGTGCAGTGCCAGTCAGGATTTTCCTGGTTGGATAAGTAGGATGTAACATTTCCCCAGCAAGGAAGATGATGGAAAAGATCTTGATTTTTCTTCTAGTCATGCTGGCATTTTCATCTTGTGAGGAAGATGTAGTTAAAATCAGCTTTCGGATGGAACCAAAAGGATTTATTCTGGAAGAGACAGACATTGATTCAAGCAGTTATTCTCATTCCTTTTCCAACAGGCTCTCAGGAGGAGATATTACTTTTTCGGACAATCTGCAGTCCTTTGATTTTAATATTGGGCGGATCAATATCGAAACATTTATTTTTGAACTTCCGGCGGGCGAATATGTGATGGAATGTTCCATCGATCAGGCTTCACCTTACGGACAATCCGAGGGATCGTTTATCGCTTCATCCCAACGTGTAATTATCTCTGACACTACCAAAACGATATACCCGGAAGTTAAACCTACCTGTTCTTTATTCCTGGTTGAAGATCATGATCACCAGCTCAATGAGGCTCCCAGTATGATTGAACGATATGCCTCCGGGGAGGGGTATTTCAAATCATACCCGATGGCACTGGACACTGCCACAGGCTTGTTTTATTCCTATTTTATACCCGATCCAAATCCTGAAAATCCATCTGCTTTCCTCTGGCTGTACCCACGCAATACAGCTTGTGAGACCTGTGGTATTTCAACTGCCGATTTGATAAATGGGAAAATTTACCGAATTAAGATCCTGGAATGAAAATAAATGTACTCCTCTTTGCGATCATTCTCTTAACAACCGGACATTCCATCCAGGTTCAAGGCCAGGATTCCCAATCCGCAAAGATATTCTTTCAAAAGAGTGACTTTCGATTGGTTTCTGCCGGTGGTGACCTTTACAGGATTGAAACCAGTGAAGATTCATATTTTTATTCAGAGGAGCCTGATCATCCTGCCGTTCCATACCGCAGTATTGATATACTGGTCCCTACTGGGGCAGAGATCGTCAATTTCGATTTTAGCTTTGAATCTGAAGAATTTGCCAGGGAAATACAACTTAGTTTAGTCGATATACCCACTCGTTTTAGCGAAAATACCGTATCGCATTCAAATGGATCCACATCCGCCTTTTCCGGGGATTTTCCCTGGCAAGTGGTTAAGTTTAACTCCCAACAAATGATGCAGGGATATACCTGGCTTAATTTCACCATCGCCCCGTTTCTATATGATGGGAACACCGGAATTCTTTCTTTGATAGGCCAGCTGGATCTTCGAATTACTTATCAGCCTCAAGGACTACTAAAAAGTTTTCACAGCAAGGAAAAACAGGTGTTACAATCTGTCAGGGACCGGGTAGAGAATCCAGAAGATTTGCAGGTGTACTATCAGAATAATGTACAAACTGGGTTGAAATCCTCGCAGACCAAGCTTGATTACCTGATCATAACCACGAATGCCCTAAAGAAGGGATTTCTACCACTGATCGAATGGAAGAAAAGAAAAGGCTTAGCAGCAGAGATCTTAACCCTGGATGAGATCTACAACCGATTCGATGAACCCACCCAACAATTAATGATAAAACGGTGCCTTCAGGAATACTATATGGAGAGAGATCTGAAATGGGTACTGCTTGGTGGAGATTACATGGTAGTTCCTGTGCAACCTTGTTTTGGATCAGTGGGAGTAGACATGGTTGACAATACTATCCCCGCTGACCTCTTTTATGCATGTTTTGATAAGAGTTTTGACTGGAATGGTAATGTGGATGAGAAGATCGGTGAACCTTACTGGGATTATGTGGATATTCTTCCTGAAGTTTATATAGCCAGAGCCCCGGTCAATAATCTTGACCAAGTTGAGGTATTTGTCAGAAAATCAATTGAGTATGAGGTTTTCCCCCCACTGAAAAACTTTGCCGAAAAAATTTTACTTTCCGGGGTTCAGTCCTGGAATAACTGGGAAGAGAAAAGTGATAACCACCACTGGAATGAACAGATGTATCGTACATTTGTGGCATCCAACTGGCGCGGAAGCAGATATGGGTTCTATGATACGGGAACTGATTTTCCGGGTGCGGAGAATTACCAGGTTACCGCGTCTAATTTATCAGATCAGATCAATAATGAATACAGCGTTTTTCACTTTGCAGGGCACGGAAACAGCAAGACTATTGTTATGGAAGAGGGCTTAAGTTTTTCGGTTAAAGAGGCATTTGCATTAAAAAATAAGTATCCTGGAATCATGCTCTCCTCCACCTGTGATGTAAATGCATTTGATACCAGAGATCCTTGTTTGAGTGAAGCATTTCTCAGGAATCCAACTGGTGGTTGCGTGGCCTTTTGGGGAAGTTCCAGATACGGATGGGGAATACCAAATAAATCAACGAAATTGGGCCCGTCTTTTCTATACAACGCTAAATTCCTTGAGTACCTTTACAAGGAAAGCCTCACTGAGGATGCCCATTCATTCGCTGTACTTACTTCTATGGCAAAAGCATACTTTAGCGGAAACGGAACTGCCGGAGGAGCTTACTGGTATCTGCAATACGCCCTTAACGCAATGGGAGATCCTGAATTACCCATATACTCCCAAGATCCATTAACGTTTGACAACGTAAGGATATTCAGTTGGGAAAATAAATTAACTGTAAATACAGGTGGCATCGAGAATTGCAGGATTTGTGTCACTAGCGAGGATCTCGCACATGGTTTTCAGGAAGTTGCAGTGGGCAGTTCCAGTTTTACGTTTGATAATGTCCCGGAATTATACCAGGTCACCATCACCAAACCAAACTATATTCCTTACCGGTATTTATCAGCAATTACTTCCGAAAACGGGCCGGATTTTCTCTCAGGTTTCCATATCTATCCCAATCCGGCAACTGATTTTATCCATATTGATTTCAATCTTCCGGAAGGGGTGATCTATATTTACGATTTAAATGGAAAAATCCAGGGACACATGGAACTCAGTTCAGGTTCCAATACGGTTGCACTTTCCGGTCTTTCGAAGGGCACTTACATTCTGAGGCTAACTACGGTCAATGGGTCAGATCATTTAAAACTTATTAAGCAGTAAACGGATTGAATGATTCGTGGACCTTCTATATCAGTACGGTTTTTGAAGATATCCCGCAAAAAAGTCACCTGACATTTGATGCATTGCTAACCCGAGCCACTCTTTCTTATTATATGAGGAATTTTAGCACTCTTAAAATAATAATCTGGATGAAGAAAAGGCAGGTGATGATTTGATGTCAGGATCTGGTATATTTGTAACGCATTTGGACAAGAAACAAAAATAATCAAGCAATGAATAGAATAAAAATTTTCTTCAGAACAGCAGGCTTGCTGGTCGTGTCATCAATGGCACTCGTGTCGTGTACACAGTCAGAACCACGTGTAAAGCCAAATGTGATCCTTATTCTCACCGATGACCAGGGTTATGGCGATATGGCATTTAACGGGAATAAATGGATCCGGACTCCAAATATGGATCAGCTGGCACAGGAAAGCTGCAGGCTGACCGACTTCCATGTCGGGACCACGTGTGCCCCCACGCGCTCTGGATTGATGACCGGACGCAACTGCAACCGGGTGGGGGTATGGCATACGGTGATGGGTAGATCACTTCTGAGGAAGAACGAGGTAACCATGGCTGATGTGTTCAATAGCAACGGATACACTACCGGCATGTTCGGCAAATGGCACCTTGGTGATAATTATCCCTATCGTCCACACGACCGGGGATTTGATGAGGCTTTCTATCATGGCGGAGGAGGGGTAACCCAGGCCCCGGATTACTGGGACAATGATTATTTTGACGATACCTATTTCAGGAACGGAAAGCCTGAAAAGGTAAGCGGTTACTGCACGGAAGTCTGGTTCCGCAATGCGCTTGATTTTATCGAGAGGAACAAGGAGAAACCGTTCTTCTGTTATCTTTCCACCAACGCCCCGCACGGACCCTTTCATGTGCCACAGGAATATATCGATCTCTATAAGGACAATCCCAATATTACGAATCCGAATTTCTATGGAATGATCACCAATATTGATGACAACCTGGGTATTCTCAGGGAAAAGCTTGAGGAACTTGGCCTTGCGGATAATACCATCCTGATCTTTATGACCGATAATGGTACTTCTTCCGGAGTGAGGCTTGACCATGATGGATTCCTTACCGCCGGGTATAACGCCGGGATGCGGGGAAAGAAAGCTTCGGAATACAATGGCGGACACCGGGTGCCTTTCTTCATTCACTGGCCGGAGGGGAGTATCAATACCGGGCGGGATGTGGATCAGATCACTACTTACAATGATGTGCTGCCCACACTGATCGATCTCTGTGATCTTGAAAGCCCGGATGTGGAATTTGACGGACAGAGCATTCGGCCGTTGTTGATGGACGATGGTAACGCATGGCCCGAAAGGATCATTATCACCGATACGCAGCGGGAAGATGAGACTGAAAAATGGAAGAAGTGTGCCATCATGACCGGCAAGTGGCATTTGATCAGGGGTGAAGAGCTTTACGATATGGATAACGATTCCGGGCAGACCACCGATGTGGCAGATCAGCATCCGGAGGTAGTTGAGAAATTGCGGGTAGCCTATGAGGAGTGGTGGGAGGATATTTCAGTTGATTTTGAGGACTACTGCGAAATCATCATTAATACCGAAAAGGAGAATCCGGTCTGTATCAGATCCCATGACTGGCACAGTCCCGGGCTGCCTCCCTGGAACCAGGGACACATCCGTACAGGGCTGATCGGGAACGGTTTCTGGGTTTTGGATGTGGCAGAAGCCGGAACTTATAAATTTGCATTGCGGAGATGGCCCCTGGAAACTGGTCTGGCCCTCAATGCTTCCCTGCCTCCGGGAGAAGCTGTGGATGGCGGTATACCTCAGCCGGCAGGGGTCTCCATCCGGTTTACCACAGCCCGGATTGCCATAGGGAAGGAGGAGCAAACCACAGAGGTGGATCCCGACCAGCAGGATGTCAGCTTCACCTTCGACCTGGAACCGGGCGAATTCCACATGCAGACATGGCTTGCGGATACGAAAGGGACCACCCGGGGTGCTTACTATGTGTATGTGACCAAAAAGTAATGGCCCTGGGAACCTGCATTCTCTTGCTGCAATGGCAAAGTTTACCAGGTTTTCTGGTGGTGTATCGAAAAAATGGTCCGAAGCTGAGCACACATATCCGCCTTCTCTTCCGACTGTTTCAAATAACTGCCATGATCAAAAGCTTCTAATTCTGTCGTCAAACCGGGATTAAATTGATATCTTAGTTCGTTCCCATTTCTGCGAGGCTGCTCAAACAGCAAATTCTGGCCTATCATCCGGGTTTTATAATACTCATTTGGGATCGGAACCTTTTATTCTAAAAACTAAAAAGCAGGTTGAAATGAAACGATTTACAAGCTTTCTCTTTTTCGCAACACTTTTTATTCAATTGGTGCAGTCAGTCCATGCCGAGATAAAACTACCCGCTATCGTGTCGTCTGATATGGTTCTGCAGCGCAATACGACTGTTGTTTTGTGGGGATGGGCAGAAGCAAACGAGAAAATTACCATTCATGTATCCTGGCTGGATGAGCCGCTAAATGTGAGTGCGGATCATGAAGGAAACTGGCGCATTGAAGTTAAAACCACAAACAGCAAGGAGCTCCAGACTATTGCTTTAAAAAGTGCGGACTCTGATATTTTCCTGAAGAATATACTCTTCGGAGAGGTATGGTTGTGTTCAGGTCAATCCAATATGCAACAGCCCGTAATGGGATATGAAGGTCAGCCGGTTTTTGGCTCTTCAAAGGCAATAGCAAATGCTTATAATCCAAATTTAAGACTGTTTACTGTAGATAGGGTTGGTTCCAGTACACCGGAAAAAGATGTGGAAAAATATGCTGCATGGCAACAGGCTTCACCCTTAAGTGTAGCTGATTTTAGTGCGGTAGCCTACTTTTTCGGGCAACAGCTGCAAAAGATTTTAAGTGTTCCTGTAGGGATGATTCACACGTCCTGGGGAGGCAGCAGTGTTCAGGCCTGGATAAGCAAAGAGATGATAAATTCATACCAGGAGGTAAACCTGGAAGATGTGGATATATCCAAAGGGACGAATCACATTCCCACTGCACTTTATAATGCCATGATTCATCCACTCATTCCATATACGATCAAAGGTGCTTTGTGGTACCAGGGCGAATCAAATCGCATGGAGCCTCAAGAATACAAAAAACTTTTTCCTGCCATGGTCAAAGATTGGCGCACTCGGTGGGGAACTGGAGATTTTCCATTTTATTTTGTGCAGATAGCTCCATATTGGTACAATAATATTGATGCCTTTTCAACTGCTGAAAATTCAGCATTTATCCGTGAAGTCCAATTACAATGTGTGGATTTGATTCCAAATTCCGGCATGGCTGTAACCATTGACATTGGTGACAAATTGAGCATTCATCCCCCTAAGAAAATAGAGGTTGCTGAGAGGTTGTTGTTCAATGCGCTCAATCAGACTTATGGATTTGAAACGATTGATGGCAAATCTCCGGTATACGAATCAATGGAGGTAAAGGAGGGAGGGATACTTTTACATTTCAGAAGTGCAGAAACCGGAGTGTATGCCTATGACAGATTAGATGGTTTTGAGATTGCCAGTGAAGACAAAGTATTTTATCCGGCAACCGCAACCATTGTGAAGCGTAGATATGTAATGGTAAAAAGCGACAAGGTATCTTCACCTGTGGCTGTACGCTATGCCTGGAGCAATTGGGTGGAGGGTACACTTTACGACGCTAATCTTTTACCGGCTTCATCATTTCGTACGGATGACTGGGACGATGCCACGAGATTTGAAGAGTAAAAATTAAACAATCATTTCTGAGATAAGTGTTGTCCTGGCAGCATCGCCTGCCAGAACAGAAGTACCCAGCACAGCATAGTGCTCACCCATTAATTCAGTGTTGAACTCCTTGCCGGTGCATGCATAGGCAAAAGCGGTTACCGGTTAGTATATGAAAAGTAGGTGCTTTCGAAGCATTTCTCTTTCAAGTTATGACAAACTTGATATGGACTTCAAACCTTGATATTACTACTATCTCGCCTATTTTTTAAATATATTGTTACCATGCGTTAACTTCTATCTCACATCAATATTTTTAATGTCAGTAAAATGGAAATTACTGAATGTATTCAATTTATTTGAGAATTTTCACATCTGATTTTTATTCTTTTTTTATAAGTCAAACTACGCCATATCCATTCAAAAGGTCCAAATCTATAGTGTCTTAACCAAATATTA
>CAZCQL010000069.1:0-24690 GCA_964500835.1 uncultured Bacteroides sp.
TTCCAATAATTCCATTCATGATTCTTTGTTTTTTAAGTTTACATGAGGAAATATATAGAGGTTTTTTGCAGGTAAATTTGTTTTGCGATGAATAACATCCCGGTCGGGATATAATGCAGAATTAATGCTTTTCATTGAAAAAACACACACTTTTCAGCAAAAACAGGTCTTAAACATGCATTTGGTCTATTATTAGATGCAGGCTGGAGCTGATTTTGTAATATTGTTACTATGAAAGGAACCATTCCAAAGATCTTTTTACACCTCCTGTTCTGGGCAGGTGTTTGGTTCTTCTTCTATTACTTCTTCAGCTATAACTCGCCTGACAAAGGTTATGTCATCTGGTTCTCAAGCCTGCTCTTACCCCTGACCATTGCACTTACATATTTCTCTGTATACTACCTGATACCCAGGTACTTGTTCGGTAATGACTATGGTAAACTTGCCCTCTATAGCTTCTTCACCCTCGTTGCCTCGTCCTATTTTATTGTCCTGGTTATTTACGGATGCATGTTCATCTACAGAAAGTTCAACCCATCTACCATCCCCCCGATGTTAAAGAATTTCTTTTTTATACTCATCCTGGTATATATGGTGGTCGGAATTGTCAGTTTCATTATTATTCTCAGCAGGAGCTTCCAGGTGGAAAAAAGGAACAGGGAACTACAGAATAAGATGCTGTCGGCACAATTGCAGTTCAAGGAACAGGAATTGAGCTACCTTAAAAAACAGATACACCCCCATTTCCTTTTCAACACCCTGAATACCATCTATGGCCTGGCTCTGAAGCAATCCAGGCACACTCCGGACATAATCCTCAGGCTCTCGAATCTCCTGGACTACATTCTATATCAGGTGGACAAACCTAATGTGAGCCTGAGCGAAGAAGTCATGCATATCGAGGAGTATATTGAGCTGGAGAGGATCCGCTTCCAGGATACACTAAAAGTGGATTTCAATTACAGCCTGATCCGCGAAGGAATTCAGATAGCACCGATGCTTCTTATCCCTTTCGTAGAAAATGCATTTAAGCATGGGAAGATTAAAAATGGATTTCTGAGGATCCTGGTGGATATTAGCGTGAACGACCGGGCACTGGATTTCCGCATCCGGAATTCCATGCAGACCGATGACACCGAATCTAATAACAATGGTATTGGCCTGGAGAATTTCAGGAAAAGACTTGATTTAAATTATGAAGGGAAATATACATTGGATAAGAGTGTTAGGGATGGTTGGTACGAAGCACACCTCGTAATTCATGACCTAAACGTTGCCAAACATGGATAAGCAAGTCAATTGCATTATTGTAGATGATGAACCGGTCGCAAGGGAGATTCTTGTAACCCACCTGGAAAAAATCGACACCATACGGATTGCAGCATCCTGTAAAAATGCAATGGATGCATTCCGGATTGTCAACACACAGCACATCGACCTTGTTTTCCTGGATATAAATATGCCGGATATCTCGGGATTATCGTTTGCCAAATCCATGTCGAAAGAAATTAAGGTGATCTTCACTACGGCCTACAGGGAATATGCCGTTGACGGTTTTGACCTCAAAGCAGTGGATTATCTGATGAAGCCCATATCTTTTGAGAGGCTATTGCAGGGGGTTCAGAAATTCTTCGAAGAAAGCAGGAGTACGGTGCCTGTGCAGACCGAAGAGATACCGGTCGAACAGGATGACTCCATGTTCGTGCGGGCCGATCGCAAAATGGTAAAGATCAGGTTCCGGGACATTGTCTACATCGAAAGCCTGAGTGATTATATTAAAATCCACCTGGATGATATGAAGGTCCTCGTAACCAGGGAAACACTATCAAATATTGAAGCCAGGCTTCCAAGGGAGAATTTCATCCGGACACACCGTTCTTATATCGTATCCAGGCAGAAGATCGAAACTTTCACCAGTGATACTATTGGAATCGGGAAACATGAGATACCCATCAGCAGATCCTACCGGGATGAAGTAGTTGCAAGATTGAGTAGTTAACGGATTATTCGCTACGCTCATGAGCTCGCCCTTCAGGATTGACCAAAGTAAAATCTCCGGCTTTCAGGGGCTGCTCCACCCCTTTTTCATTGACAAGAGCGCCGCTGCCTTTGATCACGTATTTCATATGAAACATAAATTGATGGTTTGATTTCAACCGCAATATTTTGTATATTTGTACCATAATGGTACATATAGATTATTATGGTGATAGTTAGCAGCAGGGAATTCAGGGATCATCAGAAGAAGTATTTTGATATGGTTGATCAAAATGAACAGATCATTGTCCAGCGCGGCAAAGATAAGGCCTATGTTATTGTTCCTCTGAATGATGCAGACCGCTTATCAGTCAATGATGAACTGATACATACAGTAAAGGAGGCAGAAGCAGAATATGCAAAGCGTAAAACTACTCAGGTAAAAGATCCTGGCAAGATATGGGAAAGTATACTTTAGAGATCTCCACAAAAGCCAGGAAAGAGTTACAATTTCATTACAAATCAGGAAACAGATCTGATATCAGAAAGATTGAGCAAATCTTCCTGGAATTATCAAATAGTCCATATAAAGGAACAGGAAATCCTGAACCGTTGAAATATAAGATGTATGGTTACTGGTCAAGACGAATAAATAAGAAAGATCGGATCATCTACAAAGTGATTGAAGACAAAGTGCTTGTACTTGTGGTCTCTGCCATCGGGCACTATGGTGATAAATAATATCTCCTCTCACTCAAACTCCTTCGGCACCCCGCAGATCATCTTGAAGGGCTTATCCCCTTTATTCCGGTACTGGTACTTCTCATCCGGGTTGACCAGTGCGAAATCGCCTGTTTTCAGGGGAGTCTCCTCCCCTTTCTCGTTCACCAGTGCGCCGCTGCCCTCAATCACATAGATCATGTGAAACATAAATTTTTTCCGATACAGACAAATTTAGTTAGGTATTTGACCTTGCTTCATTACATATTTCTATAGATACAGGGAGCTCTTCATTACAACACATGCGTAATTTAGGTATGCTTTATTACACATAATGACTATATTTGCCTGGACTTTATTACACGTTCCTAATGTATATTCAACGAAACGCATATCAAAGGTTGCTGGAATGGAAGGCTTCAAAACTCAGAAAACCTCTTCTTATCCGAGGTGGGAGGCAAGTTGGTAAGACTACCCTGGTAAGGAAATTTGCGAAGGAATTCGGAGACTATATTGAATTGTCCCTTGAAAAAGGGGCTGAAAGAAATCTGTTTGAGAGCACTGATGAAATAAGCAAACTGCTTAGTTCCATTTACCTTATAAAACAAAAGACTCCCAAAGACAGTCCAACACTACTGTTTATCGACGAGATCCAGGAATCACCCAAAGCGATTAAAATGTTAAGATACTTCTATGAGGAGGTGCCTGATCTTTATGTGATTGCAGCGGGATCTTTACTTGAATTTGCATTAAAAAAGGTTCCTTCATTTCCCGTTGGCAGGATCAATTATCTGACACTCCACCCGATAAATTTCAATGAATTTTTGGGCATCAGGAATCCAGCAGCAAGCAATGCACTTACAGAAATTCCAGTTGCAGATTATTCACATCCAATCTTGCTGGAGTTGTTCCACGAATATGCCATAATTGGTGGTATGCCAGAGATAATTAGTATCTATTCTGAGAACAACAATATTGCCGCTCTGTCTCAGGTTTATAAAGAGTTATGGCAATCATACAAAGATGATGTAGAGAAGTATGCGCGCAATCCTACAGAAAGACGGGTTATTCGCCATATAATCGAAACAGCAACAAAGGAGACCGACAGGATCAAGTTTGAAGGATTTGGCAATTCAGCATATCGTTCCCGTGAAGTTGGAGAGGCCTTCAGGGCATTGGATCTTTCAAGGATTATACAATTGATATATCCAACCACGAACACCGAACCTCCTGTTAATGCAAATTTGAAGAAAAGACCGAGATTACAGTTTTTAGATACTGGTCTTATTACAAACTCCCTGATGCTACAGGGTGAGATGATAGGTTTAAAAGACCTTAATGACTTCTATCGAGGAAAGATCATTCAGCACCTCATTGCACAAGAGTTCATATCGACACAGGACGATCCGGGCTATAAGCCTCATTTCTGGGTGAGAGAAGAAAAGAACAGTAATGCAGAGGTAGATCTTATTTATCAATATGGTAAACACATCTTACCGGTAGAGGTAAAATCAGGGAAACAAGGTTCTTTAAAATCCTTGCATCAATTCATTGAAAGAACCAACCATCCATTTGCTGTTCGTTTCTATCAGGGTGAATTCAGAATAGATAAAGCACATACACCTGGAGGCAAACCCTATCTTCTTATGAATCTGCCTTATTACCTTGGAACGCAGATACACGATTATGTAGCTTACCTTATTGAAAATAAATATTTGTAATACTCACTCAAACTCCTTCGGCACCCCGCAGTTCATCTTGAATGGAACATCCCCATTATTTCGGTACTGGTGCTTTTCACTGGGACTCACCAGTGCAAAGTCACCTGCCTACAGGGGTTGCTCCTCCCCTTTCTCGTTCACCAGTGCGCCGCTGCCCTCTATTACGTAATTCATGTGCACTATAACTTATTGAAGGATGGTTAAATCCTTATGTCCCTCAGCCATCCCCGCTCCCAAACTTAACTCACATTCTGAAATAAAGCGATCCAGTTTCCGGAAGGATCTCTGATCCATGCTGCTTTTACAGGCCCCATTTCTGCAATGCCTTCATTATCGGTTTCATCGGTTTTTTCGATATTCACCCCTCTGTTCTTGAGCTTGTTGAGAACCGATACCAGGTTATCAACCTCGAAATTCAGCACAGTGAAATCAGCTGGTTCATGATTTTCCTTTCGATATATCATAAATTTAGTGTCCCCTGCTGTCTCAATCATCAATACTCCCTGGTCCTCCATACTCACTTTGTCAAGACCGAGTTTTTCAATATAGAACGATTTTGCTTTTGCAAGATCATTAACAGAAAGGCTAGTAAATGTTTTGAAATTTTTCATAATTACATTGTGCTAAATGAAAATGAATAAACAATTTACGTATTAGCCTTTTTAAAGTCCATTAGTCTGTCTGTTTTAACGTGCTCTTAACTTATGTATACAATCCATTACCAGCTATACCCAAGAAAACCGAACATAATCAATACTAACGATTATTTAAGCCCTGGCTGGATTAATATCTTAAAGAAAAATACCAGCTGATCCTGATTCAAATGAGAATACTACTCAAACTCCTCAGGCACCCCACAGATCATCTTGAAGGCTACGTCACCCTTGTTGCGGTACTGGTGTTTTTCGTCCGGCTTGACCAGGGCGAGATCACCGGCTTTCAGTGGCTGCTCCTCGCCTTTCTCGTTCACCAGGGCACCGCTTCCCTCGATGATGTAAATCATGTGCACTATAACTCTCCAATGATGCCACTAATAATTAGTTGCAATTTAAACGTGCATTTTATACTTTTACATAAACCACATCCAGGCATTGTCCTGAAGAGATATCAGATTGATTTGATCATACAAGAACTAAATTCTAAGAACCTGGTATGAAGGATGTCTTGAACTATAAAGGATATATTGGCTCAGTGCATTACGCAGCAGAAGACAGGGTATTTTATGGAAAGGTAGAAGGAATTAATGATCTGATCTTCACAAGAAGGCAGCATACAATGCAACCCTGAAAGGTATCTCTCTGAATCAATACATCAACGATGCCATCAAAAAAGAAATTGAAAGCAACAGCGCCATGGGTTGACAACCATCTGTACCGTTTCCACAGCAGGCCTGCGGCTGTGGGTCCGGAGATGGAATCCTCACTTCCTGATTTGTTTGAATCGATCCGACCCGTCAGCCCGGTTGGTGAAGACGAGGTGCGCCAGATTTGGATCCGGGCAGAACGTGGAACTATAGAGGATTATGGCGATTTCGAAGAATTCAGGGAAGAGGGAATTGTTGAAACACGGAATGAATTTGAAGAACATAGGCACTTTGAATATCCGGATCCTGTAAAATGGTATCATATCGCAACCTCACAATATGAGGATCAGCGGTTTGTATATTTCAACCACAAACTGGCCCTGCAATACACCCCCAATCCTGAACAAGGGCATTATCAGCATGCAGATAGCAAACTGATCACATTCCTCTCCTGGCTATGTGAAGAGATCCCGAAAGAAATCACCCTGATCAGAAAGGATCCTTTGGCATACTACAGGTTCCTGGAGTTAAACCTGCCCTACGAGAAACGTACCGGAAAAATATTAAGATCAACATTTTGGGAGATCGCAGGGGATGACATTACCAGGCTGGATAAGGAATTACCTCCGGATGTGGTCAATGATCTCGAGAAGGTAGCTGAACAGGGCACAGATTATGATCGAACACCCGGGATCCCGGAAATATCAGCTTCCGGATTCCTCCGCTTATGCGAAATCTGCTACCAGGCGAACGACTATTTCCACAATGAACCTAACCCTCTCTCACCCATGGAACAATACAGAAAAATGGCCGATATACGCCATGGGGGATTGACCGAGATCGATCAGGATTCTCCAGAGGCCTTCAGAAGTTGGTACCATAGTGGCCAAAAAGCGGGAGCACATCCCTGGGAAATATGCCGCGGCGGGAATTCCACACACATTTCCCTTATGTTGTCGGCCAGGGAAAAGGACTGGATCTTATCACTGGCAGGATTCAGTGTTGTAAGGGTAGCAGAAACCACAAGGATGGCTTCGGCTCTTAACAGAAATGGGATCCCCTTCTACCTGCGGGACGGGAAGGAGATCCTGGACATGGTCCAGGGCAAAGATTATATTGGGATTGTGCCCGACCATGTATTCCCCCGGTATTGTCATGGCCTGTTCCCTGCGAAAGATCGCATTATCGACTTCATGAACCTGCCTTTCGAATTCCGTGATCAGGTTATTCATCATGGCAGCTGGTATCCTCCCGATGAGGTGCAGATACTCTAGAAAAATATTCAAACCAAATAGTTCATCGCTGGAATAAGTTTTATCGTAACTCCTTCGTAATCAAATATGTCAGATTGATCATATGTAACTATCACACCCTCCTTTAATCCAAAATAATCAATTGCACTTCTGAGGCCCTCCAGCTCTCTTTTCATATTCAGATCGTCAATCCTGTAACACGCCTGTACACAATGTTCTATTTTACTTTTGGTCATTACAACGAAATCGCATTCACCGCTTTTCTTGAAATAAAAAATCTCTTTATATTTTCGTCGAAGGTAAAGGTAAACTACATTTTCAAGTTGACGTCCATAGTCCTCTGTAAATGTGGTTTTTATCTGGTGATATATACCCAGATCGGTAGAATATACTTTTTTCGGATTTCGACGTTGGGCTTTGATCGAATAATCGAACTGAGGAACGAAATCTAATACATACGAATCCTTTAAGTACGAAAAATAATCGCTTACTGTTGATGTTGAATTTATGCCGAACAATCCTGTTAATCTTCGTGCTGAAACCGGTTTCCCAACATTCGATACCAAATAGACTGTTATTTCCCTTAAAGCATTCACATTACGAATATTATGCCTCACTGCTATGTCACGGTACAGAATGTCATCCACAAGATGTTGCAGAATAATCCCATTGTTGTTTTTGATATATTCGGGCATTCCTCCTGTTTTTATGTAATCGTTGAAGCTATCTAAGTTGTTTTCCAAACTTTTATAGGCCAGGAATTCTGTGTATGAAAAGGGATGGAGTTCAAATGATAAATGCCTTCCGGTAAGGTGTGTACCCAGCTCTCTACTCAATAATGAGGCATTAGAACCTGTTATAAATACAAAGTAGTTTTCATTTAACTTTTGATTGATAAAGATTTCCCATTTATCTACAATTTGGATTTCATCGAAGAATAAAATCTTGACATTCCGTTTTTCAATTTCAGCGTTCAATCTGGAAAAATCTGAAGTTTCAAATCCAGACAATCGAATATCTGTGAATTTCAAGAAGAGCGATTTTCCTTTTGTCCTTCTCAGTATTTGCATCATCAACGTACTCTTTCCACAGCGCCGGATTCCAGTTATTATCGAACAGAATTTCTCAATTACCGGAACATCTTTGAGAATTTCCCGGGATAATCCCGCAGGCATTCTATCAATATCCACTTTCTGTGCATCAATTACAGATGATATAACTGCTTGTGTCTTCATGATTTAATTAGTGTGACATTACAAATATACAATATTGTCCATTAATATCATGCATCTTTGTTCATTACTATTGAACATTAATGCTTACTCAAACTCCTTCGGCACCCCAAAGCAGTCGAACCGAGACGAAGCTGAGCTCACGAAGGCGAAGCTGAGTAAAGGTCAATGTCAAAAGTCGAAAGTAATTCTATTCGAATTCTTTTGGAACCCCGCAAATCATCTTAAAGGGCTTGTCACCTTTGTTCCGGTACTGGTGTTTTTCATCGGGATTGCTTCGCGAGCCCTTCGGGGTTGACCAGGGAAAGTCACCTGCTTTTAGTGGCTGCTCCTCCCCTTTCTCATTGACAAGCGCACCGCTGCCCTCGATCACATAAGTCATGTGTACTATAAGTAAAGATCCATCGAGTTGCGGGTTAAAACCTTCTCAGCCCACTGTCTGAAAGATTCCTGTTCAATGATCTTATTATCTCTATCCTGAGTAGGTATTTTTTACCAGGAGAGAATTACCTGCTCGCGGTAATCGATTCTGCATATACCAGATCCCCGCCTTTCCCATCGTAATACTGGAAGATCACCTGCGGCCGTTCAAATGCCACATATCGGGTACCATCGGGCTCAACGGGCGAATTAAATACATTGTTGATACGTACAATGCAAAAGTGCGGATGAAGCAATTTGGAGCGGGGGGTGTCATCCAGGAACCAGGTGGACCACCGTATATCACAATCCCGGTCGAAGGAGGTGTATCTTCCCGTAGCCGGCCTGCTACCCTCATCGGTATAATTGTGGTTATTGGAATTTCTGGGGCCGGAAGCAAATTCCCACACATTATCAGTGATCTTAATGGCAAAACTGTTGTGCAGATCCCCGGTCAGTATAAGAACAGGAGCCGGTTTATCATCGCAGCTCTGCAAAAGCTTTTCCCTCTCGTGCAGGAATGCAGTCCAGGCGTCATCCTTGAACTGGACGATATTATCCCCACCCGATAGATGGGGAATCATAAAGTTGACACTCGACACAAGGAAAATAAAGTCCGCTTCGCTTTCAGAAATTCCCTTTAACAACCACAGCATTTGTTCCTTTCCAAGCATTGATTTAACAGGATTACTGCGGTTGAGATGATCATGTACGTGTCTTGTAGAACGGGTATCCAAATAGAAGAAATCGCAGTTCCCAATGCTTTGTTTGAAATAAGACCGCCTACCTATACTGTAGGATGCCTTCCCATCCATTTTTGCAGCAGGATCGATCTCCAACATTTGATTATTACGGATAGCGACCAAATCGTATACCCCGGAATTCGGATCTCCGGGCAAGGTATCCAGCGAGAGATTATCTACGGCCGCATCTTTTGTCCCCCAATGAATATGTAAATTGGTCAGTTGTTCCCTGTCCATATCCATAAAAGCTGCTTCAGGATCTACTAATACTGAACTACCAGCTTTCAACTCTCCTATTCCGGACACGATCTTCTGAGTAAATCCTGTGGGATTGCTCAACCCCAGGTAATCGTACCAGGCGCGAATAGCTATATCTCTGATTACAGTTCGGCGATTTACATACCCGATCTCAGCGGTACCGATGACATCGTTCAACAGCTCATGATCATCAAAGGTGTAAAAACAGGGGACATGCCGGTGAAATGTTGCCAGATGGGATCCATTTTCTAAATAACTTTTGTAGTTCTCCCATATTCCGGTTATTGCCGGCATATATTCCAGGATTCGTGGCATCTGCTCCCTGCGGGTATTTGTTTGCTCAAGCCATTGCTCTACCGAATATTCCCTCTTATATTCGTATAACCAATCCCCGTTCTGAATAGAGAAATAGATATCGTCTACAATCCTTTCGTTCAGAGTCTTGAAGGTAGGCAGGGATGTACCTGAACCTTGACCTTCGTTCTGATTGTTGCCACAGGCAAACTCAAAAGAAAAATTAAAAAGGCCAGCGGGATTCAGGGTATCATTCTGGTAGATCTTACTATCGGGAAGTGTCCTGAAACTCCCACCTTCGTATGTTTCATCTCCACACTCAAGGGTAAAGTAATATCGGGTATCAGGTGCTAATCCTTCTAAGGTCAGCCACCCTGTATTATCATGCTCTAACTTGGTAACCACATCCCGGGAAACCCGTCCGGATTCATTTGGAGAGGTGGTATATCTGACACGGAATGACTTGGGTTCAAGGGTCCGGGCCCAAACCGCTACACTGGTTGATCCCAGTCTTCCCAGCAATGGGCCATGGGAAACAAACGAAGTGGTTCCAGAATCTGTCTCTGCAGGATCCGGTTTACACCCAAATAAAAACAGCAAGATGATAAGAGTGAAATATCTAAGCATCAGGAATTTTTACCTGTCAAGATATACAATAATCCAGTATATATGAATGATATTCTACACCTATTGACATTAACTTGTATACTCTAACGATGGGTTTAACCATTACACTATATACCAGCTGGTCACAAATTGTGACCAGCTGGTATAAATCAGGATATTATGGACAAACAACCTGTAAAATCAAAGATTAATTCACTCATTTTCCATATTAGAGGACATAATGTAATGCTGGACTCCGATCTGGCAAAACTCTATGATACTGATACCAAGAAGCTCAAACAACAGGTTAGAAGAAACATTGACAGGTTTCCTGAGGATTTCATGTTTGAATTATCAGAAAGTGAAAAGAAACAATTACTCAGACAGGAACCACGATTGGCAAATCTTAAATTTTCCTATGCCCCGATTATGGTATTTTCTGAGCAGGGCGTCGCTATGCTTTCTTCAGTACTAAACTCCAAAAGAGCAATATTTGCCAATATTGAAATAATGAGAGGTTTTGTATCCTACAGGGCCATGATCATTGAAAACAAAGAGTTTAGGAACGAAATCATCAGGTTGGACAAGAAAATCAATAATTCCTTTAAGTTCCTCCTTAAAAAAATTGATGAACTTAAACCGATTTTACCTCGAGGACCCCGAAGAACAGTTGGATTCAAAAGGAAAAATCAGTCATAAAAGTTACTCAATCAAACTCCTTCGGCACCCCGAAACAGCAGAAAGTCAAAAGTCGATAGTAATTCTATTCGAATTCTTTGGGAACGCCGCAGATCATCTTGAAGGGCTTGTCACCTTTGTTCCGGTACTGGTGTTTTTCATCGGGATTGACCAGGGCAAAATCACCTGCTTTTAGTGGCTGCTCCTCCCCTTTCTCATTGACAAGCGCACCGCTGCCCTCAATCACATAGTTCATGTGAATCTTAATTTTTAAAACCTTTTTCAGAGATCCAGAATGTGAACTTGAAGTAGACCAGAATACTTATAAGTACGCATCAATTTGACTTGTATTTTGTTATACAGTACTTTTAATAGAAATAACCAAAGGATTTACCAGTGAAACCTGATCCGGAAACTTATTACCGCATGCCTCTGATATTGGGTCCTATGTGGAAAGGTAAAAGCCCCAGCTTCGAGTATCAACAAGTAGAAGTTGTTGCCATTCAGTACTTCACCGAACCTGAATCCATCAAGGCTCTATTACCAGATTGCTATAAGCCTTCTAAAGATCCTCTTGTAACAGTAGTATTTGGCTATTATATAGGATTGGAGTTTATGGCAGGCGGAGGATACAATGTAGCTGTAGTCCAGGTAGAAGCTACCTTCGATGGAAATCAGGATCAAGTGAAAGGGGATTATATTTTGGTAATGTTTGAAGACCAGACCTGGCCCATCATTTGCGGAAGAGAAGATCTAGGGATTCCCAAACTATTTAGTGATATCTCAGCTATTAAAATCATGCCCTCAGGTCGGGTAAGGTGCGAGGCCTCTTACTGGGGACATCTTCTATTTGGCATTGAATTATCCGGGCTAAAAAAACAAAATAGCATTGTTCGTACGGCGGCCAAAAAAGTCATTAATTCGCGACCATGGTTGGCCTATAAATATATACCATCCCTTGATGGCCCTCCGGATGCAGATTACCCTACAATATCTTTCAACGATGTAAAAATTAATGAATTATGGCTGAGTAGTGCGGGATCAATGTACTTTGGCAATGTTAGTATGGATGATATTGGGCACTATAAAGTTCTAATTGACAAGGTAAGTACCCTTCCTATCCTGAGGATAAAACAATGTTTGAAATTTAGAGGATCTGCAGTTTTGCGCTATGATAAATCAAGAAGATTGAATTAGTCACTCAAACTCCTTCGGCACCCCGCAGATCATATTGAAGGGAGCATCGCCCTTGTTCCGGTACTGGTGTTTTTCGCTGGGATGGACCAGGGCAAAGTCTCCTGCTTTCAGGGCTTGCTCCTCCCCTTTCTCGTTCACAAGCGCGCCACTGCCCTCGATCACATAGTTCATATGAATCTTAAATCAGCACTTGGGTAACTGTTTGTACAGTTTCCATTTCGTTAGTTTTTCGATACTTATGGATACTTTTCAGACACGTCATTCTAGATATATTATGCTTGTACGATTTCCATATCTAAGATATATTTGTATCTTTGGAAGGTATTCGTGCAGCACAAACTCACAGACCTTTCTATGCTAATCGGACGAGAAAAGGAAATTGCAGCTCTAAATGAAATGCTTCAAAGCAATTCATCTGAGTTAATAGCAGTGTACGGGAGGAGGAGGGTTGGAAAAACCTTTCTTATCAGGGAATGCTATAAAAAAAATACTGTCTTCGAAATAACGGGCTACTATAGAGGAAGCATGAGGGATCAGTTACGGAATTTCCACTCTCAACTAACAAGGAACTCCAAGAAAATTAACAAGCATCCAATTCCCAAGGATTGGTTCGCAGCCTTCGAATTGCTGGAGAGCTATTTAAATAGTCAAAGAAAACCTGATAAAAAGGTTGTTTTCATAGACGAATTCCCATGGCTGGCAACAACTCGGTCAAAGTTTCTAACTGCATTTGAACATTTCTGGAATACATACTGTACAAAACGCAATGATCTTGTTGTCGTAATTTGTGGTTCTGCCGCATCATTTATGGTCAATCGCGTCATACGGAATAAAGGAGGACTCCATAACAGGATAACATGCAAAATCCCGCTGAAACCATTTAATCTGTATGAAACAGAGAAGTTCCTTAAATCAAAAAAGATAGGATTGAGCCATTATGATATTATTCAACTATATATGACTATCGGGGGAATCCCGTTTTACTTAAATAAAATTAAAAGAGGAGAAAGTGTAGCTCAGAATATAGATAGACTTTGTTTTCAAAATGAGGGAGACCTTGTCAATGAATTCCGTGATGTTTTTACATCTCTGTTTTCAAATTCAAAAGCTCACGATAAAATGATCAGGGTACTTGCAAAAACAAGAAAAGGAATTACTCGTAAAGAATTGTTAAAGAAATGCAACTTGGGGAGTGGAGGGGCATATTCAAATACCCTTGATGAACTGATAGAATCGGGTTTTGTACATCAATACGCTCCATTCGGAAAAAAGAGCCGTGATTCACTGTACAGATTATCAGATGAATACTCTTTATTCTATCTGAAGTTTATGGAGGCTAACCTCGGACAAGGAACCGGTACCTGGGCCAGATTATCGCAAAAACAAACATATAAATCGTGGACAGGATTTACTTTTGAATCAATATGTCTTAAACATACTCAGCAAATTAAGAAAGAATTGGGTGTTGAAAAGATCTATAGTATCCATTCTAACTGGTGCAATGACAAAGCCCAGATTGACCTGCTGATAGACAGGGATGACAGAATCATAAACCTGTGTGAAATGAAGTTTTACAATGCTCCATTTACCATCAATAAGAAGGAATACAATGACATTCGGGATAAACTAATCCAATTCAAGGATGCCACTAAAACAAGAAAGAATGTATTCGTGGTAATGATAACTACATTTGGGATAGCAGAAAATTCGTATAGTCTTGAACTTGTAACAACCAGTCTGACAATAGAGTGCTTATTTCAGAAAATCGACTAGAAAAAGATTACTCAAACTCCTTCGGCACCCCAAAGAAGTCAAAAGTCGAAAATGAACCTATTCGAATTCTTTCGGAACCCCGCAGATCATCTTGAAGGGAACATCGCCCTTATTGCGATACTGGTGTTTTTCATTAGGATTCACCAGGGCAAAATCCCCGGCCTTTAAAGGCTGTTCCTCCCCTTTCTCATTGACCAGGGCTCCTTCGCCTTCAATTACATAGTTCATGTGCACTATAGCTCCTGATCCTTTTAAGTTATAAAGGCATATCAAATTAGAGACTAACTAACAGTGTCCAATTTTCACCTCTCGTTCAATAATCGCTGTTGGAATAAGTGCATCTTTTTACAATTTTTCCAGGTACCCTTTCTTTATTCGATTATAAAATCATCAAAGTAAGTGACTGCATCGGCCTTGGTCCAGAGCCCAACTTTTCCTGCATTGGGGAATGTACTGTCCTGCACCTTGAAAAGCTCAATACCATCCAGATAAACAGTGAACAGATCTCCTTTTACAGTCAGTTTCATCGCATGCCAGCTGTCTCCTTGTGCCGGAACATCCACTCCGTAAGTTCTTCCTTTGTCGATTAACGGAAGGTCGGTCCGTTTTCCTTTTTCCACTTTATACAAAACCACATTATCCTCCAGTGGGTTTGACCGGACCACATAGTAGTTGTCTTTATCGGTGAACCGCCATATAAATCCGCCACCCTGATCATGTTTGCCTGTCAATCCTTTAAGCCTGACGGTAAGAGTCATATCCTTCATACTTATCGCGTCATTCACGATAATGTTAAAATGCCCGTTAGGATTTTCAGTATCCAGTTGAGCCAGCTTTTTGTTGCCATTATCATCCACCACTTTCCAGTCTGTACCACCAGGGCCGGTATAATACTGTGACCAGCCTTCAGGGAGTTGACCGATCATGTAATTTTCAAAATCAAACCGGGTATCTGAAGCCTTTTTCACAGGTTTATCCACCTCTGTTTGGGGATTAGCATCTTCCGCCTCCTCCTGGGAAGGCTTTGAGCTTGTGTTTCCACAGGCAACAGTTATTAGAACTATTGCTGAAATCGGAGCCAGAACTTTCATTCTTGTTTTCATGATAGCGTGTTTAAAGGTTTATAAATGATCTTACAAAATGATGGGTCACATAAAGCATCGTGAATCCAATGTGTTGCTGCAGTTGGTTGATATGTGCCGGGATCCCTTCCTTCACCCTTACGTCAATGTTTGCCAGGGGTTCATCCATAAGAAAAATCTCTCCCTGGCAACAAATTCAGCAAGGTCTTTAATTAGTGTTGGCTCGTCTTCAATGATGAGAAGCTTCATATTCCATTTCTGTATTCTGTAAAGTAAAGATATGATTCTGGTGAAATATTGAACAACATTCTCAAACCACTGCATGGGGACTGTAGTTGTGTATTGCAGTTACAGAAGGTAAAATACACAACGGTTCAGGCAAAGGAAGATTTACAATAGCAACAAACTGGTTCTCTTCAAAAGCAGAGCATGATCAGGTTCGTTCTTACTCAAACTCCTTCGGCACCCCGCAAATGAGTCGAAAGTCTAAAGTTCGAAAGTCAAACCGAGGTGTAGCAGAGCTCGGCGAGGCCGAACTAAAGTCGAAAGTAAAATGGTCTATTCGAACTCTTTAGGAACACCGCAAATCATTTTGAAGGGCTGATCACCCTTATTGCGGTACTGGTGTTTTTCATCGGGATTGATCAGGGCAAAGTCGCCGGCCTTCAGGGGCGTCTCCTCCCCTTTTTCATTAACCAGTGCACCGCTGCCTTCTATAACATAAGTCATGTGAAAGATAAAGTCACAATTAAGTATTGAATAAAAAATATCCAAAACAGGAGTGTTTTTTCATTATGGATGCATTTCATACAAATTTTATGGCTGTTAAAGTAGCCTCACCAGAATGTGGAATAAACCTAGAGAGCATGTCCCAATTCCTGGTCAATTCTGTCCTTTAAAAAGATCTTTATCAATGATTGATAAGGTACATCCTTCCTGTGCGCGAGCACTTTTAGTTCGTCAATAATATATTCGGGCAGACGAAGTGAAATGGTTTTCGTTGTAGGTTTCAGATTACTGAATACTACTTTCTCCGAGGCATCCCAATTAACAAATTCAGAAGAATCATTTTTACTCCAGAAAGCTCGCTCCTCCTCTTCATTTTTAAAAACAGGTATTTTACTCGGTTTTTTCATTATATATCCTCCTCTCTTTTTTATTCATATCTCTGGCTGATATGATACGTATCAGCCTGTCTCTGATAGTAAAGACAATGAACAACAGGCGTTTGTTGTCTGCCTTACCTAAAAGAAACCACCTAAGCTCAGATTGGGAATGATTTACATCATCACCAACAATAATGGGAGCATTGAAGAAAACCTGCTCACATTCATTTCTACTCACCTGATGAAGAATCCAGTTTTTTTCTGAGTTTCCTTCATCCCAATCAAAACCAATACAATTTGTAAAAATATTTTTCATAATTGTATATTGCAAAGATATACAATCAATGTAAGAATAGCAAAACAGCAATTAGGAAATTGTTATTTGCAGAGGGATCTTCGACTTCCTTACATACAGTAAGGTAGGGTGTTTAGTTCTTACTTAATTCGTTTACTCGAACTCCTTCGGCACGCCGCAAATCATTTTGAATGGCTAATCCCCCTTGTTGCGGTATTGGTGCTTCTCGTCCGGGTTGATTCGCGAGCCCTTCGGGGTTGACCAGGGCAAAGTCTCCGGCCTTGAGGGGTTGTTCCTCTCCTTTTTCATTCACTAAGGCCCCAGTGCCCTCGATGATGTAATTCATATTAATCATAAATTAGGAAGCCTGTTTGTAATTCATCCTCCTATCCGTTTGGTATATCCATGCGCTTCAGATACTCTGATGGTGTCTGTCCGGAAAATTTCTTGAACGCACGGTTAAAAGAGGCCTTGGAGTTAAAACCACAATCGAGAGCAAGTCCCAGCAGGGTGATTTGACGCATGTCGGTGATTTCCATTTTCTCAATTACCAAATCAATTCGGTATTTGTTGACGAATTCAAAAAAGTTATAACCGCTGAGGCTATTGATGACATGGGACAATTTGTTTCCCGTGGTTTCAAGCTGTTCGGCAAGCTTGTAAAGAGTCAAGTCTGGATCGAGGTAAGGTTTTGCCGAATCCATATGATTCAGCAATTTCTGGTAAACTGACTGGGCTAATCTTTCGTCCATCCGTGAATTTTGATATTTCACCGCGGCGTTTGCCTCCTTCCTCTGTTTAGGTTTCTCCAGTCCCAAATCCAAAGGAGGTTGTATAAAAACGGCCGTTTGTCTGAACCCATTGTATCCCAGAATAATGATAGAGAGGCTATAGGCGATATTCAAATATTGCCCTCCGTACTGGGGAATCTCCAGTGGAGTCAGATGATGGAGCAGCAAACTGCTGGAACCTATGAACATCAGTACGATTCCTCCCCATAGAATGGAAGAGAGCCATTTCAATTCCAGGTGATTCGTGGTGGAGTAGAGGTTCTTGATATGCATTCTGTGTTGACTGATCAGCCTCATGGAAACCAGGATGTAGACCAGCGGAGATAAGAACTTTACAGGGATTATCCAGTTGCTGAATGGACCCAGGAACGCACGGCTGGTATAGTCCATCCAGAGGGCCAAAGCAACCAGAAAGACGAAAGGAAATAGATGGATCAACTGACTGGCCGAAATACCTTTTATTTTCCCGCAAAGCGCAAGGGTATAGAAAAAGAGTAAGGGCCCTTGTAAGAAGACCGAATAATCCAATAGTTCAATCATCCACGGGGTTGCTGTTTCAATGACAATCAAGTATAGAAAGAGGACACTTGAGAACAATACAATAAACCAAGCCAATAATATTTGGTCCGCCAATCCCTTATTCTTCTTTCCTGCGAGAATCGCAATAAAAAAGAGAGAGAGTACGCAGCTAGCAATATATAGGGTCTCCATAACTTCAGTAATTATTTATTTAAAAATACAGTATTACGATTCAATTCTCAATACACAAGTATCAATTCTCACAAATTGGTTTCATCCCTCACCTTGCAACGCTTTGAAATAAATTTCATCGCAGATTTGTTGGAAAAGAACAATATGAAATCGATCATTCTACATGCAAAAAATTTGCAGAAAGAATACTTGCTGGGCAAGGACAATAAGAACCTGGTAATCCCTCATCTTGATCTTGAAATTACTCGAGGGGAGTTTGTGGTCATTATGGGAAGTTCGGGATCAGGCAAGTCCACCTTGCTTTATTTGCTAGGTGGACTGGATGAACCTTCCAGAGGTGACCTGATCGTAAGCGGGCAGCCAATGCCTTCAGGGCAAAATGAGAAGGCCCAGTTCCGCAGAGAAACGATGGGTATGGTTTTTCAGCACAACAACCTGATCCCGGGCCTTACTCTTCTGGAGAATATTCTGGTGGCTGCATTCCTTGGGCAGAAAACCAGACGTGAAGCCAGGGCTAGAGCAGTCTCCCTGATGCATGAATTGGGCATCGATGAGTTGAAAAACCGTTACCCAGCTCAGGTATCGGGTGGAGAACAACAGCGCTGCGCCATCGCACGTGCACTTGTAAATGAGCCAGAAATCCTGCTTGCAGATGAGCCCACAGGGAGTCTGAATTCTTCTTCTACAAAAAGGGTGCTTGAAATCTTATCCAAGCTGCATTCTAAAGGTCAAACCATCGTGATGGTCACCCATGAGATAGAAGCGGCCTGCTTCGCAGAAAGGGTCATCTATCTGCGTGATGGTGAATTTGTGGATACCTTCAGGATTAATCCATCTTCGAACAGGCAAATGAATGAAAAAGTGCTTCTGGGTTGGTTAACAAAGAAAGGCTGGTAATCATGAGAAGTGTTCTTCTGGTTGTATGGAACAACTTACGACACCGTAAAAAGCAAAACCTGCTGATAGGATTGAGTATTACGCTCTCTGTATTACTTCTGACAACTGCCATTGGGATTTTGGTGGGAATAAACAAACCCTTTGACCTGATGTTCGACCGTCTGAAGGCATCACATATTCTGCTTGAATATGATATAAGGCAGCATGATCCCACAGAGATCACTGCTTGGTTTAAACAACAACCAGAGGTGGAGTTTATTGCTCCTCCTTCCCACTTTTTCCTGGTTAGCGAACCTCTGACCTACAAATCAGAGAAGGTCGATATCATGGTACGCATTACCGAAATGGGTAATCACCAGGAACAATATGACCATCTGTTGAGCATGGAGGAGAACGAATCCTCCCTGCCAGACTGGGGGGAGGTTTGGGTACCCAAACACTTTTCTGTGAAGTATCAAATGTGTGTAGGAGATACCCTTCATATCCCCCTCTCCACGGGGCTGTATCCATTGATAATTTCCAACATAGTAGTGGATCCACACTATGCCAGTGGACTCATCAATCCCAACCGGATCTGGATTGCTCCCGGAATGCTTCCTTTTCTGGTACAAAGCAGTGAACTGAACCAGGTGATGCAGGGCGTCAGGATGTACGATAAAGCAGATATTGAGAAAGTCTGGACCAGGTTTAACAAGGAGATGCCTTATTCCGGCAATAACTTGCAATACAAGCTTTTTAAATCGGTTTTTACGAGTATTTACAGGATTATCGGTTTTGTAATTGTCCTTTTTTCAGTACTTGCAATTGTTGTCTCAGGATATATAATTTCCGCAATTGTCACCAATTCAGTTTTAGCCGATAGCCAGCTAATTGGTTCTCTGAAAGCACTTGGATATAAAAGCGGCCAGGTAACCGGGGTGTACCTAGTCCAATATATAGTGATAGCCTCAATGGCCATCCCCATAGGACTGGCCGCCAGCTTCTTTTCCATCCGGACCATTCTGCAATCTATATTGAGATCCATTGGTGTGCTGAATCTCGATCTTCCCCTGGCCACCATCTTTATCGCCAGCTCCCTGTTTTTTCTTCTATTTGTCACGGTCCTGATCCGGATCTTCACCCTTAGAACGGGTAATATCCCCCCAGCACAGGCTCTCAAATCAGTTTCTGGGGACAGCAATATCCAGCGAGGTAAGACCCATCTATTTCTAAAAATCCAGAGAGCTCCTATGCCTCTTTGGATCGCATTCAAACTTCTCTTCGATAGTCCCAGGAAGGCGTTGTTATCTACATTAAGCCTGGCCATAACAGCTTTTATCCTGGGATTTGCTGTGAACACATCCAACTCCTTCAGTAAAATAGCAGACTATAAATCGCTTTGGGGATTTGATGGTTCTGATATGCAAGTGACACGCTCCACAGCAGTGATCCTTCCTATCACACATAAACAATTCCTCAGACAGATTCATGGGGAGGAACTGATACGTGAGGTCGTTCCTTTCAGTTACTTTGAGTTGATCATTCCAGGCTCTTCGGATACTGCTCCCAGGACCTTGCTAGGAAAGGTATACGAAGGAGATCCCGGGCTGATCGGCCTGTCAAATATCTCAGGGCGTCACCCGATGGATGAAAAAGAAATCTCCTTGTGCATCGGTACTGCCCATGATACGAGAAAAACAGTCGGTGATAGCATACTTGTCCTGATGGAGAACGAAGCCCGCTATTTGAATATCACCGGCATCTATCAGGATATAAGTAACATGGGAGAAGGTTTCCGGCTTTCTTCAGCTGCTGTTTTGACGGTCAATCCACTGTTCGAACCCGCAACATATTCCCTGATCCTCAAGGAAGCGGGCAAAAAAGATACGCTAATGTCAGCTCTAAGAAAAAGATACGGAGAGGCCATTCAGGTTGAACTCACCATTGAAGAACAGCTGGGATTTCTGGGTGTTACCAAAAGCATCAATGCATCCATGATCCTGATCTCCCTCTTTTTTATAGGCATCATGATTGTAGCAGTGTTTAATGATATTTTTCTGAATATCTGGGAATACCGGAAAACCATCGGGGTATACAAGCTGATAGGGTATACCCAGAAACAATTGCAATATGTGATGATCTGGAAGAGCGGGGTGACAGCCATGGGAGGTATTGCATTAGGTCTGCCTCTACTACTTTTTTCAGGGCCACATCTAATGGGTTCAATCACTTCGGAATTCGGCGTAGTGGACTTTCCTTTTGTATTGACCCTTACAGGTACTATTGCTGCTTACTTACTACTTACAGGAGTTGCAATATTAAGCGCACGATGGGCCTCCTCCTCCATGAAGAGAATCAATCCGCGCATTCTGGTAAACGAATAAATATATGGTTATGAAAATAAAGCGCCTACTTCTGAACTTGTTCCTGATCACAATGTTTCAGGTCCCACTCTTATCCAGTCCCCTGGAAAGGTACCTGGAGCAATTGTTAGAGAGCCAAATCATTCCTGGCTTTTCTTTGGTGGTGGTCCATGGTGACCAGGTAGTCTTTCAGAGGGGATATGGTCTTACCTACATGGGTGGAAGTCAATCCATGACCGATCAAACCTCAACAGCTATAGGTTCGTTGACAAAATCGTTTACTGCCATGGCCATCATGCAACTGGTGGAACAAGGCAAGATCAATTTGGATGAACCTGTTTTCACATACCTGCCCTGGTTCAAAACAGCTAACAGGGAGCTGAGTGATCATATCACGGTCAGGATGCTGCTGAATAATACTTCCGGATTGCGAGCTCTTAAGGTACGCAGCAGCGACACTTCTGAGAAAGCATTGGAGAATCTGGTCAGATCATTTGAATCTATATACCTGGTCAATGAACCGGGAACCAGCTATGAATACTCCAACGAAGGCTTTACACTGGCTGGATTACTGATCGAGGAAGTAAGCGGCTTATCATACAATCGATACCTGGAGCAACATATATTCACCCCTCTTCAGATGGACCGGACCACCAATGATCCAAAAGAATTTAAAAGACTTCATGTATTGTATGGACACTATCAGGGAATTGATCGAGCCATCCCGGCTCACAGTGAGGAGGAGATGTTGCTGGAATTCTCCCCGGCAGGTTCCCTGCTGCGTTCCACCGCAAATGATCTGGGCCATTATCTGATAGCATTGCTGAATAATGGGCGGTATGGAGGAGATCAAATTCTGACACCCGAAAGCATTCGCCTGATGTGGGAACCATACAGTACTTTTCCTGGTATTACCAAAGAGGAAGGAGGAGAAGGTATGCCCTTCCACTATGGATTGGGTTGGTTTATAGGGGATCTGAATGGCAAACAATACATCTTTCACGGGGGAAGCCGAAGGAGTATGTCTTCCATGACCTTTATCGCACCTGACCAGGATATAGCGGCCGTTCTGCTTGCCAATGTCGATTTGACCATGGTGGACAGGTACTCCTTCCCAAACCTGATCACAATCATGAACAATGTGATCCGCCTCTCTCTGGATGAACCTTTATCAGACTTTGCAATCCCGCTAGTATCCGATCCTACACTAAACAGTTACGAGCTTCCTCGGGGGGAAGAGGAAAAATACCTTGGAGAATACAGGCTTGCCAGCGGCAACGATTGGGCGTACCTGGGAAGTGTACTCACCATCTCGAGGGCAGAACTTGGCCTCCAGGCAGAGATCACAAAAGGTGATCAGGTTATTGAACAGTTTATTCTGGATTTTGTGACCAGGAAAACAGCAGTAAGCAGGAATTCTTCTATGCCCCAGCAACTTCAATTTAAGCTGTCAGCTAGGGGAGATATTTCGGATCTTTATATTGCTGATCGTAGATATTCAAAGATTACTGATCTATATCAAAAAAGGTATCAACTGCAAAGCTCAATGGATCAGGCAATCCGCTTCGATTTCCCAACCAAATGGACGATCAATTGGGAGAAATCCGGATTCTCAGGTTCCATGAAGAATAATGCTTTAGAAACCATTCACGCAAAGGTATTTGAATCAGAAATGGATATTGAAACTTATTTTCAGGAACTTTTTCCTGAAAACCTGATTATTCATACTGGTTCACTGTATAATGAGATTTATGGAAGCTCATACTGGAGCGAGGTAGCCATTAGGTCTTCAAAGGAGAATCGAATTTATCAACACCTGGTCTGTATCACTCACCACAAAAATTTGCATTATGTAATTATACTAACTACCGGGGATAATCTGACTAAAACGATCACACAGGTAGTCCCCACGTTTCTAAGCACTTTTGTCTGGGATCCATAAAAATACCCTTAAATTACATCCTTGGGCCAAATTATTCAAACTCCTTCGGTACCCCGCAGATCATCTTGAAAGGTTTGTCCCCCTTATTTCGATACTGGTGCTTTTCATCGGGATTGACCAGGGCAAAGTCTCCGGCCTTGAGGGGTTGTTCCTCCCCTTTTTCGTTGACCAGGGCGCCGGAGCCTTCGATCACGTAATTCATGTGCTCGTACGGATGTTGATGGTATGGGGTATGTCCTTCAGGCTCCAGGGTGAATACCCTGTAAGAATAAACAGGGGTTCCGTCGCCATTTCCCAGCGGAAGCTGCTTCCATGCTCCAACAGCGCCATCCATATGGACCTCGTTCTTTTTTACCTGTGATAACGGAATGATTTTCATATCAGAAAGTTTTGGTAACTAATCGCTCTAATGACTTAAAATTAATATCTTGTGCTTAACAATATTTTAAATACGAACAAAAAATTGATCTGTCCATCGAGAATCTTGCAGGCTGTATTAATCTGTTATCTCTACCTCAGCTTAAAGACAGACAAAGATCTAACCTCGGATGTAAACTAGTTTACCTATAATTGTATAGTTTTAACTCATATGCAGGATTAAGTCTGGTTCAACTATTTCCAATTAAATACAACTCATTATAATCTTAAACTCATTCGTAAAGCTATGCTGAAAAAAATTCTAATTGTCCTGGGTGCAGGATTGGTACTCATTCAGTTGATTCGTCCGGATAGAAACCAATCCAATGATCTTACCTTTGACATCTCCACCCAATATTCCGTTCCTGGTGAGGTATCCGAAATCCTGAAAAAATCCTGCTACGATTGCCATTCAAACAAAACAAAATATCCATGGTATTCTTATATTCAACCGGTTACATGGTGGATTAACAATCACATAATGGATGGGAAAAGGCATCTCAATTATTCAAACTTCACTAATGCACCGATAGCAAATCAAAATCATAAATTTAAAGAAACCATTGAACAGATCGAAAAAAAAGAGATGCCACTGGCATCCTATACTTATCTGGGCCTTCATAGTGAGGCAAATCTCACCGATGATCAAAGAACAGTAGTTGTTGACTGGGCGAGAGCACAAATGGATATGTTAAAAGCCACCTACCCTGCCGATAGCCTAACAAGGAAGCGAAGACCGAGAGAACTGCAGGAGAATTGATTGGACTAATTTTGAAAATTCCCAATTTTTAAGCCGAATTGGAATATACGCTGTCTCCGTCAGGCATCCTGCCTACCCCATTATCACATTCTGAAAATTTGAAGCCCGGGTCCTGTTTGCAACTCAGGGAAATCAACAGGAACCTGGCTTTAAAAAGTTAATTATTGGGGTA